>CACXUM010000001.1 GCA_902770835.1 uncultured Bacteroidia bacterium
GCCGAAGGCATATTGCCTGCTGCAGTGACCCAACAGGGTGTCACCGTGCAAAAAAGCGTCAACTCCATCCTGCAAATCCAGTCTTTGGAGAGTACCGACGACAGATTTGACCAGAAGTTTATTATCAACTACTTGGACATCAATGTGATACCGCGTATTAGCCGTATCACAGGTGTGGGCAGTATCAACCTCCTCGGCGATACCTACGGCGTGCGTATCTGGATCAAACCGGATGTGATGGCCTCATACGGCGTCACCAGGGAGGAGATTATCAATGCCATCAATGAACAGCATTTGGTGTCGCCCGTGGGTAGCATCGAGAGCACGGTAAACAAGATGGATATTGAGTTCAAGGGACAACTCAGTGAAATGAGCGAGTTTGGTGAAATCATCCTGCGTGCCACCCCCGACGGTGAGGTTTTGCGCTTGAGAGACGTAGCCGACGTGGAGTTTGGAACCAAGACGTACTCCTTCCGTTCGAAGGTGGACGGACATCCCGGAGCAATGTTCTTCGTCAAGCAGGCACCGGGTTCCAACGCTACAGAAGTCAACGCGGAAATCGACAAGGTGATCAAGGAAATCTCAAAGTCGTTGCCTGCCGGTTTGGAATTCAAGCAGATGGAGACCTCCGATGACTTCCTTTACGCCTCCATCCACAATGTGGTCGAAACCCTTATCATCGCCATCGTCCTCGTTATCCTCATTGTGTATCTGTTCTTGCAGGATTTCAAGGCGACTTTGATTCCCTCGATTTCCATCATCGTGTCATTGGTGGGCACCTTCGCCATTGTGTGGGCATTGGGCTATTCGCTCAACCTAATCACGCTGTTCGCCTTGGTGTTGGCCATCGGAACCGTCGTGGACGATGCCATTGTGGTCGTCGAGGCAGTGATGACGAAGATGGAGACAGGCAAATACACCGCCGCTGCTGCCACCAGCGAGGCACTCCATGAAGTGACGGCAGCCGCTATTTCAACCACTTTGGTGTTTGTCGCCGTGTTTATCCCCGTGACCTTCATTTCGGGAACACAAGGCACCTTCTTCAAGCAGTTCGGTTTCATCATGTCAGGCTCGGTGTGTCTTTCCACACTTTCGGCCTTGACCATCTGTCCGGCCCTTTGCGCTCTTTTGTTCAAACCCAAAAAAGAAGGCGAAAAAGAGCGGAAGGGAGTCAGTTATTACGTCAAGCAAGCATACGATGTGGCTTTCAATGCCCTGTTGGGCAAGTATATGAAAGGCGTGGGCAAATTTATCAAGCGTCCTGCTTTTTCTTGGATTCTGCTGGTGATTTTCGGATTGGGTATGGTATGGTTGATGAAGACCGCCCAATCGGAACTCGTTCCTCAGGAAGACCAGGGCTTCTTCTTCGTCGATGTGCAAACCGCGCCGGGCACCTATCTTAACGAAACGGAAACGGCTGTCAGTAAAATCGAGGAATACATCAAATCGATAGACGATGTCGAGTTGATAAGCACTGTGTCAGGTTACTCCATCATGAGCGGTGGTGCAGGCACCAACTATGGTACTGTGATGGTGCGTCTGAAAAACTGGGAGGAGCGCGACTTCTACAGCGTTGCCACCGTGGTGAACGACATCACTATGTGGTCGATGGTAAATATGCCGGAGGCCAATGTCTCTGCATTCCAGATGCCCCAGATTCCGGGCTATGGTTCAGGCTCGGCGATAGAGTTGAACCTCCAGAACAGTTCGAGTGACGACGACGCCACCTTTATCAACTATGCGAAGGAGTTCACGCAGAAACTGAATGACCGTCCGGAGGTGGCCATAGCGGTGGCTTCCTATTCGGCCAACTATCCGAAATACGAGCTTACCGTTGATGTGCCAGCTTGCATAAGCAAGGGCATTTCGCCGAAGACTGTCGTCGAGACCATCGGCACCAACCTCGCTGGTTCGTATATCGGCACCTACACCAAGTACGGCAAGGTTTACTATGTGATTGTGGAGGCGGGCGATGAGTATCGCATGGAGCTGAGCACGCTCAACAACATTTACGTTCAGGCGGGCACCGAGATGACTCCTGTGTCGGGGTTGGTCAACATCACCCCGATTTTGGGCACCTCGCAAGAGCGCCGTTTCAACCTGTTTTCCTGCTACAACATCAACCTGATTGCAAGCCCGGGATATACCTCATCGCATGTGCGCACTGCCGTCGATGAGGTGATGGATGAGGTGTTCCCCGAAGGCTATAGTTACGAGTTCGGCGGTATGGCACGTGAGGAGGCTGCCAACGCGGGTTCAAACACCACCGCCATCATTTATGCCATCGCGGTATTGTTGGTCTACCTCATTCTCGCCGTGTTGTATAACTCAGTGTTTATCCCCTTCGCGGTGCTGTTGTCCATCCCGTTTGGTATCTTTGGCGCTTACTTGTCGGTTCGCCCCTTGGAGTCGCTGATGGGTGTGGGTGTCAATGTATATGTGCAAGTGGGTGTCATCATGTTGATGGGTTTGGCGGCCAAGACAGCCATTCTTATCACCGAGTTTGCCGTGCAGAAACGCAAGGAGGGCATGTCGATTTACGATGCTGCCATTGGTGCTTGCCAAGACCGTCTGCGTCCTATCCTGATGACCGTTTTGACCATGATTATCGGTATGATCCCGCTGATTGTGGGCACGGGCGCAGGTGCCGTGGGCAACAAGTCGCTGTCCATCGCTGTGGTGGGCGGTATGACGGTGGCTATCATCGCCATCCTGTTCGTCACGCCGGCTCTGTATATCGTGTTCCAGAAGATTCACGAGCGTTTGACACCCGACAAAGATGATGAAGAATAAACATTAAATGATGATTTCTATGAAAAGGTATATAATATTGATATTCGCAGGGTTGCTGCTGCTTCCGGGCTGCAATCTCTATAAGAAATACGAGTCGAATGTCACCGTCCAAGACAACATTTTGGGCGAAGTGATTAATCCGCAAGACACCACATCGATGGGAGATATGGGTTGGCGCGATGTTTTCAAAGACCCCTTACTCCAACGACTCATCGAAACGGCTTGGGCCAACAACACCGACATGCGCACCACGCAACTCACCATCGAGCAGGCGCAAAACGAGGTGAGGTCAGCCAAATGGGGCTATGCGCCCACCTTGGCGTTTGCCCCCAATGCCTCCTATAATTATCAGGGCGGAGCTGGTATCTACAATGTCCAAATTCCCGTGAGGGCCAGTTGGCAGTTGGGCATTTTCGGCCAGAACCGGAGCAAGATTCGTTCAGCCAAGGCAAAACTCGCTTACAATGAAAATTATCGTCAAGCAGTGCAAGTCGACTTGGCCGCCAACGTCGCCAACCTTTATTACAATTTGGTGATGCTCGACCGCCAGTTGGAAATTTCCGAAGCGACCGAAAAACTGTATGAAGAGTCTTACAACACCACGCAGGCCTTGTTTCAGGCAGGCACCTACAACAGCCCCGCTGTGTATGAAATGCAGGCTTCGTTGGAGGCTTTGCGTGCAGATATTGTGACTTTGCGCTACAATATCGTTATCACTGAGGCTGCGCTCTGCCAGTTGCTCGCCGAGCCGCCGCACCACATTGAGCGTTCCACATTCGACAAGTTTGAAATGCCCGAACAGATTCATCTCGGTTTGCCCATCCGCTTGCTTGGTGCCCGTCCCGATGTCCGTATGGCCGAGAGCAATATGGAAATTGCTTATTACACCACCCAGCAGGCGCGTCAGTCGTTCTATCCTTCGCTCAGCATTGATGGTTTGTTCGGCTATGCTGGCACATTCAACGCCCTTGGCCTCATCGGGCAGGCCGTTGGCTCGTTGACGCAGCCTATCTTGCAAGGTGGACAACTCACAGCGCAACTCCGCAATGCCAAAGCCGAGCAAGAGAAGGCCCGCTTGGAGTTCGTCCAGACCCTTTACGACGCTGGTAGCGAGGTGTATCAATACAAGAAAGCCATCGAAACGGTAGAAGAAAAGACCAGCCACATCGACATCCGCGTCAATGCCTTGCAAGAGGCTTTTTCGGCCACATCAGAGTTGATGAACCACGGCTCGACCACCTATTTGGAGGTTCTCACCGCGCAAGAATCATTGCTTTCGGCTCAACTCTCACAAGTGGAGAACCAAAACGATATGATACAAGCACTCATTAACCTTTATACCGCATTGGGCGGGTTTGGGAAGTGAGTTTCAATAAGTTGACCATTTCCTTAGGATGGAAAAACCGCCGCAAAGGTCGCAGAAACCCTTGCGGCGGTTTTGTGTATTGGCGATGCGGATGGACTACCGGTTTTCCCCCATTTTTCGCGGGAAAGGCCTTATGTGTTACCATTCTGAGCCAAAAATGGGAAAATTGAGCCTGAAATTATTATTCAACAATAAATTTACCTAATTTTGCTCGGTAAATTGGGAAAACAGTATGGACGGAAAATCGCAAACACCGCAAGAGGAACGGATAAAGATACTGCAATCGCTTATGCCTGAGGTATTTGACGAGGGCAAAATTGATTGGGAGAAACTGAAAGCAACGCTTGGCGAGGAGGTGAATTTCGCCAACGAGCGTTATGTGCTGAATTGGGCAGGCAAAAGCGATGCTTTCCGTGTCATGCAGCAACCTTCGTCGGCTACCTTGGTGCCTTGCCGCGAAGAATCCGTTGACTTTGACCAAACCGAAAACATCTTTATCGAAGGCGAGAATATGGAAGTGCTGAAAGTGCTCCAAAAGAGTTATTTCGGAAAAGTGAAGATGATATATATCGACCCGCCGTATAATACTGGAAATGATTCGTTTATCTATCCCGACAAGTTTTCCGAAACCAAGGAAGAGTATCAGCGGCGAGTGGGCGACAAGGACGAGGAAGGCTATATGACCCGCGAGGGTATGTTCCGCAAAAACAGCAAGGAGAACGGGCAATACCATAGCAACTGGCTCTGTATGATGATGCCGCGCCTCTATTTGGCCAAGGCTTTGTTGCGTGAAGACGGCGTGATTTTCGTTTCCATCGACGACAACGAAGTGCATAACCTTCGTTTGCTGATGAATGAGATTTTCGGGGAGGAGAATTTTTTAGTTTCGGTAGTTTGGGAAAAGAGATATACGCGTAGTAATAACGCCAAAACATTTACTACTTTGACAGAAAGTATATTGGTTTATCGGAAATCAGAAGTTGTTTCCATCATAAAAGAACCTCGTAATGAAAAAGCAGATTCGATTTATTCAAATCCAGATAACGATCCAAGAGGAGTTTGGACAAGCGTTTCTTATGTGAATCCTGCAACCAAAGAACAACGCCCCAATTTGTCTTATCCGTTATGGAATCCTATTCTGAAGAAGGAGGTTGTTCATCCGACAAATGCCTGGAAATTTGAAAAGTCTAATTATGAAAAACATGTGGAAGAAAATAGGCTTTATTGGGGTAAAAACGGTGAGAATATATATCCTCGATTAAAGAAGTTTCTGTCAGAAATGGAAGGAGGAATGGTTCCTGTTGATTTATGGAAACACGAGGATACAGGAACAACAGATCAAGGAAGTAAAGAATTGGAAAACTTAATGGGTGGGAAGTTCTTTGATTTCCCCAAACCTGTTTCACTAATAAAACGTGCATTGTCACTTATCATTAACGATGATGAGAAAGACGGTTTATACCTAGACTTTTTTGCAGGGACATCACCTACTGCCCAAGCAATTATGGAATTAAACCAAACAGACGGCGGCCATCGCAAATTCATTTGTGTGCAGTTGCCCGAATTGTGCGACGAAAAGAGCGAGGCTTTCAAGGCTGGCTACAAGACCATTGCGGAAATTGGCAAGGAAAGGATTCGCAGAGCGGGGGCGAAAATCCGCAAGGAAGTGGAAGACGAGCAAGCCAAACAAAAAGAAAAACTTCCCTTCGGAGAAGAACCGACGATTAAGATGCCGGATTTGGGCTTCAAGGTGTTCAAGTTGTCGGAAAGCAACTTCAAGCAATGGCGTAAGGTAAAAGGCTCCGAAAATGAGGAATGGAAGTTGCAGATTGAGGATTCGCTTCATCCTATGGCAGAGATTGCCACGAAAAACAATATGGTGTATGAGTTGCTGCTCAGGAGCGGCAAGAGCCTGAACAGCACCATCGAACACCGTAACGGTTTCTACGCCATCAATGGCAAGGAACTGATACTGATGCTCGAAACCGCCACGCAAGAATTGGTGGATGCCATTCGCGCCGAGCATCCGCAAAAAGTAATCACCTTAGACAGCCTGTTCGAAGGCAACGACCAACTGAAAACCAACACTGCCCTTCAGATGAGAGACGCTGGAGTGGAGTTTAGGAAGATATGATAGATTATCCTTTCACAAAATTAGTAATAACAGATGAAAGCACTACTTGATACAAATATCATCATCCATCGGGAAGCGAATAGAATAGTTTCTCAGGACATCGGGATTCTTTATCGTTGGTTGGATAGAGGGAAGTACACAAAATGTATTCATTCTGCAACAATTGATGAGATTAAAAAGAATCCAAACAAAGAAACGGTTAGATTCCTTCACCATTGCAAAAAGAAGTACAGGTCGTTTCAGATAAGATGGACTCGACTGAAAATGATAAAATTGATACCTTGCTTTTGAATGAATTGTTTGTTGGTAGGGTTGATATACTAATTACCGAGGATAAAAAAATTCATCGTAAAGCGGCAGAGTTAAATTTGTCAGACAAGGTTTTCACCATTGATGCTTTTCTTGAAAAAGTATTTGCTGAGCATCCTAATTTGGTGGATTATAAGGTTCTGAACGTTCAGAAATTAAAGTTTGGGAAAATCGACCTTAATGATAAGTTTTTTGATAGTTTAAAGGATGATTATCCTGGATTTGACAAATGGTTTATCAAAAAATATGATGATGAGGCGTATATAACCATAAATTCAAAAAACGGGATGTTACTTTCGTTTCTTTATTTGAAAGTTGAAGGAACGGATGAAGACTATTCGAATGTCAATCCTGTTTTGCCGCCCAAGAAGCGATTAAAAGTTGGCACTTTTAAGGTGATAAACAATGGCTTTCGTTTAGGTGAGCGTTTTTTGAAGATTATCTTTGATAATGCGTTGAAAAACAAGGTTGATGAGATTTATGTAACCATTTTTGATAAGCGAGATGAGCAAAGGCGTTTAATAGATTTATTGGAACAATGGGGTTTTGTCTTTTGGGGAATGAAAAAAGGGGAAAGGGTATATGTTAGAGATTTCCGTCCAAAAGTTGATTTTGCAAATTTACGAAAAACATTTCCTTATATTTCAGATGATAGAAACATCTATATTGTTCCGATTTATCCTGAATACCATACGGAGTTATTACCTGATTCCATACTAAATACGGAATCACCAGAAGAGTTTGTTGAGGATTTTCCGCATCGTAATGCAATTGGTAAGGTGTATGTTTCATGGGCGTTGGAACCGCATCCAATTAAAGGAGATATATTGGTTTTCTATCGGACAGGAGGTTATTACAAGAGTGTTGTCACAACTATTGGACTGGTTGAAGGTTTACGTTATGATTTTGCGGACGAAGAAGATTTTGTCCAATATTGTAGGAAAGGCAGCGTTTTTCCAGAGAAAGACTTGAGAGCCATGTGGAATTATCGTGATGGCAGGCCTTTTGTTGTAAGTTTCCTATATGTTTATTCTTTCCCACATAGGATTAACATGAAGGAGTTGATAGAATTAAATGTTTTGGCGGGGGTTAATGATGCCCCGCGCGGTTTTAAGCGTATTTCGAAAGAACAATTTTTGACAATTATAAAAGAGACAAAAAGTGAAGACAGTTTTATTATCCATTAAGCCCGAATTTGCGGAAAAGATATTTGACGGAACTAAAAAATACGAATTCCGTAAATCCATCTTTAAGAATTCAGATGTCCAGAAAGTCATCGTTTATGCTTCATCTCCTGTTCAGAAGGTTATTGGTGAGTTCTCAATTGTGGATATTTTGAATGATGATATTGAAACTATTTGGAAAAAAACCGCGCTTCAGTCTGGTATAACACACGACTTTTATTTGTCATATTTTGCTAATAAAGAAAAAGCATACGCGATTAAAATTGGTAAAACTACGCGATATAAGAAGGCTCGGGCTTTGAGTGACTTCAATTTGAGTTTTGCCCCTCAATCATTTGCTTATTTATCGTAATTGTTATGAAACTCTCCTTCGAATCCAATCTTCAGTATCAGCAGGAAGCCATTCAAGCGGTTGTCGGGCTCTTTGAGGGGCAGGCTCAGGACGAGTCTGTGTTTCAATACGATTTGAGTGAACAGCAGGCGAGTTTGATAGATGGTGTTGGGAATGATTTGGTGTTGTCGGAAGAGCAGATGCTTTCCAACTTGCAAAATGTGCAACGTCAAAATGAAATCACGCCGTCAGAGCAATTGGACGGGATGCACTTCTCAATCGAGATGGAAACCGGCACGGGCAAGACCTACGTCTATTTGCGCACAATCTATGAGTTGAACAAGCAATATGGATTCATGAAGTTTGTGATCGTTGTTCCATCCGTCCCGATTCGTGAGGGCGTGTTGAAAAACCTGCAAATCACGCATGAGCATTTCCAAACGCTATACGATAACACACCTATTCGCTTCTATGTTTACGACCGCAATAAAATATCGCAATTGAGAGGCTTTGCGGCAGGAGATAATATCGAAGTGCTTGTCATCAATATTGATTCTTTCGCCAAAGACGAGAATGTCATCAATAAGCCCAACGACAAGCTGAACGGGCAGGAGCCAATCAATTTCATCAAGCAGGTTCAGCCTATTGTCATTGTGGACGAGCCGCAAAATATGGAGTCGGAGAAAAGGGCGGCGGCTATCAAGAATCTGAATCCGCTGTGTACCTTGCGTTATTCAGCCACGCATCGCAATCGCTATAACCTGATTTACAGCCTAAACCCCGTGAAGGCTTACGATTTGGGATTGGTCAAGCAAATAGAGGTGGATTCGGTGCTGGAAGAGAATGCCTTGAATGGCGCTTTTGTGGCATTGGAATCCATTACCGCGACCAAGACAAAAGTCACCGCTAAAATCTCCATCGATGTCAACGACAAAAGCGGTGTCAAACGAAAATCGGTCACGGTTCGGGCGGGCGACGACCTATACGCAAAAAGCGAGAATCGCGAAATATACCGCAACGGCTATATTGTTGAGGAAATTGATGCCTCAAACGGATGTGTTGTTTTTTCAAATGGTGACACGCTTTATCAAGGCCAGCGCAAGGATGAAATGAATGATGAGGTGATGAAATTTCAGATTCGCCGCACTGTTGAGGAACATCTGCGTAAGGAATTGAAACTGAACAGGCAAGGAATAAAGGTGTTGTCTTTGTTTTTCATCGATAGGGTAGCCAATTATCGTGCATACGATGAGCACGGCAATGAGGTGAAAGGAAAATTCGCTGTTTGGTTTGAGGAGATTTATTCGGAATTGATTGAACGCCCTGAGTTCCAGTCACTGAATCAGTATCCTTTGGATAAGATTCATAACGGCTATTTCTCCCAGGACAAGAAAGGTCGCGTAAAAGACACTTCTGGTGAAACACAAGCCGATGACGACACGTATAATCTGATAATGAGGGATAAAGAAACACTGCTGGATATGAAGAATCCGCTCCGTTTCATTTTCTCGCATACAGCATTACGAGAAGGCTGGGACAATCCGAATGTTTTTCAAATCTGCACTTTGAACGAAACGAAATCGGAAATCAAGAAACGCCAGGAAATTGGTCGGGGTTTGCGTTTGCCTGTCAATCAGGAAGGTGTGCGTTGTTACGACAGGAACATCAACCGTTTGACGGTGGTTGCCAACGAATCTTACAATGATTTTGCCAAGGCCTTGCAAACCGAGTTGCAGGAGGATTGTGGAGTTGACTTCGGCAACCGTATCAAGCCTAAACGTGATAGGGTTTCAGTGAAGTACAAGAAGGGATTTGAGGCAGACCCACTTTTCCTCTCTATTTGGGAGAAACTGAAGGCTAAAACCACTTATCGCGTGAATTTCGATACCGACGTTCTCATCGAAAAAGCCGGCAAAGAAATCAAGGAAATGCCTCGCATTGTGGCACCGACCATTCGTTCTGTGAAAACGGAAATTGTCATCACCGAAGAAGGTGTGACAACGGAATACAAAGGCGACAAACTTACTACCCATTCGTCAGATTATTTCATTCCCGACATACTGGGTTATGTTCAGAATCGTACCGAGTTGACCCGTTCAACCATTTGGAAAATCTTGGGGAAGTCAGGCCGCTTGGATGATTTGGCTGTCAATCCGCAACTGTTTATGGATATGGTGGTGGATAAAATCAAAATAGTGTTGCAAGATTTGATGATTGACGGCATTGAGTATCACAAAATTGGCGATTCGGATTACGAAATGCGACTCTTTGAAGAGCAAGAACTTGAAATCTATCTGAATGATTTCACGTTCAAGGTTTCAAGGACGGACAAAACCATTTATGAAGAATATGTTCCTTTGGATTCTTCAGTGGAAAACAAGTTTGCCCGCGATTGCGAAACGAGCGACCAAGTGAAATACTATTTCAAGTTGCCGGAATGGTTCAAAATTCCCACTCCAATTGGAAGTTACAATCCCGATTGGGCAGTCGTGTTTGAAGATGAAAAGAAGGTGTATTTTGTCGCCGAAACCAAAGATACAGGAACGCCAAAGGTGGATTTGAACAAACTTCATCCAAGCGAAAGAAAGAAAATCCAATGCGGGGAGGCTCATTTCAAGCAGTTTGAGGGGTTGGAATATCGCGTTGTGAGCAAAGTGGGGGATTTGGTTTGAGTTTTCGTGTTATCGTTTGCCCACAAAAAAAACCACAATCCGCAGACAACCTGCAAATTGTGGCCGTTTTTTCTATGTGACGAATAGTTTTTATTCCTGTTCCATCATGGCTCTGACTTCCTTGGCCTTTACGGTGTAGATGTTGCCGTTGGCGTCGCAGAAGCAGAAGGTGCCGTTGTGGCGGCAGCGCATGGTGAGCAGGCGTTGCATCGAGAGGTCGAGGCCGCTCATCAATTTCTTGGTGAAGGACGAAACTTCATTCTTCTTTGCATTCACTGTTACTGTTGTCATATTGTCTGATTTTTTTGAATTTTTCTTCGTTGTAAAACTTGATGGATTTGATGTTTCCTTCGGCGATGACCTCGGAGGGCATGATGCTGTTGTCGATGAACAGGAAGTAGTCGACGACGGGGCAATAAAGATTGAAAAGGTTCTTGATGCCCGCCTTGTAACGCCTGCGGATGATACTGTCGTCCACATGATGGCCGCCGTGCTTCACACGCTCCGCCACGCGCTTGATGGCCAAGTCGGGGCTTTGAAGCCAGAAATAGATGAGGCTGGCTTTGTAGCCTTCCTCGCGGGCTTTCTTGATGAGTGCGTGATAGGATTTTGCGGCCAAGGTGGTCTCGATGGCAAAGTCGGCTTTGTCAGCGATGAGGGTCTTGATGCGCGACAGCATCAGGCGGCCTGCGGCGACCTTGGCGCCGTCGGGGTTGAGCGGGGAGAGGCCCTTCGCGATTTCGTCGCAGTTGACGAACTCCTTGCATTGAAGCGTCTCGGGCAAAACCGTCAGTGAGGCGGTTGTTTTTCCTGCTCCGTTGCAGCCTGATATGATATATAAACTCGGCATCAAATAAAAATCTGCTCGTTTTCAATTGGCATTTTTCGTGCCAAAACTGGCGGCAAAGATACAACATTTGTGAACAAGTCAACACTTTTCCACACTTTTCCACGATATTTTTTTGAACGATGGTTGTTAATTGGCTGAAAATCAAGAAAAACTCAATTCAAATATTGTTGTGTCCATTTCGCCAAAAATTCGTACTTTTACCGCCTCAAATGTGAAGTGTCGACGAACTTAAACTGAAGAGATGAAAATTCGGGAACTGATAGGACTTCTTTTTTTGGCCTTGGCGACGGTGGCCTGCCAAAAGCCCGTGGAGTATCCCGTCGAGCCGAAGATTGCCTACGAGGGTTTCACCTACCTGTTCAATACCGACAGTACTTTCAGCGGCGAAGGCATCATTTCCTTCTCCTATACCGATGGTGACGGCGACCTCGGCCTTGATGAAAAGGACACTTTGTCGCCCTTCGGATTCAACGATGCACATTATTATAATATGGTGGTCGACTATCTGAAGTGCGTCAATGGCGAGTTTGTGAAGACCCCGCTGCTGAGTTGGAACGCGCAAACGCAAACCTACGACACGGTGACTTTCAACGCCCGTTTCAAACGCTTGCGTGACTCGGAAGAGCCGAAGGCCATCAGCGGCAAGATGGACTACACGCTGACGGTGCAGAATCCGTTCTCGCCCAACGACACGGTGAAGTTTGAAATCCGCATACTCGACCGCGCCTTGCATGAAAGCAATGTGATTCAGACCGAGGCAATCATCACTAATCCAATGTTGAACAAATAAATTCTGACGATATGAAAAAATTATCCTTTTTGTTGACCTTTTTGTTGGTTATGAACTTCGCCCAAGCCCAAATCGCCGGCGAAGGCATTGACGTATCGCACTATGAAATCCACGTTTGGGATTTCGACTTCGCCAACCGCACGTTGCAAGGCGAAACCTTCATCGATTTCACTACCACTGCGAACATAAATGCCGTTGTGTTGGAGTTGAAGAGCCTCACTGTCACCGATGTGGCCTCCGATTTCTACGGTGTGGAAAGTTTTGGTCAAGAAGGCGACTTTTTGACCGTCACTTTCGATGAACCTATAGCGGCAGGCGAGAGTGTCACCCTCGATGTGCGCTATGGCGGCTCCACCTTCAGCGAGACTTGGGGCGGCGTGGAATGGTGGCGTCCAAATCCTAACAGCGATCCTGATCGTGTCTACAACCTCGGCGTGGGCTTCGAAAGCCAGCCACACAATTTGGGCAAAACTTGGTTCCCCTGTGTAGACAATTTCACCGATAAGGCCACATACGACCTTTTCATTACCGCGACCAACGACAAGAAAGCCATTTGCGGTGGCAACCTTGTGGATACTTTTGACAACGGCGACGGCACCACCACTTGGCATTGGAACACACCGCAGCACCTACCATATTTCCTTTGCGGTTGGCGATTATGTGGTTTGGGAAGATGTCTACAACGGCATTGAGCGCGACATCCCGATTGAGGTGTATGTCAAGCCCAACCAAATCAACAATGTGCCCGCTTCGATGGTGCATGTCAAGCAGATTGCGGCTTTTTTTGAGGAGAGCTTGGGCACCTATCCGTTCAACCGCATTGGCTATGTGGTCACAAGCAAAGGTTGCATGGAACACACCGACAACATCGCCATCGTGTCCAGCGTTGTGGACGGCACGACCGACAATGAGGAATATATCGCCCACGAACTTTCTCACATGTGGTCGGGCAATTTGGTGACTTGTGCCGAGGCGGGCGACATGTGGCTCAACGAGGGCTTTGCGCAGTTTTGGGGCGTGTTCTACGAGGTGGGCGTTTACGGCGAGAAGCATTTCCAAAACACCATGTCGGCCAAGGTGAACAGCGTCAACAATTGGTGCAATAGTTCAAGCAACTGGATACCGCTCAACAACATGCCTTTGGATTTGACCTACAACACCATTCTGGTTTACGAGCGCGGCGCGGTCATTGTCAACACGATGATGAACTACATGGGACGCGAAAACTTCCTCGCTGCCATGCGCCAATATTTCCAGCAATATGCCTACCAGACAGCGACTTCCGAACTCCTTTGCAATGCACTTACTGATTATTCGGGCATTGACATGCACGGGTTCTTCGACACTTATGTCTACAGTTCGGGGATGCCGCATCCTTACGCGACCATTGCCGAGGTGACGCCCGTGGGTGGCCAGTATGCGGTGACGCTCGATTTGCGTTACCAGCACATCGGCGACGACCACATCGGACAGCACAATAGGTATGAGGTGACTTTCATCGGCCCAGAGTTCCAATTGGCCACTGAAATGGTGGAGTGGGATGGCTTGCAAGCAACGGCCACCGTCACCCTCGACTTTGAGCCTGTTGGCATAATCAATGATTTCAACAACAACTGGTTGGACGGCAGAACGCAGTCGAACATGATGCTTAAATCGACTTCGCAACAGAATTTCGGCAATTTCAGGATGGAGGCCACTTCGCTCACCGATTCGGTGTTGATTGCCATCGAAAACCATTTGGTTGGGCCTTATGACGACCCTCAGATTCCGAACCTGAACATGTCGACCAAGCATTTTTGGACCGTCAACCGCTATGATTTCGGCGATGCCGAAGTGACGGGCATGATTGATTTCACCAACACTTCTGAAAACGACATCATCCATTCGGAGAACGACTCGGCCACGCTGATGTATCGCCGCAACGCTTCGGAGGCTTGGCACGAAATTGCCTACACCCTTTATCCGGGCAGCACTTGGAAGCACGGACGCTTCGTTTTCGATAATCTCCAATCGGGCGAATATGCCATCGCCGTGTGGGACAAGGCCGCCCTTGGCACGGAGGAACATCACGCATCCGAAAGTCGTATGCAGGTGTTTCCCAATCCCACCGAAAGTCAGGTCAGCGTGTCGTGGAACGGCGTTACAGATGGCCAAATCCGCATCATCGGTGCCGACGGGAAGGAACTGAAAAGAATCGGTTTCACCCATGCCGACAGCGTCAATATTTCGACCTCTGATTTGCCTAAAGGCTGTTGCACGGTGCTTCGTTTGGGCAAGGATGGTAGCGTTTTGTCAACCGAAAAACTAATCATAAAATGAATAACATTATGAAAAACAGCAAATTATTGTTTCTGATTTGTGCGTTAAGTTTGCTCTTCGTTTCGTGTGAGAAAGTCCAAAAAAACGAATGGGCCAACTTCTATGGTTACACCAACGAGGACATCATCGGGACTTATTCCTTTTCCAATATTTCGGATGCCTTTGATGGTGTTGAAGGCACAGGCCGCCATGCCTGCCCCGATGCTGAAATCAGCATTTCTGCGGTGCCGGAGAGTTCATTAATCGATTTTGCGGTGAATTGCCCAAGTGCCAATTTCTCGAAGCAGATTGTGGCTGCGGCTACCCCAAACGAGGGCGACTTCATGATTCAAATGTCGACGGGCATCAATTATAACAACAAGGCCTACGAGGTGGAAGCTCGTGTGCTTAAGAACGACAAGCAGGAGATTCGCCTGAGCGGTTTCATCGCCGAAACCACCTACGAGTATCAAGAGAGTGAAAACGTAGGTCACTATGTCAAGATTGATGGCGTGTATTATTATTTCGATGTCATTAAAAACTAAATACTTACAACTATGAAAAAAGGATTGTTTACTTTGGCCGTCCTTGTGATGGCGTTTGGAAATGTGGGCTTTGCGCAACACAAAGCCAATCTGAAATCGAATGTGACCCAAAATGTGCTCAAGCACTATGGTGTGCGCGACGAAACCACGGTGGTGCCTCAAACCGCCGCTTGGCATACCGTTGACGGTGAGAAGTATCGCACCACTTACACTTACGATGAGTATGACTATTACCTTATCAATGAGTTTACCGAAATGGACGAAGGCGATGGCTGGAATGACTTTTACGTAATTAATTACGAATACGATTTTGCAGGTAACGTGCTTGAGATTCAGGCTGAGGAGTATCTGTATGGAGATGTTTGGGTTCCCGATGCCAGAGCCTCTTTTTCATACGAAGGTGGCGAACTGAGCGAGGTCATTTACCAAGAGTGGGAAAATGGCAATTGGGTGAACGATACGAAGGAAGTCTACAACTACAACGGCAATGTGACCACCGTCCTCTATTGGGACTGGAACGGCAACAATTGGTCGTCGGACGAGCTTTGGACTTACACCAGAAACGGCAACACCTTGGAAGTGCTTATCCAGTATATGCAAGGTGGCGCATGGCAAAACGACGAAAAAGAAACCTACACCCTCGATTTCGATGAGCATGTCACCGAGATTCTTTATGAATTATGGCAAAACAACGCTTGGGTGAATTTCGAAAAAGTCATCTATAACTATAACGATGATGGTTGCTTTGACTCCAAACTTCTTCAGGGATGGATGGTTAATAGCTCGGTTTGGGAGGATGACATCATTTGCAGGTTCAGTTATGTTGACGGCAATGCCGTTCATGGCGAAGCAGTGAAAGTAGAAGGTGGGATTGTGTGTGATGAGGAATTGGAAATGGCATACGGCTACAATGCTGCGACCAAGACGTTCTATGGCACCGAAGTCGATATGACTTATGTTGATCTTACTGGTGTAAACGAGAACGCCCAAGCCAATTTCAAGGTCTATCCCGTGCCTGCCGAGAACGAAATCCAGATTCAGGCCAAAGGCTTCCAAAAGGCTGAAATCTATAGTGTTACGGGACAGATGATGATGGAGAGCCTGAGCGAAACGGTGAATGTCAGCCAGTTGGCTTCGGGCGTTTACCTGCTGAAGGTTTACGACCAATCGGGCAGAACCGAGGCACAGAGGATTGTCGTGAAGTGATTTTGATAACAAGAATTGCCATGAATTAGGCACGAATTTTTCATAAATTAAATTTCTGATAATTCGTGAGTTATTTCTGGTAATTCATGTAAAAAAGAGCAAAGGTCGGATGGCAAATCCGGCCTTTTTTCATTTCTTTAAGGTAATCCGGAACGTCGTCCCTTCGCCGACCACCGACGACTTCACGAAAATCTTGCCCTTGTGGTAATCCTCTATGATGCGTTTGGCCAACGAAAGACCGAGGCCCCAGCCGCGTTTCTTGCTCGTGAAGCCAGGGTTGAACACCTGCTTGATTTGCGACTTCGGGATGCCTTTGCCGGTGTCGCTCAGGTCCAAATGGATGTGGTCGCCGTCGTCGATGAGGTCGAGGGTGATTTTGCCTCGGTCGCCCATCGCGTCAACGGCGTTTTTGGTCAGGTTTTCCAAAACCCAGCGGAACAGCGAAGGAATCAGCGGCATAACCAATTCACCTTCAGGCAAGTTGATTTCAAACTCGAACTTCTTGGAGAACCGCTTTTGCAGGTAGTCCATCGTGTCGCGGATGAGATAGTTGATGTCAGTAGGCTCAGGCACGGGCACGGAGCCGATTTTCGAGAAACGGTCGGCCACGATTTGCAGCCGCTCGATGTCTTTTTCCATCTCGTGCGTGCCCACAAAAGGCTCCTCCTGCATTTTCAGCAATTCAATCCATCCCATCAGTGAGGAGAGCGGCGTGCCCAATTGGTGCGCGGTTTCCTTGGCCATGCCTGCCCACACTTGGTTTTGTTCCGAGCGGCGGGCGTAGCTGAAAAGGAGATAGGCCACAATGAGGAAAAGTGCAAACACAACCAATTGAATCATAGGATAATAGCGCATCTGTTCCACCAAATCTGAAGTACGGTAGAAGACGGTGGCCTTGCCCGTGTTCATAAATTCAATTTGCAGCGGGTCGTTCTCGTCGCGCATGAATTCCAATTGTTGGGTCACATAATTGCGGTCTTTCATCAACAGCGAGTCTAAGTTGCCGAAACTTAGGATTTGGCTTTGGTCTTCGTTGGTGATGATGACGGGCGCGCCCACCGAATTGAGGGTGATTTCTTCCATGAAATGGTCAATCATGCCCTCCAAAACTGCCTTCAACTCCGTGTAAATCAGCGATTCGTTGTAATGCAAGTATTGCACCGAGCCATAGCCGGGGTCGATTTTGATGGGCGGGAACTTGGAGTAATAATGCTTCATTTCGCCGTCGAAGGTCTTCTTGCCTTCTTGCGTCGGCGGCAGGTTGCTCGAAAAGATGATGTTGTCTTTCGTGTCGGTGATGACCAACGGGATGCTGATGTTGTTTTGGATGATTTCGAGGTAGATGGCGGTGTTCTCGTTGGTCGAAATGTCGATGACGCGACGGTAGGCATTGGCCAAAAGGTCGACGCGCAGTTGTTCTTGTTCGCTCACTTTGTTGAAAAACTCCTCCGTCGATTTCATCATTATGGCCTGTTGCTCCATAGCGGCAGCCCACATTTTCACCTGTCGGGTTTCTTGCTCGGCGATGGACTTCACAAGGCGATTGGTGTACCAAAGCGAGGCCGCAATGATGAGCAGGGCGATGATGGCCAAAGCCCATTTCCAGTGCTTTTTGTTCGTGTAGAGGTTCGTTTTCACAATGATAAAAACGATAAAGTTTCCAAAATAGTATGTTTCACTCCCTCGCCGCTTTGCGCCTCCCCCTTTGCAAAGGGGGTAGGGGGATTAAATCTTCTTCCTCATTCTGCCCACGGGAATCCCCAACTGTTCACGATATTTCGCCACAGTGCGCCGTGCGATGGGGTAGCCCTTGTCCTTCAGCACGAACATCAGTTGCTCATCGGTCATGGGGTTGGCCTTGTCCTCGCTGTCGACGCTGTCCTTCAGGATTTTCTTGATTTCGCGGGTCGAAACCTCTTCGCCTTCCTCGTTGGTAATGCCTTCGCTGAAGAAGAATTTCAGCAGGTGGGTGCCGTATGGAGTTTGCACATATTTGCTGTTGGCCACGCGCGAAATGGTGGAAATGTCCAATCCAACCTTATCGGCTACATCCTTGAGAATCATTGGCTTGAGTTTGGTTTCATCGCCCGTGAGGAAATACTCCTCTTGGATGTCTACTATGGCTTTCATCGTGACATACAGCGTGTTTTGCCGCTGGTTGATGGCATCGATGAACCATTTGGCGGAGTCGATTTTCTGCTTCACGAACTGCACTGCCTCTTGCATTTGGCGCGTGTCCTTGCTCTTGGAGAAGTCCTCTAACATCTTGATATAACTCTTGCTGACGTGCAGTTCGGGTGTGTTGCGACCGTCCAACGAGAGTTCCACCTTGCCGTCCCTGACGAAAACGAAGAAATCGGGGGTGATGTAGTGGATGTTTTTCGTGCCGGAGGTGGAGGCATCGGCGGGCTTCGGGTTGAGTTTCAGGATTTCGTCTAAGGCTGGCTTCAGTTCGCGGTTGCTGACCTCCATTTTCTTGGCAATCTTGTCGTAATGCTTGCGCGTGAATTCCTCAAAAAAGTCTTTGATGATGGCGATGGAGAGGCTGTAGTCCTTGAAAGGATTGTCCTCCTGATGGCGTTTGAGTTGGATGAGCAGGCACTCTTGCAGGTCGCGGGCGGCGATTCCGGGCGGGTCGAGTTCCTGAACGATGCGAAGCACCTCGGCCACTTCCTCTTCCGTGGTGGATACGTTCATCGTGAAAAGCATGTCGTCCACGATGTTGGGTACGGAACGGCTGAGGTAGCCGTTGTCGTCCAAGTTGCCGATGATATACTGTCCGATTTCGCGTTGTTTTTCGGTCAGGTCGCGATAGGCAAGTTGTTGGTTCAGATAGTCTTGGAAGGTTTCTTCATTGACAATCGGAGCCTCGTAAGGGTCGTCATCGGGGCTGTAGTTGTTGGTCTGCAACTTATAGGAATAGTCGTCAATGTCCTCGTCTTGGAGATAGTCGGTGATGTCGAATTCGTCGTCCTTGCTGAAATCGACTTCCTCGTCGTTGTAGTCGTCGTTTTCGCCGTTGTCGGTATCTTCAGTGATTGGCTCATTGTCCTCGTAATCATCGTTTTCGTGCGATTCTTCCAAGGCGGGATTTGCCTCAATTTCTTCCTTGATGCGTTGCTCAAGTTCGATGATGGGCAGTTGCAGCAGTTTCATCAGTTGGATCTGCTGCGGCGACAGTTTCAGTTCCTGCCGCTGGGTTTGAGTCAATCGTTGGTTGTTCATCATTTATTGAATTATGAATGCGGAATGCTGAATGCGGAATAGCGCGAAGCGATGCTGGGCTTTGTCCATATTCCGCATTTCGTATTCCGAATTCCGCATTAATACAAACAGTTTTTCGGTGTTCTCGGGAAAGGAATCACGTCGCGGATGTTGCCCATGCCTGTGATGAAGAGCATAAGACGCTCGAAACCAAGGCCGTAGCCAGAATGAGGCACGGAACCGAAGCGACGGCTGTCCAAGTACCAGTTCATGCTTTCCTCGGGGATGCCCACTTCGTGCATACGGGTGAGAATCTTATTAATATCGGTCTCACGCTCTGAGCCACCGATGATTTCGCCGATGCCGGGGAAAAGCACATCCATGGCGCGGACGGTCTTTCCGTCTTCGTTCTGCTTCATGTAGAAAGCCTTGATTTCCTTAGGATAATCGGTCAAAATAACAGGCTTCTTGAAATGCTTCTCGACCAAATAACGCTCGTGCTCGGATTGAAGGTCAACGCCCCAGCCGTCGACGGGATATTGGAACTTGCCTTTCTTATTATAATTCGAGTTGTGCAAGATGTCAATAGCCTCGGTGTAGGTCAAGCGGACAAACTCATGCTCAAGCACAAAATGCAGTTTGCTGATGAGTTCCATCGATTTCTCGTCCTCTTTCTTGCCCTTTTCTTCGTCTTGCAGGCGCTTGCTGAGGAACTGGAGGTCGTCCATGCAGTTGTCCAAAGCATACTGAATCAAGTATTTGAGCATCTCCTCGGCCAAATCCATGTTGTCGTTGATGTCGTAGAAGGCCATCTCGGGTTCAATCATCCAGAACTCGGCCAAGTGGCGCGTGGTGTTTGAGTTTTCGGCGCGGAAGGTCGGACCGAAAGTATAAATCTTGCCCAAGGCCGTGGCTGCCAACTCGCCTTCCAACTGACCCGAAACGGTGAGGTTGGTCGACTTGCCGAAGAAGTCTTGTTTATAGTCGATGTTGCCTTGCTCGTCGCGAGGCGGGTTGTTCAAATCCAAGGTGGTCACTTGGAACATTTCGCCGGCACCTTCGCAGTCGGAGGCGGTGATAAGCGGCGTATGGATGTTGTAGAAGCCTTTCTCGGTGAAGAACTTGTGGATGGCGAACACCATGGCGTGGCGCAGACGCATCACGGCCCCGAAGGTGTTGGTGCGGAAGCGCAGGTGGGCGATGTCGCGAAGGAACTCCAAGGAGTGTTTTTTGGGTTGCAGCGGGTATTCATCGGGGTTGGCCGGACCGAACAGCCCGATTTCCTTCACGCTGAGTTCCACGGCCTGACCGCTACCCATCGAAGCGACCAAGACGCCCTTGGCCCACAGCGACGCGCCGGCGTGCATGAGGGCAAGATTCTCTTCGGGAATCACGTTCAGGTCGATGACCAATTGCAGGTTGTTGATGGTGGAGCCGTCGTTCAGGGCGATGAAGGCCACGTTCTTGCTGCCGCGCTTGTTGCGCACCCAGCCCATTACAGTAATCTCATTGTCAGAGGCTTGCATCTGCAAGGCTTGCTTGATTTCTACTCTTTTCATTGTATGGTGTTGTTCTTTGTTGCTATATATATAATTAAGGTGCAAAGTAACGAAAAAAAACGCAATGTTTGGATAAAATTATGTACATTTGCAATTTGTATCAAAATAGGAATTCAATGATTGATGAATAATGGTCATGGACTTTGAACATATTGTTGAAAAGAATACGGAGTACAATCAGTCGATAGTGCAAAACGGGGTGTCGCAAAACGATGAGTTAGTTGTTGGATATAAGGAAACGGAAGATTTGTTGCAAGATGCCATCCTTATCATTGACAAGGCTAAAGAGGTTGCATATCAGGCTGTGAATGTTGCGCTGATTCAACGCAACTGGTTGCTTGGTCACCGTATCGATGTTGAGATTCTGCATGGCGAACAACGAGCCGATTATGGTGAAGCGGTCATTAATAAGTTGGCATTGGACCTGACATCTCACTATGGTAAAGGATTTGATGCCAGCAATTTATATAAGTTCTTGCAGTTTTCAAGATTGTTTCCTGAAATTTTAGACGCAGCGCGTCTAAAATCATTGTCGCTAACATGGTCGCATTACCGTTCTCTGCTTCGTGTTGATAACAAGGGCGCTCGTGATTGGTACCTGAAGGAAGCGGCAAGTCAAATGTGGAGTACGCGTACCCTCGACCGTAACATTGCTTCGCAATATTATTTCAGATTGTTGAAATCGCAGGATAAGCAGGCGGTTGAAGATGAAATGAAGCAGAAAACCAAGTCTTTTCAAAACGACAAGTTGGAGTTTGTCAAAAATCCCGTTGTTGCGGAGTTTCTTGGGCTTTCACTGAATAGTTCATTTGTCGAGACCGAATTGGAGTCGGCCATCATCAGCAATTTGCAACAGTTCTTGCTTGAATTGGGCAAAGGTTTCAGTTTTGTTGCCCGCCAGAAATTGGTAAGGACGGAGAAGCGAAACTATTATATCGATTTGGTTTTCTACAATTATATTCTGAAGTGTTTCGTTCTCTTTGATTTGAAGACGGACACTATTTCGCATCAGGATGTTGGGCAGATGGACATGTATGTCAGGATGTTCGACGAGCAAATGAAAGGAGAAAGCGACAACCCGACCATTGGAATAGTGTTAAGTTCAGACACAGATGCTGACATTGCCAAATATTCTGTCCTTCATGACAATGACCATTTATTTCAGGCGAAATATATGCTGTATATGCCTTCGGAAGAAGAGTTGCGCAAAGAAATTGAGCAACAAAAGGAGGTGTTTCGGTTGCAACATCTTGATAATTGAATGGAAAGATTGTTTTTTTTGCGGGTGATGAAGCGCAGCGAAATCCCTGCCAACGAAAAACAACGACAAAACCAACAAACAATGGCCAACACATACACACAGATAAACACCCACATTGTTTTCCACACGAAAAGCGCGGGTATAGTCATTCGTGATGAGGATTTGGAGCGTGTGTTCCAATATATTGGAGGCATTATCCATGATGAAGGCGGGATTCCATTTGCGATTGGTGGTGTAGCCGACCATATCCATATTTTGACGACATTACCAAAAACAGTTGCGTTGTCGGATTTTGTGCGCAACATTAAGGCAAAAAGCAGTAAATGGTTGAAAACTGTGGATGAGTATTATGAGTTTTTCCAATGGCAGGAAGGGTATGGGGCATTCAGCGTTAGTCCATCATTGATGGAGCGGACGACGAAATATATATTTACGCAGGCTGAACACCACAAAACAAGGACCTATCGTGAAGAATACAAAGGGCTTTTGGATGGTTATGGGATTGAATATGATGAACATTATGCGTTTTGTGACTGATTTGGCAGAATCCTGTCACCCCTACGGGGTTTATGGGAATGGTGGTTTCGTTTGTCGGCAGGGGTTCCATTGCATTCCACCGCCTGCCTATTGTCCGTCGTCCCTACGGGACTTAGCAACACTGGTTAAAAAGGTTGAAAATGAATATAATACTGAGACTCTGGACCAATGACGACAAAGCCGAATTAATTGCTTTGTGCAATGCCGTAGATAGAACCTATCTGTCTGCTCGTTTGCCAAATCCATATACTAATGCCGATGCCGATTGGTGGCTCAATATGGTTCAGTTGAACGAAGGGAAAAATGGAATCTTTCGTGCCATTGTTGTGGATGGAAAAATCATCGGGAGCATTTCGGTTGAACGCAATGCAGAGAACCCTAACGAGGGCGAAATCGGCTATATGTTGCTCACCGAGTACTGGTCGAAAGGCATTGCAACGGAAGCCGTTTCACAAATTTGTAAAACTGCATTTCGTGAATTGTCGGTGGATAGAATTGTGGCGAAGGTACATGAATCCAATGCGGCATCATTCCGCGTTTTGGAGAAGAATGGCTTCGGTAGTCCCGTAGGGACGAAGGATATTAAGCAGGTGGTTTTAACCCCTGCATCCCCATCCAGCGCAACCCTAGCCTTCACCTCCAGCGATACTCCTCTCATCCTCGCTGGCCCCTGCAGCATAGAAAGCGAAAACCAGATAATGGCCACCGCTCAAGCCTTGGCCAAAATCCCCGAGGTGAAAATGCTGCGTGGAGGCATCTGGAAACCCCGCACCCGCCCCGACGCTTTCGAGGGCAGGGGAGAGGAAGGCTTGGTGTGGCTCCGCGAAGCGAAAAAAGAAACGGGCTTGCCCACAGCCACCGAAGTTGCCACTCCGGAACATATCGAGTTGGCCCTGAAATACGATGTCGATGCGCTATGGATTGGGGCGCGGACAGTCGTCAATCCGTTCTCGGTGCAGCAGTTGGCCGACGCCTTGAAAGGTGTGGATGTTCCCGTGTTCATCAAAAACCCCATTTCGCCCGACTTGAACCTTTGGATCGGCGCTTTTGAGCGTTTCCAAAAGGCGGGCGTGAAGCAGTTGGCGGCCATCCATCGCGGCTTCTCTTATTATAAGGAGTCGCCGTATCGTAACTTCCCGATGTGGGAAATTCCCATCGAACTGACGCAACGACTGAATGTGCCGCTCATCACTGACGTGAGCCACATCTGTGGCAATCGCGAATTGTTGTTACCCACAGCACAAAAGGCCCTCGACCTTGCCACGGACGGCCTGATGATAGAATGTCACATCAATCCCGATGAGGCTTTGACCGATGCCAAACAACAAATCACTCCCGACGAATTGAAGGATTTGCTCTCCAACTTGATCTTCCGCGCCAAAAATTCATGCAACGTGGAGCGCGACTTGGCCAACCTTCGCGGCGAAATCGACGACATCGACGCGGAGTTGCTGCAACTGCTGGCCCGACGCATGGAAGTCAGTGCGCAGATTGGGGAATACAAGAAACGCAACAATGTGACCGTCGTACAGATGGACCGCTGGAAGAAAATCCTCGCCGATCATATCGCCACAGGCAACGATTTGGGCTTGTCGCCACAATTAATTAATGAGGTGTTCGAGGCCATCCATCAGGCTTCCATCGAGCGGCAGAGCCGCATCATGGAAAGCAATTCCAATCAGTTGTAAATCACCAATTTGTTTCCATCGAATTGGGTGTGGTATTGGATGAGGGGATAGACTGGAACGCCGTCGGTGGGGAAGTTGGGTGCCATGTCCATATCGGTACTGATGATAATTTGTCCGTTTAGGATGCTGTAGTAGGCGTTGTTGCAGCGGTCTACGACAAAGGGAAAATCCACCACCATGCGCGTGGTGTTGCCTTGGTTGTCGGTGCAGGCATCGGGATAGTTGGGCGGCATACGGTCGTAGGCGGCAAAAGCGTCCTCGATGTTGTCGGCATCGGGTCTGCGAAACACGATGATGCCTCGGCTCGTGCTTTCCATCTCGGAAGTGATGTATTCCCAACCGCCAATGGTGTGAAGTTGCTGATATTGCATCTGGTTCGGGTAAATCGTGATGGGGTAGGGCAGAATCGGTCTGTTGGGATTCTCAGGGTACTTTTGGCAGCCGTTTAGTAGGGTGGCGGCGCATATTAATATTAATAGGTGTAGAGTCGCGCGTTTCATAATGCTGAATAAACTCTTTTTTTCGCGAAATCGTATGTTTTTGCGAGAAAAATGTTACATTTGCCCGCAAAATCTAAAGCCATGAAGAAGAAAATGACCTTGATTTCGTGCCTGATGGTGCTCGTTTTGCTGTTCGGTTCGTGCGCCTCGTCGCAGTCGTCGCGGGCCATGCGGAAGGCCGAAAGGCAGATGGAAAGAATGGAAAAACGCTCGAAGAAGCAGTATGAGCAGGCCAAGTCGGCACACTACAAGCATCAGGCAAAAAAGACCAAACAAATGATCAAAAAAGACAAACGACACGCCGAAAGGATGCGTCGGAGACAACGGAGCAATCCGTTTTTCTCCTGATTCAATCTTGTTTTCTCCTGATTCAATCCAAAAATTTCAATTTTTTGACCTGATTTTTGACGGAAACCGAAAAAAAACGAAAAAAAGTGTAAAAAACCGTTTTGCCATAAATGATTATATATCAAAATGTTGTATTGGATTTCAAGTTTTTTTGGAAGAAAAAAACGCCGAAAATGAATTTTTTTCTTGCGTACTTTCCAAGAAGGTTGTAATTTTGACGACTTTTAATGCACTAAACAAAGTAGTATTACATAAAATTACAAGGTATGTTTAAAAATTTACTAATGACCCTTGCCGTTATCCTGGCCACCTGCACGATGACCATGGCTCAAGCGCAAGGAAGACTCAAAGGCAAGATTACCGATGACACTGGAGAACCGGTACCATTTGCAAACGTCATTGTAGAAAAGGGCGGAACGCAGGTGGGAGGAGCATCCTCTGACTTTGACGGTAATTATGACATCAACCCGATCCCTCCGGGAACCTACACCCTGAAGGCAAGTTGCATTGGCTACAGTGCCTATGTTGTGAACAACATCGTCATTCCGGCCAACAGAATCACCTTCTACGACATTAAGATGGCCAGTGGCGCAATCAACCTGAATGAGGTCACGGTCGTCGATTACGAAGTTCCTTTGATTTCGAAGGACAACACGACACAAGGTGCCTCCATCACCTCAGAGGAAATCGCCAAGTTGCCGGTGCGTTCGGCAGAAGGCGTTGCCGCCAGCGTCGGTGGCGTGTTCTCACAAGACGGTGAGGTCGGCTCCATTCGTGGTTCGCGTGAAGGAGCCGTCTATTACATTGACGGTGTGAAGGTTATCGGTAGTTCCAGTGTGCCTCAAGGTGCCATCGACCAAGTCGACGTCATCTTGGGTGGTACGCCTGCCATGTATGGTGACGCCATGGGCGGTATCATCAACATGACCACCAAAGGCCCCAGCCGTACTTGGGGTGGCGGTATCGAAGCCGAGTATTCGGTGGATGGTTACGGCCACGGACGTCTCGGCGGTAGCTTGCAAGGACCGCTCATCAAGAGCAAGAAAAACGACCAGGAAGCCCTCCTCGGTTTCTTCCTCGCTTTCGACTACAACCGCAGACAGTATGGAAGCTCTTCCGCAGTGGGTTACTATCGTGCCAAAGACGATTGGATGGACTACATCACCAACAATCCTCTGACCCTTTCAGGACTGGGTGGCAGCACCGGTACGAACCAATCTGCCGCTTACACCCACAAGGACAACCTCTTCCATACCCGTTTCCTCAACAACACGACCAACCAGAACATCAACGTTACGGGTAAGATTGACGTCCGCACTGGTTCGACCACCAACTTGACCATTGGCGGTTCGTTCTACAGATCGGGCGGTCACTATGCCTACAACAGACGTCAGTATTACTTCAATACGGAAAAGAACTATTTGGCAAAGAGCGGCACCTATCGTGGCTACATCCGCTTCACGCAACGTTTCCCCTCCGATGCCGAGAGTTCTTCGTTGATTTCCAATGTGTACTATAGCATTCAGGCCGACATTTCGCGCTACACATCTGAGACGGGCGACCCCGACCTCTGGAACAATGTGTTCGCCTACGGTTATCTTGGCAAGTTCAAGACCACCAGACAACCTGACTTCCGCTTCGAACAGGGCACCATCGACTCAGTGATGGTGAACGGCCAATACAAGACCCTCAGCAATGTGTACGTCCTGCAAAACTACTTCGACACCAATGTTGAGTTTGAGGAAATCAATGCCAACTTCAATCCCAAATTGGCCATCTATGCCAAGAATTACTTTGATCTTTATAAGGATTATGGTGCATTCGGTTACTACAACAACTTGTCGAACATCATCCTGAACAACGGCTTGGTTAACGGTTTGGCCCCGAGTTATGTGTACGGTTTGTATGCAGTGCCCGGCACCGTGCAGACTTCATACGACAAGATCATCAATGACCAGATTGCCGTCAACATCAACGGTTCGTTGACCCTCGGTCGTGGCGACAACTCTCACGACATCAAGTTGGGCTTCCAGTATGAGCAGCAGAACAACTCGCGTATGTTGTACAACAACAATTCGTACAACTACAACTACTGGACCTTGATGCGCGACTACGTCAACTACCACATCAACGAACTTGACATGGCCCATCCGTATGCCATCAGCTACGACGGCTTTGCCGATACAGTGATGTACAACAGACTGTATGACGCCGATATGCAATACACATTCGATGCCCGCCTGCGTCAGGCTATGGGTCTGCCGGTCAACGGAACAGAATGGATCCTCATCGATACCTACAACTTCGACAACAACACCATCAGTTATTATGATGCTGCCGGCAATCTCCATGAGAACGTGAAGGTGGAAGGCGGCCTCGACATGAGCATGTTCGGTGCCGACGAGTTGACCCGTAACGGCAACTTCTCGGTGTATTACTATGGCTACTCCTACGACGGCCACACCAAGTACAGCCTCACCGAGCGTCCTTCGCTCACCGACTTCTTCAACAAGACGGATGCCGACAATGTGTTGACCCGCCCGATTGGTGCCCAACAGCCTATCTACATGGCCGGTTACATTCAAGACAAGTTCGCCTTCAAAGACCTAATTTTCAACATCGGTGTGCGTGTCGACCGCTTCGATGCCAACCAGAGCGTGCTGAAGGATCCTTACATCCTTTATGACCACTATCTCGTGGGCGACCTCAGAAACGGCAACATCCCCGCTGGCGAAATGAGCAGCCTGACTTCATACGACATTCCTGACAACATCGGTGACGACTACGCCCTCTATGTCAACAAACTTGAGGAAATCACCTCGATTGTCGGTTATCGTAAAGGCAATGTTTGGTACAACGAAGTCGGTGCCGAAATCAGCGACCCGAATGTCCTCGACATGGGTACTGGTGTTTCGCCTTGGGTGAAGGGTGAATATATTAAGATGGAGAACCGTAAGGTCGACATCAAGTCGTTCAAGGACTACGATCCCGCTTGGAGCGTCATGCCCCGTATCTCCTTCTCCTTCCCGATTTCCGACGAAGCCTTGTTCTTCGCCCACTATGACGTGCTGACCCAGCGTCCTACCAGTGACTTCTACTGCAGCCCGCTGTACTACCTCCGCTTTAATGACATCGGAGACGATATTGCCAACCCTGACTTGAGACCCGCCCAGACCATTGAGTATGAACTCGGTTTCACTCAGAAGGTGACCAACACTTCGTCAATGACCATCACGGGTTACTACCACGAATTGCGTAACATGATTCAGATGTACCGTTTCAATGGTGCTTTCCCGAAGTCATACAACTCCTACAGCAACCTCGACTTTGGTACTGTCAAGGGCTTGACCGCCAGTTACGACATGCGTCGTACGAAGAACGCCCGTATCCGTGCCAGCTACACTTTGCAGTTCGCTGACATGACCGGTTCTTCAACCTCCACCGCTTCAGCCTTGATTGCTGCTGGTGTGCCTAATTTGAGGTCAACCTTCCCGACCAATGCCGACCGTCGTCACGGCTTCAACCTGACCCTCGACTATCGTTTCAGCATCGGTAAGGACTATGACGGCCCCGTCATCCATCGCAAGGACGGCAAAGACATCCAGATTCTCTCGAACACTGGTTTCGCTCTGCAAGTCAATGGTGGTTCGGGCACCCCATTCACCGCTTCTCGTACGGTTTCGTCACCCATCTCGGGCGGCAACAACCTGCTGCAAGGCACTTACAACGGTTCGCGTATCCCCGCCTCGTTCCGTTTCGACCTCCGCGTCGACAAGGACTTCAACTTCACCATTGGTGGCAAGAAGGAAGGCGAATCGAAGGGTCGCGATGCTTACGTGAACGTTTACCTGCAAATACTGAACCTGCTCAACTCGAAGAACGTTACCAATGTGTATAACGCCACTGGTAACCCCGACGACGACGGTTATCTTTCGGCTCCCGAATGGCAGCGCGAAATCAACAGCCAGATTGACCCGCAGGCCTTTGCTCAAATGTACTCCTTGTATGTCAATAGCGGCGGCAACTACTCGATGCCTCGCCAATTCAGAATCGGTTTGAGCTTCAACTTCTAAACGCGAGAAAATTCATAACGATAAATTACAAGTATTATGAAGAATATATTTAGAATTTTGTTTGTGGCGCTGCTCATCACAAGCGCTGTGATTCCCGGAAAGGCTGAGATGTACAAAGGCCAGAGCAACAATGGCCAGCGTGCCGTGACTGCAGCCGGCTGTACGCCTTCCGCGTCTTTCGAATGGCTTGACATCAACAATGTCAAAACGCGTATCAATTCAGGCGGTGATATGTGGTGGGATCTTCCCGCTGGTACTGGTTCAAAGTACTATATCCCTGCCAACGGTTCCGCTACCTCCTTGTTTGCTGGCTCCTTGTGGATTGCCGGTGTCGACGTCAACAACCAGTTGAAGTGCGCCGCCTTGCGTTTCCGCCAAGTCGGTAACGACTATTTCACCGGCCCGCTTACCGTCGACGGCAGAGCCTCCATCACTCCCGAAACTTGCGCCAGATGGGACAAGATCTTCAAGATTACCCGCGCCGAAGTGGACGAGTTCCTCTCCAACGTGGACGCCAGCGGTCATGTCGATCCTAGCGTAATCCCCTCCATCATCAAGAACTGGCCCGCTCACCCGGATCCGGAAAACGACCCCGAAGGCATTGCCAACTACCTCGCTCCCTTCTATGATGCGGACGGCGACTATGAGTATCACCCCGAAAATGGTGACTATCCTTATTATGATGTCAACAACGAACTCTGCCACACCAAGATTCCGACAATGGAAGAGGAAAAGGACGGCACTATGCACGGCTCTATCCTTGCCGACCAAGTGCTGAAAGGCGACCAAACCCTGTGGTGGATTTTCAATGATAAAGGTGCTACGCACACTGAGTCAGGTGGTCAGGCCATCGGTATCGAAGTTCGCGCCCAGGCTTTCGCCTTCGCCACGAATGACGAAATCAACAACATGACCTTCTATAGCTACGAAATCATCAACCGTTCAACCTATACCTTGACTGGCACTTACTTCTCGCCCTGGACCGACGTTGACCTCGGTTACGGCTGGGACGACTATGTAGGTTGCGACGTCCGTCGTGGTTTGGGTTATGGTTACAACGGTTCTGCTGTTGACGGTAGCGGTGAACCCGAAGCCTACGGTGCCCAGCCTCCGGCGATTGGTATCGACTTCTTCCAAGGCCCCTACATGGACCCCGATGGAATCGACAACCCCAAGTTCACCTTCGAACAGATTTTTGATCACATCGACCCCGTTACGGGCGACTCTATCTTTGTCAACGACTCGACCACTGCCTTGCAAGTGGTTGACGAAAGCATCAACGGTGTGAACTTCGGCAACGGTATCATCGACGATGAACGTTTCGGTATGCGCCGTTTCGTGTATCACAACAACAGTAATGCCGACAATGGCGACCCGAACACCGCTCCCCAATATTACAACTACCTCCGTGGTATTTGGAAGAACGGCGCCAAGATGCGCTACGGCGGCAACGCCTTCACGGGCAGTGATGTGGTTGGCCCTGAGTGCGACTTCATGTTCCCCGGCGATTCCGACCCGTGGAACTGGGGTACTGGTGGCACCCCGCCTATGGGTGGCTACAACGCTGATGGTCTTTACTGGTCAGAGGAACAGTGCCAAAACGCTCCTAACGACCGTCGTTTCATGCAGTCGGCAGGCCCCTTCACCTTGGAACCCGGTGCTGTCAACTACATCACCTTCGGTGTGCCGTGGGCAAGAGCCACTTCTGGTGGTGCTTGGGCTTCGGTTGAATTGCTCCGCGTGGTCGACGACAAGTGCCAAGCCTTGTTCGACAACTGCTTCAAGGTTATCGACGGCCCCAGCGCTCCCGACATGACCATCCGCGAACTCGACCAACAACTTATTTTCTATCTGTCGAATACAGAACTTTCCAACAACTATAAGGAAGGCTACATCGAAATGGATCCTGAGATTCCGAATTCGAGAGTCGATACCCAAATCGAAAAGGATTCTATCCCGTACATCACTCCTCACGGCGACACCGTGATTATCCCTCACGAGACTGAAGATCCCGTTGAAGTGTTCTATGATAGGTATTATCGCTTCGAAGGCTATAAGGTGTATCAGTTGGCCAATGCCGAAGTGGGTGCTGACGAACTCAGCAACACCGACAAGGCTCGCCTCGTGTTCCAATGCGACGTGCGCAACAATGTGGGCCGCCTCCTCAACTATGAGTTTGACGAAGCTCTGCAAGCCAATGTGCCTGTGCTGAAAGTGAATGGCGGCGATGCCGGTATCGTCCACAGTTTCGTTATCACTGAGGACAAGTTCGCCCAAGGCGACAACCCGAATCTCGTCAACCACAAGCAATATTACTTCATGGCCGTTGCCTATGCCTACAACAACTACTTGACCTACAACCAAGAGGACGCTTTGGGTCTGCAAGGCCAAAAGAAGCCTTACCTCGAAGGCAGAAAGAACATCCAAGTCTATACCGCCATGCCTCACAAGACTGTTAATGGTACCAAGCTGAGAGCCGCTTACGGCGACAAGCCTGCTATCAAGCGTCTTGTTGGTGTGGGTAATGGTTCCAACGAACTTGAACTCACCAAAGAAACCATCGACTCCATCATGATGAAGCCTATGGCGTGGTACGACACCTGCCTGTTCCCGCTGAACAAGTTCGGCAACCCCAACTACCCGATTTCCTACCATCCGGATTACGTGGCTGGTTATGGTCCTATCGACGTGAAAATCATTGACCCGCTGAATGTGAAGTCGCATAGATATGAACTTTGGTTTGGCGATATGACTGAGCAATACACGCAACACATCACCAACGACAATGAAGTGTTTGGCGACTCGGCCAAGCGTCTTGTGAACCACTGGTATCTGATGGATTTGGATGAACCGGAAGTGGCAGGCGTGAATCCTGTCAAGAGCGATACCACCACGATTTACGACAATGAGCAAATGTTCATCGATCGTGGTATCTCCATCAATGTGACCCAAACCTACGACATCGGTCGTATCAAGATAGGTCAGTTCTACTATGATGACGGTCAAGGCAACACGTGGCACGACTACGCTACTGTTGTTGCACCCAAGAACGGTTTTATCACTTCGTCCATCGAGTTCCAAGATCCCAGCAAACCCTGGTTGGATGGTATCCGCGACTTGGATGTGCCCGGTTCCTATTTGAACTGGATTCGTTCAGGAACGTATGTCGATATGGATAAAGCCGCCAACAACGACTACTCCATGTCATCGAACAAGACGGGTAAGGGCGACAGCCAGCCTTGGGACCCGACTGAGGACTTTGAGAAGACAGCCAACCGCACATGGTCGCCTGCCCTGCTGACCACCATCTGGAAGCAAGGTGATGCCATGAATCCTGGCCCGATGTTTAGTTCCAACTCGCGTTTGGATAGCGCTTTCTATCATACGCCCAGCATCGACATCGTGTTCACTTCCGACTCCAGCAAGTGGACCCGCTGCCCGGTCATTGAGATGTGTGCCGACAAGCGTCTTGCCGAAAACGGTGCCGAGCGCTTCTTCTTGCGTAAGCACGCCTCCGTCGACAAGAAGGGCAATCCTTATATGATTAAGGGTGACGCCAACCAAGACATCCCGTTCGATTTGTGGGCCGAGTCAAGCAATACGCAATATGCCAGCGCCAACGAGGACGACCCGAACTTCATCGCTCCTCAGGGCATGAGCTGGTTCCCGGGCTATGTGATTGATGTTGAAACAGGTGCCCGTCTGAATGTTGCTTTCGGTGAAGACTCCTACCTCGCCGACCTCAACGGACGCGACATGCTCTTCAATCCTGCCAAGTTGATGAAGACCACTGTTGACGACAACTCAGGCTATAAGCAAATGGATGACCCCGCCCTTTACCGTGGCGCTGACGCCGATCCTGTGTTTGGCGGCAAGCACTTCGTTTACATCTGGCGTATGGACTCCCTCCCGATGAACGACGACGCTCCGTGGAAGCATGTGAAGAACTACGGTTACGATGGTGGCCGTTTGCTCTACAATACTTTGTCGACCGCACAAAACCTGCCTACTGCCAATGGCCGTAACAACACGACCACCCACTTCTACAAACTGGCTATGTGGATTGGTATGCCGATGGGTATTGAAGGTGCCGACTGGCTGCCTAAGGACAACGATTGCCGTATCCGCATCCGTCTGGCCAAGCCTTACGCCCGTGGTTATGGTTATCCTTTGCAGACACCCAATGAGAGCCTGATGATCAACAACCTCAACCCGAAGTATTCCTTCACGATTGATGGTTGGGATCCGATTGAGAACGACCCGGAGAAGACCGAAGAAGACCTCAACCTCATCACTGTGGTGCCCAATCCTTACTATGCTTACGACTCCTACGAGGGCAATGCCTTGACCAACAAGGTGAAGATTACCAATCTGCCTACCAAGTGCGTGGTTTCCATCTTCACGATGAGTGGCACGAAGGTGCGCCAGTTCCGTAAGGACAACGAAGACCCGAGCATTGAATGGGATTTGACCAACTTTGCCAACACGCCTGTGGCCAGCGGTTTCTACCTGATTCACATCAAGGATTTGACCAGCGGCGGCGAGCGCGTCATCAAGTTCTTCGGAGCCATGCGCCAAGTTGACCTGAACACATTCTAAACAATGTAATTGCTAACCGTAAATAATTTATCATCATGAAGAAATCATTTAGATATATCGTATTGAGTTTCGTAATCCTTATGGGATTAAGTGCTCCTCAAGCATTTGCAGGAAACAAAGACCGTTCAGGCCAAGCCGGTGCTTCAGAGTTGTTGATCAATCCTTGGGCCGCCTCCTCCGGCTGGGGCAATGCGGGCATGTCGTTCGTGCATGGTCTTGATGCCATGTTCGGCAATGTGGCTGGCATCTCCAGTTGCAATAGGTTGGACGTGAATTTCACGCACACCACTTGGCTGGCTGGCGTGGGCAACGACACCCGTGTTTCCTCATTCGGCTTTTTGGCTCGCGTGGGCGAATCGAGTGTGTTGGGCGTTTCTTTAATGACATTTGGCATCGGCGCGATTCCGATTACCACTCCCCAAAACCCTGATCCGGGTACCCTCGGCACCTACAAACCCAACTTGATGAACATCAACGTTGCGTTTGCCAAGGCGTTCTCCAACAGTATCAGCGGCGGCTTCAACCTGAAGATCATCAGCGAGTCGATTAAGGATATGAGCGGTATCGGTGTCGCCATCGACGCAGGTATCCAGTATGTCACTGGCCCATTCGACAACATCCACTTTGGTATCACTTTGAAGAACATTGGACCCACCATGAAGTTCTCCGGCGACGGTATCTCCTTGAAGGTGTTCATGAACCAGACTGACAACCAACAGTTCACAATGGTGCAGCGCGTCGATGACTTCGAATTGCCCACCCAGTTGAGCATTGCTGCCGCCTATGACTTCCTGTTTGCCGAAACAAACAGAATCACCTTGGCTGGTAACTTCTGCTCCAACTCCTTCACCAACGACCAATACACCCTTGGCTTGGAGTATGGTTGGAGGGAAATGTTCCTGGTTCGTGCGGGCTACACCTTTGAGAGAGGTGTGTTGTCGAAGAAAGGCTTCAAGGAAGGTTTCATTGACGACAATGACTGCATGAACATCAACCGTGGCCTCAGTGCCGGTGTGTCAATCAAGGTGCCGCTGTCCAAGAAGGAAGACGGCCTGAAGTTGGCTGTGGATTATTCCTTCAGAGACACCTATGTCTTCAACGGAACCCATAGCGTTGGCGCAAGAATTATTTTCTAAATCTGGTTCAGATAAAGAAATAATTCGTATTTTTGCAGTCGCAAACCAAAAGAAGACCCTTATTTCGGTAAGGGTCTCTTTTTTGCAACTTGCTTTGAAACAAAACAAATAATCTTACTATGTCAGAAATCAAATACTTTACCCCAGAGGGGTTGCAGAAGCTGAAAGACGAACTGGACGACCTCATCCTTCGTGAGCGTCCGCGCATCGTCCAAGCCATTCAGGAAGCCCGCGACAAAGGCGACCTTTCGGAAAACGCCGAATATGATGCCGCCAAGGAAGCCCAAGGTCTGCTCGAAGCCAAGATTGCCGAGTTGCAAGACCTGATTTTCAACGCCCGCATCCTCGACGAGTCGAAGATGGACACCTCAAAGGTGTTGCTCTATTCGACCGTGAAAATCAAGAATACCAAGTCGGGCATGACGATGACCTACGCCATCGTTCCCGAAAAGGAAGCCAATTTCAAGGAAAGCAAGATTTCCATCAACTCGCCCATAGGCAAAGGCTTGCTCGGCAAGCAGGTGGGCGAAGTTGCCGAAATCATGGTGCCTGCCGGAAAGGTTCATTTTGAAGTTTTGGAAATAACCCGATAAATCCTAATATTATGGCTACCATTTTTTCAAGAATCGTGAAAGGGGAAATCCCCTGCTACAAGATTGCCGAAGACGAGCGTTTCTTCGCTTTCATGGACATCAATCCCGTGCAAAAAGGCCACACTTTGGTGATTCCCAAACGCGAGGATGACTATATCTTCAACCTCACTGACGACGAAATCGGGGCAATGATGGTCTTTGCCAAGAAAGTGGCCAAGGCCATCGAAAAGGCAGTGCCTTGCAAACGCATTGGCGTGGCCGTCATTGGATTGGAAGTGCCTCATGCGCACATACACCTCATCCCCATCACGCAAGAAGGCGACATGGACTTCAAGAAGGAACATGTCAAGATGAGCGAAGAGGAATTCAAGGAGGTGCAAAAGCGCATCGTTGAGAATCTCTAACAAAAAGCCGTTGAAAAACGGCTTTTTTTGTTACTTTTGCCGAAAATTACTTTTCACCATGAGGAAATACATCTTATTAATACTGGCATTTTGCGCGGCATCAGGCCTTTTCGCGCAAGACTTCAACCTGCCTTGTGGCAACCTCAACTACAAACCCGAGGTGCAAACCGTTTTGCTCTTTGCCGACGACAACCAATTCAACGACCCCATCATTCCATTGGAGGACATGACCGAGCGGCTCACCCTCACGTTTGACCTCATCGACGGCCAAGGAGAAATCCTCAACTACACCTTCATCCATTGCAGTTACGATTGGCAACCGACCGACCTCCAACGGATGCAGTATGCTTCGGGCTTCGATTCCGACCGCTTGGACGACTATGCTTTCTCGCGCAACACATTAATTGATTATGTCAACTATCGGCTCAAGTTCCCGAAGGAGGATATGATGCCGCTCGTTTCGGGCAATTACCTCCTCATCGTTTACGGCGACGACCTTAACGACCTCTATTTCACCCGTCGTTTCATGGTGGTTGACGAGAAAGTGCATCTTGGGGTGAGTGTGCCGCGCTATCCCGACGACCTCGCGCTGACCGACACACACCAGCAACTCAATGTGATGGTCAACATGAACACCTACATTATGAACAACACGCAGCAGTTCAGCCACTTGACCATCCGTCAGAATGGCCGATGGGACAATGCCGCTGAGGGTTTGCAGGCCACTTACATCTATCCCGATCACCTGACTTACGAACACCATCCCCAAACCGTTTTCGAGGGTACGAATCAATACCGGCGTTTCAATACCAGTAATTTCTATTTCCAGTCGGAGAATTTGGCCCATATCCGCCGGACGGACGATTCCTACGTAATTGACATTGCCACATGTGAGTCGCGGGCGAAGAAGGCCTATTCCACTTACGAAGACATCAACGGCGAAAAATTCATTTATGTTGAGGATGAGAATCTTGACAATTCCACCGAGGCCGACTATTGCTTGGTGAACTTCTTCTATAAAAGCGAGGCTCCGCTGACTCATGAAGACATTTATCTCATGGGCGCACTCAACGATTGGCGATTCGACGAGAGTAACAAAATGACTTACGACTATAGGCTTCACGGCTACACATGCTCGATGATGCTCAAGCAAGGCTACTATAACTTTATGATTACCAACGTTGACCGCGAATCGCATAAGGTGGGGACAGACCTGACAGAAGGCAACCATTGGGAAACCGATAATGTCTACAAGTTGTATTTCTATTTTTACAATATCGTCAAAGGTTATGACGAGTTGATTGGTTATGCCACGGTGAATTCACATTAAGTTTCACACAAAGAAATGTATTATTAATCACATGCAGAATACGCTGAATTTTGTGAAGCGCAAGGCGGCGAAAAGACAGCAGCCGGTAGGTTCTGCGGATTCTGCGATTTCTGCGTGAAAAAGATAATAATCCCATGACTTCTGAACGTTTGACTTTGTTTGCTGAAATCCTGTTGCCGATACCGGTGCCGGGCACTTTCACCTATCGTGTACCGTTTGCCTTGAATGACCAAGTGCGCGTGGGCCAAAGGGCGGTGGTGCAGTTCGGCAAGACCAAAATCATGTCGGGACTGATTGTCGGGCTTTCAGAAACGGTGCCCTCAGTTGAAGTCAAATTCCTCATGGATTTGCTTGACGACCAGCCTGTTGTGAACGAAAAACAATTGAAGTTTTGGGACTGGGTGAAGACTTATTATATGTGTCATCTCGGCGAAGTGATGCAAGCCGCGCTACCTTCCGCCCTGAAGCTCAGCAGCGAAACCACTGTCGCCCTATCACCCGATTATGTCCTTGATTCCGTGACGCTTAACGATTTCGAGTACATGATAGTGGAAGCCCTGCAAATCAAGCCGAAAATCGCCATCAGCGAGGTGAGCAAAATCATCGGTTTCAAGAAGGTGATGCCGCTGGTTCACACGATGATGGAAAAGGGCATTTTGGTGATGGAGGAGGAATTGAACGAGAAGTATAAGGCTAAGTATGAGCGTTTTGTGCGGCTTTCGGCAGATTATCGCGACGAGGCGAAAGTCCATGAATTAATGGATAATTTGACCAAAAAAGCCTATAAGCAACTTGAGGTTTTGCTTTCTTTCATTTCCCTCGGCGGCGATGCCGACAACGACATCATGGCCAAGGCTTTGCTGCAAAAGGCCAACGCCAACTCCACGATTCTGAAAAACATGGCCGAAAAGGGCATTTTCGAGGTGTATGAGCGTAAGGTCAGCCGATTGAAGGAATTCAAGGAACAAACTTCTGTTGATTCGATACAACTTACTGAGGCACAACAGAAAGCATACGAAGGGATTCATACAGGATTTGGCGAAAACAAACCGGTTTTGCTCCACGGCGTGACTTCGAGCGGCAAGACGGAAATCTATATCAAGCTCATCAAGGAGGCAATTGACAAGGGGAAACAGGTATTGTATCTCTTGCCAGAAATCGCCCTTACCGCACAAATTATCAATCGCTTGAAGGAATATTTTGGCGACAGATTAGGTGTTTATCATTCAAAATACGGCACCAATGAAAGGGTGGAGGTTTGGGAACAAGTGCGCGACTTTGGTCAAACCCAATCATCGAAGCATCAAATCATTATCGGTTCGCGCTCGGCCATCTTTTTGCCTTATTCCGACATCGGGCTTATCATCGTTGACGAGGAACACGACAGTAGTTTCAAGCAAATCGACCCTGCGCCGCGCTACAATGCCCGCGATGCCGCCATTGTGCTTGCAGCCATGCACAAGGCGAATATCGTACTTGGCTCGGCCACACCATCTTACGAGAGCTATTACAACGCCTTGAATGGTCGTTATCATCTCGTGGAAATCACGGAGCGTTTCGGTGGCGTGCAAATGCCCGAAATCATCCTCAGCGACATGCGCGTGGAGCGTCGGCGCAAAACCATGAAGGCCGACTTTGGCAGCACGTTATTGGACGCGATGAAAGAGACCTTGGACGAGCACAACCAGACCATCTTGTTCCAAAACCGGCGCGGTTTTTCGCTGCGCTTGGAGTGCGACGAGTGCCATCATGTGCCGCAGTGCATCAATTGCGATGTGAGCCTGATTTACCACAAGAGCCAGAACGTGTTGCGGTGCCATTATTGCGGCTACACGGCCTCCGTCCCGACCGAATGTCCCGTTTGCCATAGCACTAATATCCGGATGCACGGCTTTGGCACTGAGAAGATTGAGGAGGATTTGAGCCTCGTCATGCCCGAAGCCAAGGTCGCCCGCCTCGACTTGGACACGACACGCTCAAGAAATGATTATCAAAGCATTTTGGAATCCTTCCAAGACCATGAAACCAACATCCTCGTGGGCACGCAGATGGTCACCAAGGGCTTGGATTTCGACTCGGTGAAGGTGGTGGGCATCCTCAATGCCGACAACATGCTCTCTTTCCCCGATTTTCGCGCCCACGAGCGCAGTTTCCAACTGATGGCGCAGGTGGCGGGTAGGGCAGGGCGCAAAGGCAAGCAGGGCAAGGTCATCATCCAAACCTACGAGCCGGCGCATCCCGTATTGCAAGATGTGCTTCGCAACGATTTCCGTGGGCTTTACGAAAAACAGATGGTCATCCGTCAGCAGTTTGGCTATCCGCCTTTTTATCGGCTCATCCTTATCCGCCTGAAACACAAGGACTACCAAAAACTCAATCCCGCCGCAGCGGAGTTGGCCTCAATGTTGCGCCCCATCTTCAAACAAGATTTGCTTGGCCCGGAATATCCTGTTGTTTCGAGGGTCAAAAACTTGTATATCAAGCAGATGATGGTGAAGTTCCGTCGAGAATATAATGCCCAAAAAGTGAAGGAGCTGATTGCTGAACAGATTCATTTGTTTCAGCAGAATTCCGAGTATAAGGCCGTTTTGGTGCAGATTGATGTGGATCCGATGTGATTAAAATTCCACTGTCCCCGATTCCCCTTGGGCATCCAAAAACAGGGCATAATAGACTGGCATATAAGTCACTTGGCTTTCTTGCCGAACTTCTCGGTCGTTGGAGAGCACAATGGCAGATTTCACATGATAGTCAGGCGTGGAAAGCAGGTTGTTCAAGGCACTGTGAATGGAATAATCTTTCCCCGATTTCACCTCAATAGGCAGGATGCTCGTGTTCGAGTAGTCGTCGATGAGGAAATCCACTTCGCCTTTCTTGCGGTTGTCGTAATAAAACAGCCGGTGACCGTTGGCTTTCAACTGCTGTGCGACGGCACTTTCATACACTGCGCCGAGGTTCACACTTCTTTCGTCTTCGAGGACGGGGCGAAGGTTGTTGCGGTACAATTGCGCCGTCAACATTCCGACATCGTTCAAGTAAAGTTTCAGCAGGTTCTTGTGTACGCTCTCGCTCAACGGGAAACGCGGATTGGAAACCGCATGGACATCGAGCGCAATCCCCGATGAGATAAGGTATTCAAACTCCTCCTGATACTGCACAAAACGGTCGCCAGCCTTGTCGCGGATGTCCTTGGCCACAATCCGTTTCTTCTTGTTTTCCATCTGCGACGGAATCATGTCATAAATCCGCCTAATCAGCAAATGCTTTTGGCTGTCTTGCTCGTATTTGGAAGCGTCGTCGCCATAGAGTGTCTTTATGGAATCTTGTATTTCCCTGACTTTTACAATATTATGCGTTTCCAAATAGACATTGACGGCATCGGGCATACCGCCAATGAGCAGATAGCGGCGAAACAGCCCAAGCAAATGTTGGTGTTGTTCTTCAGAAAGGCTTTCCTTATTCTTGAATTTTTCCCTCAATCCGTCAATGGCTTCCGAATTGAAATTGTTGGCCATCAAAAACTCCTCGAAATCAAGTTGGTACATTTGCTTTCTGATGATACTGCCAACTGGAATGGAAGTTGTTGAGCGCAAGGCAATGCCCAACAAACTGCCGCTGGCGATGAAGCGGTAGCGGCGTTCCTGACGGAAAAATTTCAGCATAGTCAGGTATTGCGGATAGGTCTGGATTTCGTCGAGAAAGATTAATGTGTCTTCAAAATTGCCGAGTTGGTTGCCCGCCACCATGCTCAAGGTGAAGTAAAACGCCTCGGTGGAATGGATGTTCTTGAAATGTTGAGGCCCTTCATCATCCTCCGCAAAATTGACTTCCACGAAGTTTTTGTACGATCTGTTTCCTATCTCTCTGATGATGAAAGACTTGCCGATTTGTCGTGCGCCTTCCAAAACCAAAATCTTGTCGGACGGCGAAGCCAAATGCGCCTCGATTTCCTTGCTGATTTTCCTGTACAACATAGCCAATATACACTTTTCAATAACTTTTCAGGCTGCAAATATACACTTTTCAATATAAAACCAAGCCAAAAAACTACACTTTTCAATAGAAATTTGGGGTTAAAAACTACACTTTTCAAAGTTTTCTGATTTTTCAAAGGCAGCAATGTCGGCTTTTTTCATGCCGTTTTTGGTAATGCATAACAATAAAAAGGCCTCTATAATCAGCCATAACTCAAAATTTTTCCGACTTATGGCTGATTATAACATGTTTTCTTGTATTTTTGCCGCATAAAAACGACAAACCATGAAAGAGAACATCATTGGGAGAAAGGCGGAAATCCAAGAGTTGGAGCGGCTTTACCATTCCAACAAGGCTGAATTTGTAGCGGTTTATGGTCGCCGAAGGGTGGGCAAAACCTTCTTGGTGAAACAACTTTTCGAGAAAGAATTGGTGTTTTCCGTGGCGGGATTGGCCAACGAGAAGACAGCAAAACAATTGAAGAACTTCTTCAAAACCTTGCAATTATACGACAAAGGCATTGCCGACAAGCCCAAGGATTGGATTGACGCTTTCGACCTTTTGATTCGTTATCTCCTGTCGCTTGGCGAAGGCCGAAAAGTCATCCTTTTGGATGAACTGCCGTGGATGGACACGCCCCGCTCGGGCTTCATCGCAGCCCTCGAACATTTCTGGAACGGCTGGGCCTCGATGCGGAATGACATCATGCTCATCGTATGCGGCTCCGTGTCGTCGTGGATTATGGACAAACTCATCAACAACCACGGCGGCTTGCACAACCGGATTACGAAACGCCTCTTGCTGCGGCCTTTCAACTTGAGCGAGTCGGAGGAAATGCTGCAAAGCGTGGGGATGAATTTGTCGCGCTACGAGGTGGCCGAGGCTTATATGATTTTTGGCGGCATCCCTTTCTATCTGAGCATGTTCGATGCGTCGAAGAGTTTGAGCCAAAATGTGGATGCCCTGCTTTTCAATAAAGACGCTGCTTTTGCGGATGAGTTTGGGAATTTGTATGCGTCATTGTTCAGAAATTCAGAGGATTACGTGAAGATTGTCACCTGTATGAGCAAGAACAGGAACGGCTTGACGCGCGAACAAATCCTTAAGGATTCGGGGATTACCTCTGGAGGTTCGCTCTCGAAAATCCTCAAAAACCTTGAAATTTGCGGCTTCATCAGGAAATACGACCTGATTGGAGTCGATGCACGGCGCAAACGCTATCAGTTGCTTGATTTCTTCACTTTGTTTTACTTTCATTTCTTGGCAGACGACAAGGCAAAAAAGGCGCATTATTGGTCGTCGATTCAAGGCACGCAGGCGTTTTACACTTGGGCGGGCTTGTCGTTTGAGATGTTGGCCTTGCAGCATGTCACCCAAATCAAGGCCAAGTTGGGCATCAGCGGGATTTTGACCGAGGAATTTGCTTGGATGAAGCCAGGGAACGATGATGAACTGGGCTCTCAAATCGATTTGGTCATTTACCGCAAAGACAAGACGGTCAACCTTTGCGAGATGAAGTTTTGCGAGGCTCCGTATGCTTTGGACAAGGACGAGGACCTGAAACTGAGGACGCGACTGAAGAATTTTAGGGAATCGTTGGCATCTCCAAGTTATTCTATCCAACTGACGCTCGTGTCTTCGTTTGGATTGGCCAAAGGGAAATATGCCAGCACCTTCCAAAACGAGGTCACTCTTGACGACTTGTTTTCATAGAAAACCGCTATAATCAGCCATAACTCAAATTTTTTCCGACTTATGGCTGATTATAACATGTTTTTGGGCATGGGATTTGAAAAATAATCCGATTTGGCGAAGAAATCGGGTGCTTGTGCCAAAAATGACTATTTTTGCACCCTTTTAACGAGCAAAAATTCCATTCAATGAAAAAACAACTCCTTCTATTACTGACACTTGTATGCTGTTTTCACTATTCCTTCGCTTCCATTACCGTAAAAGGCCGTGTGTTCGACAAAGCGACGGGTCTGCCGATGGAATATGCCACGGTGCGTGCCTGCACCTTGCCCGACACCACCTTCATTGCGGGCTGCATCACCGAGCCTACGGGCAACTTCTCCATGCAGTTGGAGAAAGGTCGTTATGTGCTTGAAATTCAATATATGGGCTTCGTTCCAGTGTATAAGAATGTCACCCTCGACGGCTCGAAAAACCCATTCGATGTGGGCAAAATCAACCTCTCGCCCGACCATCAAATGCTCGGTGAGGTGGATGTGGTGGCCGAACAAAGCACCTACGAAATGACCCTCGACAAGCGCGTCTTCAACGTGGGCAAGGACGTGAGCAACACTGCCGGCAACGCCATCGAAGTGTTGGAGAACATTCCCGCCGTGTCGGTGGATGTGGAGGGCAATGTCAGTCTGCGCGGCGATGACGGCGTGCGCATCCTCATCGATGGAAAAGAGTCGGGGCTTTCGGGCATGAGCACTCAGGACGCGCTTCGTACCCTGCAAGGCGACATGATTGAGCGTATCGAGGTAATCACCAATCCTTCAGTGCGTTATGATGCTGAAGGCTCGGCGGGCATCATTAATATCATATTGAAAAAGGACAAACGCCAAGGCTTCAACGGCGCGGTCAACATCCGTGGCGGCTATCCGTGGATGTACGGCGCGAGCCTCACGGCCAACTACCGCCTGAAACGCTGGAACCTCTTTGCGAGTTACGGCTTCAACAACCGATCGAACATCGGCGGCGGCGTGAACCTGACCAAACGCTACAGCGACATCATCGAAGGCGATACGATTTTTACCCAACTCACCGACCAAACCACCGAGCGCCGTATGCGCCGCAAAGGGCACAATGTGCGCGTGGGTGCCGACTACTATATCACTGACCGTGACATCATTAGCGCGGCTTTCGTCTATCGCAATGGCCGGCTGGAAACCCATCCCGTGGTGAAATATTATGACGAATATCCGCAATTGGGCACTTCGACCTACGACGAGCGTGCCGAAGATTACGAGGAAATCACGCCCATGTATGAGGTGACGATGGACTACGACAAGAAATTTGAGCGCGAAGGCCGCAGCCTGAAAGCCAACGTGCGCTTTTTCACCAATTCGGAGGATGCCCATTCCGACATCACGGAGAAGGTCTATCCCAATCAGGAAATGCAGCAATTAATAAAGGAAGTCTACCAAAAGACGGGCAACGACCAGCGTATGCGCAACTTGCAGGCCAGCTTGGACTATGTGCATCCTTTCGCGACCAAGGCGCAGTGGGAAATCGGCGGAAAATACACCAACCGCAACATCAACAGCCTATCGGAAGTGACTGAAAGAGACAGCCTTGGCGTGTATCGTCCTTTGCCCGACTACTGCTACGACTACGAATACAAGGAACAAGTGGCGGCACTTTATACCAGTCTCGGCAACGACTGGGGTCGCTGGTCGGGACAGGTGGGCGTGCGTGCCGAAATGACGAATATCTTCACGAACCTGAAAGGCTATGCCCACGACGGCACCGACTCCATCAACGGCGGCAAGCCTTACATCGACTTTTTCCCGAGTGCGCACCTGAACTATTCGGTGAACGAAAACAACCAGTTCCAAGTGAGCTACACGCGCCGCATCCGACGCCCGGGTTTCTGGCAGATGAGCCCGTTCCGCTCCTACAACGACAACCGCAATATCCGCATGGGCAACCCCGCCCTGAAGCCGACTTATATGGACAGCTACGAACTCGGTTACATCCACTTCTGGGACAAGGCGAGTTTCAACTTCACGGCCTATTACCGTCACGGTAACAACACGATACGCAGTTATACTTACATGGCCGACAGCGTGTTCTACAGTATGCCCGTCAACTTCGGCAAGGCCGACGACTTCGGCGTGGAGTTGGTGGCGCAAGGCCAAATGACCAAGTGGTGGAACCTGAACGGCAACGTGAATTTCTTCCGTTCCTATTCCAACGGTACCATTAATGGCAAGGAATATCCTACTGAGTCGTGGATGCTGTTTGGGCGTGCCGTGTCGAAGTTCAAAATCAAGAATTGGTTTGATTTCCAACTGACGGCGCATGTGATGGGTCCGCACAAGGAGCCGCTCGGTATGCGCAAGGGCAACTGGTGGATGGACCTCGCGGTGAGCAAGGAAGTTTTTCATGGCAACGGCACCATCACCTTCAACGTGCGCGACCTGTTCAACTCGCGCAGCTGGGGTGGCGAGTCGTGGGGCGACGGCTTCTGGCAATACAACACCAGCACATGGAACCGCCGCTCGTTTTCCATTAATTTCAACTACCGCATCAACCAACAGAGCATGAAGCGCAATCGTCCGGGTGGTGGAGAAGAAGGCGGCGGTGATGAAGGAGGCGGAGGCGAGGAGCAGCAGGGCGAGGAGGAGTTCTGAGGTTTATGAGTGTTTTTTGTTCTAATCCTCTAATAATTCCATAAAATCCTCAATAACATAGTTTTACAGAAAAGCAAGCCTTCCCGCCAAGTCGGCCTTCCACATGCCAAATGTTGTCGCTGAAGTGCCTATATAGTTGCACGCACTCGCCTTCAGTGGTTTCCTTGATGAAGTTGATATAGAGGTCTTTCACGAGGCGCAATGCCTCTTCTGAGGGCAGGCTGCTGATGGCCCATACCACATAGCAAGCGTTGTTGGTGTGGCCGTTAATGTCGATTTCGGTACTCAACACAGTGTGTTCGCCAGCCAGTTCCATCTCTTTGGGAAGGGCGATTTTCGGGGCAGGCTCACTAATGGCGTGTTCGACTTGTTCCACTTGCACGAGTTTCAGCAAGTCTTCTGGCTTGACCATTCGGCGGCTGCGCTCGTCGATGACCACCCATGAACTGGTCGCAGCAATGGATGTTGCGCCTGTTGCATCACACATCAAGAAATCACGGAGGAAAAGAAGGCCGCTGGAGCCTTTGTGCCAAGTGAAGAGCGTCACGCTGTCGCGCCAACGGACAGGCTGCAGGAATTGGATGTGGAGTCGCGCCATCACCCAAGCCGTGTGGTGGATATGGAGGCTGTCGTATCCGAAGCCCAATGCTTCAGCCGCCCAATAGGCGATTTCCTGCGCCATGTCCATAAAGCCGGACGGTTTCAGCAAGCCTTGGCGGTCAGTTTGATAACACGGAACGCAAAGTTCCTGACGGAATTTGTTCCCTTCTTGATGTACGGGTAAGTTTGTGTTCATGGCAGGTTTGGTTGCTTTAGGTTGCAAAAATAGGAAAAGTGTCGCAAATTGGCTCATCACACCAAATCGCGAATCGTTTTGCCGACGTTGGTGATGTGGTCGGCCACACGCTCTGCATTTTGCGCCAACGAGAGGTATTCCGCCCCGACCGAAGGTGTACACACCCCGCGCACAAGCCGCTCGATGTGGTTCTTCTCCATAAGGTCGGTATAGTCATCTATCTCATCCTCAATCTGATTGGCACGGTTGAGGGCTTCGAGGTCAAGTTTGTGATAGGCCTGCATGGTTTCCTTGTACAAACCGAGAATCAGTTGCTCCATCTTCAGGATTTCAGCGATGGCGTCCGCCGAGAAAGAGGCGTTCTGCTCCTTGAGTGCGTCGGCATATTCGACTATGTTTTCTGCGTAGTCGCCGATGCGCTCGAGGTCGCTCACCGTCCGGATGGTCGAAGAAAGATAGCGTTGGTCGAAGCTGTTGAGCCGCTTTCCAGAGAGTTTCACCGTGTAGTTCACCAACTCCTTGTTCAGGTAATTCAGCAAGTTTTCCGTCTTTCTAAAAATCTCTATCTCGCTGTAATCCAATGTGGTGACAATATGAATCGACCTTTGGAAATTCTGCAAGGCAAGTTCGGCCATATTCTCGATTTCGGCCTTCAATTGGCGGATGGCGACCACGGGCGTGCGCAGCATCTGCTCATCAAGGAAGCGCAAATGCGGCTCGTCGGTTTTCTCCTTGGGAACCTCTTTCACAATGCGGCAAGCCAAGTTCACCAAGGCATTGGTCAAAGGCATCGCAACTAACATAGTGCAAACATTGAACACCGTGTGGAACATAGCCAATTGCAGTTGTGGCGCGGCGGGAAACATCCGATTGAACACCTGACCGAAACTCCAATTGCCGCCTGTCGCCGAGCGCAGCAAGAAACCTATCAGCATAAAGATTACAACACCCATTACGTTGAAAATCAAGTGTATGGTTGCGGTGCGTTTGGCAGCTGTGCCACTCGTTACGCCTGCGATGATGGCCACGACGCACGAGCCGATGTTGCTGCCCATCGTCAGGTAGATGCCTTGGTCGAGGGTGACCAAACCCGAAACGACCATCGTTATGGCGATGGAAGTCATCACCGACGAAGACTGGATGATGGCCGTCAGCACCGCGCCGACCAAAACCAACAGCACGGCATTGTTGATGTTGGCCAAGAATTGCCTGACGGACTCCAACGCGGCAAATTCGTCCATAGCGTCCGCCATCATCGAAAGGCCGACGAACAACATTCCGAATCCTGTCAGGATGCCGCCTATCTGCTTGGTTGTGTTGCGTTTGCTGAACAAGGTCATAAACGCGCCAATGCCCGCAAAAGCCGCAAAAATGACGGTAGTGGAGATGCTGTTGGTGCCAAACATTCCCAAGGCCACCAATTGCGCCGTGACCGTGGTGCCGATGTTGGCACCATAAATGATGGTGGCCGCCTGCGCCAGCGACAAGATGCCCACATTGACGAAGCCGATGACCATCACCGTGACGGCGCCGCTGCTTTGGATGGCGGCAGTGCCCACCGTGCCGATGCCCACGCCGAGCCACTTGTTTCGGCCCGTCTTGGAAAAAAGTTGTTTCAGCCGCTTCGACGACACGGCTTCGAGGTGGGTACTCATCATCTGGCAGGCCACGAGAAACACGCCTATGCCCGCCGTCAAGGTCAGGATGGCAATTAAAATGCTTGTAAAGTCCATAGTTTAAGTATTTGATTTTCAGAATGAAAAATGGCACAAACCTGAAAAAGGTCCATGCCATTATTGAAAGGTTGATAATAAGTCGGAATCGGTCGCGGCGCATAGCGGCGTACCAATCCCTTGAATTGTTCAGCCGATTGTTTGGACGAGGAAAGTTGCATCGTACCGAGGAAAACATACGCTATACCATTGGGAATCAATGAATACGGGCTAAAACTTGCTTCTTCGGCAATATCATCTTCCTCATATTCCGATTCGTCGGCTTCCATTTCCGCAAAACATTCCGCGACAACGCCTTTCGTTTTTCGTGGCTCGTCGGCGTAATCATCAATGACGAAAGTCACGAAAAACAATCCCAACAGAATGGGAATCAATAATTTTGCGTATTTTCTGAGATGTTCAAACATCGGGTGCAAAGGTACGGAAAAAGGAGTCAGAGTTTTCTCTACTGAATGAAAAAAGTTTAGAAAGCCGACATTCCTACCGCTTCCAAGCCCCGATGACCTCGCCCACATATACCGTGTGGATGCCCGCCTCGAAGCCGTCATACCACTTCTTGGGGGTGTCGTTGCGGAAGTCTTGCTCGGTTTGGTGCCATGCCGACATGGTTTCGCACTCGATGACCAAGTTGGCTTCCTCATAGTAGGGCGTACCATGCTCAGTATAAGCCACATGCAGGCCAAGGGCTGCGGCCTTGTCGCCGTCGCGACCGCTGTATTTGCCCATGTATTGCCACACTTTTGGGTCGTCGAACTGCATGATGGTGAAGCGCGGATATTTCTCCATGAACTCCCAAGTGTAGCGTCCGGGAGCCACATAAACGGTCACTGCCGGGCGGTTGTGGCCCAAGTAGTTGCCGATGCCGCCCCAGCCGATGGTCATGGCGTTGCTCACGGTGGTGTCGCCACTGCAAACGATGAGGTTCTCCGTGAACCAGTTGAAGCCGTTCTTCTCGAACTCTTTCTGCACATCGAAGGCGGTTAATTCTTTGTTTTCCTTATTCATGGTTTCGTTGTTTTGTTCCTGTTGTTGGGGCGTAGAGCAGCCGATTAGAATTACAGCCACCAATGCGGTTACAAAAGTCTTCTTCATAGGTTGTTATGTTTTGATTTAATGTTTTCGTCAACAATTAATTTGAAAGTTACACCATTTTTTGATACATTTTGAATAGTTCTGCTACACACTCGCTTTCACTCATCTTGATGTTGAAACCATACGCAGCCATGACAGTGCGGTCGTTTTCTTGATGAGCTTTGCGCAGGTCGGGTGGCATGGCAGCCTCATCGTAAAGGTCGGCAAGACTGCAATCTGGGAATTTGTTGCGAGCGTCAAGGATGGCTTGAGCGGTTTGTTCTATTTTGGCTTTCTGTGCTTCCGTGGGAGTAGGCCAAGGGAAGTTGTTGTACACGATAGACGCACTGTAACGGTAATCGCTCTTCAGTCTTCCGCAAACCACTCGCATCCATGCCATGTGGACATTGCTGGTGAGGATTCCAAAATGATATAATGAGGCGTTGGGAACAATCAGATTTGCGTTGCTGGAAATCACATTGCAATCAAGAAAGCCAAAAGGAACATATCTTCTCTTTTCGGATGATGTACTTGGAACCAAAAGATATGTTCCGCTTACAGGCTGACGTATTTCACCAAAAAGCGTTGGAGTGGTTGCCAGTTTTTGGGTTGCTGCACGTTTGCTCTCACTTCTTAATTTCTGCACATTCGCAACTCTCTCCATAATCGGAGGAATTTTTCTCATCTCTGCCGGGCTTGCATTAACGAGCCACAAACAATAGCGTTTCTTGTTGTTGATGAACTCTTCCGCCCCCAAAAACTTCTTGATAAACTTTTCGCTTTCTGGATATTTGGATTTCATCACCGCAACTTCCTCTTCGCTTAAAATGAAATTCCCTCCGTCATTAGGCATACTACCAAACAGCATTTCTGGAACTTGCGACAACGGAACCTTTCTGCTTTCCACAAAGACATCCGGCGAGTCAATCAGATAGCCATTGATATTGCTTGCTGCAATCGATTGGGAATCATTGAGATAAATCGTCTTTTCTTTTACGCTTTCTGAGCAACTGAAGCCAACTATGACACAATGCACATGTGCCTTGATTTCTGCTTCGCTGTCCCAACGGAAAGTACGGTAGGCGAAATCAATTCTTATTCCCATTTTGGCCAATGCTTTCCAAAGGATTGCGACTTGTTCGCCTTGGGTGATGGAGTTGGTTGATACCAATGCGGCGTGAGTGTTCGTGCCTTGCAAAAGGGCGGCAGCCTTCTTGTACCAACAACTCACATAGTCGAGGTTTCCAACGTTCTTCATATTGCCAAAAACCGACAGTACATCGTTCTTTTGTGATTCAGACATAAGCCTTGCCCCCACAAACGGCGGATTGCCCATAACGTAGTCAAATCGTACATGATAGGTTGTTGGTTTCTTTTTGGGAAGGACTTGAACCGATTCCGTATGTATCTCCAAATTGTTGTAATACAAGGGTTCGCTTGCCATTGTTGGTGCAATCTTGGACAAGTCGGTGTAGGCTACAGTTTGTTTGGCGAAAATGGTCGGCACTTTCTTTTCCGATTCCCATTCATCCCAAGGAAGCCTCAAAGCATTGCCTTCCTTGATATTGGCATAGCTTTTCAGCGGCAGGAAGTCGATGTCGTGCTGGATGATGCGCTCGGTTTCGGCGAGCATTTGGGCCTCCGAAATCCATAGGGCGGTGGTGGCCACGGTGACGGCGAAGTCGTTGATTTCTATGCCATAGAACTGGTTGATGCTCACTTTGATGGGGTTCAAGAACTCGCCCATCATCATCTGGCCATGATACTTTTCGCGAAATATTTCATTCTCCAATCGGCGCAGGCTCAGGTAGGTTTCGGTCAGGAAGTTGCCGCTGCCGCAAGCGGGGTCGAGGAAGGTGAGCGAAGCCAATTTGTCCTGATATTCGTCGAGGTGGCGCAAGCGGGTTTTCTCCACTTTTTCTTCAAGAATCTCATCCAACTCGCGGCGCAAGTCGTTCAAAAACAGCGGGTCAATCACCTTGTGGATGTTCTCGATGCTCGTGTAGTGCATTCCACCGTTGCGACGTGTTTCGGGATTCAAAGTGCTTTCAAACACGGCCCCAAAGATGGTGGGCGAAATCTCGCTCCAATCGAAATCGAGGCTGGCGTTTTGGAGCAAGGTTTGTTTCAGTTCTTCCGTGAATTGCGGAATCTCAATCTCTTCCTCAAACAATCCGCCGTTGGTATAGGGGAAAGCCTTCAAGTCGTCCTTCAGATACTTGCTGCGCTTTTCCAAAGGGGTGTTGAGCACCTTGAACAGCTTCAACAAGGCATCACTCAGGTCCTCGGCATTATAGCCGTTGAGGAAATCATGGAATTGGTCGTGCCTGAACACGCCTGCATCCTCGGCATATAGGCAGAACACGATGCGCACGCAAAGGATATTCAGCCATCGCAAAGCCTCAGCCGAGGTGTCGTCATATTGCTCCAGCAAGGCATCGTAAACCTTGCCGACAATCTCGCCGGCCTTCATCGAGACCCGCATCTCCTTGGTGATGTGTTCGCTCTTGGCATCGACGAGGAACTGCAAGCGGTAATATTCCTTGCCCAAGTCTTTCAGGAAGATTTGCTCAGGCTCGCCGTTGGGCTGTTCCATGTCGTAAACCAGAAATTCCTTGAAGTTGCAGGTCACAATCCACTTCGGATGTTGTGACAGCGGCAGGTTGGCCACATATTTCTTGCCTTGCTGGAACGGCGTGAGTTTGCCGCCCTCGCTTTGCGGAATGGGGGCGCGCAAGTCCTTGTCGATGGATTTCTGCTCGATGAGCACCCTCGTCGAGGGGATGTGCCCATCGATGAAGTTGGTGGAATCCACCATACTGTTCACTCGTTCCTCATAGCGAATGAAATCAGGCAGGTTTTCCACGCCATAGACATTCGAAAGCAAGTCCGTCCAAAACAATTGCGACTCGCCGCGTTCATATCCTCTTCCTTGCCATCTCTCGGCAAACGCGGCAGCCGCCGCAGCGATTTGTCTATCGGTTTTCATGCCGCAAAGGTATTAAAAAATCCTCAACTCAAGGCATTTTGGTTAGCAGCATTTCCAACAGCGGTTCGTCGCCTCATGCCTGTGGGGTCAAGCCACATCATTACCGCACCAGCCACTGCGCCGATGGCGATGAACGAGGTAAGGATTTTTTCAAGTGTTTTCATCTATTCCATTGGGATTTCAGGGTGTGGTACTGAAAGGGGTTGCCTTTTTTGGGAAAGGTAGAACATGTCAAGAACTACGGTGACGTTGCCTCGGTTCTCGCCGTGATGGATGGTGCCTACCATCTCCACGACCGCCTCGCCTTCGTGAACGGTCTTTTCTTTCCCGTCGAGGGTGATGATGGTGAGCTCGCCTTGCTGCACCACGCCGTAGTTCATCACGTCGTGGTGGTGCCAGCCCAATTTCTTTCCGGGAGGGAACTCGTAACGGATGGCCACCAATTCGGGCCGCCCAATAGGGTAGTCGGGCATCTCGGCCCCATCCCAGCTCTGCGACGTGCGCAAGAGTTCGGTGATCTGCACATCGCTATCTCTGTCGTGTCCTTTTTCCATGGTTTTGTTTTTTAGTGTATATGATTAGCAACGGCAAAAACCAAATGGCACACGGCAAACACCGTGACAAACAAGGCTGCCGGAATGTTTTTCCTGTCGGCGGCGAACAAGATGAATGCCAGCTATCCCTCATATCCTAACTGTCCGGGCAGGCGGAGTTTCTCTTTTTTCGGGAAGGTGGCATCGTATGCCTCAAATGCTTCCGGATGTTCGTCCGCCACGAAATAGCCTTTTGGCGGGCAATAGGTGGCTTCGGTGATTCCTTCCTTCCGAAGCCAGCCTGTGATGAGCTCTTGGGCAAGGAAGTAAGGCACTTCGGCATCGCGTGGCTCGTCGTGATAATGGATCTTGAATTTGCTGGCGAGGCCGAAGCCTGCGTGCTTGTAGAAGTCGATGTTGCCTTCCATGCAAAGGAAGCCGATGCCCAATTCACGCGCTTTGTCCAAAGCATAATTCAACAGCTTCAATCCGTAGCCCTTGCGCTTGTAGTCGGGATGGATGCTGATGGGGCCGAAGGTCCACGAGGGTTTTCGGCTACCGTCGTCAAGCGTCAACTCGGCCTTCGAAAACATGATGTGGCCTATGATTTTGCCTTCTTCCTCCATCACGAAGTCGAGTTCGGGGATGAAATCGGGGCTCTTCCTGTATTGGTTGAGCACATAATGCTCCAAGCATCCGGGACGATAGACGTTCCAAAATGCCTCGCGTGTCAGGTTCTCCACTTCACGCCAGTCTTGCGGTTGTTCTAATCTGATGTTCATCACTCTTCCATATTAATTCGGTTGCAAAATTAGCGTATTATTTGTTCCGAAACGAAAACCAATATGGACAAAAATGTGGACAATATGCACTCGGATTACCTTTGCAAATGAAAAAACCATAGTTTTGCAGCGTTAATCAAATTTGAATGATATGTCGAAAGTCCTTTCCTTGTTATTAATTGCTTTTTGCGCTTTGAACGGTTGGGCGCAAGCTCCTCTCCTTAAGACCGTGGAAGCTCCTATTGCAGCCACTCCGATGCTTCGTGCTGAAGGTTTGCTCAACACGCATTGGACGCAGGATTATCCTTACAACCAACTTTGCCCAAGAGACCCGGTGAATGGCAATGCCTACAGTGTTGCGGGATGTCCTGCCGTTGCTATGGGGCAGATTATCAACTATCTGCGGACGACACAAGACACCCGCTTTACCGACGATGACGACTATGTCCATTACTATGCGGGTCGCAATTATGTCATTGATGACGATTGGGCGACCTTGAAATTCCCGTCTTTCCCGATGTTGAATGAAATGCTGGATTCCATCGATGCCACTTTCCAGCGTGGCGAGGAACTATCTGACGAGTTGGCCGCCGCCTTGGTCTTTGCTTGCGGCACGGCACTCAAGCAGGTCTATACTTCGCAAAGCTCCGGCACCTTCTATGTGGACCAAGCGTTTGAGGCCTACCAACGCTTTGGCTTTGCGGACTGTGTGCTGATTCGCGAGCCTGATTCGGTGATGTATGCCACCTTGATTTCCAATCTGAAAGCCGGTTATCCAGCACATTTGGCAGTCGAGAATCCCGCTGGAACGGTCGGGCACAACGTTGTGGTCGACGGTTATCGCGAAACGGATGGCAAGTTCCATATCAACTTCGGCTACGGTGGCACTTTGGACAACTGGTACGACATCCCCGACCCGAATTTCTATTACGGTATGACTAAGGTGGAAGGGATTGTCCTGAATATCATCCCCTCTATGGGACCTTTGACCGTTCAAGAGCCCACAGCCCAGCAGCCGCTTGAAGTCTATCCCAATCCCGTTTCCGAGGTTCTCTATGTGCAAAACCTTCCTTGTGAGGAGATGGAGTATGCCATTTTCAATGTTTTTGGCCAAAAGGCGATGGATGGTTCATCAAGAGGAACCATTTCCGTTGCCGGATTGGGAAAGGGGCTTTATTTCTTGCAGGTCAAAGGTGAAGGTTTTGGCAAAACGGCCAAGTTTGTTGTGGATTAAACTAATTTTAGTTGTACTCAATTGGAAACTGGGGCTATCATCTTTTTCACTTCGTCGCGGTGCTCATAGAGGGTGCAGCCGCCGGTGTGTTCCCAGCCGAGGGCGCGGGCATCGCGGATTTTGCTGAAAAGGGGTGATGCTATGGCATCGCGGAGCCCCGTTTGCGCCACGTTGCGGTCGCTGAAGGGCGAAAAGGGGCATGGCTCGGCACTGCCGTCAGGACCGATGTGGAAGAAGCCTCGTTCGGCAGCCATACAGCCGTCGAGGGCTTTCTCGTCGCCGGGGAAACTCAGGAAAATCATCTCCTTGAACTGCTCGCGGCGCATTTCCAGAATTTGTTCCATCGCGGCCACATGTTCATCGCGGAAGGCAAGATGCTCGGTGCTTTCGTCGAAAGGCACGTATTCCACATAAAACACGAGCCTACAACCCAACGAGACAAGGTGGGAGAGAAATTCCTCGGAGGTCACTTCGCGGTAGTTCTCCGTGGTGACGGTGATGCTGGTGCCGAAGAAAAGTTTTTCTTTTTGGAGCATTTCCATCGAGAGCAGCGCACGCTGGAAAACGCCCTTTCCGCGACGGTTGTCGGTGGCTGCCAACTCGCCCTCAATGCTGATGACGGGAACCATGTTGAGGTGGCGTTTGAAGAAGTCGGTGTAGAGCGCCCCGATGAGTGTGCCATTGGTAAAAATGGGGAAGATGATGTCCTCGATTTTGGCGGCACTTTCCAACAAGTCGCGCCGTGTGAGGGGTTCGCCTCCGGCAAGGAGACAGAAACTGACACCCAATTCGGCGGCTTCGCTGAAAATGGCGCTCCATTGTTCGGGCGATAGGGTGGCTTTGGCGGGTGTGTCGCCGGCAATGCCGTTTTTGCGGGCATAGCAGCCTTTGCACTGCAAGTTGCAAGTGGTGGCGATGCTGGCAATGAGGAACGGCGGCACCACGAGTCCCTCTTTTTCGAGGAGCGCTTTGCGCCGCCGTTCAGTTTTGCCCATTACGCGCTGCATCCGTGCCACAAAACGCGCTTCGCGGGGATTGCCCAGCACGTTCAGGTAGGCTGTCGCCATGATGTTGCGGATGCTCTCCGACATATAGGCACTGAGATCCATTTTTTTCGTGTTGGATTTCTACATCATTTGGCCGGTTCCCACTTGCAGCGGACGGGCGACACGATGGCGCCTTCTTTCTTCAGCGCATCGAAGGCCTTGTCGACCACCTTGCGGTCGAGGCCGGTCACTTCAGCGATTTTGCCCGCATTGACGGGTGCGCCAATTTCGCGCATGGCTTGCAGCACTTGATCTTTTGCTTCCATTTTTGTTCTGTTTTAGTGTTGTTTGATTCTTTGATTTATTTCTGATTACCATGACCATTGAAAATCTCACTTCAGCATGGCCTCAATCTCAGCCTCCATCTCTTCTGGCTTCGTTACGGGCGGGAAACGCTTGATGATGCTGCCGTCTTTCGAGATGAGGAACTTGGTGAAATTCCAGCGGATTTCGCCGTCTTTGCGGCCTTCGGACTTGCTCAGGCTGTCGACGAGTTTCATCGTGGCTTTGTCTGCCAAGCCGTGGACTTCTTCGTCGGGCACTTGTTGGGTCAGATACTTGAAGATGGGGTGGGCGTTCTCGCCAAACACGTCGATTTTCTTCATCAACGGGAAGGTCACGCCGTGGTTGAGGCGGCAGAACTCGGCGATTTCCTCGTCGGTGCCGGGCTCTTGGTGCTTGAATTGGTCGCAGGGGAAGCCGAGAATCACAAAGCCTTGGTCTTGATACTTCTTGTAAAGGGCTTCCAAGCCGTCATATTGAGGAGTGAAACCGCACTTCGAGGCGGTGTTGACAATCATCAGGACCTTGCCGCGATATTGCGCCATGTCCACCTCTTCGCCCTTGTTGTTCAGGGCCTTAAAGTCATAAATCGTAGCCATTTTGTTCGTGTTTTGTGCGCAGGCGGTCATCATTATCATGAGGCCGACAATTGCGCAGGTGATACTTTTGTTCATGTTTTTTACATTTGTTTGATGAGCCAATTCTGATAGCCAATCTTCTCGATGAGGTCGAGTTGGGTCTCGCTCCAGTACATGTCTTCCTCTTCGTCTTTCAGATATTCTTTCATAATGTCGAAAGTGGTGACATCTTCGCAAAGGTCGTTCATGCACTTGCGGAGGAGTTCGATGCCGTCAACGGAAACCTGAAGGTCGCATTTGATGTATTCGCAGGGATCGGTGAAGAGTTTTCCTTCGGGGCGCGTTTCGTGTTTCAGTTCGCCGCCGAGGTCAAGGAGGCGACCGATGAACTTGTCGACCCAGCCCATTTCCTCGTCGTGGTGGCCCATGTATTTGGCACCGAGTTTCTCAAAGCCTTGGTCGGCGAAGACCTTGCCTTGCAGTTTGTGGCCGAAAGCCTGATTGGAAAGGTTGGTTACGAAAAATTGTAACGCATTGATTGATTTTTGTTTGTCCATGATTTTTGATGTTTAATTAACTTCGTTGAATCTTCGATTTGTTGATTGATTAATTGTTTATTTGTTTGTTTGTTTCAGTCCTTCAATGAGTTTGTCGAGGGAGGGAATCATCTTGGCGAATTCTTCCTCTTCTCCTGTTTTTTGGATGATGTCGGTGGCAAGACATTCGGGGATGTGCTTGGCCTGTTCACGCATTTCGATGCCTTTTTTCGTCAGTGAAACGATGCGCTGGCGCGAGTCCTCTTGGCCTTTTGTACGCACTATCAGCCCGGCTTTTTCCATGCGTTGCAAAAGCGGGGTGACGGTGTTGGTTTCCAACATCAATCGGCGTGCAATGTCGTTCACGGGTTGCCTGTCTTTTTCCCAAAGCACCAATAATACAAGGTATTGCGGATAGGTGATGCCCAACGGTTCAAGATAGGGATGATAGGCCCCCGTCGTGAGGCGCGCCGCCGTGTAAAGCCTGAAGCAAAGTTGGTTGTCCAATTTGAGTTGTTCGTATTCCATCGCACAAATTTATGTCGTTCACGATGCAAAAGTACACATTATTTTTATATCGCAAGCGATATTTTCGATTTTTTTTCGATTTTTTTGTTTTTTTTGCGAAAGCAAAAAAAAATAGTGCGGGACAAGTGGCTTCGGCCCGCACTTTAAAACTAACTCAAAACTCATTCTAAAATGTATGACAAAAATCTGCTGCAAAAGTACGGCGCCCCTGAAACCTGTGAAATCCCCTTTGGTAGGTATTTTCAAGGGTTTCCATCCCCTGTTTCGGGGATTTCCAGAAGCAAGCCGTCGCAAAGTCTTGAAACTGTTTTTGTAAGGTTCAATTATTCTTCATACTTTTGCAGCCGTTTCCAAGACACATCAAATGGCAAAATTCGATATTAAAGACGTTTTCTATCCCAAGTTTTTCAGTGTTTTGAAAAAGGGATACACGAAGAAACAATTCACAAAAGACCTGTTTTCGGGCATCATCGTGGGCATCGTGGCGTTGCCGTTGGCCATTGCGTTTGCGGTGGCTTCGGGCGTGTCGCCCGACAAGGGTATCGTCACCGCCATCATTGCGGGATTCCTGATTTCGCTGTTGGGCGGCAGCCGTGTGCAGATTGGCGGTCCCACGGGGGCTTTCGTCATCATCATCGCGGGCGTTGTGTCGCAATACGGGCTTGACGGCCTGATGATTTCGACCATTCTGGCAGGCATTTTTATGATTATGTTCGGGTTGCTGAAATTGGGTTCGCTGTTGCGCTTCATTCCCCATCCTTTGGTGGTGGGCTTCACCAGTGGTATTGCCCTGACCATCTTCTCAACCCAGATAAAAGACGCCCTCGGACTTGAAATCGCCAATGTGCCGGCAGGGTTTGTCGACAAATGGGGCGTGTATTTCGACAGCCTCGGAACCATCAACTATTGGGCATTGGGCATCACAGTTGCAACCATTGTGATAAGTTTGACATTCAATAAGTTGACCAACAAAATCCCTGGTTCGTTTGTGGCCATCATCTTGGTTTCGGCTTTGGTGGCCATCTTCGACATTCCCGTGACCACCATCGAAAGCATGTTCGGCGAAATCAAGGGCAGCCTCGCGTTGAGCATCCCGGAGGTGCATTGGGAGAATGTAGGAAACTATGTGCAGCCGGCCATTACCATCGCCTTGCTCGGTTCTATCGAATCGTTGTTGTCGGCGGTCGTTGCCGACGGTATGATCGGTAGCCACCACCGCAGCAACACCGAGCTTATCGGTCAGGGCATCGCCAACATCATCACGCCTTTGTTTGGCGGTATTCCGGCCACGGGAGCCATTGCACGCACCGCCACCAACATCAAGAACGGAGGTCGCACGCCCGTTGCGGGTATTGTTCATGCTATCACTTTGTTGCTCATCATGTTATGTTTGGGAAACTATGCCAAACTGATTCCCATGTCGTGCCTCGCGGGCATCCTCATCGTGGTGGCCTACAACATGAGCGAATGGCGCAGTTTCGCCTCCATCCTTCGCGGCTCGCCCTACGACATCATCATCCTGCTTGTGACCTTCTTCCTCACCGTGCTCGTCGATTTGACCGTGGCCATCGAGGTCGGCATTGTGCTGGCATCGTTGATGTTCATGAAGCGCATGGCCGACAATGGCGAGGCCATTTTGAAGAACGACTTGGACACCAATACGATGGAAAACTACGACGACATCCCCAAAGGCATCGAGATTTACGAAATCAGCGGGCCGTTCTTCTTCGGCGCAGCGAAGCATTTTAGTGAGGTGCTGAAAGGCCGTCCCGATTCCACCAAGATATTGATTATCAGAATGAGGCATGTGCCTTTCATGGACGAAACCGGAGAGCGCAACTTCATGGAAGCCATCAAGTCGCTCCAAACCGACAACAAGAAAATCATCCTTTCGGGCGTGCAGCCCAACGTCCGCAAATCGTTAGACAAATGCCGCATTTCCTTCCTCATCGGCAAGGGCAACATCCACGACAACTTCGACGCGGCTTTGGCCCATGCCAAGGAAGCATTGGAAGAGGAAAAATCCGCTACAAATAATCAGTAACCATCTGTTTGTTTTGCATGATTTGCCTAACAGAAGAGGCAGGTTTTTAAGTTTTTCCAGCGTAATAACAGACGCTGCTGGACTTGATTAATCAGAAGAATTGAGCAAAAACTTGCCGATAGCGGCAAAAACCACTATTTTTGTGGCGGATTTTGAAGAAAAACTTGCCGATAAATGAAATACATTTCAGTCAGTCAGTTTGCCGAAAAACACGGCATCAGTGAGCGCACCGCCCGTAACTATTGCGCTACGGGGAAAATAGATGGCGCGTTCCTCACGGGAAAGACATGGAACATTCCCGCCGAGGCCATCATACCCAAACGCAGCAAAATCAAGGTGTCGCCTTTGCTTGCCGCTTTGCGCGAGCAGAAGGAAACAAAGCTGAAAGGCGGCATCTACCATCGCACCCAAATCGACCTGACCTACAATTCCAACCATATTGAAGGAAGCCGATTGACCAAAGAACAGACGCGCTACATTTTCGAGACCAACACCTTGGGCATCACTACGGAGAGCACACGCATCGACGACATTTTGGAAACCGTGAACCATTTCCGCTGCGTCGATTATGTCATCGACCATGCCACCGACAAGATTACCGAGGCGCACATCAAGCAATTGCATTTGTTGTTGAAAACCAACACTTCCGACAGCCAAAAATCGTGGTTTGCCGTAGGCGACTACAAGCGTTTGGCCAATGCCGTTGGAGAAGAGGAAACCGCCCAGCCCAAAGAAGTCCATCGTCAAATGAAGTCGCTATTGGCCGAATACAATGCCAAAAAGCAGATTAAATTTGATGACCTTTTGGACTTCCATGTGCGTTTTGAGCGCGTCCATCCGTTTCAGGATGGCAACGGACGTGTCGGGCGGCTATTGTTGTTTTGGCAATGCCTTCAAACAAACATAGTGCCGTTCATCATCACAGAGGATTTGCGTTTGTTCTATTACAGAGGTATCCAAAACTGGGGCAAAATCAACGGCTATTTGTGCGACACCTGCTTGACGGCACAGGATAATTTCAAGGCGTTGTTGGAGTATTATAAGATACGGTATTGATGGGTGGAAACACATTGTCGCGAAAGACTTTGAAAGAAATCAACCATCGTTTTTTTGTTTCGTAAAAAATGCCCTATATTTGCAGCCTACAAACAAATACATTATGACACTAAACGAAGCAATCGTTGCCCGCCACTCGGTGCGGCAATACTTGGAAAAACCTATCGAATCGGAAAAGGTCGCGCAGCTGCAGGCCTTGATTGAAGAATGTAATAAGGAAGGTCAACTGCACCTTCAGTTGGTCACCAACGAGCCAAAAGCCTTTGCCGCTGGCATGGCCAAATATGGCGGGTTCAAAGGGGTCGGCAACTATATCGCCGTTGTAGGGCCGAAAGGCGAGGACGTGAAACTCGGCTACTACGGCGAGAAAGTAGTGCTGTTGGCACAAACCCTCGGCCTGAACACTTGTTGGGTGGGCTTGTCCTACAAGAAACAACCCGACCAATACCAAGTGCTTGACGGTGAATCTTTGGTGGCAGTAATCGCTTTGGGCTATGGAGCCAACCAAGGCAACGCCCATCCGCAAAAAAAAGGCATTGAGCATTTCTGCCATGTGGAAGGTGCCATGCCTGAATGGTTCCGCAAGGGCATGGAAGCCGCTTTGTTAGCACCCACGGCCGTCAACCAGCAGAAGTTTGAGTTCATCCTGCATGAAGGCAACCGCGTGGAGGCCAAGGCGAAGTTCTCATTCATCGGCTACGCCGCCCTCGACCTCGGTATCGCCAAGTGCCATTTCGAGATTGGAGCAGGGAGGGAGAATTTCAGTTGGGTTTGAACGCCGCTGTTATGAAGCGGACGATACCAAGTGTAGATAGATTTCCCTATCCACATCCTTGAACACATTGAAAACCACTTGCTTGATACTGCAATCGGGATGCTTGGTCAAGTAATCCTTGACGGTTCGCACAGCGATTTCGGCGGCCAATCGGTTCGGGAAACGGAACTCACCCGTGGAAATGCAGCAGAAAGCGATGCTTTCGAGGCTGTTTTCGTCGGCACAGGCCATAATGGAACGGTAACAAGAAGTCAATTGATTCTTCTGAAAATCAGTCGGGATGCCGTTGGGGATAATCGGCCCCACCGTGTGGATGACATATTTGCAGGGTAGATTGTAGGCTTTCGTGATTTTGGCCTGGCCAGTAGGTTCCTCGTGACCTTGTTGGTGCATCAGTTGGTAACATTCCTCGCGCAGTTGCACGCCCGCTGCGGAATGGATGGCGTTGTCGATGCACTTGTGCAAAGGATGGAAGCAACCTAACATTTGGCTGTTGGCCGCATTGACGATGGCATCCACTTTCAGGCGGGTGATGTCGCCTTGCCATAGGATATAGTTTAGAGTTGAGGGTTTAGAGTTTAGAGTAGTTGAAAGTTGGAAGTTGATAGTGGAAAGTTGAGATGGTTCTACAATGCCTTTCTCTTGCAACTGGGCCTGTAGCTCCTCGTCCTGCAAACGCAGAAATTCCTCGCTGACAGGTTTCGGCCAGCGCACATTGCGCAAGGCACGGAACAGGTCGCGCTTGCCTTGCAAATCCTCTGGAATCTGCATTTCGGAATACTGAGGGTCTTCCTTCAGAAGATAGTCTATCAAATAGTCCAAACGATTCATCATCAACAATTAAACGATTAAACAATCAACACTTCAACAATTCCTCTAATACTTCTCCAATATCCCCATCAATCACAATCGACCTGTCTTTGATTTGTTCCACGGTGAACGCCTCGCCAAGGTTGATGGTGGCATAAATCGCCTCTGGGTTTTTGTAGGTCATCTGCATGAACGGCAGTTTGATGATGGTCGGGGTGTTGCTCCCGATGCCGAGGTCCCAATACAGGATTTTGCCATGTTGGTGACCGTTCACGAAATCGAGGTAACGCTGTGCGGCCTTGTGCCAGCCCTCGTCCTCCACAAAGGTGTCGTCGGAACGCAGGTTGACCTTCATGGAATCGCCGCAGACGGGACAATGGGGAATCAATTCGGTCGGGATTTTCATATCATTTTGTGCCGCAATCATTTTCCTTATGCTTTCCTCATTGTCGTAGGTCTTTTGGTGACAAGGTTTTGAGCATTGGAACAACCCATAATCGCCTTGGGTATAGAACAGCCTTTGTTTGTCGAAGCCCGCCTTTTGGAATTGGTGGTCGACGTTGGTGGTGATGACGAAATAGTCCTTGTCCTGCACGAGTTTCAAGAGGTTGTCGTAAACGGGTTTCGGGGCAGGCACATAGCGATTGTAGTAGATATGCCGACTCCAATAGGCCCAATGTTCCTCTTCGGTCGGGAACTGATGGAACCCCGCTGTGTACATATAGGTGAAGCCATATTTCCCGATGAAGTCGGCAAAGTGTTGCTCGAAACGTTCGCCGGAATAGGTGAAGCCCGCCGATGTCGATAGCCCCGCGCCGGCACCGACAATGATGGCGTCGGCAGATTTCAATGCTATGTTAAGTTTCTCTATTTCCATAAAATCAAAATACACTGCAAAAATACACAAGATTTCTATATTTCAGCCACTTATCCTTTTTTCAATACACAAACCTTTTTGTAAGTATTGCTGAAAAACAACAAGTTAATACAAGAAGAAAAATCACTTCGCCGCCAACCAGCACCCCACCGCCATAATGAAAAAAAATATTCGTAAAATTACGAACAATTCAAAAAATGTGTATTTTTGCCGCGTCAAACCAATGAAATTTAGGCATGGAAAAACAAGAATACACCGAAATACAGATTCGTATGGCACGATATGCCAAGGCTTTAGGTAATCCAGCACGTGTTGCCATCATAGACTTTTTAGCCAAGCAAGAGACTTGTTTTTTCGGGGAAATCCATGAGCAACTTCCGATTGCCAAGGCCACAGCTTCACAACACCTTTCTGAATTGAAAGAGGCTGGTCTTATACAAGGTGAAATCATTCCACCCAAGGTGAAGTATTGTATCAACAAGGAAAATTGGATGGAGGCCAAAGCTCTTTTTGGTGAGTTCTTTGGACAATGCGTCTGCAAAAACAGACAATGTTGCGGGTGACCGCTTTTTTTTGGAAATAATGTTCGTTGTTTTACGAAATACAAACAATAATCAACAAGTTTAACTTAAACACACAAAAAAATGACAATTAAAATTTTGGGAACAGGATGTTCCAAATGCAAATCGCTCCACGCCACGGTGCTGAAAGTGGTGGAAGAAATGGGTCTCAATGCCGAAGTTATCAAACAGGAGGACATGATGGAAATCATGAAGTACAATGTCATGACCTTGCCCGCCTTGGTGATTGATGAAAAAGTGGTCGCCAAAGGCCTGTTGAAACCCGACCAAGTGAAAGAAATCCTTGAAAAAATGACTAACTAAAAACGAATTATAATGAAACGATTATCTTTCATCATGGGGATGCTTATAATAGCGTCGTTTGCAATTACAGCATGTGGACAGGCTACGGATAAATCCGTAAAACCATTGTCGGGAAAAGGTATCGTTCAGGTACTCTATTTCCATGGAAGCCAACGTTGTGCCACTTGCCGCGCCGTTGAAGCCAAAACTATTGAATTGATTGACGACGAATATGCCCAAGCACAAAAGGACGGTAAAATCGTCTTCAAGTCCATTGATTTTTCGGAACCTGATGGTGAAGCGATTGCCGACCGATATAAGGTGGCTTGGTCGTCGTTGATTCTCGACAAGGATGGGACGACAGTCGACTTGACCGATATGGGTTTTCGATACGCCCGAACTGAGCCTGAAACTTTCAAGGCCAATCTGAAGCAAGAACTTGACAAAATGCTGCGTTGATATGGAATTCCTGCAAAACCTACTTGACAACAGCAGTATGCCCATTGCCACGGCTTTTCTGCTCGGCCTGATGACCGCCATCAGTCCGTGTCCTTTGGCAACCAACATTGCTGCCATTGGTTTTATCGGCAAGGACATCGAAATTCGACGGCGCATTTTCACCAAAGGCTTGCTCTATACATTTGGGCGCATAATGGCTTATACCTTATTGGGAATCATTCTCTTGGCAATCATCAAAGGCGGTAACAGCCTGTTCGGTATCCAAAAATTCATTGGCAAATTCGGAGGAAAAGTAATAGGCCCAATATTGCTTTTAGTTGGTCTTTACATGTTGTTAGGAAGCAAATTGAATCTACCATCCTTCGGCTTCAAAGGCAACGGTGAGCAGTTGGCAACCAAGGGTGGTTTAGGCGCTTTATTGTTGGGTTTGCTCTTTGCGATGGCGTTTTGTCCGTCAAGTGCTATCTTCTATTTTGGGATGCTTATTCCGTTGTCGGCCACCGTCAGTGGCGGTTGGTTGTTAACCATTGTCTTTGCCGTGGCAACCGCTTTGCCGGTACTATTAATTGCATGGGTCTTGGCGTTCAGCTCCAATAGCATAGGTCGTTTCTACGGCAAAATGCAGGTTATCCAAAAATGGCTCAATTGGATTGTGGGCGGCTTGTTCGTTGCCATTGGAGTGTATTACATCATCACAATATACTTTTAATTCACAAATTATGATTCAGAACTTTGCAGATTGGCTAATTTATAGCCTAATAGGTTTAGGTGCCGAAACAAAGCTTGGCTCCGCGCTCAACTTCTTTGTTTACGACAGCATCAAGATCCTGTTCCTGCTGTTTCTCATCAGTGCGGTGATGGGCATCATCAATGCCTATTTCCCCATCGACCGCCTTCGCAACTTCTTGAATTCACACAAGTTGTTTGGATTACAATACCTTTTGGCGTCACTTTTCGGGGCCATTACGCCGTTTTGTTCTTGTTCATCTGTACCGTTATTCATCGGTTTTGTGAAAGGCGGCATTCCGTTGGGTGTGACGTTCTCTTTCTTAATCACTTCGCCTTTGGTCAATGAAGTGGCCATTGCCATGTTCCTCGGTACGTTTGGCGCCAAAACCACCTTGGTTTATGTGTTGAGTGGTGTTTTGTTAGGTACTGTGGGGGGGGTGGTTTTAGGCCGTTTCCGTTTGGAGAAGTGGCTGAGCCCTTGGGTGCTGCAGATGCAACGAGATAGCATGGAGGAGAGCCAGCAATGGCAAGAAGCGAAAGTCCCTTTCTTGAAACGCCTGCCGTCTATCTTAAACGACTCATGGGGCATCGTGAAAGGCGTGTTGCTGTATGTCATCATCGGCATAGCAATTGGGGCTGCCATGCACGGTTATGTGCCAGAAGGCTTCTTTGAGGCTCATCTGTCGGGTGGCCACTGGTGGGAAGTGCCGTTGGCGGTTGTCCTTGCCGTGCCCATGTACTCTAACGCCGCAGGCATCTTGCCTGTGATTGAGGTTTTTGTCCAGAAGGGTGTCGCCCTCGGCACGGCCATCGCTTTCATGATGGCGGTCGTAGGCTTGTCGCTTCCCGAGGCCACCATGCTCAAGAAAGTGATGACATGGAAGCTCATAGGCGTGTTTTTCGGAACTGTTACATTATTCATCATCCTGAGCGGATGGCTGTTTAACGTGTTGTTTTAAAACTATAAACACGTGATGGCCTCAACTTTTCTCACTTCCCCGCCAACCAGCATCCCACCGCCATAACGATCGTGGCAACGATGAGAATCCAGCCAATAGGCTCACCCAGGATGACCACCGAAAGGAAGGCTCCGATGAAGGGCGCCAAAGCGTAATAAGTGCTTGTCTTGGCCGCCCCGATGCCGCGTTGGGCGTGGGTGTAGAAGAAGATGCTCAACCCGTAGGCCACAAAACCGAGCATCAAGAGGATGACCAAATGTCTCCACATCGGGAATGCTTCACCTAACGACAATGCTATGCACAAGGCACCCAAGCCCGAACCGAAACCTTTCACCGTCACGATTTCCATCGGGTCTTTGTCGGCGATACGACGCGTGCAGTTGTTTTCTAAACCCCAGCAAACGGTGGCACCAAGTACCAATAGTGACCCTTTGGAGAAACGCAACGCATCAGCCGCCGACGAACCTTCCAACGAAAGCAGAATGCTGGCCACCGTCACCAAGGCGATGGCCATCCAGAGTCGCTTGCCAACCTTCTCGCGGAAGAACAACAATGCGATAAGGGCGGTGGCCACAATCTCGAAGTTGTTGAGCAACGCGGTGTTGGCCGCTGAGTTGATGCGCAAGCCGTACATCATCAGAATCGGGGCAACGATGTCGAGGACTATCATTGCCGCCGCGTAGGGAATATCCGCACAGGTCAGCCACTCTTCCTTGACACCCTTTCTGAACCTGTTTCTCCCCAGCATCATAACGCCCATCCCGACACCTGCGCCGAGATAGAGGAAGGCCGCCACCATCGTGGGCGGCACGTTCTGCAACAGCAGCTTCGAGACGGGCGTGCTGATGGCATACAGTGCAGCCGCAAGGATGGCGAAAATGATGGATTTGTTAGTTTTGCTCATCCTTTCTCATTTTCTGAATTTTAAAGTTAAGAATACAATGATTTAGCCGCTGTCAAGACACGACAGCGGAAGCCTATTCAAATGAACAGGATTACTTCAAAATTCAGCAAAAAGGAGGTGCTCGGAAACCAAATTGGCTTTCGACAAAAGCAAGGTAAACACCGGTGAGATAAGGCCGTTGTCGGAACGGGTGCCGCAGATACTGTAGGGCATCTACATCGGATGCAACATCAGCAACTAAAACCTCCCAAACGGGTAGCGGTTGCTGCAATCGTTCAGCTGTATGGAGTGGTGCCTCAATCTCGCCGAAAGAGTCCTTCACAAGAGCCTCTTCCATGACCTCCGTCAGGAAACAGTCTTCCTTGCCTTCATGATGACGCCCATCCTCGTTGTGTGAGTGATGATGTTCGGCCTCGTTCTCCCAAAGATGCACGATGGCCACCGCCACCTTGTCGTGATGATGGTGGGGCACTGCCGCGTGAGCCAACAGGATTATGTTGGCCATCAGCAACATCACTATGGATAGCGTTTTCTCACATCAACAATGTTTCGGAGGCAAAATTACAAATAATCCTAATAAAAACAGTATCTTTAACAGCAACAATTACACTTCTGCTCCTCGATTTCCTCGTTCAGCATCTCCTCGAACATGCGCACGGAAATGGCCAGACTGTACTTTTTGGCAGCCTTGACGTAGGTTTTTTCCATGTTTTCACGCTCTTTCGGATTGTCGAGCCAGTAGTCGATGGCACGGGCGAGGTCTTTCGGGTTACCCGGCAGGAACAGCGACCGGTCATCCAACGCAAACTGCCGCGTGGCTGAGAGTTCGCTGTTGGCGATGACAGGCACCAGTCCCGTGGCGAAAGCCTCAATGCACGAGATGGCCTCGCTCTCCATGTCGCTGGCATGTACGTACAAGTCGCACTGGAGAAGCAGTTTTATCAACTCATCCTGTTTGACATACACAAACTGCGGTGGATTGGCAAGCTTTTCGCCCAGTTTCACGTATTTTTCATATTGCGGCCCCTTTCCGGCAAAAACCAACTGTATTCTGTCGGCATATTTTGAGTAATTCACTGCATTGATGATGACATCTTGCCGTTTTTCCTTCGCAAGACGTCCAACCATCATAATCACAATCTTGTCACGGTATTCCGGCAACTTCGGCGGCCTGCCGTTGTCAATCTTGTTTTCCCCAGCCTCCATGAACGCATCCTGTATGCCGTTGCTGATGACATGAATCTTCGCCTTGTAATCTCTCTCCTCAAGCATACGCCCCATAAAGGCAGACGGCACATGGATATGGCGATATTTATAGTAAAACGTGTTACGGAAAAGCCGGTAAATCATATTTTGTACCCATTGCACTTTTCCACAATGTAATGACATCGTTATGTTTTCGGGCTGGACATGGAATGCCCCCGTGTTGGGTTTCCCAATCTTTGCCGCATAATTGCTTGCCACTATATCAAGCGGGAAAGGAAAAAAAGTGTGTACAACATCTGCCCACTCTACCGCCTCACGGATGATAGGTCTTGACCTGGGCAGAAAATCACCGTATGCGAAACCATGTTTCTTGATTAGCGAGTCAAACAAAGGTACTATAAATTCCGGTACATTGTATTTCCCTGTCACTTCCACTGGCAGTGCAACGCCTTTTTCATCCGTCTCCTGAGGGTTAGCACATAATACTCGCACCTCATGTCCACACCGCTCCAATTCCTTGGCAAAACGCTGTGCCGAGATGCTTGTTCCGTTGTTGTGGGTATCTAAAATGTCTATGACGAAGAGGATTTTCATAAAAGGGTATTTTGGGTTTATTTGGTTTGCAAAAATTCAACTTTTCTTTCAGTAAGTCCGACGCCGTATGGCAACAAGGCCGATACCGTGATGCTATGTTGGGGCACATTCTTGATCCATGCCACTTCCACGGTATTGTCTTCAGCAGAGAGGATGACGCCCCCTTCTACTATCCAACTGGCCTTCAAAGGGCAAGGGCTCACATAATAATGGCCGTCTTCCCCCTCGATTTCGAGTTTTTGTGGCACGATAATGTCGTGGAAAAACTCCGACATCGTGTCTTGGACGACGTAGAAATTGTCGTTAATGACTTTAGTTTTTGGGTCTACGTGTGGCATGTGTTTGTAGCCGGCAAAAGTGACCAGACGGGCGTGATTTCCCAGTTTGGTGGCGCGGTCGACAATGCACGATGCGCCGAACATCGGGTCGGCTGCCAGCCTGTTAAATGGTTTGGCGACACTAAAGGGACGGTCATATTCGTAAGGCATGATGTCATCGGCATCGCCATGGAAGGCCAATATCGAAATGTCGTGTCCATGAATTAAGGAGGTGTCGGACATGGCTCCCCACATTTCGGCAACGCCCCTGATGCGGAATTTGGTCCGGAGGGCATTGCCGCAAGTGTCGATGTCGCCGAGGTCAGGACGAAATAAGCCTTTGCGAGCGTATTTAGGACGGCCTTCATTGTTCATGAAGGCGAGGCTGAGTGCGGTGACGGCTCCAGAACTGGAGCCACCCACAAAGATCATGGAAGTGTCGATGCCATAGTCTTCTTGATGCGAGACCAAAAAACGCATGGCAGCATGGGCATCTTGCACCGCGCGGTAAGCCGCCCGTTCGATGCCTACCTTGCCAGGAAAGAAGCCTAACCTGTGGTCGATGGAAACCGTCACATAACCTAATGAAGCGAGGTGCCGGCACCAATTGGTGATTTTTGGATCGTCTTTCGACCCGAAATAATACGCGCCACCGTAAATCAACATCACCAACGGACGTTTTTTTAATGTGTCGTTTTGCGGCCTGAAAATGTCAAGACAGAGGTCCAATGGGACTGTTCTTCTGACATCAACTACCCGGAGAATCTTGCCCATAGGTTTGGTATTGTCGTCTATTTCCGACCAAAAGCCAGGGGAATTGGCGTAGCGGATGTTGCTGATTTTCTCCACCGCAAACAAGGTGTCTTGATAACGTTTGTTCCCGAAATCCTGAAAAGCTGGTGTTTCATGAATTTGAAAACGGAAAATGGCAGTGTCCAACGTACTTAATTGAGCATAGCCATAGGCCTGTCGCTCATCCATGAATTCAACACAAGGACGGAAAATCTCCTCGTGGTCTTCGTAATAAAGGACCGCATTGTGACCTTCGGTTTCCAGTTTGAAAGGAAGGGTGTCGGTCATGGTTTCCTCTAATGACATGTAGTGCCCTCTGATGTTCAGGCTGTCGCTGTACTCGATGAACACAAGGAAGTCCCTATCTCCAATAGTGCTTTTGAAAACGGTGGGGGTATCAATGATGGGGAAACTGTCCCCGTTCTTAAACATGATAGGGTCAGGTGTGCTGTCGTTACCAAAGAGATGGGTACATAATAGCAGACACATCGAAGCCAGAAAGAAAAAAGAGACAATTTTTTTCATTACTACTTTGATTTCGGTTTTTATGATGCTCCATGTCCTATTGTGTGTGATACAATTGTCATGTTGCTTTATCTGAAAACGGCTGCAAAAGTACGGTTTTTCTCGCTACGCAGAAAACAAAAGCCGCCCCAAAGACACGAAAACCCTTGCGGCGGCACATTGTTTCATTCCTTAAAAGCGTAAATCACACTTGTTTTCGCAGCGAGATAAATTCAACTTGATGCCCAGCGGCTTCCTCGCCTTTGGCAAAAGAGTCATTTCGTGAACTCCACAATAGCGCTCGCCTCGCTACCAATGGCAAGCGCGATGATGAAACCGTTTTCCATCTCGAAAAGGGTAGGGGTGAGGCAGTCGCCTAATTTGGCGGCCACACGGTATTCCACGCGAAGCCCCCTCACGGCGAAGTCCTCGGGCAGCAGTTCCATCGCCATGCGGATATAGTTGGCGTTGTTGACGTGGCGGTTGTAGTCGATGTCGGCGCGCATCACATGGATGGGCGCGAAGGTTGTGCCTCCTTCTTTCGGCAGGATGATGCGACGGTCTTTGTAGTTCATCTCCAATTGCGGCTCAATGAGCAGGGAGTTGGCCACGGCATCGTCCACGCGCTTCAGCTTGCCGTTGGCTTTGTCCACAAAAGCGCCCATGCTCCAAGTGCGGTAGCAGGGCTTGCCTTTGGCATCATAGATGAAGGTGTTGCGGAAGCCGAACATGGGCTTCATGCCATACACCGAGGTCGTCACCGTCAGTTCTTCCTTGAAATCGGGCACTCTGACAATCTCCACCTGCCTTGAGGCCAGCAGTTGCGCCATGTTCTCGCGGGCGAAGTATTCCTTCACCTGCGGTTCGCTGTCAATCCACATCTCCGAGCAGTCCTGCATCATCTGGAGGGCTGAAAACAGCTTGAGTTTGCCCTCGCTGTCGCAGGTGCTGGTGGTCACTTTGTAATTCAGGCTGTACATAAATTCTAATTTTCGGCAAAGGTATTAAAACCATTCAAAAAGAGACTCGTTTATTTTTCCAAACAGGAAGATTTTCCAATTTACTATCAGAAAAATTCTGCTCTCTTTGTTCAAGGCGGTCAATCTGTTCGTCAACAGAGAGAGGTTTCTTCGAGTAATTCATAAGTCGGGATTCCCAACAAAAATCGAAGTCCCCCTTGGTGCGCTGAATTAACGGGAAGCAAGGGTGGTCATATCGAGGGCAAAAATAAAAACCATACAAACAACAATAATCGACAAAAATTCGTCATTTTTTGTTACCAAATTTCAGTTTTTGAGATAATCACCCATCTGTTTCAAACCCTTACTGAACTTGAGAATTTTTAATTGCAAGGCTTGCAAATATTCCCACAATCAAAATTCTTTGTATTTTTGGAAACTCATTCAAATTAGACCATTATGCACACATATTCCGAATTTACAGGCCTTTATCAATTGTCCAAGACCCTGCGCTTTGAACTGAAACCCATTGGAAAAACCAAAGAAAATATAGAAAGGAATGGTATTCTTGAACGTGACAAAGAACGTGATGTCGCCTATAAAAAAGTCAAGAAGGTCATAGACGAATATCATAAGGCATTTATTGAACAGATGCTTGATGATTTTGAATTGAATCTGAAAAATGAAGGCAATATGGACTCTTTGGAGGAATTCTATTTTCTTTATCATCTTCCAACTACTGACCCAAAACGAAAAGATGATTTGAACAATGTGCAAGAAGCGTTGAGAAAACAAATTTCGGAGCGGTTTACAAAAAGCGAACAATATAAACGATTGTTTGGCAAGGAATTGATTCGTGAGGATTTAATAAATGAGTTTGTAAATACGACAAAAGGATCTGCCTATATTCGCGCTCAGAATGGTAATGAGACCTTGGGTGACGATGAAGTGCTACAAAAGCAAGAGGAATTGGCAACCGAGGTGGCCAGATTTAAAGATTTTACTGGATATTTCGATGGACTAAAAAAGAATCGGGAGAATATGTATGTTGCTGATGATGAAACCACTTCCATAGCGCATAGGATGATTACAGAGAACTTGCCCAAGTTCATTGACAATATGGATGTATTTGAGAAGATTGTGGCAAGTGAGGTGGCAACACATTTTGATGAAGTGTACAAAGTTTTTGAACCCTATATGAATGTCTATTCCATCAATGAAATGTTTCGATTGGATTATTTCTCGATGGTACTTACCCAAAAACAAATAGATGTATATAATGCCATCATTGGGGAGCTGAATAAACATACGAATTTATACAACCAACAGCAAAAGAACAACAATCTTCCCAAATTAAAGCCGCTTTTCAAGCAGATTCTCAGCGAGCGTAATGCCATTTCGTGGTTGCCTGATGAATTTGGAAGCGATAATGAAATGCTGCAAAGTATTGGGAAATGTTATCAGGACTTGAAAGAGCGGGTTTTTGGTTCGTTGAAAACCTTGCTTGAAAACATCAAAGACTACGAACTTGAACAAATCTATCTGCCTAACGATTTGCAACTAACTGACATTGCTCAAAAGCACTTTGGCAGTTGGGAGGTCATCAAGAATGCTGTTAGAGAGGAAACAAAGAAATTGAATCCTCAAAAAAACAGAGAAAGCACGGAAAAATACGAGGAGAGAATTGGCAAGTTGCTGAAAGCCAATGAGAGTTACTCCATTGGTTTCATTAATAGTTTGCTGAAGAATAGAATCGATGATTTTAAGCCGCTTGAGGAATATTTTACCGAAATGGGCGCGGAAGACAATGGAAATGAACAGAAATTGAACCACTTTTCCCGAATTGAAAATGCCTACACCGAGGTGAAAACCTTGCTGAATGTGGATTATCCGGAAGGAAAGACGCTTTCACAAGACAAGGCTAACGTGGAGAAAATCAAAAACTTGTTGGATGCTATCAAGGACTTGCAGCATTTTGTTAAGCCTTTGCTGGGCAAAGGCACCGAAAGCGAGAAAGACCCTCTCTTTTACGGTGAGTTTGTTCCGCTTTGGGAATCGCTTGACCAAATCACACCACTTTATAATATGGTGCGAAACAGAATGACACAGAAGCCGTATTCTGATGAGAAAATCAGGTTATACTTTGACAATAATGGATATTTTTTGAGAGGGTGGGTTGACAGTAAAACTGAATCTGACAAGGCTACTCAATATGGAGGATATTTATTCAGGAGGAGAAACAGTATTGGGGAATACGACTACTATTTGGGCGTTTCGTCTGCAACAAAACTCTTCAGGAGTTTCAATCTTGTCACAGAAGAAGATAAGAGTAGTTTTGAAAGGTTGGATTATTATCAGTTGAAGGGAAATACTTTCTATGGTTCCTTGTATAAAGGAAATTACGAACAGGAATCTTCAAATATTAAGCACGCATTAGATGTCTTTGTTTCTAAACACGGATGTGCCTTCGTTAAGCAAAAGATTAATGTCGAAAAAGGGAAAAAACAGCCTAAAGTTTCGACGGCGAGTGGCTATTTGAAATTCATTGAGCAACTGGACATTGAACTGTACGATTCGCTCTTGAAAGATGAAGTTTTTAAGAAAAGCAATCAAGAGATTATGTCTTCACTTAGAGCAACTTTATTGTCTTTAGACAGGATCCCATCGGCCAAAGAATATGCACACAAAAAGTTTACGGTGTTTTCAGAAATGATGGATGACATTGACATAATGCTTCGAGGCAAGGTGTTTTCATATTTTCCCATCAGTCGGAAAGAATTGGACGAAGCTGTAAACAGGAAAACAAAGCCTCTCTATCTGTTCAAAATAACAAACAAAGACCTGTCGTTTGCCGAAACTTATGAAAAAGGATTGCGGAAGTCGAGAGGTGCTGAAAACTTGCATACGATGTATTTCAAGGCTTTGATGAGTGGAAACCAAAATGTATTTGATATAGGTTCTGGATCGGTTTATTTCAGGGAACACAAGATTGATTATTCGGAAGAACAATTGAAGAAAGGCCATCATTATGAGATGCTAAAGGACAAATTTGCCTATCCAATCATTTCAAACAAAAGGTATGCTTACGACAAGTTCCAATTCCATTTGTCAGTCACAATGAATTACAACGCTGACAAAAACAAAGACATCAATCCTTTGGTAAATGCCTATCTGAAAGAGTCAAAAGCCACACATATCATCGGCATCGACCGTGGCGAAAGGCATTTGCTCTACTTGTCGCTTATCGATTTGAAAGGGAACATCGTGGAACAGTATTCTTTGAACGAGATTGTGAACGAATACAATGGCGGTTTTTACCGCACAAATTATCACGATTTGCTTGATTCCAAGGAGAAGCAGCGCGACGAAGCCCGCCGCAGTTGGCAAACCATTGAAAACATCAAGGAACTGAAAGAAGGTTATATGAGCCAAGTGATTCACAAGATAGCCCAACTTATGGTGAAATACAATGCCATCGTAGTGCTTGAAGATCTGAATCCGGGATTTATGCGTGGTCGCCAGAAAGTGGAAAAACAAGTTTATCAGAAATTTGAGAAGATGCTGATTGACAAGTTGAATTTCCTTGTGGACAAGAAACTTGATGCCGAAGAAATAGGAGGCGTGTTGAATGCCTACCAGTTGACTAATAAGTTTGAGAGTTTCCAAAAACAGGGCAAGCAAAGCGGCTTTTTGTTTTACATACCTGCTTGGAACACAAGCAAGATGGATCCGACAACTGGTTTTGTGAATTTGCTTGATACTCGTTATGAGAATATGGAGAAAACAAAAGTGTTTTTCGGGAAATTCGACAGCATCAAATACAATTCGGCAAAAGACTGGTTTGAATTTGCCTTTGACTATGACAATTTTACCACCAAAGCCGAAGGCACAAAAACGAAATGGACTCTTTGCACATACGGAACACGCATTGAAACCAAGCGCGACCCGAAGCAAAACAACAGTTTTGTCAGCAAGGAATTAGATTTGACAAGCAGATTCAAGGAGTTGTTTGCCGATAACCATATCGACTTGAATAGTAATTTGAAAGAGCACATCTGTTCGCAAAGCGATGCAGCTTTCTTCAAAGGCTTGCTTAATCTCGTACACCTGACCCTGCAAATGCGCAACAGCATCACGGGAACAGAAACCGACTTTCTGATTTCTCCCGTTATGAACGCCAAGGGAGAATTCTACGACAGCCGCAAATGCGGAAAGAACCTGCCTGAAAATGCCGATGCCAACGGAGCCTACAATATTGCCCGAAAAGGTTTATGGATTATTGAACAGATTAAGCAAACAGAAGATTTGTCGAAACTGAAATTGGCCATCAGCAACAAGGAATGGATGCGGTATACGCAAGGGCTGGAATGACAGAATAGGAAACGTAAAATGGTTTCTGTAAATGGTAGAAAAGCCGCATTGGGAGTGTTTTTTCTCGCAATTGTTTGGCTAATTCAATAATAATCTCTACTTTTGCACGAGTATGGTGTTAGACCATACAAAATTTCTACTATTGTAGATCAACCACAATCTATCAATCATAGATACAACGGTGTTAGACCATACAAAATTTCTACTATTGTAGATAGAAATGAAACTCATAGGCAGGTCGCCCATGGTGTTAGACCATACAAAATTTCTACTATTGTAGATGCGCTCACGCGACACGAGGCAAAGGATAGGGGTGTTAGACCATACAAAATTTCTACTATTGTAGATTAGAGTCGGTAGAGCGCATCGGTGGTCGCGGGTGTTAGACCATAAAAATTTCTACTATTGTAATTGTAGAAGAATGGATGTGAATCGTGATGCAGTGGTAAAAGACGCAAGTGTTTGTTTCCCATAATAGAAAAATAACTATTTTTGCGTCGTTATAAAGTAGTGGATGGAATGGTGTCAAAATCAAGCATTAGCCAACAAGATATGCTGAGGAATTTTTCTTCTGCATTTTCCCGTAGTGCAATTACTGACATCATCAAATACGAGGATTATAGTTATCTCAATTGGCTATACTCTGAATACGGAGACATTAAGAATAGGGCAAAGACCTATGGAGAGTATTTGAAATCTTTGTATTCAGCGTTGCTTAATAACTATCGTTGCGAATATGTGTATAAGAACGAACTGATTGGCCATATCGTAAGACACTACAAAAAGACCAACACGGTGGCATTCAATGAGTTTAAAGTTGGAGATTCAATTGTTGATATTGCATTGTTTAATGGAGAGAGCAAAGCGTTTGAGATAAAGACCGAATTTGACAGCCCTCGCCGGTTGGAGAAACAAATGGGCGATTATAGGAAGGTTTTTGAAAAATGCTATGTCGTAGTCCCAACCGAGGAAATCGAAGACTATTCCCGTTGTATAGACGAGGAAGTCGGATTGTTGTCGTTGTCAAAGAAAAGCGGAGGCGTGACCTTTCAAGTTTGCCGCGAAGCGATACCCAATGAAACCATCGATAGCGATGTGTTGATTACTTGCTTGCGCACAAAAGAGTATGAACAAATAATTAGGGATTATTATGGCGACCTTCCAAAAGTTCCAGATTATGATATGTACAGCGAATGTAAAAAGATGATGAGAGCAATTCCGGGAAAGATTTTGAGGATTGCACTTCTCGAACTGATGAAAAAAAGAAAGAAAGATATGCTTGTTTTGAAGAATGTTCCTAAAGAGTTGCGTCAGATATGTTTGAGTATGAATCTTTTGCCGAAAGACATCGATGTGTTGGCGAACAGATTGGAAATGAAATTAAACTGAAATAATATGTACTATCCGTTACTACGAGGCAAACAGTTTGAGTTGAAAGCCCTGAGAGAGTTTTCAAACAAATACCCGAACACGAATCGAATCGTTCCTATTATTGAGCCTGTCAACAAGAATTTGGGACCGCTTTTCCAAGGAATTGATGAAATGTTGGCCAATGGTTTGGTTTTCGCCATCATCATGAATCCAAAGATTGGGGATTTCAAACATGATACGGTGCATTTTGACCTAATTGAGCAAAAACCCGAATTGCTTGAGCATCGTGACGATTGGATTCCTGCCTATCTGGTGAATAAAGACAGCGCGAAAATACTGCAACTGATTGAAGAGAGCCAGGATGAAGAAGTGATGCTTGTCATCAGATCGGCGATAGATTTGGACGATGAAAACACACATGGTTTGTTGTTTTCCGATAAAGTTGGGTACATCGTACATGATTTTAATGCATCATCTCGGCGTGTGAAGTCTCAGCTTTTGCGTACTGGGAAAAGAATCATCGAATTGAATGATTGTTTCGTCAGCAAGAAAAGGAATGCTGATTATCTCGAACAAGAGGACGAACTGTTTTCAGAGTCACCATTTTATTATAACGAAGATGGCTTTTATGGCTTTTCTGATTATACTGCTTTGCCGAGTGAATACGTAGAGGGCGGTATGCTTCCTTATGCGATAGCGATTCATCTTACATATAAGAAAGCGGAAGACCAGATTTTTGTTCATCATTTTGTGTCTGACACCAATTTGAGCCAATCAGACCCGAAGCGAAAGTTTAGGGAAGCAGCAAAAAAAGTGGAAGTTTTTTTTGCAGGGAAGCCTCATACCGATGCGGTTAATGACATCATCGAAAGAGTTAATGATAGCGATGGTTACCCTGGGTTAGGCTATTTGAAAAAACTCTCAATATCCAATCATCTGGAATTGATGAATGGACTTCTTTCAGGGGAGGTGTGATATGCTGATTTGCAAAGAGTGTTTCAAAGACGAAGAACTTCGTAAAGAAGTCCAAAACGAAGGTGTCGAAGGAGTTTGCGATGTTTGCGGCAAAAACGGGCTTGTTGTTGATTTGTCTCATTTCATTGATTTTTTCAAAGACGTGTTGCGCTTGTATAAAAAGTGTGACGAATCGCAATCAACAGTATTGCAAACAATCCAAAACACTTGGGGGTTGTTTGGTAAAGTTGAGTATGGTGAAATAATCTTGAAGGAAGTCATGAATGGTTTTGACCCCGGTTATTCTCTTTCAGACAAGGTTGCTTATGAAGATTTTCTTCAAAACAGAATAGACATTTGGGAAAGGACCAAACAGCAGTTAAAAGAGCAATATCGTTTTTTTGTGAATCATGATGAGTTTGATAGAAACAACTATATTGAAATAGCCGTAACAATTACAAAGGGTACAAATTTATACCGTGCCAGAGTTACAGAAAGTGGAATGTCCAAATTCCCATCAAATAAGATGGGTTGTCCTCCAAAAGACAAAACGAAGGCGGGAAGGGCGAATCCTGTTGGCATTCCTTATCTGTATTTGTGCCGTGATATAAACACAACGTTATACGAGGTTAGGGCGGGCTTTTTAGACAAGGTTAGTGTTGGCCGTTTCAAAATACAGCGTGATTTAAATCTGGTTGATTTTGACTTTGATTTTCCTTTTTATACATCTTACGATGAGGGATTTGACAGATGGTGTGATTTGATTGTTAAGTTTGAGGTGCTGAAGGAAATACGCAAAGACCTGTCGAAGCCTTTGACAAGATATGATACGGAAATTGAATATGTGCCAACGCAATGGATTTGTGAATATTGCAAAATAATAGGGGCTGATGGCATTTCTTTTGCAAGTTCATTGGATAATAATGGGCTGAATTATGTGATTTTTAATCCTTCAGATGCAAAGTGTACAAAAGTCTTATGTCGCACAGTTGAAGAAGTGTGCATCAAAGCAAGATAGGAACCTCCAATCGTGCAGCCAAAAACTGCACAAATTAGTGAGACCTCAGTAGTGCAGACAACATTTGCACAATTAGACCAACCCACCCCAATGCGCAATGTCGGGTTTTCATATTAGGATGGGAGTATTCATACGTGTAATTTGATAACGGCCTACAAATAGGATCTTTGGATTTTGGCAAAAAGAAAAGCCGTCGCAAGGGAATGGCTTACGGCGGCTTTCATAAAACTTTGTTTTGGGCGATTTGGCACTCAAACGCCTTTTCCCATCTCAAACGCCTCTTGTAGCTTGGCGTTGCCTTCAATCTCTTTCGGGCCGCCCACGCCGCCGCAGAAGATATGGCCTTTGAGCGAGGACTTGCCGTAACAGTCGATCCAGCCGGTGAGGCCGCTTTCGGCGCGCTTCGGCACGAACTCCTCGTTTTCGGCAGCCGTGGTCAGCAGATAAATGTCGCGGAACTTGTATTCCTTGGGATACATCGCGTTCATACGGTCGATGAGGGTCTTCATTTGGCCGCTCATCTCGTAGTAGTAGATGGGCGTGGCCCAGCAGACCACATCGGCGTTCAAGACGCTCTCCATAATGGCGGGTACATCGTCTTTGATGACGCAGGCACCCGTCTTTTGGCACGACAGGCAGCCGATGCAAAACTTGATTTCCTTGCCTCTCAGCGAGACGAGTTCCACTTGATGCCCGGCGGCTTCTGCGCCCTTGGCAAATTGCTCCGCCAAAGCCTGGCTGTTCGAGCCGGGGCGGAAGCTGGTTGAGATTACGATTACTTTTTTCATATTTTGACTTATAGATTTTTGCTGAAAAACTCCGCCAGCGTGTCCCACGGGATGTAGTTGCCTTCGCCGCCGTCGTAGAGGTCGCAGTGGGTGGCGCCGGGGATGATGAGCAGTTGCTTGTTTTCGGGGTTGGGATTGGGTTTTCCGATGAAGTTGTAGCCTTCGGCTTGGCCTTCCACCATATATTTGTAGGCCGCCTCGCCGAAATAGCGCGAATGGGCTTCCGCGCCGTGCATCACGAGGACGGCAGAGCGGATTTCGTTGATGTAGTAGAGGAAACGGCTGTTGGCGTAGGCCTGTGTGCCGATGACGCGCCAGCCGTCGTTGCTGTTGCCGCTGCGCTTGTGGTAGCCGCGAGGCGTTTTATAATATGCGTGATAGTCTTTCACGAACTGCGGAACCTCATCGGGCAGCGGGTCGATGACACCACCTGCCATTGCCATCGGGTCGGCGAGGCGTTGCTTGCCCATGGCCTCGCGAGCTGCGTGGCGCGACTCTTCTTTGTCTTCGCTGTCGAAGTAGCCATTGCCGCTGACACGGGTCATATCGTACATCGTCGAGGCCACGGTGGCTTTGATGCGCGGGTCGGCAGCGGCAGCGTTCAAGGCGATGCCACCCCAGCCGCAAATGCCGATGATGCCGATGCGTTCTGCATCTACGTTGTCTTGCTTCGACAGGAAATCAACAGCGGCCATAAAGTCCTCGGTGTTGATGTCGGGCGAGGCCGTGCGGCGGGGTTCTCCACTGCTTTCACCGGTATAGGACGGGTCGAAAGCCAAGGCCACAAAACCGCGCTCTGCCATCTTCATAGCGTACAGGCCGCTCGACTGCTCCTTGACGGCTCCAAAAGGTCCGCTCACGGCAATAGCCGCCAATTTGCCTTCGGCATCCTTCGGCGTATAAAGGTCAGCGGCCAACGTCAGGCCGTATTGTGTTTCAAACGTCACCTTGCGGTGGTCCACTTTTTCGCTCAGCGGGAACACCTTGTCCCACTCCTGCGTGAGGTTCAATTCTTGCTTCATTTCTTCTTTTGTTTCTGTTGTTTGTGTTTGGTTGTTGCAGGCGGTCATAAGTGCTACCACTGCTGCAAAGATGAGAATCTTTTTCATAATATCAATGGATTATCCTTTTTTTCCCGTTTTTAATCACAATGCCTTTGTATCCTTTGGGCGCAATTTGCCCGGTAATCGTGTAGGCTGTTCCTTCGTCGTTTTCGTTGGGCGAAAGTTCCTGGATTCCAGTGTAGATTGGTTGCAAGGAAAGCGTGATGCTAACTTCGCCTTCGCCTGCTTTGACAAACCTACGCACCTCGTCAGCAGAAAGGCCGTCGAGTTTGCCGATGCGGGTGTACGACCACGAGTTGCTTCCATAGAAAATGCAGATGTTGTCGCTGCCATAGAGGACAAGGTCGCCCGCCGAAGTGGTGATTTGGTGGTTGTCGGTCGGGAACGACTGCCCAATATAGCCCACTTTCTCGAAGTTGCCGTAGTCGTGTGCAATGTAATCGATATTTTCGGTTTGCAGAGCGGCAACCAAGGCTCGTGTTCCGACATTGTCTTCCATTGTGACGGTATGCGTCTCCTCGCCGATGGTGATATACATTTTCTGTTCCATAGTCTGCGCAAAAGTCTCGCTGTTTTTAGTGCAACCTGTTATCAATATTGCTGCCAATAACCAAAGAATTTGTTTCATTTAGGTATAATTAATTTCGTTGGCAAAAGTACGCTTGTTGTATAATAGAGGTATTACACAAATTGGCTGAATTAATACCAATTTCGCAGAAAATGAGCAAAAAGTATAAAATATAATACCATTTTTATCTTATTTATCGGAATAATCGTAACTTTGCCCCCACGATGAAGAAAATCCTGAAAATAGATACCCCCAACGATTATGCCCGATTTGTGGATGCTCCTGAGCTGCATCCATTGGTCAGCATTATTCATTACGATGAACTTCCGCCTTTCCGTCATAGCCTGAACAACTACAGTGTCTATGGACTCTTTATCCAACGCCAGTTTCCCAAAGATCTCTCGTATGGTATGAAAACCTTGCAGGTGAGCGATGCCTCGATTATTGCCGTCGAGCCAGGACAGATTGGCGGGTTGGAGGACAACGGCGAGCGCATCTCGTTGAGCGGATGGGTGCTTTTGTGGTCGCCCGAACTGCTGCACGGCTCCGAACTGGAGCACCAGATAGAACGCTATCAGTATTTCTCGTATTTCTTCACTGGCTCTTTGCGGATGGAACCTGACGAATGGCTCTGCATTACGCAACTGCTCACCCAGATGCGGCAAGAGTTGATAACTCACGACGACTCACCATCGCTCAGAAATATCTTGTTGGGCTACCTGCACCTGATACTGGAATACTGCAACCGCATCTACTTGCGTCAACTCTCTGAGGAAGATAATGGCAACAGCGACTTGCTGAAACGCTTTCACGACCTGCTACAACAGTATTTCCGTGAGAATCGGCAGCTTTCACAAGGCCTGCCTACTGTTGCCTATTGTGCTTCAGAGCTGGCCTATTCGCCGCGATATTTCGGCGACATCGTCCACAAGGCCACTGGCGGAACAGCTATCGGCTACATCCACAACTACGTCATCAACCAGGCCAAGAGCCTACTGATGAACGGCCACAACATCAGCGAGACTTCTCGAATCCTCGGCTTCGATTTTCCCCATCATTTCACCCGCCTCTTCAAAAAGATGACGGGGCTCACGCCTAGCGAATATTTGGGGAAATAATCTCCAACAAATTTTACATTTTTTTTGGTTACGGGCTTTTGATACGCTACCAACACCTGTTGTTCCGTGTAGCGACAATTGCCTTTAAGATAACGACTTACAATCGTTTTTTTTCTTATTTTTCTTTTTTGCAATACTCCTTAAACACTCCTGTTTTCCGCAATGGGACACCCGATTTTTAGCTTTTGTGGCGGTAAGTGACTATGTCATACAGTTCCTGCTGTTCCTCATCCATGCGCAGGAGTGTGGTTTTGGTGTATCCAGACTGGGGAAGCACATAGGTCAGTTGATACATGCTCCTTGTAATCTGTTGAGCCCTGGCGAGTGTGATGGCTGACTCGCTTGCCTTGAGCAGCCTCTCGAGTTCAAGCATGATCGTGTATGCCGTGAAGCAGATGCAGATGTGCCCCTCTATCCTGTTCCTGAGCCTGTGGAAGATGGGCCTGACCAGCAGGTCGGTCTTGTTCATGCGGAACGCCCGCTCGATGCGCCACAGGTCGGAATACCTGTCTATTACCTCCTCGTTCGAGAGGCTGGTGTTCGTGACATAGCCCTTGATGCCGTCCCAAGCCTCGTCCGCGCCGAACCTGTCGTAGTCGATTGAGATTTTCACGTCCCCTTCCATCTTCAGGTACTTGTTGTAGCCCTTGTTGTTGATGTTGGCCTTGGTCAGCCGTCCGCTCCCCAGCCTCTTCTCCAGCCGGTCCAAGCCGCGCTGTCGGGTCTTCTTGTCCTTGGCGGTACGGCTTTCCGTCTTGGACACGACCATCCTTGTCCCGTCGGGACGGCTGATGACCCGTACATCGCCGTTTTTCAGGCCGAGGCCGAGGATGGCCTTTTTCACCGCCTCGCTGTCGTTCCTTGGCCTGGCCCCGACGATGAACTCGTAGCCTTCCTCCTTCAGGCCGGCCATGTTCCTTTTCGACAGCAGGCCGGCATCCGCCACGACGATGGGCTTGCCGAAGCCGAACTTGGCGGACATCCTGCCGATGAACTCCATCAGCGTGTGCCCCTCGAAGATGTTGCCTTCGTAGATGTCGTATCCGATGGGGTTGCCTCCGGCGGCCACCAGCAGGCCGAGGAATATCTGCGGGTTGCTATGCCTCCCGTCCTTCGAGAACCCGCACTTGCGAAGGTCGTCCTCGTCCGAGGCCTCGAAGTAGAGCGTCGTCATGTCGTAGAACACCACCTCGACGCGCCCTCCGCACTCCCGCCTCGTCTTCTCGAAGCTGATGCGCTCGACAAGGCTCTTGATGTCGGGTTCGTCCGAAGCCTTCCCCTTGCGGTGGCAGAGGCTGTCCAGGAAACGGTAGATCTGGTCAGGGCTGTAGCTCTCCCCCAGGTAACGGGCAAGGTAGTCGATGGTCTTGAGCTTGCTCCCTGGGTTGAACAGGCGGCAGACGACCAGATGCCTGAACATCCTGCTGCCGACGGCACCGTACCCTATCTCGTCGTAAAGCCTCCCATAGATCACCTCGGGGCCGATTACCTGCACTTGGCTGTTGCCCAAGCCGGAGACCAGCTCCTCAAGCCTGTCGTCAATGCCTTGGCCGAAAAGGGGAAGCTCCGGGTGGCTGTGTTCACTGACATATTGCCTGCCCCTGGCCTCAAGACACTGGATCTCCCATTCCTCACTCGCAGCCCCGAGGCTGCACACGACACGGTATCCCCCACCGCTCTTGTCCACCACCTGGACGCTGGTGCTGCCCGACTTGTTGACCTTCCGACGTACAAACATGCCGCAAAGATAGCACGGGACACCCAAAAACGCAAATTTTTGAAAGAGATTCTACTGGAATTTAAGCACTTATAAAATCCCATCCGAAAATCGCGGAAAACAGGACAATCGTTTTTTTTCTTATTTTTCTTTTTTACAATACTCCTTAAACACTCGTGCAGGCATAGCTACGCCTTTGGCGGCATTTTGGTCTATACCGTATGTGAAAGGTGTTGTCAGCGGTATGTATTCTCCAAGTTCAAGTCTAACACGATAAGGTTTATCGTAACCTGTATAACGTTTATCTCTTTTATCCTTGTCCAGCAGTTCTTTGGCATCAATTACAGCGTATGAGGAAACTTTGTAATAACCCGAAACCTTGTGATCAATTACCGCCGCAAGATATTTGACTTGGCTGAAATCAACACCTGCCAACAGCGTAGAATAGCCAGAAATGAAGTAAGTGGCTGTTCCGTTGACAATCTCTTCTACATTCTTGTTGACATGTGTATCAACAGAAGACAGGAAATACGGACCTCTTCCGCCACCTTCCTCCACATATTCCAGCCCTTTCTGCGGAATGGCTGTCTCCACCAGCGTCTGCATAGCGTGATTGTCATTCAACCAAGTTTCAATTTGGTGGTACAACACATCCTCCGATGATGTCGGGTCTAACAACAGATCGTTGAATTCGCCATTTTCCTTATACATTTCATGCCAATGGCCACCCGGTTTTAGCGGAAATGCACCGATGTTCACCTCGTCAACGCTTCGCTGATAATACGAGTTCACAAATTGCTCTCTGGTCAGGTTGCCTGGATAGAGTACATAACCGCCTATCACTTCACGTTTCAGTTGCTCATCGCTGGAATGGGTGTAATAGATGGCATCGCGATAGCGGTGCATTTGGTTGATGGCATCCACCGGTGGCACTTCCACTCCGTTGCGCGAGGGAATAGTAGTGTCGCGGATACGGTATTTGGCATCAAAAAGATAGGTGTACAATATGGCATCTTCTTTCTTGCTCAATCTCAACACAATATCAGGCCGCTGTTCTGTAGTCTTGGAAGTCGTATCTGCTATGTCTGTATTCTTGTTAGTGTCCGACTCATCGGTAAGATGTTCCTCATCGTCCGTGGTGGCGTTATACATCACCGATGCCAACTGCACTTCAGGGTCTTCATTCTCCCAAAAAGTGACTTCAGATTTGCTGCCTTGAATCAATGATTTGACAAACTCACCTTCTGTTTGGCTTCCTACTGTTCGCATCGTGGCCTTGTCACGCAAAATGTGTTGCACCATGTTCTTCACTTTGATGAAGCACCATATCTCATAAAGTTCCGAAATATCCTTCACCTCCAACTGCATCACTCCTTCCTGCAGGTCATAACCGCATTGCAGTATGATCCATTGCTCATATACATCGCGGTAGCCTGCCGCCTGCTTCATCACTAACGAGTCTTGAGTAAAACCCTTGAATGTACCAATCCCCCTGAAGAACGGGTCTGACACCAACGAGGCTAATTCCTCGTTCATCACATTGATTTGGCTTCGGATGTCCAAATTGTCAGCTTTCAACGCATTCATCACATTGCGCAACACCCGTTTGAAACGGTCGGCAATGTTGTTGAGGGCGTATTTCAGAAAACGATTTTCGATGGTGTCTTTGCTCAAGTACATCTCCTCCATTCGATAGAGGTGCGCTGGCTCGTCCTTGAATTCCTCGTATTCGTTTTCCAACTCAGCTGGCATGTAAGGCATCCGTTCCGCCCTCTCATAACGCACGGAGGTTTGTAATCGGCGTTTAGGATTGCTGATAATCAATCGGGCGGCCTCGGTGATTTTTGCGAAACAATCCCTGAAAATCTGCCACCATATTAAGTCGGTCGAATCATGGTCGGAGGTATGGAAGGTAAGATAGGTTTCCTTAAGAAACGAGTAGCTGAGCATGGCAAATTCTTCCTCAATGTCGCGTATCACATTGCGCATATCGGTGCGGTAGTCCATCTTGTAGCTCAGCACCTCTGTCGTAAAAGCGAGACAATCCTCGCGACCATCTTTCTCATATACTACCCGAATGTCGGTGCGCCCCACTTGGTTCTTGTAGTTGACCGACCCGAAGATAAGCGTATCTTCTGCCGACACATGCTGGCTCTGCTCCTTGCCGATGGTCAGGCGCAGCAACTTAATGTTAGGTGCATTGGCTTTTACATGCAACGGATAGTCGGTGTTCTCAAAGAAGAAGGCATCCCAAACTATAGTTTCCGCTTCCGACACCCAATCCGTATTTTCATCAACAAACGTAGTCCCTTTCCTAAATTGAACATTTTCCGATGACTGACCAAAGAATGCCTGTTTGCGGACCAACGTTTCTGGATTTTCGTCATCCACCATTAAGTTCTGAACACACTCGTTTATCCTCCTGCCATAGTTGGGACAGGTGAAGCAGAGCGTCACATCGCCGTTGCGAATTTCAAGGTGTTCGATGAAATCTGCCATTAGGTCCAATAAGATACAAATTGTTTGTTCTTGAGTGTCTCGGCCATTTTCTCAAGTTTCTCGTTGGATTTAGGATAATCGTTGGTGATTACCTCTTTCAAGTCGTCCAACAGGTTCCCAATCGACCGTTTGTCGCCTTCGATGCGGGAGAGTATTTTCATCATTGTAAATTCATCCAAGGCAACATGGATATCGGCATCAGGATTGAACTTGTAGGCGGCACTCACATAGAGCAATACCTCATTGGCGGCACGGTAACCCAACTTGAACGGTGTATCTTCCAACACTTTGTTAATGTTGGTCAAATACTCTTTAACTGTATCAGCTTCGTTATTATCTGCTTCAAGGCCACGAATAGGACGGTTGATGAGCAGGTTTCTTGTGGCTTCGTCCATTTCTGCCACATCGTTCTCGGTATCCCCGTTGAAGAACCCTTCATAATCCACTTCGTTCATCACTACCGACATGGCACGGTCGAGCACCTTGCGCGAGAACGAGAAGGTGGTCTCATCCATGTTCACCGTACCCATAACCAGCAAGTTCTTAGGCAATGTAAGACCTTTCTCAAAGAATTGCAACGCCAACGGATTCTTGTCGATGGGATCAGGCACACCAAACAATTGTACAAGCATTGCCTTTCCCTCTTTTTCGCCAAACTTCTTGAATGGCTTGATGATAGGATCGGTCACATAATTGCCATCAGCATCAAAAGAACGTGATTCGATTGCACTAAGGAACTCTGCAAAATACTGTTCCACGGGGGCAAGGTTCATTTCATCCAAGCAAAGGAAATAGGGTGTTTCTAAATCTTGCCAAGCTTTCACTATGAAATCTATGAAAGGCGGGAACTCGTATCTTTTGGCCACGTTGGAATAGTATCCCACCACATCCATTGAGTTGTGCCAATTAGGTTTCACTTGGATTAGTTCAAAATTCTCTGGACGGTTGTCTTTCCATCTGTCCTCCGTATTCTCATATTTTTGTGTTGTGGAAGCTTGCGCCAGTTTCCTCACAATGCGACTTTTGCCAGTGCCGCTGATACCTGCCAATAGCATAAAGGGCTTGGTGCGGAGGGCGGTGAGATAAGGCTTAATAATACTATCATCAGTTAAAGAAACCGCAGAACTATCTATATGATATTTTGGCTCAATTGTTGAACTAAGGTAGGGCCTTGAGTCAAAGATGTTTATAAAACTCTCAAATGTTTCTTTATCCGGATGGTCAGGCGTTCCTATGAATATAAACGATGCTTGATTAATGTCGGCTTTGTAATTTGCTCTTGAGCATTTGAGGAACTTCCTGCCATTCAGGTGGTGGTTCGCATAGTCATATATACTTCTCAAATCTCTCCTTGAGCCTTCTGTGTCAAGGTTTGTTTCAATAGATATAATGTATTCTTTGGGATTGAAATTATCCAATCCCTTTGCCATTTCATCATCTTTTGTAAAAATTGAAAATAAATAGTATCGAAGTTGATGTTTCTTTGCGAAGTAAAACGGTTTCTTATATTCATCCAAAAAGACCCTAAGTTGAGGCTTTGTTCTGTCTGTCCCCGTTATACTAATGTTCGTATAAGATATTAAAACTATTTCTTCATTGTCTATTTTATACAGTTCGCTCCAATCTTTTCTGAAATCAATCTTGTCATCGAATGTAGAAAAATCGACTTTTTCCCACTTTGGGAAACTACTCTTTATAAATTCCTTTATGCGTGTAATAGAATCCATATACTATCAATTTAATAATTAGTTATTATCAAGTGTACACTTTCTGATTTGAATCTGTTTCTTATATTGACAGCATATTTTTTAGAATATTCTGCCTTAATATAAGGTCTATATAATTGTTTTGTAAGATTTGTTTTACCGATAACCATCATGGTTTTAGAATGCAAATTTTTAAAATCTTGAGATAGTTTTATATGATGTTCTTCCGTAAAATCATCATGATCAATATTCCCATAATCTGTAAATATGCAATCATAAGGGGGATCCAAAAAAATAAAATCTCTTTCAGAACATCTACCAAATACTTCTGTATAATCAACATTAATAATTTCCGATCTTTGAAGTAATTCGTGATGTTTCTCCGTTATTATTTGAGTGTTAAAGTTCTTGTATCTGCCAAATGGTACATTGTATTCTCCTTTTGAATTGAATCTAAGCATACCAGAATAGGCTGTTTTGTTTATGAAAAAATACAATGTGGCATCAAGATATTTTTTTTCGATTTTGTCATTATACATATCCCTAAGCCAATAATACAAGGCCTCATTCTTATTATCGACATATTGTGTTGGTAATACCTTCCCTTTCAGTTTTTCATACTCACATTGGTTTGTATGGTATATTTGTTCTAATTCTATCAATTCTTTTTTTAACACTTCGTAGTTGGTTTGAACAGACAAATAAAAATTGATTAGTTTTGAGTTAATGTCATTAATCAAACCTGCCCGTGGTTCCAAATAAAAAAAGAGTGCAGCACCACCTGCAAAAGGCTCTATATACCTATCGAAATCATCAGGAATATACTGCAAGAAATAGGGTATCTCTTTGCTTTTTCCTCCTCTGTATTTTATTATAGGCTTCATGTTTTGCAATTTATACCGGCATCGCCTGTAAGACTTTGCCTTCAATCATTTTCCCGTTTTTTTGCTTATTGCGTTTGACACCATCGGCGCCCCAAGTGCCCCACTGTTTGAAGAAAAACGCTGCTCCTTGCGTCTCGGTCTGGCGTTTGATGTTAAGCACCCACTCCTCTTTCATCGGGCGGGCTTGAGGACCACTCTCACCACCTACAATCACCCAATCGATATGAGTCAAGTCCAATTCTCCCAAATCTTCAATTAATGGCTCACAGGAAAGAAACCGTATGGGCGCGTCCAAGACCCGAAGACAATTGATGCGTGGTTTGGAAGTTTGTGCTTCCACGGTCACACCGAGCCATGCGTTCTGCGGTATATCGTGGGTGAGGAAATACTCCGCCATGCGGTCAGCACGTTTAGTAAGCAGCTGATACCGATGTTGCGGCGTGCGGCAGATGGTGTCCATCACTTTGTCCACAAAAGAGAAAGGAACGTCCACATGGAAGAGGTCGCTCATGGAGCAGACAAAAATGGTGTGAGGCTGCCGCCAAGCGAGAGGCTCATCGAGGCACTCGTCATGCAGGGTGGCTTGGAAACCATTGGCGTATTTTTCAAGCCCCATAGCCTTCAGTCGGCGCGACATCACCTCGGCATAGCAATGGGCACACCCCTGCGAAATCTTGGTGCAGCCCGTTACGGGGTTCCACGTCTTATCGGTCCATTCTATTTTGGTGGTTTTCATTGTTTTGTCATTAGCTTATACTCTATAATACGATGATTATTAAAGATTTGGTCGTAACTAACCAATGGAGAGATTGACTTATAATCTATCAAACCTTCCTTTTTCATCTGTTTCAACTCATCAGCGGCATGTGAGGGGATATGACCTTGGTCAAGTGTGAACAAATAGACATCATTGTTTGTTCGTAATTCTTGTTTTAGAATTTTCTCTCTAAGAAGTGCAGCAAAACCCTCTTTTTTCGTTGGTTTCTTAGCCTCAAACAAAAGGAGTTGGGATTTTGTCAGATCCTCATCAATATCGAAATTGGCCTCTCCATTGATGGTGTTCTTTTTCCACGCCACATTCAAGAATTTGTCCACTGCTAATGGATGGCTCGCGCCAAAGATAATGCCGTAAACATTTGCCCCTTTCTTTATGGAGAACGGATATGGCTTCATGTTTGAATCCGCGGGTAGTTTTTCTCTGAATTGCTCCAATAGACTGCGGTGAATAAACTTGTAGGGATTCTCCTTTGCTCGTTGCATGTCAATTTGCACATTCATCGAAAACTCAGGTCTCTCACCAAATCGGAAGAAATAGGAAGACGAAACATAATACAAGAAATCAACTGTTGAAGTAGTGACAAGTTCCTTGAAATACTGGTCCGACAAAAACTTGATTCCGTTTTGGTCGAGAAAAACCAAGGAGGGGAATCTCTTGATGATGGTTATGATTTCTGGAAATAATTCAGCAAAATCACAGCGAGTGTATTTGAGTTTGACAGTCTCTTTTTCTATTGCATTTTTAAGAGCTTCATTGTCGTTGATGAATTGGTTGCAGTTGTTCTGAAGTGTTTCAAACTTATTCTGATCATACTCATTTAGCCAAACATAAACTCGTTTAGCACGACTGATAATAGATTCGAGCATCCCGTTGATTTGTTGCAAGATGCGTATAGGACTTCCAGCTACTCCATTCTTGTCCCGGCCAGGACCTGCAAACAAATCGAACATGCAGATATGCTTATATGGACTCATGACGAAAACAGGCAACCATTCTTTGGTATAAGCCTCAAATATTTCAAGCTTTGTGATAGTGCCTTCGTCAAAAGGGTGATCATGTAAGTTTTTAATCGCCATATTTCATCAAATATATTTAAACATGAGTTTTGCTTTTTTATTGTATTGATACATACTTTTTTATTGTTGATTGCGTGGTTTCGACCGCTTTTCTCTGTTACATCACCCTTTACCCTTTCCTTATTTCCCGTATCACCCTCGCCGGACTCCCCGCCACCACCATATTGTCAGGCACATCCTTGGTGACTACGCTGCCCGCAGCTACAATGGCGTTCTCGCCGATGGTGACACCCGCCAGCACCGTGACATTGGCTCCAAGCCAAGCATTGCGCTTCACAACGATGGGTTTGGTCAGCAGCGAATGGCGCGTCTCGGGGTTTTCTGGATGGTATTCCGTGGCCAACACACAATGCGGCCCGATGAAAACGTCGTCCTCAATGGTGATACCGCCCAAGGCGAGGAAAGTGCAGCCGAAATTGACGAAACAGTCACGCCCGAAGGTGGTTTTCTTGCCATAGTTGATATGGAACGGCGTGAAAATGCGAAGGGTCTCGTCGATTTCAGAACCTGTGATTTGCCGCATATAGTCGCGCACTTCGGCTTCGGTATGATAGCCCGAGTTCATCTCCGCTGCAAGGCGCATCGTGTGCTGCACATCGGCATAGAGGTCGTCGCTGCCGACGTAGTCTTTTCCTGTGTGGGTGTTGTTCATAAAAACGGCGAATTTGGCGAATTAAACGAATTAACTAATAATTCTTATCGAATAAAATTAGTGTATTTCACCACTTCCTTTTCCGGCAATCCCTTACGCTCGCGCTCGGCGGCGATGGCGCGGATGAGGAAGGCCATATTGCGGCCCAAGATGCGCATGATTTGGCAGCCTTCTTCGTCTTTCATCACGTCTTCTGGAGTGTGACCGTGAACCATATTCCAATAGCGGCTGCTCGCGATGGGCATCTCGTTGATGGTGAAATACTTGTTGAGCCGGTCGAATGCGGCTGTGGTGCCACCGCGTCGTGCCGAGACGACGGCTGCCCCCACTTTCATACGTTTGTCGAAAGGTGTGCTGAAAAACAGGCGGTCGAGCAGATTGGTGAGCGTTCCGTTGGGGCCGGCGTAATACACCGGCGAGCCGACCACGAGGCCGTCAGCCTGTTCTAACTTGGACGCCACTTCGTTCACCATATCGTTGAACACGCAATGACCCAGTTCGGCGCATTTGCCGCAAGCGATGCAGCCACGGATGTCCTTGTTCCCGATGTGGACGATTTCGGTTTCTATGCCGTTTTTCTGTAATTCTTCCGCCACAATGTTCAAGGCGGTGAAGGTGCAGCCGTTAGTGTGTGGGCTGCCGTTGATGAGGAGTGCTTTCATTTGTGATAAATTTGTGCAAAAGTACAAAAAAACGCACAAACTATTCCTCTTCCTTGGCTTTAGGCACCGCAAAAACAACCGTCAGCACGCCGATGGCACCGACGATGGGCACGATGACGCGAGCCACGGAACCTTTGGGGATGAATACGAATGTAGATAGCAGCACCATTGCCACCATAATGCCACAGGCACCGGCTTTTTGCGCAAAGGTCATCCCGCCGCGACGACGATAACCGCGGATATAAGTCCCTAACCACGACTGCAACAGCCATTCTTGTAGTCGTGTCGAGGAGCGGTAGAAGAGCCACGAGGCCAACAGGAGGAAAGGCGTGGTGGGCAATCCCGGCACCACCACACCTAAGGCGCCAAGTCCAACGCAAAGCAAGCCTAAAGATATGAAGGCAATGCGTTTCACAATTCCCTTAAGCCGTCATACACATTTCAAAAATCCTCTCCACGTCGGCCTGTTGCAGTGGCTTGAATCCGGGCAAAGTGCCTCCACCGACGGCTTTCTTGGCCATCACCGCGAAATGGGTGCGGTCGATGCCCACCTCGGGGAAGGTGCGCTTCAGTTGCAAGGTGTTGAAAAGGAAATCGCTCAACTTGTCGATGGCTTGACGGGCGATGTCCATCGGAGGCAAAGTCGGGTCGATGCCGAAGACATTAGTTCCGAATTGAACGTATTTTGACACGGTGGTTTCGTCGAGGCAATACTCCATCCAACGCGGGGTGAGGATGGCGAGGCCAAGGCCGTGGGTGATGTCGTAGAAGGCCGACAACTCGTGTTCCATCGGGTGGCAACTCCAAGCCTTGCGTTTGCCGCCGTTCACGAAGCCGTTGATGGCCCACGAGGAAGCCCACATCAGATTGGCGCGAGCCTCGTAATTATCAGGCTCTCGCATTGCAATGGGAGTGTAGCGGATGACAGTCTTCATCAGGCCCTCCATAAAGCAATCGAGCATATAAAGGTCCTGGTCCATATTGAAATAGACCTCAAAGAGGTGCGACAGGATGTCAGCCGAGCCGCAAGCGGTCTGGTAGGGACTGACGCTGAAGGTGATGCTCGGGTCAAGGAAGGAAGCCTTGGGCAGCATAGCGGGGTCAAGCCGACCGATTTTGTCGTTGGTTACGGGGTTGCTGATGACGGCAGCCGTGTCCATCTCCGAGCCCGTGGCCGAAAGGGTCAGGATGCTGACGATGGGCAAGGCACGCTCGATGGGCGCACGTTTGCTGAGGTCGAGGAAGTCCCACGGGTCGTGATCGACACAGGCACCTGCGGCCATAATCTTGGTGGCGTCGATGGTGGAGCCGCCGCCCACAGCCAACAGCACGTCGATGTGGTGTTCCTTACACATTTTTGCACCTTTCCTGACGGAATCGATGCGTGGGTTAGGCTCGATGCCCGAGAGTTCAAACAATTCAAGTCCAGCTTCTTTTGTTTCTTTTACCACACGGTCATACAGTCCCATCTTCTTGATGGAACCGCCGCCGTAGGTCATCAGCACGCGGGTGCCGTATTTCTTGAGTTCTGCGCCAAGGTGTTTCAGTTGGTCGCGCCCGAAGTAGATTCTTACGGGAATGTCGTAGATGAAGTCGTTGATCATAGTGTTTGTGTTTTGTTTGCCATATCCATTAAAATGCTTACATTTGAGGTTACAAAAATACGAAATTCGCAATCCACGCCGCGTTGAATAGTGAGTTTTTTATATCGCAAGCGGTGTTTTGAAAAGAAATCTATATAATAGAGATCAATGCTTCAATTTCAAGACAAGGTATTCTGATTGCGAGCCTATGCGGAACTTTCCGCCCCAGATGCCTAACCCTGAAGTGACGTAATAATGTGTGTTTCCGCGCTGATAGGCACCGTAAGCCTTTTCGTACAGGATGTCCGTAATCCAGTTGGCAGGCCATATTTGGCCGTGATGCGTGTGTCCGCTGAACTGGAAATCGATACCGCACTGCTCTGTCTCTTCCAAGTGATAGGGTTGATGGTCGAGGAGGATGGTGAACAGCGTGTCGGTCGGGGCCAAATCAGACAGCGCACGGCGCGAAGCGTTGCTCCTGTCGTCGCGCCCGACAATCCGAATCCCTGATGCCACGACAGAACTGTCGCGCAGCAAGCACATTCCGGCATCCTCATAGAAGGCGAGCGAGGATTCCAAGCCGGCAATATACTCGTGGTTTCCCAACGCTGCATAAACAGGGGCGTTGAGGTCGCGGAACTCCTCGTCGAGTCTCCATTCCCTGACGGGTCGGATGGCGCCGTCCAAAATGTCGCCGGCAAAAAGAACCAAGTCGGGGTTTTCCTCGTTCAAGAGTCGAACCCAGCGTTGCAGTTCCGCTTTGCGGTTGTGATAACCTATGTGCAGGTCGCTGGCCAGCACAATCGTGAGCGGCTTTTGCAACGGCTTTTCCGTCTTGATTTCGAGCACTTCGCGATGCTTGTGAGGGTAATGGAGCCCGCCATACAGCAACAAAACCGCAATGATGCCGAGCACGGTACAGGTGCCCGCCACCGAATGATTCAGAAAACTTTCAGGCACCCAATGCAACAGCCGGCCCAATCCCAAAGCCAGAAAGATAAGCAGCGCATAGAGGAAGAAAATCATCCAAGAGGTGCCAATCTCATAGGTGACAGTGGCCACGCCTATGGGCAGCTTGTTGCCTAACCCGTAATGCAGAAAAACGCAGGCGAAGCAGAGAAGATACACACCTACGGCCAAGGTCTTTCCCAACGGGGAAAGCGGCAAAATGAGCCACAAACGCCAACTGGTATAGGCGATGCAGGAGAGCAGAAAAAGAGGAATTAGGATAAGCATAACATTCAGCAACTTTGGGTTCAACAGATTTGGATTCGGAAAATTTGCTCATTGTCATTTCATTTTCTTTTTATGACATACTTTTGGTTGGGGGCATTGGGTGAATCAGGTTGTGTTCGATCAAGAAGACCTGCATCAACCAATAATGTAATGTATTTTGCAATGTTTTTGTTGTGATATGTAACATTTATGTGATTCAATATTTCACGACTACTTCTCGGAAATATACAATATCGCAACACCTCCTTTTGTCTGTCGGATAAAAGTAAGTGACTGTCAGGGTTAGTAACTAAGTTAGTAACTAAGTTAGTATCTAAGTTGGTAACTAAGTTAGTATCTAAGTTACTATCAGAGCTACTATCAGAGTTAATGCGTTGATTATGTGAAGTATTACATTTATCCGTAATGCTCAAAGGTGTATTGGTGTCAGAGTAAGTGTCAGAGTAAGTGTCAGAGTAAGTGTCAGGGTTGGTGTCTAAGTAAGTGTCTAAGTTAGGTCTCTTGAAGGTAATCCAAACAAACAGGCCGTCGGTGCCATACGTTGGCTCTGGCACTCCCGCAGTTTTGCAGGCATCCACCATTCGACTCACTCCTGTGCCCCAACTTTCCAAATATGCCGTCATATACAGGGCGTTTGCAATGATAGGATTTTGCGGATAGGAACGGTGCGGCAGTTTGATGGTCTCAATGGTCAGTTCGTTGGGCAAATGTCCCGCATTCTCAATCTCCACACGGTCGTCGAAAACAGCGATTCCGACACTGCCGCTGGGCGAATCCAATTGGCGGTGGCACAAGGCATTGGTCAGCGCCTCACGCAGTGCCTCAAAGGGAATCTCCAATTGTTCTTCACGGCGAAGGCCTTTCACGATACCGCTTTGGTTCAAATGCTTGAACAGGAAAGCCAAACCAGCATCGAGCAGTTCAAAGAAATTGCCATTGACGCGCATATTGTCAATGAAATCGCGCTTTTCTTTGCCACGAAAACGCGCCATTCGGAGCAAAAACTGCGGGTAATCTTGCGGGCGTTTGGTGAACAGTGCGGCAGCGGCATTCTTTATCTTCCCGTTTTCAACCATTGCAAACTTGTCGAGTAGGGTCATCGTGTCTTCCGAGGCGGATGAGGCTGGCATTCGTCCCTTGTTGATGCCATACATCACTGTATTTCGAATCTGTCTTTCGTCCAAATCCTCAAGACGAAGGAAATCGGGCGTTTGGCTTTCCCACGCAAATCGAGTGGGATTGCTGCGCCGCAATCGTTCCTCAAACATTGCGCGGGGCATCTGCACCGTCGTACTTTCCACCTTGTAGTAGGCGCGACCGTCGTAGGTATAAGGCGCATCGCCGAATTTGGCCGCTTCCACGTGAATGCCGATTACGAAGTTGTCAGGGCGTTCAGGAACTTCAACGATCTCCAACGGCAACTTAATGGCGGGTTCTATCTTCGTGATTTCGTGGGCTATTTCGCGTTGCGTGTTGTCGGTGACGTTTTGTCCCAAAATCTCCAACTTCGGCGTGATGCCGAAAAACAGCCAGCCACCGTCGGAGTTCAAGAAAGCGCAAAGTGTCTGCATACCTTTTACCAGTTCGCCAGTGCTCTTTTTCAACTCCAAGACACGGCTCTCATCGTTGGCGATTAGTTTCTTTATGTCGGTTATTGTCATTGGCTATGTTTTCTGCAAAAGTAAGAAATATATGTTTCTCGTCACTTACTGACGGTTTCGCAAAAACTATTAGACGAAGCCTTTATCATTTCAACTCTTTGACCAACATTTAGATGATTATCTGATTCAAGCAATGCATCAGTCCAATAACCTTCTAACATTACTATGTAATTCTTGTTCTTCATTCCTAACACTCTACCATAAACAACTTTCCCCCACTCAATTTCTTCAATTCTACTCCTATTGCTCAAGAGTATTTCCTTCAAGCTCAATACTACACTATTTTTTTCGGTGTCAATTTTTTTTATACGAAGAGGACAAGCAAAGCCATTTTCAAATAGTTTATCAATATTATTTATACAACATAAATCGCTGACATCTGAATTAAAAAGCACAGCCCTTGCTTCTCTTGTTTTAGAGTATTTTATTCTAAAACTCACTCCTGCCTTAAAGCTACCTGTCATCTGTAAATTGTCGAAAATGTAGCCAACACCATATTTCTCTGAGAAGGACTGTAAAGGTGGTGTAATAAAAGGCCTAAAAGAACCTATTAATGATCGTTTATCATCGGCAACATCTTTGACCATTATAGGATATGTTCTTCCGATTTTATAATTAAAAAACTCGTCTCCGATATGACATTCTGAATCAGGAATAAATACTTTATATTTTTTGTTAATCTTGCCAATTAAACCATAAGATGTCTTTTCTGTTATTTCACATTGTACTTCGTATTCGTATGGTTTTAATGTGTCATAAAAAATTTGATAATCAGAAACAATGTTTTTCTTACTTAATATAATAATTCTTTCGTCTTTATTGATTTTTTTAATTCTAACAGTTTGAATAGAATTTCTTTTTATTTTACCCTTCAACTCATTTATTTCTGAATCAACCCAAGATAGTTCAGAAAAAGGCAGTATTGCGTAATAGTCACCAGGCAATTCAGTTTCGAATACAGTTTCTTTTATTTGAAATATTGTACACTCCAGTGATTCCCCAATTTTGTAACTAATATTATCCCACGGGTCTTGTAGATTTAATTTATTTAAAATCAACTTGTTTGAAATATAATCTATTTCTTTAATAAAACATTTTATTTCTGATCCTACTGGAAATAATTGGTGTAACAATCCGAATCTGCTAAATGTCAAACCTTGTCGAAATGCAACGGCTTGTTGATTCGAATCCTTTACTCTTAGTTTAATAAAATCATCATCCGCATATTCAATAATAGCATCAACAACACCTCCCAACTCGTACTTGTTATCAACCAGTGATTTCGGCTCGCTTTGTGTGGATAATAACGATGCAACAATCACTCCTTTGGTTTCCACTGACAAAGGTATTGCTTGAATAGTCATTCCTTCAGAATAGTAATTCTTTAGTTTTAGTCCAGAAACTACAGAGATTTCATTTATAGGAATTCTAACATCTATTCCATTATACACACCTAAAAGTTTGTCAGCAAATACATTTGTTATATTTATATCAATCGTATTGTGTTCTTGAATAGCTTTATCCACATTCCTATATGCAACCGCCAAATCACCATCTTTTTTTATTTCAATGCAATAACAAATATTGTTTCTTCCCAATTCATCTTTATATATTTTGGGTCCATTTTGAAGAATGTAATTACCACTTGCAATAAGTTCACCATAGACTTGCTCCAAAATTTCAATTTTTTCATTTCTTGCCAATAAATAAAAAGCTGTTATTCCCCGAGAAAAACCTTCTTTGATTCTACGAACATAAGGAGCTATGCCTTTCTCATAATATGTATCGTATTTTGCCACTAATAATACTGCAACTTTTACATTATTCGACACACAGGAAAGTGGGGTCAATTCATCGTATTCTCTTGAAGCAATGTTGTATATAAAATCCATTAATACAACAGATTCTTTCTTGTGGTCTTCATTTGGAATTTCAGTAGCAATTTTGTTTCCCCAAATGGCAAATTCTCTTAAAAGAATCCTCGAAAACAATCCTTCCTTTTCAATAATCGAAACTTTATCAAAAGTATCATTATACTGGTTTATGTCTTGCTTATTCTCTTCAATAAACTGAGGAATCATATAGTTTTTAAGGTCAAAGTTGGTAAGGAATTTTCTGATAACGGAGAAATCAACAGCTTTTTTTACGCCTTCATCCATAAAAGGTTTTGAAAGAGGCAATAACGTTTTTTTTATATATAAAGAAGTCGTATTTATTATGTTCTGACAATTGTCTTTATTGTACTTTAATAGCACAATCGCCTCTCCTGGCTTTAATTCAACATTTCCATCCTTATCTTTTTTTGCCCATTTTAATGAAAGTTTAGGCAAATCAAGTTCTGGAACGATTGTGTTTATTCCATTAATGGATAATTGACAAATAGATTCGACAGATGTTTGAGTGCTTTTGCTTTTAAACCAACCAAATGTTGCGGCAAAAAAGCTCAGCAAATCGGCAACTATCTTTTTAACATTATCATAATTCTTAATGATTGCTATAAAGATGCTAACTATAGTTGTTGGCAAAATGATTGATAAAAGAGCCTCCATTAAAAACAACTTATTTAGCGGTTAAACAATTAGGATTATTGCATACGAACTCTAGGTGTGGTGTCCCTTCAGGTTCACAAACTGGTATAATTATGCCCACATTATCTAAAGTCATTTGACAATGACAAATGCGGCATTTAATTTCACCGTTTTGAAATTCAACTAATTGATTTGTTTGGCTCAATAATTTCTCAAAATCATTGTCCATAATAGCTGTTATTTCTTCTTTCTTTTTCATTGGATATCTATTATTTTGTTGCTAAATACATTTTACCCTCATCTTTCAGTCAGCAAATTTTGCATTAGCGACTACTTCAATCGCTTAAAGGTGGTTCCTTTGGCTTGTTTGTTGTTTATCTCCATATCTGGAACATCTGTAATCATAAATTGTTGTCTAAAGAATTCACGCCGCAAAGTTACTATTTTTTCGTTTCAAAACAAAAAAGGTGTCTCGGAGGAAACACCTTTTTTCGGTTTTGCCATTCGGGAAAGGCTGGAGGCCAAAAAGGGAAGGCTTTCTTCACATTTTTATTATTTATCCTAATTGATATTCACCAGCACGAATGGCAGCGATGACACCACCATCGATGAGCAGGTCGGTGCCGGTGATAAACTTGGCGTGTTCACCGAGCAAGAAAGCTGCGGCTTCGGCAATTTCGTCGCTAGTGCCTGTGCGCTGGGCGGCTGAAGCATCAATCATGCGCTGGTAGCCCTCGCCGTTGGCGTTGAACTCGTCGTAGGCCAACGGGGTGACAACGACACCTGGCGATATGGTGTTGATGCGGGCACGACGTTTGCGCCAGCTGGTGGCGGCGGCACGCTGCGCCTGCAGGTGGTTCAATCGTTTGGCAATCATATAAGCGAATCCGCTGTTCTGCATGGCCACCTCTTGAATGAATTTCACCTCTTTCAGTTTGACGGTCGGTGTCTGCACCAATTGCAGTTCGATGTCATTGGGGATGGGGTACATATAAGCCGCCTGGCTGCTGATGATGAGTCCTGCACCACCCTCGGCCATCACTTCGCCGAAGGCATCGACGGCATAACCCGTTCCAACCATATCGAGGTCGACGATATGCTCGGGGTTGGCCTGATTGGGCGATGCACCAGCCGTATCGATGAAGTACATCACAGGGCCCAATTCAGCGGCCTTCTTTGCAAAAGCCTCTATACTGTCTTTCTGCAAAGCGTTCACCTGCATTGTTTCCACATCATAACCACAACGGCTGAAATCCTCACCGACGCGCTCCAATGCCTTCTCGCTGATGTCACCCAAAAGGATTTTCTTGCCTGCACCAATGCGGCGCACGATGGCGGTTCCCATACTACCGGCACCTAAGAGTGCCACTACTTGTTTATGCTCGTTTCTGTCGAAATACATTATTCTTTTGTTTTTATTTATTTGTCAATGCTGACGATAGTGTACTTGCGGCTACCAAGGCCGATTTTCTCGGCGTGTTCAACGGTGTGGATGCCGTGACGGCTCTCGATGCGTTCTTTCATTGAAGCTACATCATTGTCGTCAGTTTGCTCTTGACCAAGGACGAGGTCGATGCAGGCCTGGTCGAGGGCTACGGGGTCAGTACTGGCGAGGATGCCCATGTCTTGTAGTGCCACAGGTGTAGGATTGCCGTTACAGTCGCAATCGATGCTCATGTTGTTCATAACATTGATATAGAGAACCTTCCCTTTGAAGTAGTCGTGCACCGCAGCGGCAGCATTGGCCATACATTCAAGGAACTTGTCCTGGTTTTCAGGCTGGATGTAATCCCAAAGATGGATGTAGTCCTCGCATTGACCGTTGGTGTGGATGTAGGTCTTGCCGTTGCGCGAAGCCACGCCGATACTGGCGTTTTTCAGCACACCACCGAAGCCGCCCATCTGGTGTCCCTTGAAGTGGGCGAGGTTGATCATGAAGTCATAGTTTTGGATGTTCTGTCCCACGATGTTGTAACGCATGTAGGTGGTGTCGCGCACAGGGATTTTGATTTCGCCTTCGGCATCCATGATGTCCACGCCACCGATGGTGTTGAAGCCGTGCTCTTCGATGACCTTCAGGTGGTCTTCGGTGAGCATGCGCTTTCCGGCGTAAGCGGTATTACATTCCACAATCTTGCCGTTCACCAACTGCACCAAAGGCCCAATCAAGTCGGCCTTCAAGTGGTTGTTGTTGCCGGCCTCGCCGGTGGAGATTTTCACAGCCACGCGGCTTTTGGCTTCTACGCCAAGCGCCTTGTAGATGTTAATGAGTGCCTCAGGGCTGATTTCGTTAGTGAAATAGACTTTCGATGTGTTTTCCATGTTGGGTGTTGTTGGTTCGGTTTGTTCTTGTTGTTCGGTTGTTGGATTGCCGTTTTTGTTTTGGCAGCTTGTGTTGGCCATCACCAATGCCATAGCGGTAAAGGCCAAAAGTTTTCTTGCTTTCATATTCTCAAGTGTTTAATTTGTTTTCAAAGACTCTTCAACCATTTTTCAACCTTTGCTTTACCCGTGCGGACTTCATGCCCATAGATGCTGAACTCGCCTGTGACCTTGGCCTTCGGGAAAGCTTTTTTCACGTCGCTGGCGCAGGAGGCTAAGCCGCTGCCTTCGTGAGTAGTAAAGGGGATGACGGTCTTGCCGTCGAGGTTGATGTCCTTGAAGAGGGTGAACATCACCTGTGGGTAGGTGCCCCACCACACGGGACCGCCGATGAAGACGGTGTCGTATTGCGAAAGGTCGGGGGCGGTGCCTTCGTATGGCGGCAGCTCGCCCTTGTTGGCTTCCTCTTTAGCAAGATTAATAAGCGGCGTGTAGGCCATGCCGTCGTATTTGTGGGTTACAATCTCGAACTGGTCGGCACCTTTGATTTCAGTGATGTAGTCGGCCACGATCTTGGTGTTGCCGACCTCGATGTTGCCCACGCTGTAGTTGTCGCCCGCATGGGAGAAGAAAATGACGATGGATTTGCTCATATTCTGTGATTTTAAGTTGTTGGCTTGAGACGCACGGCCGTGCGTCTTTACGTCTTGTCCGTTGCAGATGGTGGCCATGAGGAGTGCCAAGACTGCGGTAATGATTCTTTTCATAGTTCTATAATGTTTTTAATGAATTTCGCGGGGTTGCCGCCCACGATGGTATTGGGTGCCACGTCCTTGGTGACAACGGCTCCCGCAGCCACGACAGCATTCTTTCCGACAGTCACACCAGGCAAGATGGTGGCGCCTGCACCTATCCAAACGTTTTCGCAGATGTGGACGGGCTTGCAGAGCAAAATCTGACGGTCGTAGAGGTCGTGGTTGTTGGAGATGAGTTGCGCATTGGCGGCAATCATCGCGCCGTCGTCGATGGTGATGCCGCCACGGGCCATCATCAGGCAGTTGTTCATGATCATCACGTTCTTCCCGATGTGTACACGGTCGAAGCAGACACCAGTGAGGCCAGGCATCACGAAGCCTCCTTCGCCAAGGTTGTTGCCGAAGAGTTCGCGCACGAGGGCGTTGTACTCGTCGGTGTAAGGCATCGTGTGGTTCAGTTTGAAAAGGACTTGCGCTTGACGCACACCTTCCGTATGTTCTTCGGCTGTGGTCAGCCTGGGGTCAACTCTTTGTTCTTGCATCGTTTTAGGTTTTGAATTACGATGCAAAAATACAGCGACTTCCCGAGGGAGCCGTTACGCAGATTTCCGGTAAACTTTCAAATTTTACGGGAAACTATTATAGTTCGACTGTTTTTGAAAGATAATCAATCGATGTTCCAGTATGCAGACGGATTACCATCAAAGATTGTATCGATATCATCATCACTATAACCCATTTCATCTTGTGCATAGGATCCATTATATCTTTCATAAGTATCTTCTTCTTGTAATTCTGTTATTTCGTCATCTTTTTCAGCTTCTAGCATTTCTTCAAGAGTAGTATTATTAAAATAATTGTATTCAAAAAACTCTTCTCTACGCTGCTTTATTTTCTCCAATAGTTTAGGGGATAGTTCAATTGAAGGGAATATTTCTTGTATTTCTCCAATTACTTCTTCCGAGAATGCACATCTTTCACCATCAATATTATCTGTTACCCATCGAATATAATCTGGTGCATACATTAAAACTTCTCCCAAGTCGCAACCTTTAAACTTGCCGAAGTTAAATACCTGAATTAGTGATTCAAAGTAAATCATTATAACCTTCGACTTCACAATCTTCAATAGTCAATTCGCTCAAATCAAATAATGCATAACGCAGATGTCCAGTAGTTTTACAAACATATCTACAGATGGCTACTAACTCTTGGCCTATGCTTTTTACGGAATGATCAAGTGCATGAATGCAAAGTGTATCTCCTTTTTTTACCTGCAAAAAAGCATTTCCTTCTTTTATAATAATATTATTATCAGCAAAAATTTTGGCTGCTTTGTATTTGTTTACCAATTGCGGAGTGATTTCAACACCAGTTCCTCGTCGTGAACGTATGAGACAATAAAGATTGTTCGAAATAAGGTTAGGGATATGTAAATCAGCAATATTTAGTTCTATGTCTTCTCTGCAATTACGTAACCCTATGTAAATTGGAGTTGTCAAGCCTGTCTGTTTTACATTTTCTCCATCAAACCATTCCACTACTTGATACATATAAAAGCCTCTTATAACTTGTTGGTTAGGGGCTTTATTTACTATTCCAAGCAAATTGAATTGGTTTGATTTGAGCTCGTCAATCATTTCCTTGCTACTGTTCACAAAACCGTAGATTTCAAGTTCTTTAATTAAAGTTCCCTTAACAATCATTCCATATTTGAGCCATCCATATTTTTCAAGATAGGATTGCAACGTTATTCTGCTCTTTTCCATATATAATTGAATTTGTGTTTCCTATTGTATCATGCCAAGGTTCCTCCCATACGTTGGCAGTAGGCTGTCAAGTCTTCCACTGTGTTTTCAAAGGAATAGGAGTGCTCTACGTCATAGAATTTGTCCACGAAATCAAGCCCTTTGTATTGTTGCAGATACCGATAAGCCTGTTGCGTAGTGATATGATGCGCCGTAGCAAACTCTGTTATCAAAGCCACGAGGTAATTGATTTTATCTATGATGGACTTACTCATAAGTTTTTCTTCGATGCAAAAATACAAACATTTCGCAATATGGCAACAATAATCGCAGATTCAATTCAATAAGGTTGCCTACCTCCGCCTATACTCACTCGGTGTTTTTCCCAATAATTTCTTCGTATAAGTGGAGAAAGCGGCAGGCGAGCTAAACGCCATCAATTCAGCGATTTCGGATAGGGTTTTTGAATTGTCGTCCAACAAGGCGACCAATTCGTAAATGGCATAGAAGCCAATCCATTGCAAGGCGGGCAGCCCTGTGACGGAGCGGCTGATTTCGGAGAGGTATTTTGAGGTGATACAGAGGGCATCGGCATAGAAAGCCACCTCGCGCTCGGTGCGGACATTCGTCTGCACCAGACCGAGGAACTTCAGGAACAATTGCGCCGTGTGGTCAGTAGTTTCCATCTTCGCCAAGCCGTGTTGATATACCGTCCAAAGGTCGTAGAGGAAGATTTGCAACACGCGCCCCAACACATCACGACGGAAAGGCGACTCCGACCCTTGCCGACTTCGGAAAAGGTCGAAATCGCCTTTGATGAGATGCAGACTCTCGTCGTCCAAATGGAACGACGGACAGGTGCGGATGAACACAAAGCCCTTCGAAGCCCACACCATTTCGGGGTTGTATTGCGACAGAAACTCGCCCGTAACAATCAAGAAATCTGCCTCGAAATCAGCGGAATAAGTGATTTCTTGGATGGTGTTCGACATCTGCCAAATCACCAAGTCGTCTTTCTTCGAGACGAAAGACCTTCGCCCATCGGAAAAACGCATTTCACCCTTTCGCACCAAGATATGAATATGATGCGTGGCGGTGAAGTCTGACGGCAAATGCGCGTCAGTGATGGTGTTTAACAGTTGGCAGTGGTTCATCGACAGCCCTTTATTGAAGACAAGCTATTTCGCCAAGAAAGGATACTTCTTCTTGATGTTGTCGGCGAGGAACTGTGCCACCGCGTCAGTGGGCATGTTGGTGACGTTAAGGACGAAGTCATAGTTGCGGGCATCGTAGCGCGAGGTTTCGGCGACAGTTTTGACGAATGTGTCGCGAGCCTTGTCGGTTTCGTCGATGACCTTGGCGGCCTTTTCGGGGCTGAGATTTTGCTTGGCGGCGATGCGGGCAATACGCGCGTCACGGTCGGCCATGATGAACAGGTGCAACGCATTGGGATTGTCGCGGAAGATGTGGAAACCGGCACGGCCCACTATGATGCAGCTCTCTTGTTCGGCCAATTCACGCAACAAACGAGCCTCGGCATAATAAAGGGTCAACGGCGTGGCCTCTGGATAGTAGACATCCGGATGGCTGGTCGTATCAAACTGGCGATAAAAGTAACAGAAGTCACTCCACCAACTGGTTTTTTGCGCCTTAACACGGTCCATGTTTTCAAGGGTCATTTTAAAATGATCGGCAACGCTTTGCAATATGGCGCGACCGTAAACCTTGAGCCCCAATTTTTCTCCCAGCAGACGGGCAATCTCGCCACCTCCGCTGCCGCACTCGCGGTTGATTGTGATGATAATCTTTTGGTTTTCCATAGTGAATATCTGTTTTATTCTTCAATGAATTTCTTTCCGTCGCCCCAAGCCTTGCCGACTTCTTCGCCGATGGCGCGGTAACTCACGCCCGAGGCATCGAAGACGATGGGCTTCAGTTTGGCCAAGTCAATCTTGCCGTCGGTGAGGATGCTCTCGTCGGCACTTTGGTTGACCACTTCGCCAATCAACATGCCATTCTCGAAACTCACCACGCGACATTCCAATGTCAGCGGGTACTCGTTGACGATGGGCGCGTCCACATTGGGGCTGGGGGTTACGGTGAAGCCTACTTTGGCTACCTTGTTCGCGACATCATGTCCGCTCACCGTGCCGAAATAGTCCGACTCGGCCACTGTGCGCTCGTCGGCGAAACTCACGGTGAAGGCGCCCGTTTCACGCAGGTTGTCGGTCGTTTTGTGTTCCGAAAGGCTGATGACGATTTGGTTGTAGTCGAGTTGACCAGCCCATGCCGCCATCATCACGTCGGGCGTGTGGTTCTTGTCCCATGTGGCAATCATCACGCAAGGTTGCGGCGTGGTCACCAAGGCGTGCTGTGCGCCGAAGTTCACACGCCCCGAAACCTCTTCGACTTTTTGTTGTTTCTGTTGGTTATCAGGGTTCGTGTTGCTTTGAACGTTTTCAGTTTGTTGGTTGTTAGTGCAGGCGGCAAGGGCCAGTCCGCACAAGATAGTTGCTGCTATTTTCTTCATGGTTTTGATGTTTTGTGTTTCGGCTGCAAAAATAGGAAAATCCTTGAAACACTTGGCTTATGGAGTTCAAGGATTTAGTTTGGCTTTGTGGATTTTGAAAGCATGATTCTACTTCGTCAGTCTTTCCACCTCTTTCTTGATTTCGTCAACCACTTCCTTGTTGGCGATTTCTTTGTCCAAACTGAAAACCACAAAGACTTTACCGCCAAATTTCTCTGTAAAATCAGAAAAACTTGCTTTCATTCGCTCTGTCAGTGAATACGAACCGAAATTGGCTTTGGCAGTAATAGGTTTTATTTGGATTCCAATGGCTTTGTCGCCAACTTTGGCAATATAGTCAATGTCTCCAGCGTGGTCCAATTCAGGGTCTGTTTCTTCGAATGCAAGCTCGGGAAATAGTTTTGCGAGGCCGTCGTTGATGACAGATTTCTCTCGCAAATAGCCGTCGTAAGTGCGATTTATGGTGAGATTGTAAATATAATCGATGCAATCTTGCTCTGTAATATCTGCAACCGCTGGTTGGATGTTTTCGGCAAGTTTGATGTACAGTTTGTTGCCTAAATATGGTATAATATCTGGATTCTGTATCAGTTTTTGTCGAATAAAGTCGTCAATTTTTATCATAATATATTGATTGTTAAGAGATTTGCAAAATCTTTTCTAATGTCGTGTCCGTAAAAGTCTCCCATATAGCCAAACGTATTGGCTTGTAGTCGGAAAAAAGTTGATTTACAAACTCAATTTCGAACACTAGCCGTAGGTCGTTGGGGTCGGATTCAGGATGCACCTCGTGCTTCGAGCCTATACGGGCAACCTTGATGTAATAGAGATCTCTAATGCCTTTGCCCTTTCGATATGGCATGAAATAGTAGAGGTGGTTGAGTGCCACAGTTGAAGGGAATTTCTTTCCGGTGTAATAAATATTTATCGAACCATCGAGCAGCATCTTTATCGTGTCGTTTTTCACCAGCGAGACAAGAAGGTTTTTCTTCGGGTCTAGGTCGTTGGCGTTGACAATATCCTTGTTCTCGATAATCTCTTCGGGGAATTCTTTAACAATCTCCAAAAAGTTGACGGGGATGATGCTGCTTTGTACAGAGTATTTCTTCAATATGTTCTTGTCCCCGAACATGTACTTAGCAAATATTTTCACCGTCTCGACATTTACTGAGTTGCCAAACTGTTTGTAAGCTTGCGCCTCTATCACATCAGGTTGGAACGTATCGGGGAAACTCTGCAATCGTGCGCACTCTCTCAACGTGAGGAAACGCTTGCGACTACCAACGATGCTCGTCTGTGTGATGGCCACCAATGCAGGGAAATACGTACCAGGCTTCACACGGATTCCCGACGGTCGAAACTGGAGAATGTTGTCCCAAAGGCTAGGGTTCTTGTAGTGCTTATGCAATGAATGATATGTGTGCGCTCAATATCCAATTAACAATATTCCTTTCAACGGCAGTTTCAGACGATTAGATATGTAGAGGGTTTCGAGAAAAGTCTTTACTTCCTGGTAATCGTGGCTTATGATACCTCCTCCTGTGTTAATATGGTACTCATTGAGAACGGCAATAACAAGATACTCTACCTCAAACATCATACAGGCTTGGAATATGTCTTTCAAAAATTGATTGTTGCGAACCGCTCTTCCTGCTTCTATTTCGATGACAATATTACGTTCTTTGTTTATCGCATCAGCATAGAAAGATTTGTCTATTACGTTGTTTTCACCGAAAAGAACAGGTACATCTATCTTTTCATCACGACCTTTTCCTCGTTCAACATCGTATCCGCAATCTTCTAGAAGAGGACGCAACAACGCAAGTACATCATTTGAAACCCTATGTTTGCCATCGTCTAGCGTGGTTTCAATCTTTTTGAAGCAGTCAATAATGACTTGCATTTCTTTGGTAATGCCGTGCGAGCGCGGAAAAAATTGGTAATTAATCATAGGTATAGTGTTTTAAAATTCCATTAAATGACATTGGCTCAAAATCATTTTCTGATGCATATTCGATTGAGATTAACTGTTCACAAGTGATTTTTTGCGGGTTGTCATTCCGTTGAAGTAACTCGCGCAAAAATTTCTTTGTCACAATCAATTCCGATAGATCTTTATGACCAATGCGCTTGAAATACACATAATCTTTTGTTTTCTCTGTAACAACATATTGTTCCATAAATCATGCAACGATTTTGTTATTTCCAAACATATCTTCCTTATGAAAAAAGCCATTGGTTAGGGCTTGGAATAGGTCGTTGATGTATATGTGAGCCGAAGAGTTATGGACAATCTTTTTGAGGTAAGTGTCTTTAAGGAAATCTACAAAAACAACCACACCTTTGTAGTGATACACTCCGATAAATCGCACATCGTAAAGTAAGTTTTTCTTCTTTATGTCCTCACAAAATTCTTTATACCAATGTGGCAATTGTACTCTTTTTTTGAAAGTGGGGTGTGGATTGCCTAAATAGGAAACAGCACGATGTAGTAGAATATACTTCTTTCGCGCAGTTGAGTAAATAAAAACACGATGTCCCAAAACATCCTGTACCTTGCAATGCTCTTCTCCCAAAAAACGAATCATAGTCTCCTGCTGTTGCTTTGGGGTTAATACTTGGTCTTGGGCTATATCAAGACTAAGGTCGGGCCTTATTTGTTCACTATTTTGATTCATATTATTTTGCTTTTTCTGTTGTCAATCAAGAGGTGAAGTGACAATCAGATGGATGCTTTTGTCAGGTAACTCATCCATTTTTCGGCAGTCACCATTGATTATGGTATGATGTGTGTGTTGCATAATATAAAAGAAGATGTTGCCTCTCAATCCGCAAAGGTAAGCATTTTTCCAACTACACCAACAAAAAAACCACCAAAACAGCCATTAAGGGTATTTCGGTGGTTTAATCAGCCATCTTTGCGAAAATGGCCTATTTGTCAATGCTGACAATGGTGTATTTCCTGGTTCCTAATCCGATGGCTTCGGCGTGCTCGATGGTGTGGGTGCCGTGCTGCTTGTCGATGCGGCTGAGCAGGTCGGTGGGGTCGTTGGTGGCGGTCACCTCTTGGTTGTTGATGATATCGACACAGGCTTGGTCGAGGGCCACGGGGTCGGTGCTGGCGAGGATACCGTAGTCCTCAAGCTTCACGGGGGCGGGATGATCGACGCAATCGCAGTCGATGCTCATATTGTTCATCACATTGATGTAGATGATGCCCTGCCTCTTTTGGAAATAGTTCGTCACGGCCTGGGCAGCCGCTGCCATACTCTCAAGGAAGCCGTCCTGGTCGCCGATGAATTCGGGTGTCCAAAATTTGGCCATATCGAGTTTCTCCATCTTTCCCGAAGAGTGGATATAAGCTTTGCCGTTTCTGCTGGCGCAACCGATGCTGAGGTTCTTCAGCGCGCCGCCGTAGCCGCCCATCGGGTGCCCCTTGAAGTGGTTGAGGGCAATCATAAAGTCGTAGTTGGCGATATGGCCGCCCACGATGTCATACTTGATGTGCCTTTGGTCCTTCACGGGAATGCGGATTTCGTCGTACTCATCCATAATGTCCACGGGGAAGTAGTCGGTGAAACCGTGCCTGCGGATGACTTCCCAGTGGACTGCCGAATTGTTGCGCTCGTCCTTCTCGTCGCCGGGGCCATTGCCGTAGGCGGTGTTGCACTCCACGATGGTGCCGTCCACCTCATGAACGAGGTCTTTGATAAGTTCGGGCTTCAGGTAGTTGGGGTTGCTGCCCTCTCCGGTCGAGATTTTCACGGCCACGCGGCCTTTGGCTTCCACGCCCAAAGCCTTGTAGATGTTCACCAAAGCTTCGGGGCTAATGTTGCGCGTCAGATAAACTTTTGCTGTGTTTTCCATATTCGTATTAGTTTGATTGTTTTGATTGTTGTCAGGTTGGTTGTTTGTGCAGGCGGCAAAGGCCAGGGCGCACAAAAGGGTTGCTGCTAATTTCTTCATTTTGTTTATTTGTTTATGTATTTCATTCTTTTTCAATTAGTTCCCAATGGCCACCTTTGTCGGGACCAATGTGGCGGATATGTCCTTGTCTTTGTAAAAACTGTAAATCCCGTCTTATTGTTCGTTCATTTACACCAAAATACTCAGCCAACGATGCGGATGATTCCTTTTCGTTTTCTAGGACATTTTCTAGGACATTCATTTTACCTGTTTCTTTTAGTCTAAAAATTATATGTATTTGTCTTTCAGTTAATTGTATTAAATTTTTCTCGCTGTTTTCTAGGACATTTTCTAGGACATTTACTGGGACATTTACCTCTCCATCCTCTGAGTTTGAAGGCAGCCAAGCATACGGGATAACCACCCGCATAAAATTGTCCATAAACACAAAACTCTCCTCATTGTAAACCTTGAGTACACGTTGCAAACCCGTACCCAACGATTCCACCAAATCCACATCCCTGAAGACACGCATCAGTTCTTTGTTGCGAGGATTGCTCACGCCGTTAAAGAAATCAGTTTTGCTCATCCCATTTGGCAAAGAGCCTGCCGAAGTGATTTCCAAACGGTCAGAAAAAAGTTCAAACTTGGGCGAGACCTCATTGAAATAATCGTTGTGTACGATGGCATTGATGACCAATTCGCGCACAGCACGCTCGTTCCAAAGTGGAGTGTCTGTCCGATAGGGATAGCCAATGCTGCTCTTGACCGTGTTCTCGACTTGCAATCGATTAAGGACTTGATCCGTCGCTTTCAATAACGAACAATAGCCATATTCGTGGTTTTCAATCAATTCGTCTCGGTCCTTGCCCGCATATTTGGCCAATTTGATGGACATATTGTTGGTATCAGCCAACAAATAGGCGACATAGTTGTAGCCTCCATCCGCCGTCAACAAGTCAAGGTTTTGGGCAAAACTTTCATTTAAGGTCAGATGTTGACTGTCATAATAGATGTGCAATTGCCGGAATGTCAGTTCTTTGTGAGGCGATGGGATGTTTTTCAGCGACAAACGGACTCTCTTGGCATACAAGTCTTCTATTTGCTTCGGTGTCATTGGCTCCGCAGCCGTGCCGACACGAATGAAACAGCCTCGTTCCGACAATCCAAATTTGGTTTTGTAGTAAGGCTTTTCGCTTCCGCTTGCAACGAAAATTTTAATCACGGGGATGTCGTCTATGCGTTCCACCATAACATCAAACAAGCCCATCGGCGAAGGGGAAATTCCGTTGCGTATGCGGTCTTTAATCTTCAGCATATCGCCATCAATGTCTTGTACTCCAATAGGTTTCCCGCTGTCATCAATGCCAATATAAAGCATACCGCCCTCGTGATAATTGAGGAACGCCACAACCTCCCGCTCAATGTCGAGTTCGCGGGTCAGTTCGCGCTTGAATTCTATGCGGTTCGTCTCGGTCATTTTCCCAACAAATGCGTCTGCAAAGATAATTGTTTTTTTCCACTACGCCGAAAAAATCCCTGAAAACCATAGTTCAAAGATTTCAGGGATTTTTTCAAATTAGTCAACGTATCATCCCCGCCAGCGGATTGACATCAATCAGTTTCAATGATTTTACCATCTTGGCCGTGCCTTCCTTATATTTCTTGAAATGGGCGGTCTGGATATGGCTTTGATAGGCCTCTTGGTCCGCATAGATTTCCAAGATGTAGATTTTGCAGGGATCTTCCTTGGTTTGCATCGAGAAGAGGGTCAGCACGCCGGGTTCCACCTTCACAGAAGTTTCGCCGACTTCCTTGGCGAAAGCCATATATTCCTCCAAAAATTCAGGCACCACTTCAATTTCGGCGAGGCGGACGATGCGTTCGCCATATTGCTGGCTTTGAAGGTCGATTTGCGCCGTGGAAGGCAATGCTGAAATAATCATAAATACTATGGAAATCAGAATTTTACGCATGGTGTTATTTGGTCTGGTTATCGACTGTAGATCACTTCAGTTTCAAGCCATCCTTAAAAGCCTCGCCAACGCGCTTCGAGACTTGATAATAGCCGTGGGTGTAGGGGTCGAAAGTGATGGCTTGCAAGGCTTCGATATCAACCTTGCCGTCTTTCATCTTGTCGGCCTCGACGGAGGTCTGCAGCACTTTTCCGATGACGCCAAGGCCAGTGTCGTCGCTTTGGTATTCAATAAACTCGCACTCCAAGGCGATGGGCAGCTCGTTGATGATGGGTGCGTCCACTAATGAGGATTTGGTCGCGGTGAGGCCACTCTTGGCAAACTTGTCCTTCTCGGTCTTGCCCGACACAACGCCGAAATAGTCGGCTTCCACCACGTGGGCTGCATCGGCGATATGGACGACAAAGCCCTTGCGTTGCTTGATGTTTTCCACGGTCTTGTGAGTTTCGGTCAGGTTAAGGGCCACACGGTCGCGGTCGAGCATGGTGCCCCAAGCGGCGTTCATTACGTCGATGGTGTCGTCTTCGTTGTAGGTTGCCACGAGCAAAACGGGCATCGGGAAAATGGCTTCTGTTACTTTAATGGGTTGTTTCATAATAAGTTAAATTTATTTGAATTTGTTCATTCTGTTCTTCGATCCATTCTTTCAGTTTCTGTTGGAGGATTTTTTTGTTCGGTAGATACTAGGCGTATTGGTAACCACTGGTTACGATTTTTGTCTTGAATTTCGTAACCGCTGGTTACGGAATCTGAATACACCACATAAAACTTCCGCATCAATGTCAGATTCTCCACCGACCATCCTTTCCCCAACCGTTCTGTCAATCTTTCAGATACTCCTTGGAGAATTCTCTTTCCGTAGGCGGCTCTGTAATTGCCATCCTGTTCATCTTCAACAATATATCTCCCCACTTCGTAATGAGAATAAACCACGGCCCAATTCACGGTAGTGGCAACCTTATTACGCGCATCAACGACAAGCCGCTCAATTTTGGTTGAAAGGTTTTCAATCCGTTGAATATCGGTTAGTGCTATGTCGTGAGATGTTGTCATTCAATCTGCAAAAGTAAGCATTTTTCCCACTATGCCGACAAAAAAACTGATACCTATGGTTCGCAAATTTCTGTGAATCATTTCAACGCCTGTTCCAACGCCCTTTCAAAAATGCTGTGCTCCACGATTCGGTAATGAGGGTGATACGCCTCATTGTAACGGCGGCTATGGTGTACGGCTTGGTTGTTTTGGGCGGCTTCGGTCAGCAGGGGGAGGTCGGTCTCAAAGCCTTCTAATTCAATCTTATTCGCTTGGATGATACTGACGATGGCTTTCCATTTCTCCATCCAACTGAATGCTGGCTCTTGCCACAAATTGGCACTTCTGACGAAGGCATCCAAGAGTTGCTCGGCGGTAATCAGGCTGTCGGCGATAGCGGAAAGATAAACGCGGACATAATCGCCTTTGCTCCCTGTAGGCTCAAAGTAAGGCGATGCGGTTTTGCCCATTTCCGATAGTTCGCGCATCAGATAGCGTCGAGCCGAGGCCGTGTCGCTGATGATATGGCCCGGACCGAAATGCTCTTGGTAGAAACTCTTGTAGATGTCCTGCAAGGTGGATTCGGGATAAGTGGCCAACTGCCTCTCGATGGCCGAGCGCATTGCTGTCGTGTCGATGGATTGCCCGAAGAGGCTGAACGAACAGACCAAGGCTAAAACCAATAACAGCTTTCTCATCACGCCTTAATAATCGTTTCCGCCATACGCTTTCCAGCATCGAAAGCCTTTTGCAAGTCTTCTTCCCAGTGCTCCTCGCGATACTGGCGTTTGGCTTCCTCCGAGAATCCTCCCAACTCGAAATTGGCGTAGTTCTTCACTTGGTATGTGTTGTTGGCAAACAGCTTATCCGGTTGTCCGAGGGCTTTGGCGATGCAAGGCTCCATCGTGCCGTAGCCATTGCAGTTGCTGCCCCCTACGCCACCGTTTTGCGTCTCCACCAGCACCACGGGCATCCGCTTCGTGGCGGTGATGCTGTAATCGTTGTAGGAGAGCCAAGGGAAGGCCAAGCGCTCCAAGAAAGCCCGCATCTGTCCAGTAATCTCGCCGAAATAATTGGGCGAACCTAACACCAAACCATCAGCTTGTGCAATCTCCTCCAAGACAGGAGTCAAAGCATCCTTGTATTTGCACACTTGCGAGGCTTTGCCCTTGATTTTGCATGCCATGCACGACATGCAGCCTTTGTAGTCGAGGGAATAGAGGCGAATGGTCTTCACCTCAATTTCGTTGCTGACGGAACCGGCTCCTTCAGCGAATTTCTTGAGCATGGAGGCCGTGTTGAAAGTAGCGCGCGGGCCTCCGTCGATGATGATGATTTTTTTCATTTATGATGTGGTATTTGTGAAAATGCAAAGATAGGGAATCTTGGTGAAATATCAATTGTTCAACTCGTCCAAAAGATACTCGGACAGGTAGGGTACAGCGAACACCAACTCACCTCGTCTGGGTGCCTCGATGACACCCGCCTCGATGAGACGTTTGCGATAAGGCTGGATGGCAGGTCCGTTTTCTCCCAAAGCGGCTTGTAATTTGGCCGTGGTCACTGTACCACCAATGCGGGCCATAGCTTTCAAAAACAGCTTGTCGTTATCACTGAGCGGGGCCAGAATTGGCTTGAACACATTGTCTTCCATATCCCCCATAGCAGCTTTTTCCACCTTTTCCATAATGGCTTCTGTCACAGCATCGCCCGTAGGGGTATATTGAATCACATAGTATCCAATCAGCTGCATGAGATAAGGAAAACCACGGGTATCTAATGCCGCTCGGTCAAGAATTTCATCCGAAACTTTTATTCCGATCGTCTTGAAAGACCTTTCATAATATGCCCTAATCAGATGGGTTGAAATCGTTCCCAACTCCACTTTTGTCGCACGGTTCAAAAACGTGAGAACGCTGTCGTTCAGCACGCTGGAAACGGCGTGAGGCAATCCCGCCATTGCTATCGCTATGTTTTTACGGTCTCCCACAAGTTCCTGATAGGCTGCAGCCACTTCGCGCATGGCTGACGAGGTTCGCACTTCATCGATGAGAATCAGTGCTCCTTTGCCCTTCTCGGCAAGTTTGTCACACAACAGCGACATCTTCGATCGGAAGCCATACTGCCGCTCTGCCGCATCGGAAAAGGTAAGTCCAAACGAGAATCCCAACACGCCTGCCGTCATACCCGACACTTTCCGCTTTTCGTCCTTGAAGTATTGTGAACCGTTAAGTTGAAACTGTTCGATAATGGCTTTTGGCATCCCTTCGTGGGCTGTCACACGGGCTACCACATATCCAGCATTCGAGGCACGATCGCTGAGTTCAAGAAGCAGGGCTGTCTTGCCCATACCACGTTGTCCGAGAAACAATGTGCAGCGATTGCGCGACCCGACAGGCTCACTCAATCCTTCCATAAACTGTTCTATCACACCATCGCGACCGATATACTGCACCGGACGGTTGCCAAACGTAGGCTGAAACAAGCTGTGAATACTTTCCTGATCACCCATTTTTACTCTCTTTTATTCTCCTTTATTCTCTTTTATTCTTTTCCGAATGCAAAAGTACGCAAATTCTTTCACATCAAGTGGATATTTCAAGAAAGAATCTTTTAATGTGCTGATAATTAAGATCTTTTTTGGAAAACAATAGAAAATCTGTTATGGCATTTCTTTTCGACAATGTTATTGAAAAAAGTCTGCAATGCCTTCCATGTCGAATAACGATTTTTTTGTACTTTTGCCGCAAGACTAATTTCACATGTTTTACAAACTGATAGAAAAGAAACGCAACGAGTGGCTATGCTCAAAGGATTGTTCGGTGAGCGAGTTAATTCAGTACATTGAGCATCGAGGCATGATGCGCGACGCACAATTGGAGGCCATAAAAACCTACCTTTTCCTGAAAATTGCCTGTAAAAACCAGCCTTTGTGGAAACTGTTTGTTGAAGGTGCTTTCAATGATACGAATATAGGTCAGGTGGAATTGACAGAAACCGCCAGAGAGATTTTCAAAACAAACAAAGCAGCCGTTGCTTTGTTCCAATATTCCCGACTTCAAGACAAATCGGGGAGGCAATTGGCGCCGGAGTTGGAATCTTACATAAAGCGAAACGCCGACAAGATTGATTACGAAACCACATTCAAGAAGATTTTCTACGGCGTCAGTTATACGGATTATCTTTTCAGTCTTCCTATGGGTGCTGGCAAAACGTATTTGATGGCGGCCTTCATCTATCTTGATTTGTATTTCGCCCAAAACGAGCCTGACAATCCGTCGTATGCTCACAATTTCATGGTGATGGCTCCCTCTGGGTTGAAGTCATCAATTGTACCCAGCCTAAAGCATATCAAAGAATTTGATCCCACATGGGTCTTGCCGGAACCATTTGCCGCCACCACTCGAGATCTTATCAAGTTTGAAATCCTCGACGAACAGAAAACGGCCAACAAAAGCAATCGCATAAAGAATCCAAATGCCCAGAAAATCAACAACCATCAGCCGTTGGACGACTTGATGGGATTAGTGGCCATTACCAATGCCGAAAAAGTCATCCTCGACCGTTATGACCCCGATATAGACCCCACATTGTTTACCGATGACGAATTGAAGCGGATGCAACAGGCCAATGAATTGAGGGCAATCATCGGAAAACTTCCCAATTTGGCCATTTATATTGACGAGGTGCATCACGCCGCTGACGGAGAAATCAAGTTGAGGCAAGTGGTGAATGAATGGACGAAAAGCCATTCCTTCAATTCTGTTCTTGGCTTTTCGGGAACGCCCTATTTGGAAAAGGCGGAAAGCGTCGTTTTGGCCGAAGAGTTCTCCATCAGGAATACAGACCTTTCTAATGTGGTGTACTATTATCCATTGATTGAAGGCATTGGGAATTTCCTGAAAGTGCCGGAAGTGAAATATGCCGACAATGAAACAGCGGCTATTGTTACCAATGGTGTCAAGGAGTTTCTCGACAAATACCAAAACACGGTCTATGCCAATGGAACTTGTGCCAAATTGGCCATTTATTGCGGACAGATTGAAACATTGGAGGAAACCGTTTATCCAATAGTTGCAGAGATTGCCGCCTCGTATGGCTTGAATCCGACCGACGCCATCTTAAAATATCATGATGGCAACAAGCAATATCCGAAACCCGAAGGTGCTGAAGCCGCTTTTGCTTCGCTTGATACTCCCATCTCGAAGAAAAGAATTGTGCTGCTTGTCCAAATCGGCAAGGAAGGCTGGGACTGCAAGAGCCTGACGGGTGTCATTCTTCCACAAAAAGGTGTGTGTCCGACCAATATGGTGCTGCAAACCAGTTGCCGTTGCCTCCGTCAGGTGGTGAAACACGAGGCGGAAACTGCGCTGATTTGGATGAACAAGTTCAATGCGGACACTTTGAACAAGCAGTTGAAGCAACAGCAAAACATCACTTTGCAGGAGTTTAGCCGTAAAACCCAAGAAGAATGCCCGCAAATCGAGCGTTTTTCCAGAATGGAAAAAATGCAAGTGCCACCGATTGACTTCTACCAACTGAAAGTGAGTTATGAAACCCTGATTGTTGACGAAGCCAACAAACCTGCCAAGCGGCTGCAAGACGACGAAGTTTTGGCACAGGCCGATATGACTTTGATTCACCAACAGGATATGGAAGGCAAATTGATTGCCACTTACGAGCAGGAAAACACGGAAGAAACAAGCATCACTTTCGGTTGGTGGCTTCATCAGATTGCCAAGGAAAGCTTTGGTATGTTGAATGTCGCCGACCTGAAAACCTGCGAAAAGGAATTGCGTGACATTTTTGTCCAAACCACGACGAGCAAAGACGGCAACACCATTGAAAACAAAAAGTTTGACCATCAGCGCGTCCGTTCCCTTATTCGTCAGGCTTTTGCTCCAGTCCGCGATTTCGAGGTGACAGAAGAAGTGGTGCCTTGCAAGGCAAGTTTGTTGCAAATTGAGAAACTGACTTCGCCTGTGGATGATGATGGTCGATATTATCCTGCACAAGAGGATGTCCGCATAATTAAGGAATGGGACGACAATCCGCCTAAAACCGAGATTACCGAAGAAGTCAGGAAACTGCTTGAGCAACTGAAAGCCTTGGGGCAGGATGTTTCGAAACTAATGCCCCAGCAAGACCCTCATCCGGAAAGGAATCAGACCTATCATTACTTGCCTTACCGTTTCGACAGCAGCTTGGAAAAGGATTATTTCTCGACCGAGATTTTGCCTTTGATTAAAGACAAGGATCTGGAAATCTATTTCAATGGCGACGACACTTTGACGGAGTTTAAAATCAATTGTTACAACAAAGTGGGCAGCCAATGGCGTTATATTGGAAGATATGTTCCTGATTTCTTGTTGCTTGGCCGAAATGCAGAGAATGAAATCGACAAGGTAATCATCATTGAGACCAAAGGCGAAGGCTTCGCAGCCAAGTTTGCCGACAAGCGCAAGTTTATGGAAACGGAATTTGTGAAGAAAAACAACGAGAAATTTGGCTATCACCGCTTCGAGTTCCTCTATTTGGAAGATACGATGAATGCCGAACAACGCAGACAAAAGACATTGCAGACCATTAAGGACTTCTTTAATTTGTAAATACATATCGTTATGGCTATCAAATACATCCCTTATTATCCCGACACGCTTGAAGGGCAAGCGATTTTAGACAACTTTGTCCGCACCAAGCGCGTGCTTCGCTATCGCGACAATGACCAAGTGGTGGAACGCATACAGCGAGGAATGCCACTCTATGAGATGGAAAAGCAGGAACAGATTGGCGGCAATCCCAACCACAATATGGTGATTCGTGGTGAATGCCTTTCGGCCTGCGCCTATCTGAAAGACAAAGGCATACAAGTTGACCTCGTCTATATCGACCCGCCCTTTGCCAGCGGTGCCGATTATGCCAAGAAGGTGTATATCCGCCGCAACCCTAAAGTGGCTGCCGCGATAAGGCAAGCCGAGGAAGAACTTGACCTTGAGGAACTGAAAGCCTTTGAGGAAAAAATGTATGGCGACGTGTGGGACAAGGAGCGTTACCTCAATTGGATGTACGAAAACCTGATGGCCATCAAAAGCGTGATGAGCGAAGAGGCAAGTATTTATGTACATTTGGATTGGCATATCGGCCATTATGTGAAGATTCTGTTGGATGAGATTTTTGGTGAAGATAATTTTAAAAATGAAATTATTTGGTATTATAGGAGATGGAATATTGCGGGGACTTCTTTCGCTAAAAATCATGATACTTTGTTTTGGTATATTAAGGATGCCAATAATAAATACTGTTATAATCAACTATATATTCCAAAATCAGAAAAATCGAGTGCACAAGGAAAATCTTGGAAAAGTGTAATTGGTGAAGATGGTGTTAGGCGGTCAATACAAACAGATGAACCAACCAAAGGTGTACCAATGCCAGATGTGTGGGAAGTATCAATGATTAACCCAGTTGCAGATGAACGAAAAGATATTGATTATGCTACCCAGAAGCCCGAAGCCCTTTTGGAGCGTATCATCAAAGCCAGTAGTAACGAAGGGATGTTGGTGGCGGATTTCTTTGGCGGTAGTGGCGTAACGGCAGCCGTGGCCAACAAATTGGGCCGCAACTTCATCCATTGCGACATTGGCATCAACAGCATCCAAACCACGAGAGACCGCCTGCTAGCCGACAAGGCCGAGTTTGATGTGCTGGAAATCAAGGATGGCGTGTCGCTCTATCGTAACCCCGTCCAAACAATGGACAAACTGAAAAGCCTGATAAAAGGACTATGTTTCCTCGATACCTTAGATGATTTTTGGGCTGGTGGAATCATTCACTCCCAATTCGGCACGATGCCCGTCTATCTGCCCAATCTGATGGACAGCAGCACCCGCCTTTTGGACAAGCCGCTGATGAACCGCATCATCCGCGAGGCCTTGCCCGACCTGCCCGACGACACCAAGCGCGTCATCGTCTATTACATCGACATTACCGACAGGGCTGAAATCGAGCAGTTCATCAAGGAGCAAAACGACCGCACCACCATCGAGATTGAACTTCGCGACTTGAAGCAAGTTTTGGACGAAGTGGTGGTTGAAGACGAAGCCGAATGGGAACTCACCGAGATACACGACAATTTGTTCAATGGCTGGAAAGTGGAACTCAAGGGTTTCCACAGCGATAGGGTGAAACGTAAAATTGACGAAGTAAACTTCAAGGGCGAGCAACAGGCTTTGCAAGCCAATGCCAAAGGCAAAACAAAACCCTTCAAACCCATAGAAATCAGCGAAGAAGGCCTTGAAACCATCGAATGGGTCAGCCTCGACTGCACCAACGCCGACAAGCAATCCCCGTGGCACAGCGACGCGGAAATCAAGATAGACAAACTCGGCTATGTCATCCGCAACGGCGTGAAAACCCAAGACTTTTGGGATGCCACCATCCGTTGCGACGAAAAGCCAAAGCGTATGAAGATTCGGAATATTTGCGGGGATGAGACAGTCTATCAATTATAAAAACAGAGTGCTTCCGTGTAACTATATTTCAAACATCATTCTCAATTGTCTTAATTACCCTCGCTGGCACTCCACCAGCCAAAGTGTTATGGCTTGGTAGATATAAAGTGATCAACCGCAACTCAATAAAATTCGTTTAATTCGAGCAATTCACCGTTTTTCTAATCATCTATGCTCACAATCGTATATTTCCGCGTTCCAAGTCCAATCTGTTCGGCGTATTCCACGGTATGGGTGCCGTGTTTCTTGTTGATGCGCTCTTGTAGCGGCTTGGCATCGTCGCCCTTGCTGCTGACATGGTTGAAAACAAGGTCGAGGCAGGCTTGGTCGAGGGCCACGGGGTCGGTGGAGGCCAAAATGCCGATGTCCTTGATGCGCGGCGCGGCAGGATGACCGTCGCAATCGCAATCCACCGACATATTGTTCATCACATTGATGTACACAATGTCCTTGCCATCCTGCTTGAAATAGTCGTGTACGGCCTGTGTCGCCGCTGCCATCGACTCAAGGAAAGCATCTTGGTTGGCAATCGTCCAATGCGTCTGGCTTTTGCCTGCGGAATGGATGTAGAGTTTTCCGGCACTCGATGCCACACCAATCGACTGGTTTTTCAGCACGCCGCCGAAGCCGCCCATGGCGTGACCTTTGAAATGGGCTAAATTAATCATGAAGTCGTAGTTCTGCAAGTGCGAGCCGACAATATCGTATTGCAAGTGCTTGGTGTCCTTGACGGGCAGTTGCATTTCGCCCTCCTCGTCCATGATGTCGACGGTGGCGATGTCGTTGTAGCCGCGTTCAGCGATAGCCTTTCGGTGCTTTTCGGTGTTGCCACGGTTGCCGCCGTAGGCCGTGTTGCACTCCACGAGGGTGCCATTTACTTTTTGCACTAGGTTTTTAATCAGCTCAGGGCGTAGGTGGTTGCTCTTCGATGATTCGCCGGTGGAGATTTTCACCGCCACGCGACCTTGAGCCTCCACGCCCAAGGCTTCATAGATGCGCACCAACCCTTCCGGACTGATGTCGGTGGTCATATAAACCGTTGCGGCCTCACCTTCAGTCGTGGGCGGGGCGGGTTGGTGTGTTTGTGCTTGGCACGAAGCCATTCCCAAAATGCAAATTAATGCCATGATAATAGATGTTTTAGTCATTTTATTGTTGTTTTAATTGTCGTTCGCAAAAAGTTACATGTACCGAGTCGCCAAAGCTCTTGCCAATTTGTTTGCGGATGTCCTTCCGCACACCAATGATGAAGCAAGGCGTTCCCATCTTGACGATCTGGCCGTCGTAAGGCACGCCGTCAAAAGTGGCGTGAACCGCCAAGCGTTCTTTTCCGAAGATTGCCTTGATGTCGAAAGGCACCTCGACGTATGCGGCATCCATATCCTCGTTTTGGATGATGATGGCATCGAATTCATACAGCCCATCATTGGCGACATTGGGATTTTCTGTGGGTTTGTTGTTCATGGGCATAGAAGACAAGTCGTCTTTCAATTAAGTCGTTTTGTTCAAGAAACGTAGCAAAAATACAACTTTTCTTGAATAAAACACTATTTATGGTTTTTCAGATGCGTCTTCAGCAGTTTCACCGCCTGCCCGTAAGGACTTGAAGTGACACTCACGAAGTAGGCAGCCATGTCGGTGGTGTAGGTGTTTTTGTAGTAGCCTTTGGTGAAGAGTTCCTCCTCGGTGAAACTCTCGGCGAGGCGGAGCATCTCCTCATGGGTCTCTTGCAGCAGGCGTTTGGCTTCCTCCAAAGACGTGTTTTGGTGCTTCTCTACCAGCATCTTGTCCATCTCGTGGTAGTTCTTGCGGTACTCGTCGGGCAGGTAGTCTCTCGGGTGGCCTTCGCGGATGTTGTTTACAAACTCGCGCATCAGCACCTGCCATTCGTAGAGGTGAATCAGAAGGTCGCGGAGGCAGCGGTCGTATTGCCAGCGCACACCGCATTTCTTGGGGTCGGCGGCAAAGTCAAAGGGAGCTGATACGGCTTCCTCGCTCATCTTGGCAATTTGCTCATTCAGTTTGGCATAGCCATCGGTCATGGCGGCCACAAGTTCTTGTTTGTTGGTGGGATTGGGCATATTATTCAGTTTTGAGATTCATTTTTTCCGTTTCGGTTTCGGCATCGGTAGTTCCTTACAAGTCGCCCGGACGAGTTCAGAAACATAATCACAGTCGTCCACATCGTCAATGAAGAAATAGTCTTTCGCTCCGTCGTATGGCGGACGCATTTCGATGCTGTGCAATAGCGAGCGACCAGCCTCGGTCGGCTTCAAGTAGAAGCGGTTGTCGCAGATGAGGCCGAAGATAATGCCGTCGCAGTAGATGCCGTAGTCGCCGAACATTTTCTTCACTGTGATTTCGCCTGCTTTGGCGCATTGGTCGGCGATGTATTGAACGAAGTCGGGGTTGCTTGCCATGTTGTTGGGTTAAGTTTGAGGTTTTGAAAAAGTGTACTTTGTAATTCAGGCTGTACATAAATTCCAATTTTCGGCAAAAGTAGGGAAATTTTTCTTAATTTTATACTTCCTGTTTTTATACTCACCCTCCACCTCAAGGATGCCTTCGTCCACGAGTTGTTTGAGGTAGTCGCGGGTTCTTGAAGGTTTGAGACCGATGGCTTTCGAAATGGTTTTTGCGTCTGAAATCCCGTTATCGGCGATAAAATCGATGATTTGTCGCCGATTTTCTTCATTTCGATTTCGATTTTCAGTTTTTATTGTCGTTTTATCAGGTTCCTCTTCATTCATCGAAGCTATCAGTTCGAATACCAGATGCATCTGGCTATAGGCAATTTTATCCGCTCTTTTCTTCGCCTTTTCCAATTTAAATCAGGGCATTAGGCAAATACTTTTCAAAATCCACCGTCGGCAGCTTGCTTCCTTTTGCCAACACATCCTTGACAAACTGTTCACATTCTTCAACCGACATCTTTCCTCGTTTCATTGCATAATACAGGAAATCAATCGTAGTCAGATAAGTGATTTGCTGTTTTTCACAATACACCTTAATGTCTTTCAGATTGCTGCTACCGATGACATTGTTAGTATAACGGCAATAGGCCATACAAGCGCTCTCACCTTTGCCAAAAGTCTGCAAAAGCCTGGCATACTCGACCATCATCTCCCCTGTCGGGTTGAACATCTCCTTTGAAATGTTTTTCAGAAAAAGATTTGGTTGTCCAACTGGTTTTGAATGGATCCAATCTCATCATATACCGTACTCAAAACGACATGTTCATATTCCGTCAATATCTCCGGCAACAGGCTCAAGCGTCCCGCTTTGGCGAAATGAATCAGCACATCAGCATCCAGTATGATTTTGACCTTCTCCATAGCCGATTAGGTTGAGCAGTTCGAGATAATGGCCTTCGGAAATCCTTTCCTCGTCGAATAACTTACGAGCCTTGGAGCCAAAATCACCGATGACCAATCCCTCGTTTCCTTTTGAATAGAGTTCGACATCATATCCGCGCAAAGCTGCCTCCTGCGTAATCGAAACAGCCAACAGCGCATCAGCGGACAAAGGACTGATAATGTGCAATTCCTTCAGCCTCACCACCAAAGTATGATGCGAAACCCCATATAGATGCTCCATCCGAAGCAACGTGTCAATACTGACACTTTTGCTGACAATCTCATCGGATGGAATGTTTTTCAGCAAACCTTCCTTGGGCATCAGCAAAGCGGAAGCGAACAGGTTGGCCGACCTCTCAGCAGCATCGGTATAGATTGAGTTGTCGCAGAAATGCGGCTGGGGATTCTCGTCGTAATACAAATGATACAATTCATGCGCAATGGTGAAATGTTGCCGTCCCCGTCTCGAATTGCTGTTCACCAACATGAATCGATGCTTCTTGTCTGGGGTAAGCAAAGACAATCCAAACAATTTGTCCGACAAGGGACGATAGAGCGTCATCACATTCAATTGACGGAGGACTGTTTTCATATTGAGCGGCTCCGTTGCGGAAACACGCAGCAACTCGCTTCGCATCTTTCCTGCAAGGATTTCGGCCGTTTCAAGGTTCAACTTTTTCATTTTCCCAACAGCCTTTCCATCTTCAGATAATTCATCACGACGCTCTTGAACGAGGCCACTTCTCGCATATCATCGGCGCTAAGGTCATCAGCGCGGAAGGCGCAGACCAGCATATTGCGGACGGCCGTTTCGTCTTCCTCGAAGAGAAGTGCCAATTCGCAGCCGAACAAATCCGCTGCCTTTTGCAGCACCTCCAAAGGCGTTTCGCGCTCGCCTACCTCATAGTTGGCGTAAGCCGAGCGTCCAACACCAAGATATTCAGCCATTTTCTCTTGCGTATAGCCGTTGGCCTCACGCAAGGCTTTCAGGTTTCTGCTTGTGATTGTGTTCATTTTGACCCTTTTTTAACTTCTTTTTGCGTGGCAAAAATACAAAATATTTCGATAATTTTATATTTTGCCACAGATTTTGTGTATTTTTGCAGAACCAAAACCAAAATAACATGGACGCAAACAAACTGACACTGCATCAAGCCACAATGGCAAAGAATCTTCCAGGAGCAGCCAAATGCATGAACTCTGTGTTTTCAGCCATTGTCTTGAACATCTCCATCCCTTTCACGAGGGATGACTTGCACCAATTGTACGATTATGACAAAGCCTCGGAAAAACCTCCCTCCTCCCTGAACGCCTCAAGTTGGTTCTCTATTTGCTTGCCAAGCATCATAATGAGGCGGTTGCAAAGAATGAGCAAACAGTTGGCCTCTATCATTGAATCTTTTGAGCAAAGCCAAGCATCAAACTTGCGCTTCTGTTTTAGGATGTGGAGGCTGCTTTGGTGTTGCACATCGTCTTTGTAGGTGGGGCGGTCTAATGGGGTGTGGCTGACCGCTTTGTGTTCGTCCGACTTCATT
>CACXUM010000002.1 GCA_902770835.1 uncultured Bacteroidia bacterium
TCTGTATCCACTCCGTAAAATCAGTGCAATCTGTAGTTGAATCTTGAATCTTAAATCTTTAAATCAAATAAAATGACAAAATGTAAAACCTTGAAAGCCCTCGCGCTTTCTCTCGGGCTGGCGGCACTGATGGCGCCTGCCACAATGGACGCCCAAATCAACCACGGGCTTTTGCAGAATCCTTACAAGACCGAAAGCGGCAAGAACCACAGTATGCTGAAGCAAAACCGTGAAGGTGGATTCAGCATCACCCACAACGGCATCGGCCAATCTGAACCTGAAGCCCCGCTTGGCAGCGGCATCGCCATTATGTTGGCTGCCGGCCTTGGCTATGTGGCACTCAAAAAGAAGGAGGACGAGCAATGAAAAAGATGACCTGTTTCGTGATGGCCTTGGCTTTGGCGCTTGGCTTCGCGCAGTGCAAGAAGGAACAAACTAACGCCACAAACCAAACTGAAGGCGTGCGTATTACCTTGAATATTGAGAACAGTGGAAGCAAACACGTGGTTATTCCTGGTACTGGTGAAGTGAATTTCCAAGACAATGATGTCATCTATGTAGGTGACGGCAACACATACATTGGCACATTATCCCGTGAAGATGGAGTGTTTTCAGGCACAATTAGCGATCCGGCAGGCGACAAACTGCATTTCTACTTCGTGGGTGGCCTTACACCAAGTGCAACTCCTGATGCCAGCACAACATCATTCACGGTTAACATCAGTAACCAGACAAGCAAACTGCCTGTATTAGCCTACAATTCTGTAAATTATATCGGTGCTGGTACATATTCATGCCAACTTAAGAACAAGTGTGCCTTGGTGAAGTTCGTGCCTGCAACGGAGACGAGCGAGATTGTGACCATTGGAGGTTTCTACAACACGGCCACCATTAACTTTGCGACTCCTGGCATCACCCCGACAGGCGATCCTGGCGATATTACACTTTTTGCCGAAAGCGATGCTGCAAAATGGGCTATCCTTCTACCACAGGAAGACGTTTCGGCTACTGCCTCTATCAGGGGCTACAATTGCTCGATAGAAGGGACTATCGATATTGATCAACGATTACAATACTACGGGCGTGAGCATTGCGATGACGCCTGCCGGCCCTACCTATTATTCATACATGCCCAACAATGTAGTTTTGCATGTTGGCGATTCATTTACCCCAGAAAAAGGCTATTATGATAGTTCATGGTCGATTCCTTTCAGAGATTATTGTACATATACACTTTTAAGAGTGAATGTAACTATAACCCAAGGCGAGTTTCCCGGGGAATCAAGTGTCGAAATCGAAGAATCAGACGAGGGCACTTATTATGTCTTTAAAGAACACAATAACGAAAACGGAAAAGATAATTATCCAGGAATTAATGAGATGATGGGCGTATACGGTTTAGAAATGATCGTTTTCGAGGCCACAGCGACATCGGATGGATTATATGTCACAACGACTGGTGAAACTTATTCTTTAGAAGTTCATGAACCTTAACCCGTCCACTGCATCGCTCGCCTAAGCGAGAGCAAGCACGACAGGCGGCCTTCATTTATGAGGGTCGCCTTTTGGTTTTTTCCTTATCGTGCCATAATGAAAAATTACTTTTTAAGATAAAAAAGTTTCTATAAAAAGTAATTGTTTCAAAATAAAGTTGTACTTTTGCACTGACTAAAACGAGATGATCATGGCAACAGCAACAATTCAATCCGTAAGCCAGACCGAGAAAGCAGGTCTGTTCACTATCTGCTTTGAGGGCGAGAGTTACACCGAGTTCCAAAAGTTCATAACTAAGAACGATGCCGATGTTGAACTTCAGCCCGATTTGCAAGAGATTCTTCGTGTGATGCGCCGCATGGTTCAGGAGTTGGGTTTCCTTGAAAGGCTTTTCAGACCAGAGGGCAAGATGAGCGACAGAGTAGCAGCAATCCCCGTGAGTTCCAACAAACTGCGTCTCTATTGTCTGCGTCTGTCTGACGGTGTACTCATCGTGGGTAACGGCGGTCAAAAGAAAACACGCACTTATAACGAGAGCGACGAATTAGGCGGCTACGTGCTGACCTTGCAGAAACTTGACGCATTGCTGAAAGTTGCCGAACGCAAGGGCACAATCAGCATTGAGAAAACGACGATAACAGGTCTTGACAATAAAACTTTCGATATATGAAACACGCAGCGGAAACTGAAAGGCTTTTCCTAAAAGTGACAGATGAAACGCCTGACGAAATCAAGTTGAAGGTGGATTGGTCAATGGACATATCCACCGCTATTGACGATGCCCTGCACAAGAAGCGGATGACACAAAAGGAGTTGGCTGCAAGGCTCGGCACTTCCCCCGCTTCTGTCCACTCATGGCTGGGAGGTACTCATAACTTCACGCTTTCAACGTTGGCTCGTATTTCTGCAGTGCTGGGTGTACCTCTCATATCGGTGGTAAAGTAACCCCCCGTTTTCCTAATTCGCGATTCGGGAAAGGACATTAAACATCCCCGTATGCCTGTCGGGGTGCTGCCGCAGACGAGGCCGTCTGCTAACCTGTCGTGACGCTACCGTAGGTCGCGACGCTGCCGTAGGTCATGACGCTGCCGTAGGTCATGACCTACGGTTAATTTTAATGGGATGTGACCTCTTCGAGGTCGGGTGGCAAAAAAATTCGCATAATTCGTAAAATTCGCCGTTGTATGGTCTTCATCGCAAAAGCCATCGACTATGCATTTGCGGGGACGCAAATGACGACAATGAAAAATTCGTTTAATTCGCATAATTCGCCGTTGTTTATCCTTCGCAGCAGGGGTTGCATTGCATTCTATCCGGCAGGGGTGCGTTTGTTTTTCGGCAGGGGTTTCATTGCATTCCACCCCTGCCTAATACCTCCGTTCTTGCGCATTTGCAATGCGGAAGCCGTGAGTATCAGCATTTGCAATGCGGGAATGACATAAAACAGTCCTAACTCCCAACTCCTAACCAGATTGCTTCGTTCCTCGCAAATGCTCTGCATCCGACGTAGTCAATGACGCGAAGCGACAACACTAAACACTAAACTCTCAACTCTTAAGATACTCCCTCGGCGTCTTCCCGGTAATGGACTTGAACGACCGCTCGAAACTGCTGATGCTGTAGAAGCCCGACTGGTCGGCAATTTGTTGTACGGTCAGGTCGGGATGCTCTTTGATGAGGTCGAGCGCGTGGGCGATGCGCAAGCCTTTGATGTAGTCGGGGAAGGAAAGGCCGGGGTGGATGTCGTTCAGCATCTTGGTCAGGGTTTGGTGCGAACAGCCCATCATTTCTGCAATCAGCGCACGCGAGATGTCCTTGTTGAGGTAGAGTTTCTGTCCTTCCACCAAGGCCGTCAACGACTTTCCCTTTCTCGTTTCGTCAGGGTCTTGGGCTTTGTCTTTGGCAATGAGGCGCACTTGTTTCTGTAGCTTTGTCATTTCTTCCTCCATCGACTGCGATTTCAGCCGCATCTCTTCGGCGGCTTTCGCCACCTTGCGTTTGCTTCCCCGATACAGGGCGAGGATGGCCACCAACACCGCCAAGGCCAAAAAGCCCAACAAGACTTGTATCATTTTGGTTTTTCCCGTCAGGTTGTCCAAGGCCAATTTGTGGACTTGTGTTTCGTATTGTGCGGCGTTCACTGCGGTTCTTTCTTGCTGTTCGCGCCGCTCGATGAGTTGCGAGAGCGTGTCGATGCGATGCCGGTAGAGGCTTGCCATGGCGGTGTCGCCTGCCACGCGGTAGGCTTGCTCGATGCGCGAGAGCCTTCGCCAGTAGAGGCGTTGCACGGTGTCGGTGGCCTGATAGGGGCAGCGGGCCAACATGCTGGCTACGGAATCCACTTGGCCCTTGGCCGCATAGTAGTCGGCTTGAAGCATGCAGCCGTCTACGCTGTAGGCAAAGTCGTAGGCGAGAGCGCGGTCGAAGTCGGCTTGGGCGGCTCCGGTCTGGCCGAGGCTGACTTTGGCCACGGCACGTTCCGCATAGAGATGATAGCAGTATGAGTCGCAGTAAGGCTTGTCGTCAGGGTATTTCGTCTCCATGTTTCCCAAAAGGTTTTCCAAGGTTTCCGATGCGTCGAGCGCTTTTTGCATGTCGCCGACGGCGAGGTAGCAGTTGATGAGGTTGTTGACGAAGTAGACAAGGTTGCCGAGGTCGCTTTCGGTCTTCACCAGAGGTCTCGCCTTGTCGATGGACGACTGCATGAGGGCGATGCCTTCGTCGTTCAGGTCGAGGTCGAACATGCACTTGCCGGCGATGTAGTCGAACTTATGCTCTTCCAAAGGCAGTTTGTTTCGATGGGCTATGGCCTTGCCTTCCGAGCAGGCCTTGATGCAGGTGTTGAAGTCCTTGTCGGTTTCGGCAATGGTGCCGAGCAGATGCAGTGCGGCCAGCCGGCGCGTGTCGTCGTTTTCGCCGAGCGCGTCGATGGCATTGCGGCAGTGGTCTTTGGCAAGGGTGTAGTTTTCGGTGAAAAGGTAGGTGATGTTGGCGTTCATAAGGGCAGCTTCGTGGGCCGACAGTTCGCCGCCAAGTTCGCCTTCGCCGATGCGCCGGTAGGCGGCATCGAGGTCGGCGGAGGCCAACAACATCAGCGAGTCGGCACTGTAGCGTCCGCTTGGGGTTGTGGTCTTCGGAGTGGAGTTGCTGCCGCAGGCGACAAGGAGCAGCAGCCCCAACAAAAACGTAAATCTTGATTCTTTCATTGCGTTCTAAGAAAATGAAAAGGCAAAGATAGTTTTTCTTTCCATTGTTTTTCCCCATAAACCGCCCTAAACCCCCAAAATGTTACATTTTGCCGAATAAATACACAAATTGCCGAGTTTTTGGCCGAAAACTTACAAATTGCCGAATGTAAATCCACAAATCGCCGAGTCGAAAAAGCACCTTATAATATGGGAAAAAGTAATTTTGCACCTTCTTTCCCCCATCTTGAAATGCGAAATCTTGAAATGCGAAACATTCAACGAAGTTAAATATTGAAACCAACAAATTCTAAACTATCAAAATGAAAAGCAACAAAAGAAGTTTGAAAGCCCTCGCGCTTTCGCTCGGGCTGGCGGCACTGATGGCGCCGGCCACAATGAACGCCCAAATCAACCGTGGGCTTTTGCAGAACCCCTACAAGGACCCCGACAACAGCCGCCGCAACGAATCGATGATGCGGGCTGGAGATCCTACAACTATTGGAGGCGACATCACCAACGACGGCTTCGGCGCCCCCCTCGGCAGCGGCATCGCCATCCTGCTGGGCGCCGGCCTCGGCTATGTTGCACTTAAAAAGAAGGAGGACTAAGCTATGAGAAGAACGCTTTATTTCGTGATGGCCTTGGCCTTGGTGCTGGGCTTTACCCAATGCAAGAAGGAACAAGTCAATACTCCTGAAAACGAGACCAAAACCGTGAATATTACCTTGAATGTGGGTGGCAACGGTGGTGGCTCAAGGCACGATATCAATACCACTACTGGAGCCGATGAAACGGAGATTTATTTCTACTTCGTTGGCGGTCTTACACCAAGTTCTACCCCTGTAGCAGGAACAACTCCTTCGTTCACGGTTGACATCAGCGACCAAAGCACCAAAATGCCCGTGCTGTCGTGCAACCATGTGACTTATTATTCTAACACTACAAGCTACTCATGCAAGCTGGAGAACCAGTGCGCCTTGGTGAAGTTCACCACGGCCAGCACTACCGACCCTGTTCGTGTGGGCGGTTTGTACACTGTGGCTCAGATTGACTTTGCGAGCAATAGCATCACCAATAACGGCACTAAGGGTTTTGTGAATCTATATCCTGATGCAGAGGACAACAAGGCAAAATGGGCTGTCCTTCTTCCACAGACGGGCTTTGAGGGTGCTGAAGCTGCCATTGCCCATGTGGGTTATACAACTACCATTCCTAACATTGAAGCCGATGCTTTCATTACAGGTAATGATGCGGTTAGCATTTCAACACAAAGCAATATCGTTTACCTTGATTGGCTCACCTCTGACTACGAGGCTACAAACGGACAAACGCTGAAAGGCAAACTCGGTGCCAATGTGCAAATCTCCATTGCCGACGGCGCCACGGTGACGCTCGACAATGCGAGCATCAATGCCAACGGAGCTTGGACGTCAGGCAATTATGCAGGCATCACCTGCTTGGGCAATGCCACCATCATCCTGAAGGACGGAACGACGAACACCGTGAAGGGATTCTATGAGGTTTATCCCGGCATCCAGCCCGCAGAGGGCTATACGCTCACCATCAATGGCGGAGCCGCAGGCACAGGCAAACTCACGGCCAGCAGCAACGGCGTTGGTGCCGGCATAGGAGGAGGATACGATATACCCTGTGGCAACATCGAGATTCAGGGCGGCGACATCACGGCTAATGGAGGTCCCATTGCCGCCGGCATCGGTAGTAGTAGTGGTGAAAGTGCTGCTAATTGCGGCACCATCACCATCACTGGCGGCACTGTCACGGCTACTGGAGGTGAGATGGCTGCCGGCATCGGTAGTGGTTGTTTCAATGCTAATTGCGGCACCATCACCATCACTGGCGGCACTGTCACGGCTACTGGCGGTGAGGGAGCTGACGGTGAGGGAGCTGCCGGCATCGGTAGTGGTTTTTACGAAGCCAGCTGCGGCGACATCACCATCACTGGCGGCACTGTCATGGCTAATGGAGGTGTCAATGCCGCCGGCATCGGTAGTGGTTATTATGCTTCTTGCGACGCCATCACCATCTCTGGCGGCACTGTCTCGGCTACTGGAGGTGAGCGGGCTGCCGGCATCGGTAGTGGTAATGACAATGCCAGCTGCGGCACCATCACCATCTCTGGCGGCACTGTCACGGCTACTGGCGGTTCCGATGCTGCCGGCATCGGTGGTGGTAACATGTCTTATTGCGACGCCATCACCATCACCACTGGCGTGACTCAGGTGACCGCCACGAAGGGCGAATATGCTCCCGGCAGCATCGGCCCCGACAGCATCGGCAAAGGCAATAACTTTAGCACCTGCGGCACGGTGACCATCGGCTGCACGCTTGATGAAGACGGCAATCCTGTGGGCGGCACCGTTTATCCCGACGGTATCAGCGATAGCCCGTACACTTACCAGCCGTAATAATCAACAACAGAATCAATACGGAAGGCGGCCTTCATTTTTTGAGGGTCGCCTTTTTTTTGTGTTGGTGGGTGTGCGGCTGCCACGGTGTGACAGCCCTACAGTTATGGGGTTGTAGGGCTGTCGCAATGCGGCAACCGCATTTTGGCAGATGTGCGTTTGTTTATCGGCAGGGGTTTGTTTGTTTTTTGTTGGCAGGGGTTTGTTTATCGGCAGGGGTTGCATTTCATTTCACCCCTGCCTACTATCCTACGTCACTCCGTGACTTTGTTTGGCACGCGATGGGAACCCCGAAGGGGGTGGCAGCAAAGCAGGCAGGCGGTGTGAACCCCTGCCGGTGATGCGGTGCGTAACCTTGCCCCAAAAAACGGTGTGTAACGCCATCGACAATGCATTTGCGGGGACGCAAATGACGACAATGTAATGTCCATTTGCGGGGACGTAAATGACGACAAGGTCGTGTCCATTTGCGGGGACGTAAATGACGACAAAGAAAAATTCGTTTAATTCGCATAATTCGCCGTTGTTTATCCTTCGCCGCAGGGGGTGCATTGCATTTCACCCCTGCCGATCCATAAAAAGACGAAGGCCATCGCTCCACAATGCTCGGAGCAGATGGCCTTCTTTCATTAATGATTTACAGGCAACATTCGGATTACCAAATCGCAGCGCGTTCCTCAGGAGCGATATACATCTTGCTTTCGGCCGGTATGTCGAAAGCCTCATAGAAGTGCGGCATCGAGCCGAGGGTGCGGTTGACGCGGGCTTCGGCGGGCGAGTGTACGTCGGTGACAACTTGGCGCTCAAGGTACTTGTCGCGGGAGTTGTTGCGCCAGATGGTGCCGTAGCTGATGAAGAAACGCTGTGCGGGCGTGAAGCCGTCGATGCTCTGGTTGGCCTTGGCCTCGTCGGTCATTTGGTAGGCATCCCAGGCTACATTCAGGCCACCGAGGTCGGCGATGTTCTCGCCAAGGGTCAGCTGGCCATTGATTTGGTAGCCTCGCACTTGGAATTCGTCGAACAACTTGGCCAATTGTGCGGTGCGCTCGTTGAACTTCTTGGAATCTTCCTCGGTCCACCAGTTGTTGAGGTTGCCTTTTTCGTCGTACTTGCAGCCTTGGTCGTCGAAGCCGTGGGTCATTTCGTGGCCAATCACCACGCCAATGCCGCCGTAGTTGATGGCATCGTCAGCATCCATATTGAAGAAAGGCGGTTGCAGGATGGCGGCGGGGAACACGATTTCGTTCATCTCGGGGCTGTAGTAGGCGTTGACGGTTTGAGGCGTCATGAACCATTCGTCCTTGTCGACAGGCTTGCCGATTTTGGCCATGTCTCTCTCATTTTCAAAGCGGATGGCGCGGTGTACATTCTCGAAATACGACTCCGGCGTGACTTCATACTTGCTGTAATCCTTCCACTTGTCGGGATAGCCGATTTTCACGTTGAAGGCGTCGAGTTTGACGAGGGCTTTGGCTTTGGTGTCTTCGCTCATCCATTCAAGGTTCTTGATGCGCTCGCCCAACGCCACACGCAGGTTGCCGACGAGTTCCAACATTCTGGCTTTGGCCTCGGCGGGGAAGTGCTTCTCCACATAGAGTTGGCCGACGGCCTCACCCAAGCAGCCTGAGGTTGCGTCAAGCACGCGGCGCCAACGGGGTTGCTGCACTTCCTGGCCATAAAGGTAGTTGCCGTAGAAGTTGAAGTTCTCGTTGTCTAAGTCGCTGCTGAGCATGGAAGCACTGCCGTGGATGACCTTCCAGCGCAAGTAGTCCTTGAGGGTTTCGAGGTCGGTTTTGCTGATGATTTTGCCCAAAGCGGCAATGTAATCGGGCATACCCACGTTGAGGCTTTCGATCGTCGGGGCGCCGGCATTCTTGAAATAGGTGTTCCAATCGAAGTTGGGCGTGGATTTCTGCAATTCGACCAAAGTCCTCATGTTGTAGGTCTTGTCGGGGTCGCGGCGTTCCACGCGGCTCATCGAGTTTTTGGCCATCTCGGTTTCGAGGGCGAGGATGCGCTTGGCTTTGTCGGCAGCGGCATCGGGGGCAGTGCCTGTGAGTTCAAACATCTTGGCGACGTGCTCCACATACTTGTCGCGCATTTCTTGCGTCTCTTCCTTCAGGTAGTCGTCGCGGTCGGTGAGGCTCAGCCCGCCTTGGTAGAGGTGCATGATGACCATTTCGGCATTCTTGGGGTCGGAACTGCCGCCAGCTCCAAAGAAACCTCCAATGCCGTCGCTGTGGAGCTTGCCCATCAGCACGGCCAATTGTGCCTTGTCGTTCAGGTTGTCGATCATCTCGAAATAAGGCTTCAACTCGCTGTAACCGCGCTCGTTGATGGCCACGGTGTCCATACCAGCGTTGTAGAAGTCGCGGATTTTCTGTGCCACGCTGCCTTGGGCGGCATTGGCGTCTTGCGACACTTCGTCAATAATCTCTTGAATGAGGATTTCATTGCGTTGGTCGATTTCGGTGAAAGCCCCGAAGGTGGAATACTCTTCCGGAATCGGGTTGTTCTTCATCCAATTGTTGTTGCAATAGCGGAAAAAGTCGTCCGCAGGATTGATGCTGGTGTCCATGTTGCCCAATTCGATGGCTGGAACAACTTCTTTCTTGGGTTCTTGTGTTTCGACTGCCTTTTCTCCGCAGCCCGTTGCCACTGTTGTCAAGATCATCATGGCGATAACGTTTCTTTTTTTCATTATTTGATTATTTAAAGATTTGAAATTCAAAGATTTATAATTTCAAGATTTAACATTCCACATTCCGCATTTACAAATCTCCCTCCAACTTTAACTCCGTTTGCAAAGTCCGCAAATAAGGCCGTTCCTCCACCATTTTCTCGAACTTGTCCTTGTCGGTGTAGGCCTCGATTTCGGCGGGGCGTTCCATCTTGATTAGTTGCAATTTGAACTGATTATTATGCAAAACATTTTTCAAGTGAGTTTTCAAAGAGTTCATGGCCTCGGCATCTTGTTCAAAAAGAGGATTGTCTACATTGAATTGGATTTCATTTCCGTTTGCTTTGGGAATATACTTGCCCATTGCTGCCGTAAAAGCAGGATACTCCTTTCTGTTTTTGTCGATGAATTCATTCCACGCCGCAGATAGATTTTCTTGGGTAAAGGTTTTGTCCCAAGTTTCCTCCTTTTCCTCGGCCTTTTGTTCGGCTTGCTGCATGGCTTTGTTGACGCTAATGCCGCTGGTGGTGCCTCGTGGCCTTACTATGGGCTGGGCAGGAGCAGCGGACGTTGAGCCTGTCGAAACGGGAGCGGTTGATTGTTGAACTGTTGATTGTTGAACTGTTGAATTGTTTGATGGCTGTGGGGTTGTTGTTTGGATAGGGTTGGGATTGTGGGTGGGCGGCAACGGGGCATGCCCCGTTGTCATAGTTGGTGTTGGGGCAGACATATGAGTCTGCCCAACTCCCTGTGAAACAGGTTGTTGTGCGGGCTTGTTCTGCGCCACCTGAACGGGTTGCGCCTGCGCCGTCGGCATGGTCAAAGCCTGACTGCACAAGGCACACATTTTTAATAATGCAATCTCCAAATGCAGCCGTTTGTTGTTCGCGGCGCGGTAGTCAATGTCGCATTGGTTGTTGATTTCCAAGGCTTTAATCAGGAAGGGCAGGGGACAGGCTTGCGCTTGCGCCAAATATTTTTGTTTCAACTGCTCGCTGACTTCCAAAAGCTGCACCGTCACCGCATCCTTGCACACCATCAGGCTCCGCAAATGGTTGCCCATGCCGCTCACAAAATGCTGTGGCTCAAATCCTTTGCTGATGATGTCGTTCAAAATCAAGAGGATGTCGCTCGTGTGGCCTTGCAGTCCAGAACGTTCAGGTTGTCAATGACATCCTTGTAGGTGATGTTTTTTCCGCTGAAACTCACCATTTGGTCAAAAATGGAAAGCGCGTCACGCAAGGCACCGTCGGCTTTTTGCGCGATGATGTTCAGGGCTTCAGGCTCGGCGTTCACGCCTTCGCTTTGGGCGACAAAAGCCAAATGCTTGGCAATATCATCCACCGTAATCCGTTTGAAGTCAAAGATTTGGCAGCGTGATAGGATGGTAGGGATGATTTTGTGCTTCTCCGTCGTGGCCAAGATGAATTTGGCATACGCGGGCGGCTCTTCCAAGGTTTTTAGGAAGGCATTGAAAGCCGCCGCCGAAAGCATGTGAACCTCGTCGATGATATAGACTTTGTATTGACCGATTTGTGGCGGAATCCTCACTTGGTCGACCAAACTGCGGATGTCCTCGACGGAGTTATTTGACGCAGCGTCAAGCTCGTAGATGTTGAACGAGGCGTTGTTGTTGAAGGCGCGGCACGATTCGCACTCGTTGCAGGCCTCCATGTTCTCGGTGGGATTCAGGCAGTTGATGGTCTTGGCCATGATGCGGGCGCATGTGGTCTTGCCCACGCCTCGCGGACCGCAAAATAGGAAGGCTTGCGCCAAAGTGTTGTTGCGGATGGCGTTTTTCAAGGTGTTGGTGATGGAGCCTTGACCCACAACGGTGTCGAAGGTCATCGGCCTGTATTTTCTTGCGGATACGACGAAATTCTCCATTTTTTCGGGTACTTTATCAAATCGACAAAAATACGACTTTTCGGCTTTGCTTGAACAAATTTCGTCGATTTTGTCGTAGGCATTGAAATTCCTTTTATTTTTGTGCCTATGAAAATGCTGGTTTTTGTACCGAAAATCACGGGGCGCGTGATGTATGTCTTCGACCTGACACTCAGGCAGTTGCTTGGCCTTGATTTCGACCTGACCGCCGACATCGACAAGTTCAAGGCTTTCGACGGGCCGAAACTGCATTACGGCATGGAACGTATTGGCGATGAGCCTTTTATCAAGGCTTTCGATTTGCTTTTCGAGCGTCATGTCCACGAGCAGTCGTTTGGCACGGTTGAGTTTGAGGGTACGATTGCGCCTTACGCAGTTCTCGACAACGGCAATCTGCTGCCTTTCGATGTGTTTGCGGCCTCGTTTTTCTTGGTTTCGCGCTATGAGGAATATCTTTCGCAGGAGCGCGACCAATACGGGCGTTTCCGCGCCGAGTCGACGTGGATGTTTAAGAATGGGATGCTTCAGAAACCTTTGGTCAATATTTGGGTTAAGTCATTGGGAATCAAGTTGAAATCCATCTATCCCGACTTGCCAGTAAAGCAGCCGAAATTCACTTTCATCCCGACTTACGACATCGATGCGGCTTGGGCTTACAAACACAAGGGCATCTATCGCACGGTGGGCGGGTTCCTCAAGGATTTGGCGGCTGGCGACATGGAACGAATCAAGGAACGCCATCAGGTTTTGAGAGGCAAGCGAAAAGACCCTTTCGACTCCTTCGATTTCCAGTTTGAGTTGCAGAAAGCGTTCAAACTCAAGCCGATATACTTCATCCTCTGCGGCGAATATGACACCAACGACAAGAACATTTCCATCCGCAAGCCGAGTTTCCAAGCCTTGATCAAGCGGTTGGGCGACTATGCCGATGTGGGCATCCATCCTTCGTTTTCGTCCTATCTCGACATTGACAAGATGCAGCGCGAAATCGACAATCTTTCGGAGGTGCTGCACCGCCCGCTGACCAAGAGCCGACAGCATTTTCTGAGGATGAATCTGCCGCGCAGTTACCAGAAACTCATTGAGTTGGACATCAGCGACGACTATACAATGGGTTTTGCATCGCAAGTCGGATTTCGTGCGGGCATTGCCGACACTTTCCGTTTTTATGACCTTGAAAACGACATGGTTACCAACTTGCGCGTGCATCCTTTCGCTATCATGGACGGCACCATGCGCGACTATCTCAACCTCGATGTGGAGGCCTCGCTCCGATTGGCCAAACAACTCGTCGACGAGGTGAAGGCTGTGGGAGGCACTTTTATCTATCTCACTCATAATGAAACCCTTGGCGGCGAAAAGCGTTGGGCCGGTTGGCCTGAAATGTACCGCCATTTACTTGAATATATCACACTATGATTCAATATCTTACACATAACCAAATCGACAAGAAAAAATGGGATGCCACCATTACCGAATGTGGCAACATCTACGCTTATTCATGGTATCTTGACATGGTTCATCCCCATTGGGAAGCCTTGATTGAGGATGATTATCAGGCAGTTATGCCGATTACAGGCGGAAAGAAATTCGGCGTGAACTATCTTTACCAGCCCTATTTCGTGCAGCAGTTGGGTGTGTTCTCGAAGCATCCTTTGACGCAAGAAAAAACAGAATCTTTCCTGAAAGCGATTCCCTCAAAGTATCGATTTGCTGAGATTCGCCTGAACGAAAGCAACACTTTCGATAAGGAAGTTCAGGGCATTGAATATCATAGAAATGTGTTGCTCGACTTGAATCAGGATTATGAGTCCATCCGAGCCAACTATCATCAGAACACGAAGCGAAATTTGGCCAAGGCGGAAAGCAACAATCTGCAATTGGTGACCACGGTGATTCCCTATCATGTGGTGGCCTTGTTCACCGACAATCGCGGGGCCTTGCTCGACAAATGGGGCGATGCCGAATACGCACGACTGACGGCCTTGGGCAAGGTGGCTGTGCAGCGCAATTCCGCTTTCATCCTCGGCGTGACAGAAAAAGGCGTTGGGCTACTCCTCTGTGCTGCCATTTTCATGAAAACCGCCAACCGCATCACATTCCTTTTTTCGGGCCTACGACAAGAAGGCAAAGACCGTCAGGCCATGACTTATCTTTTGGATCAAGTCATCCAACAAAATGCAGGTCAGCCGATTACCTTCGATTTTGAAGGCTCTGACGATGAGAATCTTGCGCGTTTCTACCTCGGTTTTGGCGGCAATGAGGTAAAATACCCGTCCTACACATTCAATCGGCTTTCGCCCGTGGGAAAGGCAGTTTTGAAGGTTTGGAAGGGGAGGAAATAAGGCAGTTTCATTCCAAACCCACCTCATCCACCATAATCCAAGCCTTTTCGCCTTTGTAGGGGTGCCAATCGGGCAGAACGCCTTGGTTTTCAACCTTTACGCGGACAAACATCACTTGTTTCTCATCCACTCGGGCGCGAGCCTCAATTCGGCCATGACCTTGCATTTTGTCAGGTTTATTGAACACGGGCAACTCGGCCTGTTCCCAATCCGTAAACTCCTTTCCATCTTTCGAGAAACTGACCCACACCGCTTTGGGCCACATCACCCAGTCGTTTGGCTCATGGCAGAGTCCCACTTTCACAACATTGATATTGGTCGGAAGGGACAATGCGATAGTTGCCTCCATGTCAACGCCTTGGAAGCCTAACCAATCGTTATAGTAATCGCCCTCCATGCCTTTCTTGCCGTCCATTAGGGCGATGTCTGCCTCTTTTCCATAACGCTCCGCAGGCGGATTGACGAAGGTCGTATTCTTGATATTCAGGCGGTTAAACTGACGCAAAGCCACGAATGAAGACGCCATCCCATTCTTAAAGGCTTTAGCCTTCACCTTACACGATTGGTTGATAATCAACGGTTTGGTGTATTTCTTCGACTTTTCCGTCGGCTCGGAACCGTCCAAAGTGTAGCGGATTTCAGCACCTTTTTCGGCACAAGTCATTGAAATGCTGAGCGGATGGTTGTAGATGAGGTAATCCTCATTGCCCAGCATCGAAGCCTTGATTTCAGGCATCGGGACCATGATAGAATCCACCTCGGGCAATTGAAAACGAGTCAACTCTATCGGGTCTTCCGTCTTTGTGTCGAAAGCGCGAAGCAGCACCGTGTATTCATACACCTGATTGCCAAGCACATACTTCTCATCCACGCCTGGGCCGCATGTCGCCGTTCCGATGGGTGCTTGTTTGTAGTCCACATTGACGGTAAGAAAATCCGTAGGATTAAGTTGGTTGATGCGACGTGCAGCGGTGAGGTTCTCGTCGTCATAATTGTAAATGCTGAAGTTAAAAGGTTCCTGCATGGTCACGAACAGCCCGACATCGTTCTTATTGCTTGTCAAGGCCAACCAGCGCGTGTCGGAATGGTTGCCATTGTCTTGTGGCACAACGTGTTGTTCAAACAAACTCAAAGCATCGGTTTGATACAATCCCATTTTTCCCGAAGCGTTGCGGTCGGGATAGTTTTCGGTATCCTTGCCGAAATAGGTCAAATTCCTATAATCAAGCGGCATACGGAACTGCATACCCACTTTTGGCAATGAAGTCACCGTTTCCATCGGCTCAACGCGGTTGGTAAGACTGATATTACCCTCGCCGTCAATGAGATACAACTTATTGACCACGATTTGCAACTGTTCCTTGTCATCATAATACTCCACAACGGCAGTGACCGAAACTTTGTTGTCATCAAGCCGTTCAATATGTAAGCCTCCTGTCTTGGCAGTCAAGTGTTGCAAACCCGATTTTTTCCAGCGCGGTAAAGCCCAAGAATCCACCTCGTCGTTCAAGGTTGGAGCGCGCCAAAAGTTATCTCGCAAATTTCCATCAATAAGTTTTTGACCTTTATACACATACGAAACAATTTCCGCTGTGTTCATATCAAATGACACCTGAAAATCATCATTACCGCAATTAATACCTCGAACAGAAGCCACATAAGACAATGATTTGGCTTGAGGCAAAAGTTCCAACGGTGCCGAAGGCCAATCCAACTTGAACTCATCGTAGGCGACCTCCGTTCCAGCAGGCATAAAAGGTTGGTCTTCTTTAGTCTTCACCGAAAAACGGATGAAAAACTCCTCGCCCGGAGTGCCGTAAATACGCAAACGCTCAATGTTAATCTCCTGTGTTCCAAAAGGTTCAATATCAAGGTCGATTTTGTCTTTCATCAATGACTTTTCTGCCGAAAAAATCTCATATTCGCAATTAAATGCTGAAGCATTGGTAAACGAAAGCCAGTTCTTGGCCTCGAACTTGCCCCAAGTCAAATCCTTGGCGGTGAACTTAATGGGTTGATACACCTTTTTCACCTCGGCGGCATGATGATGCGGTATCCTGTCAGAACTGACTATGCCATTAGCGCAAAACGCATCATCGTCGCCTACGCCGTAGGCATGACCGAAGTCGCCGCCAACTGCGTAAAAGAGTTGAGAGTTGAGAGTTGAGAGTTGAGAGTTGGGGGGAGCTATTGCAGAAACTGAACTGTCAACTTTAAACTTTTCACTATCAACTATAAAACTCTGGTCCACCCAGTCCCAAATGCAGCCGCCTTGCAGTTGCTCGTTGGCTTCAATCACGTCCCAATAGTCCTGCAGGCCGCCCATGCTGTTGCCCATCGCGTGGCAGTATTCTACCATGATAAAAGGACGGTGCAGACTATCAAGCCCTTCGTGCACAAAGCGTTGCAGATACTTCGGACTGGCATACATCAAGCCAATGACATCAGTATTTCTGTCATAAATGGCTCTTTCGTAGGTCACAGGGCGCGTTTTGTCGCGGTCTTTCATCCAGTCGTAGGTATATTCAAAATTCACACCGTTGCCGCATTCGTTGCCCATCGACCACATAATGACTGAAGGATGGTTCTTGTCACGTTCAAGCATGTCGCGATTGCGCGACCAAATCATCTTCTCGTATTTTGGGTCTTTGGCGAGACTCTTTTCGCCATAGCCTTGGGCATGGGACTCGCAGTTGGCCTCGTCCCAAACATAGAGTCCATATTTGTCACAGAGTTCGTACCAATACGGGTCGTCGGGATAATGGCAAGTGCGCACCGTGTTGATATTCATCTGCTTCATCATGGCAATATCCTTTTCCATCGACTCGCGACTGATGACATGACCTGTATAAGGGTCGTGTTCGTGGCGGTTCACACCTTTTATTAATACATACTGCCCGTTGATGAGCAGTTTGCCGTCCTTGATTTCCGAAGTTCGGAAACCAATGTGGTTTTCAAGGCGTTCAATTTCCTTACCCTTCTTGTCCAGAATCTTTATTTCTAAACGGTAAAGATTAGGATGCTCTGCCGACCACGGTTTGATGTTTGGAATAACCTCATTTCTCATCCTAATATGTTCTCCTTGATTAAATAAACTCTTTTCAAGCCTAAGCACCTCTTTCTCTCCATCAAACAATGAAACGACTAACCTTTCCTTTTTCACAGCATTAATCGTTGGTCTATCAATAATCAAGTCAATGTCAAAAGTACCGTTACGATATGTCTCATCCAATCCAGCAAGAACATAATAATCATAAATACTAATCTGTGGTTTGGAATACAGCACCACATCGCGCTCGATGCCGCTCAAACGCCAAAAGTCCTGACATTCAAAATAGGAGCCATTAGAAAAACGATAGACCTTCATGGCCAACTTGTTATCTCCTGTCTTTATGTAAGGTGTGATGTCAAAATCCGCATTCGTCTTGGCATCCTCATTAAAGCCTACAAACTGTCCGTTCACCCAAACATAATAGGCTGATTTCACAGCGCCAAAGTTAAGGTAAACCCGTCTGTCTTTCCAGGATTTAGGAATTCGAAAATCAGTAATATAGCAGCCCACGGGATTGTCCACCGTCGGGGCAAAAGGCGGCTCGTTGGGACGAAACTCGTTGTCCACATTAACATAGATGGGCGTTCCGTAGCCGTTCAGTTCCCAGTTGGCTGGCACCTTAATAGTTTTCCAATCGGAAGCATCGTAGCCTTCCTTATAGAAATCGGCTGGGGCTTTTGAAGGCGAGTCCACCCAATGGAATTTCCAGTCGCCATTGAGGCATTGCGACCATTCCGAACCTACTGGAATCACATTGGCACGTGGCATTACCTTGTTGATTTCGTAGATGTTGACATCGTTCCAAGCGTTGAGTTCGGCTTCGGTTTGGGCTTGGAGGCTCATTGCAGCGATGAGGCTAATTAAGGTAAAAGTCAGTTTTTTCATTGGAATAGATCTTTGTTTTATAAACCATGGCCTATGACAATGTCCTCTATGGCAGCTTTTACAAGAATTTGGATTACCATTCAGTTTAAGCTGCCATAGGCCATAGTCATTAGCCATTGGCCATTTTTTTTGATTCATTTATCAACATCTCACGTTCTTCATCAGGAATCCGTTCCGCCTTGTTCGCCTCGCGGTCGAAATAGACCACCACGGCGTGGCACAATGTCTTGACTTCGCCCGTTTCGGCATTTTTTAGGCATTGCTCCATCTTGAAACTGGAGTTGCCTATCTCGGTGACGCGGCTCTCGCACACAATCGGGTCGTGGAACAGCACGGGATGGCGGAAGTCCAAGTCCACGTGGACGAGGACGTATTTGAATGTGAGCCAGTCGATTTTGGTTTGGAAGACATGCTCGAAATAGCGGCTTCGGCCCATGTCGAAATAATTGCACTGCGACCCGTTGTTGACGTGGTTGTAAGGGTCAAGGTCGCTCATTCTGATTTGGATGGGACAGGAGTACATATTATTCAGCGTGTTTATAACCTTTCACTTTGTCCCAGTCGCCGCGAGTAAAGTCGGGCATTTGCACGGGCATTCCGCCGTTTTCGATGCTGGCGGCAGTCAGTTCGCCGAGGCACGACCATTCGGCGGCATCGTAAACGTCTTGGTCGAGCGGCAGGCCGTGTTGCAAGCAATAAATCAGGCGGTAGTCCATCACGAAGTCCATGCCGCCGTGGCCTCCCACTTCCTTGGCCTTTTCCTCGATTTCAACCGCGATGGGGTGGAGGTAGTCCTTCATAATCTTGTCGCGCACTTCGGCAGGCACAAAGCCGTGCGGATTGAGTTTCGTGCCTTCAGGCAAAAAACCGGCGGGGAATTTGTCATCTAACACCGTGAAGCCTTCCACAGGGTATTTGTTGGCAAAGCCTTCAGTTCCAGTAAGTTGGTAAAGGCGATTGTAAGGCCTGTAAGTGTAGACATTATGCTCGATGAGCAGGGTCTTGCCCTTTTCTGTTTGAATCATTGTGGTCGTCATGTCGCCGTTGGCGAAGTCGTCCACCCCCATCATCTCCTTGGCGATTTTCTTGCCGTTGTAGGACGGCGTGCTCATGCAGACCAAGGTCTTCATGCGGTCGCCACGGTGGATGTTAAACGCTTGACAGAGAGGTCCCAAGCCGTGGGTGGGATAAACGTCGCCAGCGTGGTTTTGGTTGAACTCCAAACGCCAATTGGCGTAGTATTCGTGCCAAAAAGGCTCAAGGTTGTGGATGTAGGCACCTTCGCCGTGGATGAGTTCGCCGAACATGCCTTGTTGCGCCATGTTAAGCGCGGTCAGTTCGAAAAAGTCGTAGCAGCAGTTTTCGAGCATCATGCAATGGCGTTGGGTTTGTTCGGCCACGTCCACGAGTTGCCAGCACTCCTCAATCGAGGTGGCGGCAGGCACTTCCACGGCCACATGTTTGCCGTGCTGCATGGCGTAGACAGCCATCGGGACATGGTTTTTCCAGTCGGTGCAGATGTAGACGAGGTCGATGTCGTCGCGCTCGCAAAGTTCCTTCCAGCCTTCGTTGCCCGTGTAGGCGGCTGCACGCGGCAGGCCTTTGGCTTCCAAAATCTTGGTTTGTACGGCTTCCACGCGGTCAGGCTCGATGTCGCACAAAGCGTTGACGGTCACTCCGTCGATGTAGGTCATTCTGTCGACGGCATCGGGGCCGCGCATACCGAGGCCGATGAAGCCGAGGCGGACATTCTCAATAGGGTCGACGGTGAACTGAAGCACAGATTTCTGTCCTTCAATGCGTTGCGGTTCGTCGAAAACAATGGTGTGGTCGATGATGCGGTAATTGCCCTTGCGGACTTCGGTTTCCTTTTTCTCGCCGCATGAAGTGGCGAAGGCCAACAAAATGAGGCCGATGATGAGGTGTAAAAACTTGTTTTTCATAGAGTGAGTATTAATTTGCGGACAAAATTAGGAAAATATATTTCGACGCAGTCAAATATCGGTACAAAATTCCTATTTTCGCAAAAATTTTATCCTTATGAACGAACTTTTCACCATTGCGGGCCGTTTCGTCGACCCGAAAACAATCGAAAACATTGCGCCCTTGGGCAACGGACTCATCAACGACACCTATAAGATTTTGGTGGACGGCCAACCGAAATATGTGCTGCAACGCATCAACAACGCCGTTTTCACCAATGTTGACATGTTGCAAAACAACATCGAATCCGTGACGAGCCATATTCGGCAAAAATATGAGAGTCAAAGCATTAAAGACATTAACCGCCGCGTGTTGCATTTCCTGAAAGCCGACACGGGCAAGACTTACATCGTCGAAAATGGGAAATATTGGCGTGTGATGGACTTCATTTCCGACAGTTACACTTACGAGGCCGTAACGCCGGAATACGCCTATTATGCGGGCCGTTCCTTCGGCGATTTCGAGTCGCTGTTGACCGACCTTGAAACGCCGATTGGTGAAATCATTCCCGATTTCCATAACATTGAGTTTCGATTGAAACAGATGGAGGATGCCGTGGCAGAGGATCGCATCGGGCAAATGCGTGAGGTGGAGGTGAAGAAGTTTGTGGACAAAATCAGGGAAAAGGCTGATGAAATGTGCCTCGGCGAGCGGCTTTATCGCGAAGGCAAGTTGCCCAAACGCATCTGTCATTGCGACACGAAGGTGAACAACATGCTTTTCGACAAGGATGGCAATGTGTTGTGTGTCATTGACTTGGATACCATCATGCCGAGTTTTGTCTTTTCTGACTTTGGTGACTTCTTGCGCTCGGCGGCCAACACAGGTGCCGAAGACGACCAAAATTTGGACAACATCAATTTCAACATGGAGATTTTCAAGGCCTTTGCGAAAGGCTATTTGGAAGGCACAAAATTGTTTTTGTTACCGATTGAAAAGGAGAATTTGCCATACGCGGCCAAGCTCTTCCCCTACATGCAGGCCGTGCGTTTCCTCACGGATTACATCAACGGCAACACCTATTATAAAATAAAGTATGCCACCCACAATCTGGTGCGCACGCGGGCGCAATGGAAATTGTTTGAGGAGGCGGAGAAATGTGTTCCTGAAATGAGAGCATTTTTGTTGGGTTAGTCCCGTAGGGACGAAAGATTTTAGGCAGGTGGTGTAACCCCCTGCCGACAATCAAATAGTTGCGACCAATTAGCCCCGTAGGGGCGACAGGAATTTATAGCACCAACGGAATCTGTAGTGCCCGTATCTTCTTGGCAATGATGCGTTTGTCCTTGTCCAAAACGAAAATCAGAGGTGTGGTTTCGATGTCGTAGGCATCGGACAACGCTATCAGTTCCGACGGATTTGAAATCCGACGATATTGAATAGGGGATTTCAAATCCCCGTTTCCTTTCGGGCGGACTGCAAATCCGCCCGAACTTTCCATGTTCAAGTCGATGGCAAGCACAGTAACATCAGGATGTTCGGCACAAACCGAGTCCAAATCCCGCATTTCCTGATGGCAGAGGTCGCAGTCGTGGTCATAGAAAAAAAGCACCGTGTAATTGCTTACAATGGATTGTAAATCAATGGAATCATTCAACTTGATGTCAGGAGCGACATTGAAAAGCGCGAGTTTCCGAAAACGCTCTGCCTTTTCCTGAATCATGGCAAGATTGGTAGCGTTCAAGTCCTTGATTTCCAATTGGGAAAAGTAATGGTCATAAAGCCAGACAAACACTTGGTCTTGGCTCATGTATTCGGGGTGGCGGTAACGCTCCAAGAGGTGCCAAAGGAAGAAATCGCGGAGTTCGGTATTATCGTTTGTCCTATCAATCAAACGGCTGATTTCCAATGTGATGGAATCGGGTAGGGAAGAAACGAATTTGTCGAAATAAAAATCGATTTGCGCTGCCAAAATGGGGTTTTCATTGGTTGGGCCGTCGAAATTCTCGATTCCGTTCCAGAAATCGGAGTTTTGCGAAAAGCCATGACTTGCAGCCAAGAGAAACAATATAAGGAGTGTTTTCGGTTTCATGATGTTGGTTTATAGTGTGTAAGCCACGCTCCAAGCATAGCGTTTTTCGCGGTTGAGGTGTGTTTCAAGTCGGTAGCCTTTGCCGTCCAACACACGATGCAGGTCGTCAATGATGCCCGTGCCGCGCAGTTTCACTACAGCTTCCTTCTTGGTCCAATATTGCGTGAACACCTCGACAGGCTCGCTCGATGCATAAATCCATTCGGCCTCGGTGGGGTTCATCGTCTTACGCACAAGGGAGAGATTGTCTTTCCTAAAACTCTCAATATCAATGCCTACAGGAGCAAAATCGACGACAGCGGCGATGCCGTTTTTGCAATGGCTGAGGTTGAAATGGATGTCAGGATGATGCTTTAGGAACGGCTTTCCATGTTCGTTGAAATCGAAGTCCAAGTTGCTGATGCCCAATGGTTTCAGCAATTCTTGCAGCATCAGCCACGACTTCAGGCAGGCGAATTGCCCGAAAAGGTGTTTGTAGCGCAGGGCTTCTATGCGTCGTTGCCCGTCCACCAAAGGCAGCATCCGTTGCACCTCGGCTTCGGTCACTTGGCTCATATCGTCGAAAATGGTCACCATAGCGATTGAATCGGGCGCAAAAATAGTCATTATTGGAAAAATGGGCAGCAAGGCGTTTGGATTTCGTTGAAAAAATCTCCTATTTTGGTTTCAAAATAACCCCTCGTTTGGATAAAAACACGGGTGGAGTGAAATTATCTCTATTTTCGCACCGATTTTCGGTTTTATGGAAAAATACGCAATCAAAGGAAAAAAGGTTCAGGCATTTCCTGACATCCCGCCTCGCACTTTCGACCTGCTGCCGCGATTTGTGGAGAAATTCGGCAAGAAGAAGGTGATGTTTGCCTGCAAAGTGGAAGGGGAGTGGAAGAAATACATCGGTCGCGACTTCGTGAAAATGACGGATGTCATCAGCCAAGGCTTGATAGGTCTTGGTGTGGGCAAAGGTGATCGTATTGCATTGATTTCCAACAACTGCCCGCAATGGAACATGGTGGATTTCGCCGTTCAGCAGATTGGTGCCATATTGGTTCCCGTCTATCCCACGGCACGCCAAACCGACTACGAGCACATCCTCACCCATGCCGCCCCCAAGGTGGTTTTCGTGGAAGGCTCTCTTATTCATAAAAAGGTGAAGAGCATCCTTGACCAAATGCCAGAGCGGCCTAAAGAGTTCGCTTTCAATCCCGTGGAAGGAATGATGACCTTGCGCGGACTGATGGTTTCCGTCAAAATCGACAAGAAGAGCCAAACTGCCTTGCAAGCCCATAAGGATGCCGTCAACCCTGAAGATGTGGCCACAATTATCTATACTTCAGGCACTTTGGGCACTCCAAAGGGCGTGATGCTGACGCATAATAATTTGATGAGTTGCGTGGCACACTACGGTCCGCATTATCCCGTGCCAAGTTCGCATAAAGTGGTGAGTTTCTTGCCTTTGTCGCATATTTATGAACGCTCGGTGCTATTCACCCATCTTTATCTCGGCAATTCCACCTATTATGTGGAGAATTTTGGCACTATTATGCGCGACATCGCCGACGTGAAGCCTGAGCATTTCACGACGGTGCCTCGTATCGTCGAGAAAGTGTATAATGGCTTTATGCGCAAGGGGGATAAACTGACAGGCGTGAAGAAACGCATTTTCCTTTGGGCTTTCAAGCTGGCTGAACGCTATGATGAAACGGAAAAGAAACCTCAGCGGGCTTATCGATTCAAATTGTATTTGGCTAATAGATTGGTTTTCAATGAGGTAAGAAAAGCCTTTGGCGGACGCTTGGAGTTTATTATTTCAGGAGGTGCCAGTTTGCAGCCTCGTTTGGTGCGTTTGTTTGCCGCTATGGACATCCCAATCATCGAAGGCTATGGCCTCACTGAAACTTCGCCTGTGATTGCCACCAACAGCCTCGCTTTGGGTGTCATCAAGGCGGGAACGGTGGGTGTGCCTTGCGAAAACGTAACCTTCAAGATTGATTCGGAAACGGGTGAGATTTTGGTGAAAGGTTCCAGCGTGATGAAAGGCTACTACAAGGACGAGGAACAAACCAAAATCGCCATTGACGAGGAGGGGTATTTCCACACGGGCGACATCGGCGAGTTTGACGAGGACGGCTTGCTGAAGATTACGGGGCGTATGAAAGAGATTTTCAAGGACTCGATGGGCAAGTACATTTCGCCTGCGCTGATTGAAGGCAAGTTCACCGAGTCGCCATTCATCAACAGCATTATGGTGGTGGGCGAAAACCAGAAGTTTGCTGCCGCCTTGATTGTGCCCAACTTCGAGCATCTGAAGACTTGGTGCGAGGAGAACCACATTCCTTATACTACAAATACGGAAATGATTAAGGTTAAGGCAGTTAACGACCGTTTCCGCAAGGAAGTCGATAGTTACAACAAGTTCTTCGGCGACTACGAGAAAGTGAAACGTTTCGAGTTGCTCGACCACGAGTGGACCATTGACGACGGTGAGATGACCCCGAGCCTGAAAATCCGCCGCAAAGCCATCGCCGAACATTATAAAGACCTGATTGACGGGATGTTTGCGGAGTGATTTAGTTTTGCCCCACCAAAAACTTCAAGTCGTCGATGGTCATTGCGCGGCTGATGTTGCTGCCCAAAAGGAGCGAGTCGGCCAAGTCGCGTTTGGTTTTGTGGAGGCGCAGGATTTTCTCCTCAATGGTGTGGCGCGAAATCAGGTGATACACAGTAACGTTCTTGTTTTGCCCGATGCGGTAGGCACGGTCGGTGGCTTGCTGCTCGATGGCGGGATTCCACCACGGGTCCAAGTGGATGACGTAGTTGGCATTGGTCAGGTTGAGGCCCAATCCGCCGGCTTTCAGGCTGATGAGGAACACGGGCACCAAGCCGTGCTGGAAGTCGGCCACCATCTTCTCGCGCTTGCGGATGGGCGTGGAACCGTCCAAATAGAAAATCTTGTCCTTGCCGATACGCGCCTCGATTTGGGTTTTGGCCATATCGAGAAATGAGGTGAACTGGCTGAAAACCAACACGCTGTTTTTCGACTTGACGATTTCCTCCACCAAATCCACGGCGGCGGCGATTTTCGTCGAACCCATTTTCCAGCCTTTTTCGATGAGGCCGATGGAGCAGGCGGCTTGTCGCAGTTTGGTGATTTGGGCCAAAATGTTCACATCCACCTTGTCCTCCGATTGCAAGGCTTGTTCGGTGGCTTCGCGAAGGGTTTCGTATGCGGTGATTTCGGCATCGGTCAGTTGGATGTCGTGGGTGATTTCGGTCTTTTCAGGCAGTTCTTCAACGACTTCGGCCTTGGTGCGTCGCAGCATAAAAGGCGTAATCATCCGCTTGAGTTGCGAGCGGCGTTCTTCCACGCCATCCCGCTCGATGGGCAAGATGTATTTGTTCATGAAACTGTCGAAGGTGCCGAGCAGCCCCGGATTGAGGAATTGGAACAGGTTCCAGAGTTCCGAGAGATAGTTTTGGATAGGTGTGCCCGTGAGGATGACACGGCTTTCGGCCTTGAGTTTCATCGCTGATGACGACATTTTCGTGCCTCGGTTTTTGATGGTGTGGGCTTCGTCTAAGCAGACGATGTTCCATTGGAGCTTGGTGAGGGCTTCTTCCTCGCGGACGAGTAGCCCGTAAGTGGTGAGTACCACGTCGTAGGCTTTGGCGTTGTCGAGAAGGGCATCGCGGTCCGAAGATTCGTTAAGGATCTTGACTTCCAGCGAGGGCGCGAAACGGTTCAATTCGTTGGCCCAATTGAGCATAACGGAGGCCGGACAAACCACCAACGAAGGTCCTTTGGCGGCCTTATGGAGCAGGAAAGCGATGGTCTGCACGGTCTTGCCCAGGCCCATATCGTCGGCGAGGCAGGCACCAGCGCCCCATTCCGACAGCCTCACCATCCACTTGAAGCCTTCGTGCTGATAGTCACGCAGTTCGGCTTGTAATGCGCTGGGGATGGCGATTTTCATCTTGGCGGCTTTCTCGATTTTCTTGACGAGGGTGTCCATACCCTTGTCGGCTTTGAGGCTGCCGTCGGTGTTGTGAACAATTTCGGCCAAGGCTCCCACCTGATAGAAGGGGATGCGCACCTTGCCGTGGCTTTGCTGGGCAAGGCCTTCCAATCGGCGCAGGTATTTGGCCAGCTGCTCGCTGATGGCGATGTAGTCAGTCTCGTTCAGCTTGACGAAACGCTCGTGGTAGATGCCCTGCGAAATAAGATTGAGGAAATCGAGTGCCGACATATTGTTGCCTCCAATCGTGATGTTGCCTTCTACCTCAAACCAGTTTTCCTTCGAAACAAGGTTGATGTTGACCAAATCTTTGCTCAACTTGGCCTTCAGGTTCAGCTTTTTGCCTTCGGGCCACTCCATTTCGTAACGGTCGGAATGGTCGCTCACGAATTCGAGCAGTCCGAGCAGGCTTTCCGGCTCCATTTCGGCTTGGTTCACGGAAACCGAAGTGAGCAATTCCTCTTGCATAAACCCTTTGATTTCCATAAGGTTGTCTTTTTCGGCCTCAAGGTTGCGCGACACTTGGAAACGCTCGCCGTTGGCTTCGTCGAACACGGTTTCCTGTCCCATTCCGGGCATTAGGCGGAGTTTGCCGCCTTCGAGTGGATTGGCGAGGATGCTTGCCAAAAAAGTCTCTTTGTCGGGAACGACGCGCAAAAGCAGGCGCGAAAGGCCTTCCTTTTTCTGCAAGGTGGAGCCGCCTTCCAACAAATCGGAGTGGATTTCGACCTTGTCGGAAATCTGCTCGATGAACTGGAGCAGTTTGGTTTCGGCTTGATTGGGAAACATACCCAATCCAATCAGTGTTTCGATGATTTTCCGCTCGAAATCAGTGAGTTTGAACACGGTGAAGTGGGTCTTGCTGTCGCGGCGGATGATGGTCGGACTTGCTTTTTCGCGGTAGTATTCGTCTTTTTCGGGCACATTGGTCTTGACCACGAAGCCGTTTTTCGCTTTCTCGATGGCGATGAAGGGCTTTTCTTCGACGATTTCCACGGGTTGTCGGCCTTTTGTGCTGTTGATGAACACGCGGTCGGAGCCGATGAGTTGCGGAATGGCGTAGCGTCCGTAGATGGAATAATAACTGTAGGAGCGCGAGGCGGCGGCAATTTTCTTGTCGGTTTCGTCCATACTATCCAATTCCTGACGCATAAACTTGTCTGTCGATAAGTGCGTCCCGACGCTCCAAGCACCGCTTTTCAGCCGGCGTTGCTCCATCGGCTCAATCGACTCGTAATCGCTTATGATATAGATGATTCGCTTGTCGCTTTGGACGGGTTGGTCGATGCTCTTTTTGGAAACGGCAACTTGCGCGGCCAAGTTCTCGATTACGCTTTCCCAATGCTCTTTCCTATGGATTGAAAATAGGATGGGTTTGCCACCGAAACGTTCCTCAAGTTGTTGGCGGTCAGTGGTTTCAAAATAGGGCGAAAGTTCGTGGCGGAGCAAGGCGCATTTAGGGTCGGTAGAGGCTTTGAAAAGGCCTTTCTTGACCACATCAGCCAAGCCGAAATACTGGGAGAGCAATGCCGCAAGATGCCTCGAAATGGTGAGCGCACGGTACGATGAAAGACTGTGTTCAATATCGCTTTTGAGCCGTTTGTCGTCTTCCGCATTGATGATTTGGCTGATAATGATGCGGCAAGGATAATGGTCGGCGCCGCCGGTCACATTCTTGTTGAAGAACTGGTTGGCTTTCTTGAGGGTAGCGGGTGTGTTGGCCTTGGCATAAAAGAGGATGAGGAAGAAGTCGAGCAAGGGATTCTCGTACAGGTTCTTGTTTTCGGCGGTCTTGTTGCGCAGTTTCAGCGAGGTTTCAAATTGCTTTCCGGCAGCGTCCAAATCGCCGCGATAAACCGATTGGATGGCATCGATGCACAGCGTCAAATAACTCGGCTCATTGGATTTCCAAACGGGTTTTGTGCCTTCAAAAAGGAATTGGTATGCTGTCAAAAGGTCTGAAAGACCGTCTTTTGATTTAGGTTCCAGAGAACCATAATACTCAATGATGTCTTGCAGGTCGCCCAATTGTTTTTCGTCCCAAGCCTCGTGGAGGAGCATATTGTCAAGTCGGTCGTGAAGCAGTTGCTCCATCTGCTGTGGGTCGAGGCTCGCATAGGCGGGAAGGAACTCCTTGTGGCCGAAAAGCGGCTCCAAATAGGGAAAGGGGCTTCGTGTCCAATCAGGAAACAGGCGTATGTTGGAGATGATTTTTGGGTCTTGGGTGTGGATGGCCTTGGCGATGCGCCAAAGGAAATCATAGATTCCTGATGGCTGGGTGTGAAGACTTTCGAGATATTTAACCAGTTCGGGATGGCTCTCCAAAAGCCGCAGGGCGACAGCGAAGTAGTGTTGCGGGTAGGTGTTCCCGTATGGATTCCAATAACGCGAACCTAACGAAATGAGGCCGAGGTGGTTAAGTTTTTTCGTGATGTCACGAATCTGCATTTTTGGTATGCCGCGTTGCCTGCAAATATACTATCCTGAAGGCCGGAGTCGAGATAGGTGATGAGGCCGAGGATAAAGAATTCCTCTTGGTTGAGTTTTCCCGGCAGGGGCAAAAGTTTTTCCAAGTTGCTCATTTCGTTTGATGTTGGGGAATGGCGCTGCCAAAGTTGGTCGGCAAAGGTAGTGGTTTTCATGGAAACTTCCGTTTCGGGGTGGGAAAAATGTTGGATTTGTAATGATGTGACGTAGAGTCTCACTTCGCAAAGTGCAATTTTTGATATTTATTGCACTTCTCAGAGTTCAAGAATAATAATCAATCAAACTATCTCATTGAATGCTTTGTCGTACATATACCTGCGCCTCGCCCTTTAGTTCTTATCCTTTCCAATAATTCTTCTCACTTCCCCCCAAACCCACTCAAAATCCGTTTTATCGGGAATCAATTGTTTAATTCGTGTTCCTGTCATACGGCGGAAAACAAGCCATTGGTAGATGAACAACGCCGTATAAGTCAGCGAAGTGGTGATGGCCGCGCCTCGGATGCCTAAAGCTGGAATCATGATAAACGCTGCTATCAGTGTGACAGTCAATCCGATGAGCGAGGCGTAAAGGTTGTATTTGGGCTTCCCGATGCCGGAAAAATAGTTGGCCAAAATGGTGTGGCCTGAGAGGAAAACGATGCCCGGTGAAATCAGCAGGATGACCGTCCGAATGTCGCTGAACTCGCCCGAAAGCAGCCATTCGAAAAAACTCGTGGGTAACAGGCAAATTACCAGTAAAGCCATGAATGTCAAAAGGATGGCGAGTTTCATAAAGCGCAAGGTGAGTTGCGAGGCGCGATGGGCGTTTTCGGTGTTGCTCAGGGCTGAAAACTCCACCAAACCAATGCTTTGGCTCACGATACTCACGCCTTCAGAAACCTGAGTTCCAGAGGCATACACGCCGATGGATCTCTCGTCGCAATGCGTTTTCAGCAGATAGAGGCTCAGGCGCTTGTTGAGCGTGCTGACTAAAGTAGAGAGTTGGACGAAAGCCCCATAATGCAGCATCTCTTTCCAACTGCTTTTGAGTGGGTCGCCGCCTTCGCGTTTCATGCCGGGAAACAGCAACATCCAGCCGATGAGCGTGGCCAGGCTGTAGCCACAAAGTTGAGAGTAGAGCAGGGCTTTGGCCGTCCTCAATTCGAAAGCAAAGATCAACAATGCCATGATTGTGACTTGAGTGAGTATCTGTATGATAAACAGCCAGTTATAGGTGGCCACTTTCTCCTTTCCGAGGAAATGGTTGAGATTGAATTCATGCAGGCTGTAGACGAAGGTCATAAGCAGAACAAGTTGGGCATAACCTTCGGGAACGATGGTGTGATAGAATTTTGGAAAAAAATGTAAGATATTGAATAACAGGAGATAAATCATCATTACGAAAGCAATCCAAATGTAGGAAATCTTCATCAGTGTGGCAAGTTTCTTTCGCGGCGTGAAATACACCAATCCGCTGCCTGCAATGAGTTCGATACCTATTAATAAAAAGGTAATGTCGGTTTGGGCGATAAAGGCTTTGCCCCATTCCGCCGCACCGAGGAATTTGGTGCCCATAATGAGGGTGGCCAACTGTGTCAGCACATTGACCACCCTTGTTGCTCCTGTTCCAAGTATCTTCTTGAACATCAGTCGACTGGGATGTCCTTGTTCACGTTCTTTGAACCCACGAGGGCGTAGAAGAGGATGTAGGCGGCGCAGAACAGCACGACCACATAGCTGGTCATGTAACTGCCCGTCCAGTCGGCGACAAGACCTTGCAGACCAACCATGATGGCGAAGCCGAAGACCATCGTCATAAAGGCACCAGAGGCGATGGCAGTGTACTTGCCCAAGCCTTCAGTAGCAAGGTTGAAGATGGCACCCCACATCACCGAAGTGCAAAGACCTACAAGAATGAAGGCAAAAATGCCTACGGGGACTTGTGCCCAAATCACCTTCAAATTGGCCCAGTCGATGCCAGGGACATTGACTTGCCAAGTTTGCGGAGCAAGCATACCAAACAGCACAAGCGCGATGGCAGCGATGGAAACGGTGGTCACCATGGCCTTGGAAGAAACTTTTCCTCCGATGGCACCTCCGATGAAACGCCCGATGAGCATCATCAGCCAATAGACGGCCACAATAAGACCCGCGATAGTGCCGCTCATGCCGATACCTGGCGTGGCTGCGGTGGGTTCGGAAGTCAGATACTGAAGGATATAAGTAGGTGTACCCACTTCAATGCCGCCATAGAGGAAGATGGCCAAAATACCGAGTTTGAAGTGGCGGAACGAGAACGCGCTGTACTTGTCTTTCACTTCCGATTTCACTTCCACGGGCTGTTGCGGCTCCTCAATCTTAGTAAAGAGGATGACGATGAAGCCGATGACAAAGATGGCCAAGGCAATCAGCAGGGCAGGGGTGGCATCGGAGATTTTGGCTTTTGTGGCCTCGCCGATGAGCGCACCCATGAGGATGTAAACCGCCACGGCAGCCGCCGAGTTGAACACGCCGCCGATTTGGATGAGTTGGTTGCCTTTGTTGCCGCCGCCGCCAAGGAGGTTCAGCATTGGGTTGACTACGGTGTTCAACATGCACATGCAGAAGCCGGCGATGAAGGCACCGATGAGATAGACACCGAAGCCCATGCTACCGCTGGCCCATTGCACGAGGATACCGACGATGCCCACAGCAAGGGCCATCAGTGCGGTTTTTTTGTAGCCGAATTTTTTAATCAGCATACCCGAAGGGATACCCATCACGAGGTAGGCTATGAAGTTGCCGTAGTTGCCGATTTGCGACAGGAAGTTACTGGCGCCGAATTGGTTTTTCACGATGACGGCCATCGGTGAGCAGAGGTTGGTCACGAAGGCGATCATGGCGAATAGGGCGATCATGACGATGATGGCGCCCCATTGTTTCGTTTTTGTACTCATTATTTTTTATTTTAAAGATTTTACTATGTCTTTTCTAACTACGGATTTCGCGGATTAAACAGATTTTTTGAGTCCTGAATTTGGCAACTTCGTTGCAGATTATACAGATTTCCGTAATAATCCGCAGCATGGCTGCAAAATTTCGAACCGTCTTCCGTAAAATCCGTTTAATCCGTAGTTTTCTTTCATTACAGTGTTGAAAATTTAAAGATAATCGTTTCCAAATATTCCTCGCCCGAGCGCAAAATGGTGTTCGGGAAGTTGGGCTTGTTGGGTGAGTCGGGGAGGGCTTGGCACTCCAAAGCCACGCCGGAATAGTCCTCGTAAACGTGGCCGTTCTTGCCTTTCGGACAACCCGAAAGCCAGTTGCCAGTATAGACCTGAATGCCAGGCTGTGTGGTGTAAATTTTCACCATGCGGCCTGTATCATCATGCGACAACTCGGCGGCAAGGCAAAGCTTGTCTTTCTCGATACCGTCAATGACCCAACAACTGTCGTAGCCCTTGCCATTAATCAGGTCGGGGAAGTGTTCCTTGATGTCGCGGCCAATCAGTTTGGCTTGGGTGAAATCCATCGGAGTATCAACCACTTGAGCCATTTCGCCAGTCGTGATCAATTCTTTGGTGGCGGGCAGGAAGCGCGAGGCGTTCAAACGCAATTTATGGTCGAGGATGTCGCCATTGCCTTCGCCTTTTAAATTAAAATAGGTGTGGTTAGTTAGGTTGACGATGGTTGCACCTGACGAATACGCACTGAGGTGGATATTCAGTTCGTTCTCGTCGTTGAGGGTGTAGCGCACCTTGGCTACCAACTCAGCGGGATAGCCAGCCTCTCCGTCGGCACTGAGATAAGTGAAAACCACACTCTCACCCACAAGACGACTGGCCCATTTCTGGTTGGCGAAGCCGATGCTGCCGCCGTGAAGGTGGTGCTTGCCGTCGCTTGTATTGAGTTCAAGTTGGTATTCTATGTCGTCAATCTTGAAGCGACCGTTGGCGATGCGGTTGGCGAAACGTCCGGGGGTCTTGCCCGCGCAAGGACCGTCGTTGTAGTAATCCCACGGATGTGGATAGCCAAGGGCGATGTCTTCCATGTGGCCGTAGCGGTCGGGCGTGACGATGCTGACAATCCCCGCGCCGATGTCGCTCAACTGCACCTTCACACCGTTGGCATTAGTCAGGGTGTAAAGTTTAATGTCTTTATTATCAGGGGTTTTTCCCCAAGTTTTTACTTCGATGTTCATTGCTTTTGTTTAATTCGGAATTCGGAATAGGGCGAAGCCCTGCGTCGCATTGCGGATTCCGCATTCATAATTCCGCATTTTCAATTCCATAAATTATTCGGATAAACACCCTTTTCAATCAGCTCGCGAATCTTCCGCATCACTTCAGGCTTGTCTTCCTTGTAGGTCACGCCGAACCAAGAGGCATTGCTTGAAAGCACCTTCAGTTTGGCCGAACCGTCGTGGATGCTTTGGTTCACCATCAGCGGAATGAAAAACTCCGCCTTGATGTTGGTTTGGGCAGGGCCTTTCAGGAACTCTACGAAGCCTTTCTCGGAATATTCGAAGAAGTCGGGAGTGAAGCCGAAGAAGTTCATCGAAACGAGCGAATCCATGTCAAGTGGATGCGAGCCAGTTTCATCGGTGTAGGCTGCGCCGCCGTCTTCGGTGTGTCCAATGGCCGTGCGCTCGACGATGGTCTGAAGGTTGCCTTCCGCGTCGGCGGTGCAAATGCCGCGACTCACTGTGCCGAAGTCCGACATGGTGTTGCGCAGTTTGTAGGCAACCATGCTGTAAGCGCCTTTTTTGCCCTCACATTCAGTGAGATACTTGGCCAGAACCTCGTAGGCTTCCTTGCCATAGAAGTCGTCTGCATTGATGGCGGCAAAAGGTTCGTGAATCACGTCCTTGGCCATCAAGACGGCGTGGCAGGTGCCCCAAGGTTTCACACGGCCTTCTGGGACGCTGAAGCCTTCCGGCAACTTGTCAAGTGACTGATACACATACTCAACGGGAATGCCGAATTTCTCCGTGTTGTTGACTTTCTTGAAGGCATCGGCAAAGTCCTCGCGGATGACGAAGACCACCTTGCCGAAACCGGCGCGCTTGGCGTCGTAAATGGAGTAATCGAGGATGGCTTCGTTGTTCGGTCCTACGCCGTCCATTTGTTTCAGGGCACCGTAACGCGAGCCCATGCCTGCTGCTAATACTAATAATGTTGGTTTCATTGTATGTTGTTTTTATTTTTATCGCCTTTGGCGAGAAATCTTTCAAAAATCCTTTCAAAATCTTTATTTTTGAACATTTTGTGAGATTTTTGATTAGATTTTGAATGATTTCTGCCCGTAGGGCATACCATAATTTATTCGTTATTTAATCTTCTTGCGCCGTCCGAAATCACCACATCATAAACCTTCGGTTCGTGTCCGAATTTGTCCGCGAATTTCTCCTTCGCCGTGGCGATAAATGCCTCATACAGACCTCCTTTCACCAAATTGATGGTGCAACCGCCGAAGCCGCCGCCCATCACGCGCGAACCTGTCACGCCACATTCCTTGGCAATATCGTTGAGGAAATCCAATTCCTCGCAACTCACCTCGTAGAGCTTGCTCATTCCGTAATGTGTGCCATACATACGGTCACCAACGGTTTCATATTCACCTTTTTCCAAGGCATCGCACACATCGAGGACGCGCTGCTTTTCACCTATTACATATTCTGCGCGCATGTAATCCTCTGCGGGAATCTCGTTTTTCACCTCACTGAGCATGGCCATCGTCGCGTCGCTCAAATATTTCACTTCGGGATGCTTGGCGGCAATATGGGCGCAAGCATTCTCGCACGATTCGCGTCGGCGGTTGTAGGCTGACGAAGCCAACTCGTGTTTTACCACGGTATCAAGCAATACCACCTTGTAGCCCTTGGGATTGAAGGGGAAATACTCAAACTCCATCGTGGCACAGTTGAGGCGCATCAGGTGACCTGCCTTACCAAAGAGTGAGGCAAATTGGTCCATGATGCCGCACTTCACGCCAACATAGTTGTGTTCAGTGGCCTGACCAATACGCGCCAACTCGAATTTGTCGATGCCAAGGTTCAACAACTCATTGAGTGCGAAGGCAAAAGTGCTCTCCAAGGCTGCCGACGACGACATTCCCGCGCCAATCGGCACATTGCCGTAAAACACCGTATCGAAGCCTTCGAGCTTGTAGCCACGCTTGATGATTTCGCGGCACACGCCAAAGATGTAGTTGGCCCAGTGTATGTGCGGATGGTCTTCCTCGTTCAGGCCAAACTCGCGGTAGTCCTCCTTGTCGATGGAGTAGGCACGCACCTTGTCCGTCCCGTTGAGGCGGATGCAAGCGTAGATGCCCGAATCAATAGCCCCCGGAAAAACGAAGCCGCCGTTGTAGTCAGTGTGTTCGCCGATGAGGTTGATACGCCCAGGCGAAGTGTAGACAACGCCCTCATTACCAAAGCGATGCTTGAAAACAGATTTCAATTCTTCAGTAGTCATATACATTCGATTAATTTGGGCGCAAGATAGGAAAAAATACCGATACCAAACATCAACTGACGAATAATTTTGTATTTTTGCCCTTTCAAATTTTCAGATTCCTAACAAAATAAACCTAATTAGAGATGAAAAAGACCCTTGTTTTCCTGTTTGCCATTGCGTTTTCGCTGCTTTCGTGGGCGCAAAACATCAATTTCGGGCAGTATTTCCTTGACGAAGGCTCGTTGCGCATGGATGTTTTCCAATGTGGCACTTCCGACAGTTCACACTATGTGTTTGAGCGTTTCGTCATAGAGCCTCATTTCGGTGGCTCCAAAGTCAATCTTGTTGACCCGTTCAATTTCGGTACAAACCGTGTAAAAGTGATTGATGCACAGACTAATACATTGATTTATTCGAGAGGTTACAACACCTTGTTCCGTGAATGGCAAACCACCGACGAAGCCCGTGTGATGGAACGCTGCTATGAGGAATCAGTGAGCGTTCCGTTGCCGCGCAATGGGGCCTATATCATCCTCGAAATCAGGAATTTCGATGGCGAATTTGAGGAAATTTTCTCAAAACTTTACGACCCCGACGAAATCTTCAACAGCACCGAGCAACGCTATGTGTTTCCTGTTCAGGATATTATGGTCAATGGTTCGCCTGAAAGCAAGGTTGACATTGTGATTTTGCCCGAAGGCTACACCGCTGCTGAAATGTCTAAGTTTCAGCAAGATTGCCAGAATTTGGCCAATGTGTTCGCCCAAGCGGAGCCGTTTGCAAGCCATATCAACGACTTCAATTTCCGCGCCGTGCTTGCCCCTTCGGAGGAAAGTGGCGTCGACATTCCGGCCACTCACACATGGGTGCGCACCATCCTCAATTCGCATTTCTACACCTTTTATATTGACCGCTATTGCACCACACGCAACTATTTCGCGGTGAAGGACGTGGCGGCCAACGCGCCTTACGACCAAATCTACATTTTGGTGAACAGCGATGTTTATGGCGGCGGCGGATTCTACAATTTCTATTCGATGAGCACGGCGGGCAACATGTCGGCTTCCAGTGTGATTGTGCATGAGTTTGGCCACGCTTTTGGAGGCTTGGCCGATGAATACGAAGAGCCTGACAATTCAATGGGCTTGCTATATAACCTGAATGTGGAGCCTTGGGAACCCAATCTGACCACTTTGGTGGATTTTGACTCGAAATGGGTCGACCTTGTCCAGCCCGGCACACCGATTCCCACGCCCAACACCAATCAGTATAACAATACAGTAGGGGCTTTTGAGGGCGGCGGTTACTTGACGCAAGGCATGTACCGACCGCAACGCAACTGCATGATGCGCAATTATGCGCCATTCTGTGCCGTGTGCAACAGAACGATTGAAGCCATGATTGAGGCACATTCCGATACTCCAGTTTCGGTGGAATCGGATCACATGCAAACTGAACACTTGCTGCGTGTGTGTCCCAATCCCGCCACTGACTACATCGATGTCTTTGTAAACCAAGGAGATGGCCAAGCTGAAATCATCGACTTGAACGGAAAGGTGGTGATGACTGTCCAACTCAAAAACGAGGTAAACCGAATCTCTATCAGCGACTTGCCGAAGGGTATGTATATGCTTCGTGCGAATGGCGAGGTGCGGAAGTTTGTGAAACAATAAGCAGGTTGCAACTTGTCATTCCCCAAGAAAAGTGTAAGTTTTTCGTTGGATTCCCCAAGAAAAGTGTAGTTTTTTTATAGGATTCCCCAAGAAAAGTGTAATTTTTTCGTTGATATTCCCCAAGAAAAGTGTAATTTTGCAGTCGTAATCCAGATGTTGATATATGGAAAGACAGATAATCAATGACTTGAAGAAATGGAAAGAAAGCGCAAGTCGCAAGCCTCTGATTTTGCTTGGAGCAAGGCAGGTGGGGAAGACATATATATTGAAAGAATTTGGCAAACGGGAATTCCAAAATATGGTGTATGTGAATTGCCATGGAAACGACTTTGCCGACAACTTGTTCCGCGATTTGTCGGTGACACGCATTGTGTCCGAAATCGAGCGTTATTATGAAGCGAAAGTAATTGCAGGGAAAACCCTTTTGGTGTTTGACGAGATACAGGAAGTGCATAACGGAATTGCCTCGCTGAAGTATTTTTGTGAGGACATGCCGGAACTTCATGTGGCCGTAGCCGGTTCCTTGCTTGGCATCACGCTTCGCGAGGACGAGTCTTATCCTGTGGGAAAAGTGACCACATTGAGGATGTATCCTATGACATTCGCCGAGTATTTGATGGCTTGCGGGCGACCTCAATTGCTTGAAATGCTCAATGGCCTTGAATGGGAGTCGATGAAGGCTATGGACGGTTTGTTGCTGGAGTTGTTGCGCCAGTATTATTTTACTGGAGGAATGCCCGAAGCGGTCAAGACATACCTCGAAAGCCATGATGTCGATTTGGTTCGGGAGGTGCAGCGCGAAATTCTGGATGCCTACGAGCGCGATATTGCCAAGCACACCAAACCTATGGTGGCCCGTATCCACCAAGTGTGGGAAAGCATTCCGGCACAATTGGCACGCGAAAACAAAAAATTTATCTTTGGGGCAGTCAAAAAAGGCGGACGGGCAGCACAGTTCGAAACCGCCATACAATGGTTGGTCGATGCGGGGTTGGTCTATAAGATTGAGCGCACCAAGGAACCTGTCATGCCGTTGAAATTCTATGCCGACTACGACGCTTTCAAACTCTATATGCTTGACTGTGGGCTACTTGCTTGCATGGCTGAAGCCAATCCAAATGCGATGTTGCTGGGCACCAATGCCTTCACCGAGTTCAAAGGGGCATTCGCGGAAAACTTTGTGCTGCAAACATTGAAGTCAGTTTGTGAATCCTCGGTGTTCTACTTCTCGAAAGACAACTCATCGATGGAGGTCGATTTTTTGTACCAAACGCGGGATAGGGTAGTGCCCGTTGAAGTGAAAGCCGAGGAAAACGTCAAAAGCAAGTCGTTATCCAATTTCATCAATGAGGATTTCAAGAATTTGAACCTGAAAGCCTTACGCATTTCCATGAAACCCTACATCGACCAAGGTTGGATGGAAAACATACCGCTTTACGCTGCGGAAGCGTTCATAAAAAAACAATGTCAAACCTCAATCACAGTATTACCATGAAAAAGAATCCCATTGCTTTAGCGTTTTTTGCTTGTTTGATGCTTATCTCTTGCACCAAAAGACCTGAACCTAGTTATCCCATCCCAACTGCTCAACAACTTGATTGGCAGCAACTTGAAACCTACGCATTCATCCATTTCGGGCTGAACACCTTCAACGACATGGAATGGGGCTATGGCAACTCACATTCATACACCTTCAACCCGACCAGTATCGACTGCGAGCAATGGGTTTTGACACTGAAAGCCGCTGGCATGAAAGGCGTTATCTTTACCGCGAAGCACCACGACGGCTTCTGCCTTTGGCCGACTGAAACCACCGATTATTCCATTAAGAACACCTATTATAAAAATGGGCAAGGGGATTTGGTGCGCGAACTTTCAGAGGCTTGCAAGAAGCACGATTTGAAGTTCGGGATTTACGTCTCACCTTGGGACAGGCATCAAGCCGAGTATGGCTATCAAGGCTATATGGACATCTATCACAAACAAATTGAGGAACTTACGAGCAACTACGGCGAGTTGTTCGAGTTCTGGTTCGATGGTGCCAACGGCGGCACAGGCTGGTATGGCGGTGCCGATGAGATGCGTTCCATCGTGGCGGAAAAATACTACAATTACGAAAAAGCCCGCGAAATCGTTTGGAGCCATAGCCCCAATGCGGCCATTTTCGGTGGAACGGTACCCACCTTGCGCTGGGTTGGCAACGAAAAAGGCTTTGCTGAGGCTACTCAATGGTGCATGTACAAGACAGATTTCCAGTCGCTTAACGATGAAAAATGCCTTGTCAGAGGCTTCAAGGACGGCGACGCTTGGCTGCCCGCCGAGGTGGATGTCTCGATTCGTCCGGGATGGTTCTATCACGAGAGCGAGGACAATCAAGTGAGAACTGTGGAGCAATTGATGGATTTGTATTTCAACAGCGTAGGCCACAACGCCAACCTGTTGCTCAATTTCCCTGTGAATCAAGAAGGTAGGATTCCTTCGATTGATTCTGCCAATGCCGTGAATTGGTATAAACAGTTACAAAAGGACTTTTCCAACAACCTCCTGAAAGGCAGCAAAGTTACCGCCAGCAACACCCGTTCAAGGCGTTTCGGCCCGAAATATGTCACGGATGAAGATTACACAACCTATTGGGCTACCGAAGACGGCGTAACCCGTGCCGAACTCATCTTCGATTTTCCAGAAAAAACCTCATTGAATCGACTGCTTTTGCAAGAGTATGTTCCTTTAGGCCAAAATGTTGAGTCGTTTTGCCTTGATTATTACGCCAATGGCAAATGGCTGCCCATCGAAGTGGACGAGCCAACAACCACCATTGGCTACAAGCGACTTGTCCGTTTCCAGACAATCAATGCTGAGAAATTGAGAATCAGGTTTAAGGTGTTTAAAGGGACATTGAGCATTTGTAGGGTTGCGGGGTATTATTGCTAAAGCCCAACGCAACCACCCCAGAACAAAAAAGCACCCCGAAAACGAGGTGCTTTTTTCAGTTTGAATCAAACTTCGATTAGAAGTTGAAACGCAGGTTCAGGGCAGCCGACCAAGTGGAGTACGGGTTGGCATACTCGCTCCAAGTCGGGTTGGTGAACTGATAGGTGTACGGGTTGTCAACTGAGCCGTTGCCGTTCAGTTTGATGATGTCGCTGCTGTTCATGCGTTGCATGTTGCCCCAGCCTCTGTAGAACAGGTTGGCGATGTTTTTCACATCGACGCCGAAGCTGATTGAAGGACCAGCGTTGAACTTGTAAGTACGTTCATACTTGAAGTTGAAAGTGTGTCTCCACGGGGCAATGGCACCGCCACGCTCGGCATATTGGCCACGGTGTGCGCTCAAATACTTGTCGGCCTTGATGAAGGTGTTGAATTCGGCCTTGTTCTCTTCGTTCACGAAAGGCATGGTTGCCAGTTCGGCTTCCGTCGGAATGTAGACCAAGCTGTTGGAGCCGCCGTCGCCGTTCACATTACTGGTCATGGTGTAGCTGTAGCGAGTGTAGCTGTAACCGCCAATGTAGCAGTGGTTGAAGCCTTCGTAGTAGAGGCCGATAGTTTCGTTGGTGTGTTGGCCAGTGGCCCAGTTCCAACCGAGGTTGAAGATCACACGGTTAGGAGTGACGTAGCTGCTGTAGCCCAGTTCGTGGCTGTTGGAACCATTGATGCCGAAAGCGTTGGTGTTGTAAGCCGAGGTCACTTGGTCGCCGATACCGTCGGTGACGTTCTTGCCTTCCGAGTAGGTGTAGGCAGCCATCAGGCTAAGGCCACACTTGAAGTCCTTGCTCAACATGCCAGTAACGCTGTAGTAGTAACCGTTTTGGTTCGTGTTGCTAATCAGGTAAGGAGTGACGGCTTTGTTCTGTGAGTTGACAACGCCTTCGCTCACCCAAGTCCATCTCTTGTCGGGTTCGCCAGGGAGTTGGATGTCTTCACCGCGTTTGAGTCCGAGTTTGGTGACGGCCACGGAGGTGATGTCCTTGTTGTAGATGCCTTCAACAGTGGCTTTCACGCCGCCAGGAAGTTCGGCATCAAAGGCCAAACTGCTCTTCCAAGTTTGGGGCATTTTGAGGTTTTTGTCCATGAGGGTGGTCGATTGCGGAGCCGGCAGGTCACCAGTCTTCAGGAGACTCGAGTTGTTGTTGATGATTTCGGTCGGGTTAGTGAAGAACTTGATTTGCTCTTCCTCGTTGCTGTTGATGTATTGGCTTTGCAGGCAGTTGGAGTTACCCACGGTGGAAACGATCCACACGAAAGGCAGACGGCCAGTGTAGAGGCCCGAACCGCCACGGAGGATATACTTACGGTCGCCAGTGAGGTCCCAGTTGAAGCCCAAACGAGGCGAGAAGTTCACACGGGCCTTGGGCATGTCGGCGGTGGAAAGGCCGCTCATGCTGTTGTCGCCGTCGGCAATGGCATGGTGCGTAGTGCCGATTTGGTTGCCGAGTGTATCAAACAATTTCTCATCCCAACCTTCAGCAAATTCCTTGTTGTAGTTGTAGCCTGCGATGGAAGGATAGTAAGGCAACTCGACGCGCAGACCGAGTGAGAGTTTGAAGCGCTCGCTCAGGGTCATTTCGTCTTGGGCGTAAAGCGAACCTTGCATGTAATTGAAGGAAGGATACACTTGCTCGTGTTTCTCATTGTTGCCGTAGGTGATGGCGAAAGCTCGCGGGTTGGCGTTGTCGACGAAGTCTTGCCATGAATTGTAAACATAGTAACCAGCACCACCTTGCATGAAGCCGTTCTTGGTGTTGTCGAACTCATATTGGGCACCGAAAGTGAAGTTGTGGATGCCGGTGAGGTAGGTCAATTCGTCGGTGACGACAGCAGTCTGCACATCGCGGAGGTTACCGTAGGTGAACGGGTCGGGACCGAATGAGGTGTAGACAGCGGGAGTGCCATCCTCGAGTTCTTCAAGAATGTCGACGGTGGGGAAGAGATTGCCCACGAAGCTACGAGGCTCATTCTGACGTGAGTAAGTGGCACGCAACATATTGTTGGCGCGACCGCTCAGGAACGAGTGGTTCCATTCGGCAGCCACCGAGAAGAAGTTCTGCTCTTGGAAGTAACGGTTGCTCTCGAAATAGAGGGCGTATTCCGAAGTACGGCCGTATGTATTACGGTTGTAGACGCTGCCGCTCAGAGGATTGATTGAACTCGAAGGGGCAGATGAATACTTGTTCTTCACAAGGCTGTAGCGGATGTTAATCTTGTCGTTGGCACTGGCGTTCCAGTCCAAGCGGGCAAGCAACTTGAGGTCGGGAGTGCTGGCACTGTAGTTCTGGTAACGGCCTGGGTCGTAGTTGTATTTTGACTTCAGATAGTCCTTGATTTCGTCCATCTTTGCAACGGTAGGACGGTTGTATTGCGTTGAGCCGCCAAAGGGTTCATCCTCATCCTCGCGGGCGAAAGCGGATTGACCGGGGTCAACGTCGCTCTGATACTCGAAGTTCACGAAGAAGAACAACTTGTCCTTCACGATGGGGCCACCCACGCTCACGCCGGCGGTGTTGTCGAGCGACTTGGCGAGCTTCAAACGGTCGGGATAGTTGCCAAATTGGTCCTTTTTGCCGAACTTGGTGCCGATGAGACCGTCGTTGGTGAAGTAGTCATACACGCTCACGTGCCAGCTGTTGGTACCGCTCTTGGTGACGGCGTTGATGGCACCACCCGTGAAGCCGCTATGGCGCACGTCGAATGGCGTGACGTTGATGGTCATGGCCTCGATAGCATCCAAGGAGATGGGGCTACCACCGGCAGGCAGGTTGCCGCCGATACCGAAAGCGTTGTTGAACGCAGCACCGTCAACCGTGACGTATGACGAGCGGTAGTTGCCGCCGCCGATGGCCAAGCCATTGGAAGTGGCAGCGGCCTGAGGCGTCAGTGCAAGCACGTCGTTCAAGCTGCGCGAAATGGTGGGCAGGGTTGCAATCTGCTCGTTGCTGATGGCTGTGGTGGCACCAGCGCGGTCGCTGTCCATGCCATTGCTGACGGCCTCAGCCGAAACAGTAACCTCACCCAAACCAATCGACTCTTCGTTCAGGCGGACGTTCAGGATTTTGGTCTCACCAAGAGTGGCGGTGATACCTTCCTGCTTCACCGTCTGGAAACCGACCATGCGCACCTCGATGGTGTAGGGGCCACCGGGACGGATGTTGAGCAAACGGTAAGTACCGTTGGCATCGGCAACAGCATAATACTGCGAGCCGGATGGCGTGTGAGTGGCAACAATCGTGGCACCCGGAAGGGTACTTCTGTTGCTGTCCGTGATTTTTCCACTGATGCTCGAAGTGGTCACCTGGGCCATCAAGCTAATGGAGGCAATCAAAGCCACGAAAAAAGTAAGTAACTTTTTCATAAATAATAATTTAATGTTAATAATTAAGTTGATTGTATTGATTTTCTTTCTGTTACGTTTTCAAATTGGCCTATATAACCGTGCAAAGATAAGTCATTCCTTTGAAATGCCAAGCCAATCTATTGAAAACAATTTCCAATTTTTTCTGAAAAGAAATCAACAAAGTTTGTTGATAACCCTTAATATTTTGATTCTGTTGGGATTGTAACTACCGTTTCGACAAATTTCGGCACAATTCCACTCCTTATATATTAATAACTCGCCTCTGATGACCATGCTATCATTTTTTTTCCCTATTTTTGAAGCCTGAAAAACACATTCAAGCCATGAACAAACTTTCAATAATTGCGATGCTGGCGGCCTTGTTGCTGAGTTTTTGCTCCTGTGGCCATCAGGCTTCCAAGCAGTTCAAAGCGATGGAAGGAGAGGTTTCGTCCATCGAGAACAAGATGAATGAACTAACCGATTGCGACGACTTGCAAATGCTGAATTTCAGCATTTTAGGCTTGCGTTCCGACTTGGACAACCTGATTCAGACCGCCGCGATTCCCGATGCCGAAATCACCAAAATAGACGAGATGCTGACCAATCTCGAAGCCGCTTGGAGCGGAAAATGGGCCGCCCTCGAATGTGACCAAGTCGTTGACGATGGTGAAATGGACACCTCGGGCGAGGAAGAAGGCGCATATCCAGATTGAGATTTCCTTCTGGTAACGGAATTTTTGGTATTTTTGCACCCGAAAATGATAGAATTATGGCATTCTTTTATCGACATAACCCAAAGAAATTCAACTACAAACCTCGCTATTACGACCCCGAACAGCAGGCTTGGGAAGAAAAAAAGGCCGCTGCTGGCCTCGACTCGAAACTGACGCATGAAGAGTTGCTCAGAATGAAAATGAGGAAGAGTTGGGGCGTGGCCAAGGACGAGGAAAGCAAGGAAGAACAACGCGCCAAGTTGATTCGCCGAATCGTGTTGGGCGTGTTTGTGGCCTTCCTTTTCTATTTCGTTTTCTGCACGCCGCTGATGACCAACATCGTGCGCGGCCTGATGGGGAAATAAGGTATGCTCGACATCATCAAATTGCTGCCCGACAGTGTAGCCAACCAGATTGCGGCAGGCGAGGTGATCCAGCGTCCTGCATCAGCCGTCAAGGAACTGATGGAGAACGCTTTGGATGCCGGTGCCACCCAAATAGACTTGGTGGTGAAAGACGCTGGAAAGTCGATGATTATGGTCGTCGACAATGGTTGCGGCATGTCGGAAACCGATGCGCGGCTTTGCTTTGAGCGCCATGCCACCTCGAAAATCAGCAAGGCTGAGGACTTGTTCGCCATCCGCACGATGGGCTTTCGTGGCGAGGCTTTGGCCAGCATTGCGGCCATCGCGCAGGTGGAACTGAAGACGAGGCGCAAAGAGGACGAAGTGGGCGTGAAGATTGTCAACGAAGGCTCAGTGGTCAAAGAGCAGAGCCTCGTGCCGATGCAACCGGGCACTACCTTCACGGTCAAGAACCTGTTTTTCAATGTGCCCGCAAGGCGCAATTTCCTCAAAACACCGCAATCGGAGTTTCGTCACATTGTTGAGGAGTTCACCCGCGTTTCGCTGATGAATCCCAACATCGGCTTCACCCTCACCAGCGACGGCAAGGAGGTGTACCACCTCTATCCGGGCAACCTCAAGCAGCGCATCATGGGCCTGTTTGGGAGCAATTACGAGGGTCGGTTGCTGCCCGTGCGCCAAGAAACCGAGCGCGTGCGCATTGATGGCTATATCGTCAAGGCGGAATATGCCAAAAAGACCCGTGGCGAGCAGTATTTCTTTGTGAACAAGCGCTTTATCAAACATGCTTATCTGCATCACGCCATCGAGAACGCCTTTATGGAGATGATTCCCAAGGACAGTTTTCCGGGCTATTTTCTCAATATTGAGGTCGACCCGTCGGACATCGACATCAACATCCATCCGACCAAGACGGAAGTCAACTTCTTGGATGTCAAGTTGGTGTATGCCATTCTTCATGCTGCCGTGCGCAAGGCTATCGGCCAGCATAACCTATCGCCGATGATTGATTTCAACGAATCGGCTGACTTGAACAACGATTTTGGCACGGCAATGGGCATGTCTAATCCTTTGGCCATCCCCAATGTGCCCCTCGACCCGAATTTCAATCCGTTCAGCAAGGAACATGTGCCACGCGAAACGCATTGGGAAGGCTCGTATCAGCCGCAAAAAAACACAAATCCGGGCGATTGGCGCATCCTTTACGGCGAGCGCACCGACTTGCAAAATGCTTCCCTTGAACCGAAAGAAGAGTCGCAAAGCAATGCGCAGTATCTGCAAGTGAATCAATCCTATATCGTTACCACGGTGAAGTCGGGTTTGCTTGTCATCGACCAGCAGTTGGCCCATTCGCGGGTGCTTTTCGAGAAGTATCTGAAGGAGTTGGAGAACCATAGCGGCGTGTCGCAGCAGGAACTGTTTCCGCAGGCTTTGTCGCTCAATGTGAACGATGCCTCGCTGCTGAAGGAGATGCTACCCGAGTTGGAAAACCTTGGTTTCGCCTTGGAGCAGGCCAATCCGACCACTTTCATGATTAACGGAACGCCCACCGATGCGGCGGGTTGTGATGCGGTGGCCTTGTTGGAAAAGATTTTGGACAACTATAAAATAAACCGCACCGATTTGCAGTTGGATAGGAAGTTGAATTTGGCCAAGACTTTGGCGGCGCAACTCTCCATCAAGCCGCAGACGAGGCTTTCGGAAATGGAGATGCAAAACCTTGTAGACCAATTGTTTGCCTGCAATGTAGCCGAGGTTGCGCCGAATGGCAAGAAAATATTTGTAATACTAAATATGGAGGAATTTTTCAAATGAACGAACAATACAGTCCAACGGGATTCAGGCTGTTGCCTACGATAGTCAAGCACCTGTTGATTATCAATGTTTTGATGTATTTGGCCACTGTCACCTTGACCCGTTTCAACATTGACCTAACCAGACTTCTCGGCCTGCATTTCTTCAAAGCCAGCGATTTCAGGATTTACCAGTTGCTCACCTACATGTTCATGCATGGCAATTTCGGGCATCTGTTTTTCAACATGTTCGCGCTGTGGATGTTCGGCAACACGCTCGAAAACATCTGGGGCTCAAAGCGTTTCCTGTTGTTCTACATGGTTTGCGGCATTGGGGCGGGCCTGTGTCAGGAGTTGGTGCAATACATCCAATATGCCTCCTCTTTGGCCGATTATGCCAATGTGAACTTGGGCGGACGAATCGTTCCGATGGACGCTTACCTGAACATGATGACCACCGTGGGCGCATCGGGAGCCATCTACGGCCTGCTGTTGGCTTTCGGCATGATGTTCCCTAACTCGATGATTTACTTGTATTTCCTCTTTCCCATCAAGGCCAAGTGGTTCGTCATCGGGTATGCTGTCATTGAATTGTTCAGCGGACTTTCGGGAGCCAGTAATGTGGCGCATTTCGCCCACCTTGGTGGCATGTTGTTCGGCCTGTTGCTGATTCTGTATTGGAGGAAAAACCCCGCTGGTCCCAACAAGAATTTCAGGAAATGGAAGGAGATTTTTGAATCGTGGAAACGCAAGTCGCAGACGAAATACACGCCTTACAAGGAAGTCAAGGACGAGCCTCGGGTGCCGCGCAACGATGGCGAATATAATCGCCAAAAGGCTGAAAGAGAGCGTGATGTGGATGCCATCTTGGACAAGATTTCAAAAAATGGCTATGCCAGTTTGACGCAAGAAGAAAAAGAGTTTTTGTTCAAAAACAGCAAATGACATGGAAAGGAGAGAAAGAGGGTTTTTCGGCAGGTTGTTGGTCTTTTTCTTGACCTTTTTTGCCCTTATTGGCATAGTGGCTATGGCTTTATGTGTCATTAATCCTTACATTAATCCAAAGCACTTTGTTTGGACTTCGTTTTTCGGACTTGCGTTTTGGGTGATTTTTATTTATAATGTGCTGATTTTTTTGTTTTTGGTTCTATTATGGTCAAAAAAAGCCTGGATAGCAGTGTTGGCATTGTTGGTTTCCATTCCCGGTTTCAATAAGTCGTTTTCTTTTGGGAGCAAGAAAAGTGCTGATGACAGCATTCGGATAATGAGTTACAATTTACACAATTTTGACCATTTTGATGGAAAAACGGACAAGGAGAGTTTTGCTTATCATGTGATTAATATGATTCGCGATCAAGCTCCCGATATTCTTTGCTGTCAAGAGTTTATGGGCTTCAAATCTAAGGTAACCAGACAACAATGTATTTACGACTTTGCAAAAGATGCTGGCTTTCAGTATGTATATTTTAATAAAAAGAGCAATTACGGAGGTAATGTCATCTTTTCAAAGTATCCAGTTGTAAAAGTGACAGAGGATTCTGGATTTGGTGAAGAGAATACTTATGGCATAATGGTTGAAGTGGATGCTGGAGCTAAGGGCAAATTCCATGTCGCCAATGTGCATTTGCTTTCATATAAAATTACAGATGATGAAATTGACATTTTGATGAGTTCGTCAGAACGACAGAATAAGTTAGATACTATAGGAAAGACCATTCTCCATAAGTTGGGTTATGCCTTCCAACGCCGAAGTGAAGAACTTGTTAAAGTACTTGAAGGAATGCCGCCTGTTGAGGGGCCTATCATCATGTGTGGCGACTTCAACGAGCCTCCGCTTTCCTACAATTATCGACAATTGCAAAAGGCTGGTTTTGTGGACACTTTCACCAAGGTAGGGCGCGGCATCAAGCCGACTTACGCGGGCAAGTTGCCGTTGTTGCGCATCGACTATATCTGGGCAAACAAGGGTGTTGTCCCCCTCAATTTCAAGCGTTGCCGCTTCAAGGCATCCGACCATTACCCCATTCTTTTGGATTTTTCCATCAATCCTGAAAACCAATCAGTTAATAATCTTAATCAAACAACAAATACGCTATGACCCTTATTAAATCCATATCCGGCATTCGTGGTACCATTGGCGGCCAGCCGGGCGACAACCTCACGCCAATCGACATGGTGAAATTCACCGCTGCATTCGTAAAATTCGTCCAGCATCATAAGGGAGTTAAACGCCCGAAAATCGTGGTCGGTCGCGATGCACGCCTTTCGGGATTCCTTGTGAATCAGGTGGTTTGCGGCACTTTGCAGGCTATGGGTGCCGATGTGCTTGACATTGGATTGAGCACTACACCCACCACTGAAATTGCAGTGACAGGCTTGAAAGCCGATGCTGGCATTATCCTTACGGCCAGCCACAATCCAGCGCAATGGAACGCCCTGAAACTTTTGAACGAAAAGGGCGAGTTCATTTCCGCCGCAGAAGGGGCTTGGCTGCTTGACGTGGCTGCCAAGGACGATTTCGACTTCGTTCCGATTGAGGAAATCGGTAGTTATCAGCAAGTTGACGGTTGGATGGACAAGCATGTCGACATGGTTTGCCAACTGCCTTTGGTCAACAAGGAGGTGATTGCCAAGGCCAACTTCAAAGTGGCCGTGGATGCGGTCAACTCGACGGGCGGCATTGCCATCCCGAAGATGTTGCGTGCCCTCGGTGTGAAGGAAGTCTTGGAACTTAATTGCGAGCCGACGGGCAAATTCGCTCACACGCCTGAGCCTTTGGCCCAAAACCTGACCGACATCTGCCGCTATGTCAAGGAACAAGGATGCGATTTCGGTGTGGTCGTCGACCCCGATGTTGACCGCCTTGTTTTCGTCAAGGAAGATGGTGAATTGTTCGGCGAGGAATATACTTTAGTTTCCGTGGCCGATTTCATTCTGAAGCATACCCCCGGCTCGACGGTGAGCAACCTTTCTTCAACCCGCGCTTTAAGAGATGTGACGCAAAAGCATGGCCAACAGTACTTTGCTGCTGCCGTGGGCGAAGTGAATGTGGTGGAAAAAATGAAGGAAGTCGGTGCTGTTATCGGTGGCGAGGGCAACGGAGGCGTGATTTATCCCGAGTTGCACTATGGCCGCGATGCACTCGTCGGCACGGCTTTGTTCTTGACGCAATTGGCCGAAAAGAAGGTGAAATGCTCCGAACTGAAAAAGGAATATCCCGCCTATTTCATGTCGAAGAACAAGATCCAACTCACGCCTTCGACCGATGTGGACGGTATCTTGGCCAAGTTCGCCGAAAAGTTCAAGAACGAGAAAGTGACCACCATCGATGGCGTGAAAATCGACTTCGAGGAAGGTTGGGTGCATCTGCGCAAGTCGAACACAGAACCCATCATCCGTATCTATTCCGAAGGCAAGACAGAGGCCGAGGCCGACCGTTTCGCCAACATGATTTTGGAGGAAGCGAAAAAGATGGTGTGATGAAACGAGGATTTGGAAGCGACAACCATTCGGGCGTGTGTCCCGAGGTTTTGGAAGCCATCGCCCGCGTGAACACGGAACATGCTGTGGCATACGGCGATGACGAATATTGCGCTGCAACTGAACAAAAGTTCAAGCAACAGTTTGGCGAGCAGGCTCGTGTGTTCTTTGCCTTCAACGGAACGGGCTGCAACACCCTTTGCATTGATGCGATGGCCCATTCACATGAGGCAGTGGTGTGTGCAGAATCCGCACATATCAATGTGGACGAATGTGGCGCACCCCAGCGCATTGTGGGTTGCCGCCTGCTGACGGTGGCCACGCCCGACGGCAAAATGACGCCCGAATTAATAAAGACCCGCTTGCACGGCTTCGGCTTTGAGCACCACTCGCAGCCGAAAGTGATTTCCATCACCCAACCGACAGAGTTAGGCACTTTGTACACTTTGGACGAAATTAAAGCCATCGTGGGCTTGGCACGAGAATACAACATGTATGTCCATATCGACGGTGCTCGTTTGGGCAATGCTGCTGTGGCCTTAGGTTGTTCTTTCAAAGAGATGACCACCGACCTTGGCGTGGATGCTGTTTCGTTTGGTGGCACCAAGAACGGCCTAATGATGGGGGAGGCGGTGGTGCTTTTGAACCCCGACCTTTGCCCTGAGTTCAAATACCGTCGCAAACAGGCCATGCAACTTTGCTCGAAGATGCGATTTATAGCGGCCCAGTTTGATGCCTATTTCGAGAACGACCTTTGGAAGCGCAATGCCGAGCACAGCAATCGCATGGCGCAAAAACTCTATCAAGCCGTGAAGGACATCCCCGGCTTGAAAGTGGTTTATCCCGTTCAAGCCAATGGTGTGTTCGCCCAGTTGCCCCGCAAGGTCTGGAAGGAACTGCAAAACCATTACTTTTTCTATGATTGGGACGAGGATGCAGATGTCGTCCGCTGGATGTGCGCTTTTGACACTACTGAAGGGGATATTCGGGATTTCGTTGAGAAACTCAGAGAACTGATGGATAAGTAATAATACTCTGTAAATCAATTGATTTTATTAGTTTTTAAAAAGAAGAGGCAGATGAAGTTGCCCTGTCTTAATTGTATTCCTGTTTTCCACGTTTTTGGTAATGTTGCCAAAAATGGTTGGTGACGAAGGTCAAAAAGCGACAAAATAAAATAGGCGAGATAAGTCAAAAAGCGTATCTTTGCAGCATGTTTGTACGTCGCAAGGTCAACAAGTCGGGCAGTACCAGCGTCCATGTGTTGGACAAGAGCGGGGGTGGAGATTGTGTCGTGTGCAGTCTCGGATCAGCAAGTAAGGAATGGGAAATCTAGCGTCTTGAGGCTAAAGGGAGGCAATCTGTCAAGGAACACAGCCACCCCGAGCTTCCCCTTTTCGGGCCAAGCGCGATGAAAGTGACTTGAATCACTTCAGATCAATAAACGGCACCGAATTGCCCAACATATATTGTGGCAGTTTGCCGTCCCATTTCTGCACGGCTTCATAGTTCACGAGCTTGGGGTTGCTTTCCAAAGCGGCGGCCTTGATGCTCATGGCCTCGGCCTCGGCTTCGGCCTTGATTTTCGTCTGCTTGGCCTGCTCCTCCACTTGGATGGTCACGTTCTTGGCTTTCAATGCGTTCTGTTCGGCCACTTGCTTTTCCTTGATGGCGGTCTCGAAGTCGTCGTCAAAGTCGATATTCACCAATTGGAACTGGATGTTCATAAAGTAATTGCTGTCCAAGGTCTCACGCAGTTGCTGCTCGATTTGACGGCGCACGGCATCACGGTTTTCGACGATTTCGGTGGCGGCGAAGTTGCCGAACGACTCTTTCATTGCCGAGCGGATGAAGGGCACCACGATACGGTTGTGGTAGTCGTCGCCGACGTTCTTCATCAGTTTGCTCACGTTCTCGCGCACGAGGTCATAATTGATGGTGTATTCCACCTCGGAGGTCTGCACGTCGCGGGTGTAGCTGTCCTCCTTGCCGTCGTGTTTTTTCTGCTGCACGTTCACGCGCTTGATGGTCTGGATGAACGGAATCTTCATGTGCAAGCCGTCCTCGATGACCTCGTCGCTCATCTTGCCGAAGGTGGACAGCACGCCGCGCTCCGACGAGCGGATGGTGTAGAACGAGGAGAAGAATACCAAGATGGCCAAAAGTGCCAAAACGCTCCAAAGGATATAGCGTCCGATTTTCTTTTTGTTTGGATTGATGTTGATGTTGTAAGGCTGGTTCATTTTGCTGATGTTTTTAATGTTTGCGCAAAGATACATACTTTTTGCAATACCAACCTTTTTTCACTGAAATTTTGCCTTCAGCCTCCGCATCGACCACCACATCAGCGGCAGGCTGACGAGCAAGGTCAGCACTTCGGCGATGGGCATACTGAGCCAAATGCCTAACTGCCCGATGATGGGGGTGAGGACAAACAAGGGTATCAGCACAAAAACAATGCTGCGGCACACCGCGATGGCGACCGACTCCAATGGCCGCTCGATGGCCGTGTGGAAACTGCTTGCCACGATGTTGATGAAGGAAACAAGATAGTGCAAAGTGACGTAGGTGGTGGCAACCATAGCCAACTCGTGCAACTCAAAGTCGCCTTCGGAAAACGCCCCGACGATGCACTCCTTGAACAGCAACACAATCAAATAAACGCCCACGCCGATGCAGCCGCCAAACAGTATGGAATTGAACAACAATGACTTGATGCGACGGTAGTCCTTCGCCCCAAGGCTGTACGACATCAGCGGATACAAGGCCTGCGACAACCCGAAAATCGACATATTGACGATGAAATTGAAATAGCACACGATGGTGAGTGCCGCCACGCCCTTCGGCCCGATGTCGCGCATAAGCACAATATTGAATATGTAGGTCGTGATGGCCGCCGACACCGAAGTGAGCATCTCCGACGAGCCGTTGTAGAAAATCTTCCCGATTTCGCGCTTGCCGCCCATCAGTTTGCCGAAACGCACATTATGCAGCAGCGCCAAGGCTGCCGTGGTGTTGGCGATGCAGGTGGCGATGGCCGCGCCCGCCACGCCCCAACCGAAACGAAGCACGAAGAAATAGTCCAAAACGACATTCACCACGCAGCAGATGACACCGCTCGTGAAGACCCAGTTGGGCTTGCCGCGCAATCGGGTGAAGGCCTCGGTGAAGTTGGGGATGCAATAGAAGATGAAACCGCACCCGATGATGCCAAGATATTGGCGCACAAAGGGATATACCTCGTCGTTGCTGCCCAAGAAATAACAAAGTCGTTTGAGGTTCAGCGCGACCAAGGCCGAAAGGAAAAGGGTGGTGGTAAGCAAAACGGCGAAAGTGAGGGTGGTGTAGCCTTTCACGCGCTCCTCGTCGCCGCGCCCTTTGGCGATGCCGGCAATGACGATGCCGCCCGAAATAATCATAATGGCGACGCTGAGCATTACGCTGATGAGGGGCATACTCAGATTGACGGCGGCCAAGCCCAAGGCACCCACGCCACGGCTCACAAACAGACCGTCGATGATGGTCTGCAAGCCCACGATGAGCATCCCGACGATGCTCGGCAGGGCATACCTGAACAGCTCTTTCCTGACCGATTCCTTCTGCGTCATTTCAAAAAATGTGTCGTTTTTGGGGCTGCAAAAATAGGGAAATTATAGGAGCAGACGCTTCCAAGCATCTGCAAGAAACATCGTTTTGCGACGCTTGGAAGCACCGACATTTGAAATATTGTTTGTAATTCAAAAATATAATTCATTGAAAAACAAATGTTTGTTTTTCAAAAAGTTTGTAATGCCCCCAAAACTTGCTTTTTGTGCTGGAATTTGCCATATTTTTGCAGCCGAAAACTTTAAACCGTATCAAAATGAAAACGAAGAAACGATTTTTCAGGAAAGTGACGGCTCAGGCGGTTTTCGGGGCCTTGTTGCTGCTGCTCACGGCTTGCCCGAGTAAGGAGCCAGTTCACATCGACTTGGGGCGTATCCCCGAACAGTATTTGGCCACCGTGCCTTACAGAAACGGCGATGTGTTCCGTATGCAGCACGAAACAAGTAAGGTCATCATCGACTTTGAAGTGGAACGCCACCGACACAAAACTTCAAGCGAGGGTTACGGCTCCGTGCCAACACGTTTCGAGCCAGCTCCTGACTATTATTATGAGTACGAAGTGGACATGACTACTTGTAAACCCAAGTATCCGGTTTTCGACATGAGCATTTCTTTATCAAATGCTTACATGCTGAATGAAGAGAAAATGCAGTCTTGGTGTAAAAAGGCAGACATATTTGCTGTCGGCAGTGCAAAAGTGCCTTTCGTCGGCGATGACCATTCTGATTACGAAATCATTGATTCATTGGAAGTTAATGGTCGTTATTACAAGGATGTCTTCAAGTTGAAAACAGACTATTATAATAATGTTGACGAATTGATTCATGCCGAAACCATTCTCTACAACTATGAAAACGGTTTTGTGGGAATTGTGATGTCTAACGGTGAAAAATATATGCTTTATGAAGACTAAATTTTTGATTATCATTGCTTTGGCCTTTGTGACGGCTTCATGCACGAAGCCAACCCAATCTTACTATGTGCAAGATTCCAACCGCGTGTGGTTCGCCGACACAGCCAACCTCAAGTTCACCATGCGCGACGACAACGGCGTTTCGCAGTCGTTTTCATTTGCGGACATTGACCAATACATGTCGGAACAAGAAAGCTATTTTATGGGTATATATGTGAAAGACTTTGAATTTGAGCATGTTTACCAAAGCGGCTTTTCCTCTTTTTCCACGTTGAATATGAGCGTTAGCCTGACCGCAGACCATCTTGAGGACGAGCCTGAAGGCACTGACGATTTCAGGATGGATTTCGGCCCGGCGCATTACACCATGCGCATCGATGGCAACAAGTTTTATCCGAGGTATTGCTACGAGTACGACAATGACAGCGAGATGGAATTCATGGCTGAATACCTCGACAAATACAATGTGTACGATGTGGAATATCAGGGTGTTATGCATCTCAAACTGGTTGATGTCGCCTATCCTTGGATGACTAATTTCCCAACCGAAATCTATTATGCCAAGCATTACGGCCTGATTCAATGCAATTTGGACGACAAACTGACTTTGTATCGTTTGCCAGATTGAATTTAAAACACGAATTATCAGGAATTTATCATAAATTATTCATGAATTATTATTTTTGAAAATTCGTGTCCAATTCGTGGCAATTCGTGTTAAAATTCGAGCGGAGAAATTCTCCGCTTTTTTATCATGTATCGAATTTTATGTAACTTTGCAGCATGAAATCCTAAAAACCAGCAAAATGAAAAGCAAGAAACAATTTTTCAGAAAAACGGCGGGAACTATCGTTCTGGGAATCATGGTGATGCTGTTTGCGGCTTGCACAAAGGAACCGTCAAAAACTGAAGTCATTCGCCTTGGGGATATTCCGGAGGAGTATCTGGCCACTTTACCGTATCAGAATGGCGATGTCATCAAAATGATGCATGAAAGCAATCGTCAAATCATCAATTACCATGTGTCGAGGGGGCATTTCAGTTCTTTGGATGAGCCTTCTGGTTGGTATGGCTCACCGGTTTATGATTATCAAGTGTATTGGATCACGTTAAAGCCTGACTATCCTACCTTTGAGATGGAATTATTTCTGTCAAACGAATATATGCGGTATGAATTAGAGGGTTTGGATGCCTCCAAAACGGGCTATATCGTGTTGGCGAATAGTGATGCAAACGTTCCATTTATCAACACCGATGCTACAGATTACGTCATGCTGGACTCTCTTGAAGTGAACGGACATACCTATTACGATGTGTTCAAATTGGATTGTGACCCCGATTATACGGTCACCGAGGGAACCATTTATGCGGCCATTTGTTATTACAATTATGCGAAAGGCTTTGTCGGCATAGAAATGTCAAATGGTGAAAAATACTGGCTTTGTGAGGAATAAATGTTTGATTCTGTTGTTTTTGGCTTCTTTGATGTCGTCTTGTGTCAAGGTAAAACAATATTATATCTGTGATGAGGCAAAAGCATGGTTTGTGGATGACGACAAGCGCGAATGTATCATCAGCGACGAGAATGGCATCGAGCGAGGACTTCATGTAAGTACTCCTTCGATTCAATTCTTGGAAGAGTCGAGTTCATCCTTTATGACGACGAACAAGACGGAGCGCGAAAGCATGGATCAAAAAGGGTATCTTGACTATTCCACAGGCTATTATGTTACCGCCACGGCAGGGTGGGGCACGGAGGTGAATGTGGATGACAAGTTTGAAATAGGACTTCACGGCCTGCCTTTTACTTTTAGTCTTCGTGGAAAGGCACTTACGCCCGTGAGAAAAGAATCACCGAAAATAGAGTTTACCTCTGAATTGTTGGAATCGTTTGAAGTGGATGGCGTTTCTTATGCTGATGTGCTTCATATCCAATTAGTTGAGTATGAATTGCTTCGTGATAATGACCCTATAGAGATTTACTATGCCAAACATTATGGTTTGATTCAATACACCATACATTACGGCATCACTTATTTCCGTTTGCCTGCGGAATAATAAGGGAAACAGTTTGTTGCGGATGTTGGAAATTTGCTTATCTTTGCCAATTCATATTGGAAGACAAATTAAAAGCATAAACAAATGGATAACAGACTTATAGACAACAAATTGCCCTATTTGGTGGCCGACATGGACTTGGCCGCTTGGGGACGCAAGGAAATTGAAGTATCGGAACACGAAATGCCCGGCCTGATGTCGCTGCGCAAGAAATATGGCGACACGAAGCCGCTGAAAGGCGCGAAAATCATGGGCTCGCTGCACATGACCATCCAAACGGCCTGCCTCATTGAGACGCTGGTCGAATTGGGTGCTACGGTGCGCTGGTGCTCGTGCAACATCTATTCCACGCAAGACCACGCTGCGGCAGCCATCGCCGAGACGGGCACTGCCGTCTTCGCTTGGAAAGGCGAAACTTTAGAGGATTACTGGTGGTGTACCAAACGCGCCATCACTTTCCCAGATGGCACGGGTCCGGATTTGATTGTCGATGACGGCGGTGATGCCACTTTGTTGATTCATAAGGGCTACGCCTGCGAAAACGACCCCAGACTCCTTGACGCGCCCACGGGCAGTGCCGAGGAAGCCGCTCTGATGAGTGTCATCAAGGCCACCTATAAAGAAAATCCCACCTTCTGGCACACGGTTGTGGCCGGGTGGAAAGGCGTTTCGGAAGAGACCACCACAGGCGTACACCGTCTGTACCAAATGCACGAGCGCGGCGAGTTGCTGGTGCCCGCCATCAACGTGAACGACTCGGTGACCAAGTCGAAGTTCGACAACCTCTACGGCTGCCGCGAATCGTTGGCCGACGGCATCAAGCGCGCCACCGACGTGATGATTGCAGGAAAGGTCGTGGTCGTTTGCGGTTACGGCGAAGTGGGCAAGGGCTGCTCACATTCGATGAAGAGCTATGGTGCCCGCGTTTTGGTCACCGAAATCGACCCCATCTGCGCCTTGCAAGCTGCCATGGAAGGCTTCGAGGTCACGACGATGGAGGAGGCCGTCAAGGAAGGCAACATTTTCGTCACTACGACGGGCAACTGCGATGTGATTACGCTCGAACATATCCTGCAAATGAAAGACCAGGCCATCGTGTGCAACATCGGCCACTTCGACAACGAAATCCAAGTGGATCGCCTCGAAAAGACCGAGCACCTGAAGGAGAAAATCAACATCAAGCCGCAAGTCGACAAGTACGTTTTCGACGATGGTCATTGCATCTTCCTGTTGGCTTCGGGCCGACTGGTCAACCTCGGTTGCGCCACAGGTCACGCCAGTTTCGTGATGAGCAACTCGTTCACCAACCAGACTTTGGCCCAAATGGACCTTTGGGAAAAACGCGGCCAATATAAAGTAGGTGTGTACTGCCTGCCCAAGTATTTGGACGAGGAAGTCGCCCGCCTGCACTTGGAGAAAATCGGCGTGAAGCTGACCAAGCTCACGCAGAAGCAGGCCGACTATATCGGCGTTCCCGTCGAAGGGCCTTACAAGTCGGACATCTACCGCTATTGATGGCTCCGACATGAAGATCGCAGTCAATACGCGCTTGTTGCTGAAAGACAGGCTTGAAGGAATTGGGTGGGTGGCCTACGAAACCCTGCGCCGTATGGTGAAAGACCATCCCGAAGTGGAATTTTATTTCATTTTCGACCGCCAGCCCGACCCGATGTTCCTTTTCGGCGACAATGTGAAGCCCATCGTACTGTTTCCGCAGGCACGGCACCCATTCTTGTTCATTTGGTTTTTCGAGTTTTCGGTCAAGAAGGCTTTGAAACAAATACAACCCGATTTGTTTTTCTCGCCCGACGGCTATTTGAGCCTTCGTTCCGATGTGCAGCAAGTAGCTCAGTTCCACGACCTTAACTTTGAGCATTTCCCCAAGGATATGCCGAAAATCCATCTTTGGCATTACAAGAAATTCTTCCCGAAATTTGCCCGAAAAGCGAAGCGCATAGTAACGGTTTCGGAGTTCTCGAAACAGGACATCGTGGACTGCTACGGCATCGACCCGAAGAAGATAGATGTGGCCTATAACGGTGTGAATGAGAAGTTTGCACCGATTTCTGAAGAGGAGCAAGAGGCCGTTCGTGCGAAATACACGGACGGAAATCCTTATTTTATGTTTGTCGGTTCGCTGCATCCACGAAAAAATTTGGCGCGGCTGTTCACGGCCTTTGATTTGTTCAAATCGCAAACGCCGTCCAACGTCAAGTTGCTGATTGTAGGGGAGAAACGTTGGTGGTCGGAGCCGATAGAACAAGCTTATTCGTCTATGCGCTTTAAGGACGAAGTGGTTTTTGCCGGTCGCTTGCGTGCCGAAGACCTGCATTTGGTGACGGCAGCAGCTTTGGCATCGGTGTATGTGTCTTATTTTGAGGGCTTTGGCATCCCGATTTTGGAGGCATTCAGGTGCGAAACACCCGTCATCACCTCCAATGTGACCTCCATGCCCGAAGTGGCCGACGACGCGGCTTTGCTTGTTGACCCATTCAGTGAGGCCTCCATCGCCGAAGGCATGACCGAAATGCTCGACGAAAATGTCCGCGAAGCCTTGATAGAGAAGGGTAGGGAACGCGCCAAATATTTCTCTTGGGACTTGGCTGCTGAAGGAATTTGGAACTCATTAATGAAAGCAATAAAAGAATAGAAAATGGAAAAGATTATAATGTATCCCGCTGACAATGAAAAAGATGCTTTGGATTGGAAAGCAATCCAAGGGCAGCATATCACTGCGGTGCGCCGCAACATTTTGGTTCTCGGCTCAGGTGGCCGTGAACATGCCTTGGCATGGAAATTGGCCCAAGGCGAAGGAGCACACATATTCATCGCTCCTGGCAATGCCGGAACGGCGCAAGTAGGCACAAATGTAAACTTGAAACTTTCTGATTTCGAGGCGGTAAAAGACTTCTGCTTGAAGCAAGAGATTAACCTTGTCGTGGTCGGTCCTGAGCAGCCTTTGGTGGATGGAATCGTGGATTTCTTCAAGAATGATGAGGCTTTGAAAGCCATCAAAATTATTGGTCCCGACAAACGCGGCGCGCAACTCGAAGGCAGCAAGGCCTTCGCCAAGGACTTTATGGAAAAATACGGCGTTCCAACGGCAAAGTGCCTCAAAGTCAATAAAGACAATCTTGATGAAGGCTACAAGTTCCTCGAAAGCGTGAAGGCTCCTTACGTTTTGAAAGCAGATGGCCTTGCCGCAGGAAAAGGCGTGCTGATTCTCAACGATTTGCAAGAAGCCAAGGACGAACTTGCGAAGATGCTCAACGGCAAATTCGGTGCGGCTTCATCCACTGTGGTCATCGAGGAATTCCTCAAAGGCATCGAGGTTTCGGTCTTTGTCTTGACTGACGGCGAGCATTACGTTTTGCTGCCCGAGGCCAAGGACTACAAGCGCATCGGTGACGGCGACACAGGCCTCAACACTGGCGGTATGGGCGCAGTTTCACCCGTACCTTTCTGTAACCCAACGTTTTTGGAAAGGGTAGAGGAACACATTGTGAAGCCTACCTTAAAAGGCTTGAAAGCCGAAGGCATCGACTATAAAGGCTTCATTTTCTTGGGTTTGATGAACGATAGCGGCAATCCATACGTTATCGAGTACAATGTGCGCATGGGCGACCCGGAGACTGAAGCCGTGATGACCCGCATCGATGGCGACTTTGCCGACCTGCTCTTTGCCTGCGCCGACGGTCGCTTGAACGAGGTTCGCTATGCCAAAAGCGACAAAACCGCAGTAACGGTGATGATGGTGTCAGGAGGCTATCCCGAAGCCTACGAAAAAGGCAAAAAAATGAGCGGATTGGAAGGTTTGAAAGATGTTGTCGCTTTCCATGCCGGAACAGCATTTAACACTGATAACGAAGTGGTTACATCGGGCGGTCGCGTGATTGCGGTCACTGCGCACGGTAGTTCCATCGAGGAGGCGAGAACCAAAGCCTATCGCGAAGTGGAAAAGATTCATTTTGAGGGCGTTAATTATCGACATGACATTGGAGTTGATTTGATGCAATTGCAATGATTAAGTTTTTCAGACAGAGTTATGCCATTCAGTATGTGGTGATTGCGTTGTTGGCGATTGCCCTATGGATTCCTGCTTTCGTGGCGGGGAAGGTTCCGTCTGGTTTGGAAAAACCTGTCACGCCCATTTTCAATTTAATAAACGGAGTTTTAGATTTCTCGACCTACGCACAAATCACATTCGCTTTCCTTCTTTTGGCGTTTGAAACCCTGATTTTCAATGCAATACTCGTTGACCATCAGATTGTGGGAAAGGTGAGCACGATGGGGGCTTTCGTTTTCGTTTTGCTAATGAGCCTAACCAACACACAGACGACTTTTTATCCATTTGCATTGGCTACACTCTTCATTCTGTTGATGTTACGCGCATATTTTTCCGTCCACCTTGCGCCCAAACCTGAATTGGGGTTGGCAGATGCCGGAATCTTGATCGCTTTGGCCTCAATGTGCTATTTTCCATCTATTGTGTTGATTTTGTGGTCAATAATTGTGCTTCCCGTAGCCAAAAAAGGCACTCTCCGCTTGCAATTGATACCCATTGTGGGCTTTCTTTTCGTGTATTTCCTTTATTTCTTGGGGGTCTATCTGTTCGGCGACTTGCCCTCGGTGTGGTCGGGCTATCGCGATTATTTCACTTCAAACCAATTCTCGATTAATGGGTTTAACATAAAGAATATCAGTCTGTTGGTGCTACTTGTTGTTCCGACTGCCTTCTTGCTTTTCGGGAGTGCCAATGCGACTTTTGAAAAAACGGTTGCTGTGCGAACCAAGATTTCAATGATAACAATTATGTTCATTTTTGCGGTTTTGCTGTTATTCTTGGGCGGTAACATCCTGATGAACGGACTGATTTTCATTGTGTTATCTATCTTGATTTCATACGCTTTCTCCTATATCGGCAATACGGGTTGGGCTAATCTGTTCCTGACACTATTCCTCATTTTGGTTTTTGCTAATCATTACTACTTTAATTTCCTATAAATCATGGGGTTACTGACGCATTATTCGGACAAGATTGAGGCTGGCTGCGACGAGGCTGGACGCGGATGTTTGGCAGGTCCAGTGGTGGCCGCTGCCGTGATTCTGAAAAATGATGCCGATTACCCAGAACTCAATGATTCCAAGCAACTTACGGAGAAAAAACGGATGCATTTGCGCGAATTGGTGATGAAGGAGGCCTTGACTTACGGCATAGGGATAGTCACGGCGCAGGAGATTGACGAAATCAATATCCTAAATGCCTCATTCTTAGCTATGCACAGGGCTTTAGATAAACTAACACTTCAACCTGAATTACTCTTGATTGACGGCAACCGCTTCAATCCTTACAAAAAGGTGAAACATGTCTGCATTGTTAGCGGAGACGCTAAGTATCAATCGATTGCGGCGGCTTCAATTTTGGCAAAGACCACAAGGGATATGATGATGGAACAATATGGGGAGCAATATCCCGTTTACAATTGGAAGAAAAACAAGGGCTATCCCACGAAAGAACACAAACAAGCCATTGCGGATTATGGCACAACACCGCTTCATAGGATGACTTTCAATATGGCTATTCAGTTGAAGTTGGACTTGTAATAAAATGATGTAAATAATAGAAAATGAAAAAGTTAATCCATATCGTAATAATCCTTTTAATTGCGTTTTCAGCGAGAGCGCAAAACCATACGTTGGAAGACTATTGGAAAGATGTGGATTTCTCAGACACTGCGTTGATTTCAAGCAAAACACTGTCGGACAAATTGGTCAATTATTTCTATTCGTTTACTGATGGCGACGAACAACGTTTTGATAGTCTGTCGATTGCGGGTTTGTCTGTAGTTCTTGGCAAAGCCAAAGTCAATATGAAATATTATGAGTACATTCTCGAATTTGCTTTGAATGGTTATACGAACATGGGAAGAACGCAAGTTGTTGATTATCTGCTAAATTATCCTATGTTATTTGAAGGAGAGATTTCAATGAAAGAAGGTCAGCGACTTGATTCCATCACTGAGCCATATCAAAGAGTAAAGGTTGGTGTCAAAGCCCCTGATTATTCGGGCGTTACAATTGATGGTAAGTCGTTCCATCTATATGGTTCTCAAGCCAAATACAGCATTGTCGTTTTTTGGTCAACGGATTGCGAATACTGCCATGATTTTTTGGTACAGATTCGCAAGAATCTTGATTTAAAATCTGATTTTGAATTGGTTACATTTGCCTTAGCTGAAAATCAGGATGATGTGGAAAGAGCCGTAAAAAAAATGCGTCTGCCCGGATTCCATTTCTATGATGAACTACGCTGGGAAGGCAAGGCCTTTTTGGATTACCATGTCAGTTCCACGCCTACCGTATTCGTTTTGGATAAAGACAAGATGATTGTGTGCAAACCATACGATTGGAAAGAGTTGAAGGAATGGTTGATATTGAATAATTTAAAAAATTGAAAATTATATAGTTATGAATAGATTTAAGTATGTAGTTCTTTGTGCTTTGGCCTTTGCATTTGGCCAAAGTTTTGCCCAAGATGCGGAATCGCGCTGGGTGGATTCAGTGTATAACAGCCTTAGTTTGGAGCAGCGCGTGGGTCAGTTGATTTGTTTGCGTGCCAACCAGCCCGACAAGCCTTTTTATGAAGATGTGGCGAAGTACATCAAGCAGTACAACATCGGTGGTGTGTGTTTTTTCCGCGCCGATGCCGAGGCTCAGGTGAACCAAACCAATGCGTGGCAGGCATTGGCGAAAACACCGTTGATGGTCAGCATTGACGCGGAATGGGGATTGGCCATGCGCGTGAAGAAAACCATCGCTTATCCATATCAGATGACTTTGGGTGCGATAGATGATAACGAATTGATTTACAGGATGGGACAGCAGGTGGCCGAGCAATGCCAGCGCATGGGTATCCATGTGAATTTCGCTCCTGTCGTTGATGTCAATTCCAATGCGGCCAACCCTGTGATTGGAATGCGCAGTTTTGGTGAAGACCCTGAAAAAGTGGGAGAAAAAGGCGCGGCGTATGCCTTAGGTATGCAAAGCAAGGGACTGATTACCAGCATGAAACATTTCCCTGGACATGGCAACACGGCCACCGATTCACACATGACTTTGCCTACGGTCACGAGGACGATTGACGAAGTGCGCGACATTGAATTGTCGCCTTTCCGCCATCTGATTGCCAACGGCGTGAACGGTGCAATGGTTGGACACTTGTATTTCCCTGCCATTGAGAAAGTTAAGAACACTTCTTCCTCGCTGTCATACGGTGTTGTGACTGAACTGTTGAAGAATGAGATGGGCTTTGAAGGCCTGATTTTCACCGATGGACTCGACATGAAGGGTGTTTCGGAGAAAGTGAAACCTGACAGTGTACCTTACGCGGCTTTCATGGCGGGCAACGATGTGCTGATTTTGCCCCACAATGTGCCTTTCGCCATCAAGACCATCAAGGCGGCGGCAGAACGCGATCCACAAGCGGCGGCGCGTTTGGAGGAAAGTTGCAAGAAAATCCTTCGTTATAAGTATCGTGTAGGCTTGAACGACTACAAGCCAACGCCCACGGCCAATTTGATGACCGACTTGAAAAAGAGCCAATATTTGGACTTGCGCCAGCAGTTGTATGATGAGGCTATCACTTTGCTTCGCAATGAAAATCAGGTGATTCCGTTGGCAAACAACAAGAAAATCGCCGTGGTGACCATCGGAAACACAAAAAACGATGTGAACGAAGGACTTGTCGCAAAGGGTTTCAGCACCACTTCTTTCGTGGTTGCAAAGGATAATATCGCCTCAAAATCAGCGGAATGGCTGAAGAAATTAGAAAAATTCGATTTGGTGGTGGTCAACATTGAGAAAACGTCGATGTTCGCCAACAAAGACTACGGCATCACGGAGGAAACGGTGAAGTTCTTCAACCGTCTTGTAGCACAGAACGATGTGATTCTCAACCTTTTCGCTTGTCCGTATGCCTTGGACATGTTCCGCATCAACAACAGTGTAAAAGGTGTGGTGGTGGCCTATCAGGACGAAGTGCCGGCGGTGAATGCCGTTGTGAAATTATTGTCTGGCGAGATGGAAGCCCACGGCACGCTGCCCGTTTCAGTGAGCAAGTTCAAGTGCGGCGACGGCATTGTGGCTCTGCTTCCCGAAAGGAAAACGCAAGTCCTTCCTGAAAATGAGATTCCTTCCAGGATTGTACAACCTGAAAATGTGCAAGTTACATCGTTGCCTGTTGGCAATATGCCACCAAAATATGCCGCCAAATTGGATTCCGTCGCTTTGTTGGGCATTCAAAAAAGAGCCTATCCGGGATGCCAAATCGTGGCCATGAAGGATGGTAAAACGGTGTACGACAAGTGTTTCGGAAATTTTACCTACGGCGGTGGGCATAAAGTGCAGCCTGACGACCTTTATGACATCGCCTCATGCACCAAAATTTTCGCTTCGACGCTGGCAATCATGAAGTTATACGATGAAGGACTCATTGATTTGAATAAGACTTTGGCCGATTTTTTCCCTTATTTGAAAAATAACCCACATGGCAAGCTGAAACTCATTGAGATTATGACCCATCAGGCGGGGCTGAAGGCCTGGGTGCCTTTCTTTAAAGTTACGATGAACGAAAACGGCCCGATGCCTGAGTTCTACAGCGACCAAATCGATGAAAACCATAATGTTAGGGTGGCCGAAAATCTCTACCTAATTAATGATTATGAGGACCGCATTTTCGATTCCGTTTCCAAGACTGCGTTGGGAAGGAAGAAATATTTGTATAGCGACATGGGGTTCTATTACATCCCGAAAATCGTGAAACAAATTACAAATCAGCACATTGAGGATTTTCTGCAACAAGAGTTCTATTTCCCGATGGGGTTGAACCACATCTGCTACAAGCCGTTGAACCATTTCACCCGCGAGCAGATTGCCCCGACCGAGAACGACACCGTTTTTCGTCGCCAGTTGATTTGGGGCGACGTCCACGACCAAGCTGCTGCCATGTTTGGAGGTGTGGCGGGTCATGCGGGGCTTTTCGCCAACGCCCACGACCTTGCGGTACTGATGCAAATGCTTTTAGATGAAGGCGTTTACAATGGTGTGCGCTATCTGAAGCCAGAAACGGTTCGCTACTTCACCAAAGCACCCTTTGCCGCTACCAACAGCAACCGTCGTGGCATTGGTTTCGACAAGTTGCCGCTTGAGAAGAAAGGCACATGCACCGCTTCCAAAAAAGGCTCGATGAAGGGCTTTGGACATACGGGTTTCACAGGTACTTTCGTTTGGGCCGACCCAGCTAATGACATGATTATCATATTTTTATCCAACCGCGTCTATCCCGATGCCGAGCCGAACAGGTTGGTGAGTACGGGTATTCGCACCGTTTTGCATGATATTCTTTATGAGGCTTATCCGATAAAATAGGCTCAATTATCCTCAAAATTTTTGGGGAAATGTCTCCACATCTCGTAACGTTTACCTGCCTGATTTACAAACGTTTGCCACATGGCTTCTGCGGGCAGTTCGAAGAGTTGTTGTGTCGTGATGTCGCCGATGAGCCATGTGTTGCGTACCAATTCACTGACCAATTGCCCTGAGTCCCAACCTGAATAGCCCAAATAGAATCGGGTGTTTTCCTCGTTGGCTATTCCAGTGGCAATCAATGTTTTGAGTGTTTCCACCTCGCCGCCCCAATACAAGCCCTCGATGATGGGGCAAGAGTCGGGGATGAGGTCGCCGAGGGTGTGGATGAAAAACAGTTGGTTGTCGGAAACGGGGCCGCCGAGGTAGACAGGCGCGTCGAATTCGGGGAAATCGTCGACGATTTGGTTGACGCTCGCGTTCAACGTCTTGTTGATGATGACGCCGAAACTGCCCTCCGCCTCCTCGTGGTCGATGAGCAGAATCACCGACCTCCCGAAGTGGAAATCATTCATTAATGGCTCGGAAATCAGGATGTTACCAGGTTTCGGATCCAATGAATTGCTTCGTATGACAAACTTTTCGCCTAAATCCATAGCGCAAAAGTAGACTTTTTGGGCGATATTCGGGCCATAATTCGTAATTTTGTGGCAAAAATCGGACTATTTTGAAACGGACTGACAATCAACATAAGTTTGACGCCTTGCGCGAGGAGTTTTCGACGTTCACTTTTGAGCGGCAAACGGTGAAACGCGAAAACGGAGCTTTGTCGTTGGCTTTCGACTTCAACCTCGACGACCGCTATCATTTTCACCCAACGCTCGAAATACCAGCGCTTTATGTCTTTGATTGGGAGCGTATTCCAGGGGAACAGTTGCAGGCTTTGGCGTTCCAAATCGGGATGACAGAGTTGGTGAGTTATTGGAAAATCGCTTGCCCGAAAAGGGTAGTGGTGAAGCCGTTTTCACTCACCGATTCGCAGAAAGCGTTTTGGAAGAAACTGTATTACAATGGTTTGGGTGAGTTTTTGTATTTGAATTGCATTTCGGTTTCGGAAGATGATTTGATGCAGATTGAATCCGTTGGAAACCAATCTTTTGCGAAGGTTGACTTGCCGCTTGAAGAGCGAACTTTGGTTCCCATCGGTGGCGGAAAGGATTCAGTGGTCACTTTGGAATGTTTGCGAGGCCAAATGCCTGTTGTTCCGATGATTGTCAACCCGCGAGGCGCGACTTTGAATTGCGTCAAGACGGCAGGCTACGGCGGAAACGACTTCATCGTCATCAACCGCACCCTTGACCCAACCATGCTGAAACTCAATGCGGAAGGCTACTTGAACGGTCACACACCATTTTCGGCTTTGTTGGCGTTCATTGGCGTTTTGGTGGCTTTCGGAAGCCGTTCAAGATACATCGCTTTGTCGAACGAAAACAGCGCGAATGAGAGCACCGTTCCCGGGACGAATATTAATCACCAATACAGCAAATCCATCGAGTTTGAGCGCGATTTCAGGAATTATGTGGCTGAGAATTTGAATGATAAAGTACAGTATTTCAGTTTTTTGCGTCCGTTGAGCGAATTGCAGATTGCAAAATTGTTCGCCCAATGCGAGGCCTATCATTCTGTGTTTCGCAGTTGCAATGTGGGTAGTAAGACCGATTCTTGGTGCGGCCATTGCCCCAAGTGCCTGTTCACTTGGATTATCCTGTCTCCCTTCCTTTCGAGGGAAAAACTGACAGCTATTTTTGGCAAAGACCTGATGGCGGACGATAGTTTACGGCCTATCTATGAGGAACTTAACGGAACGGCAGAAGTGAAGCCTTTCGAGTGTGTCGGCACGGTGGAGGAGGTGCGGGCTTGCATGGAGGCCGCGAATGGGAATCGAGATAAAGTGAACGAAATTCTCAACCGCTTCAACAACGAGCATTTCCTGCCCGAGAAGTTTGAACAAATCTTAAAATCCCGTCTTCATGTTTGACTTGATACTCAATCGGTTGCGCGGCAAGCGCATTTTGATTCTCGGCTTTGGGCGCGAGGGGAAATCTTCGTTCCGCTTTGTGCAAAAGTATTTGCCTGAAGCGGTCGTCGCGGTGGCAGACAAGAACGAAATGGAAGGCGTGAAACATTTTGGAAACCAGTATCTTGAGGCGATGTACAACTACGACATCGTCATCAAGACACCGGGCATTTCCTTGAAGGATTTCGACACGAAAGGGGTGGAGATTACCTCGCAAACCGACCTGTTTCTCAGTCAGTTCCATGCGCAAACCATCGGCATTTCAGGCACCAAGGGCAAAAGTACGACCACGAGCCTGATTTACCATCTTTTGAAATCCTCTGGCCGCGACGCTATCTTGACGGGCAACATCGGGATTCCCTGTTTTGACATCATGGAGGATATCAAGCCTGATTCCATCGTGGTTTATGAGCTTTCGGCGCATCAGTTGGAGTATGTGCATAATAGTCCGCATGTGGGCGTTTTGCTGAATGTTTTTGAGGAACATCTCGACCATTTCGGCACTTTTGAGCGTTACAAGTCGGCGAAACTCAATCTTTTACGCTTCATGGGTGAAGACGATACTGCCATCATTCACGACACGCTGATTAATGATGCGCTTCGCGTCATTGCGAGCAAAGCGAAGCAATCCAGAGTATTCACACAGTGCGATTTTGACGAAATCGACCGCACTGCATTACCCTTGATAGGCGATCATAACTATCTGAATGTCAAGGCGGCACTGTTGGCTTGCGATGCCTACGGTGTTGATTATCGGGAATTGATACCTTATTTATATACCTTCAAACCTTTGGAGCATCGTTTGGAGCTAATCGGCACATTTGGCGGCGTGACCTTCGTCAACGACAGTATTTCCACCATCCCGCAAGCGGCGATTTCAGCATGTAAGGCATTGCAAAAGGTTGATTTCCTGTTGCTTGGAGGCTTCGACCGGGGCATTGACTATCAGCCTTTGGTGGACTACCTGAAAGAAAATCCAGTTCCGCATCTGCTCTTCACAGGCAAGGCTGGGGAAAGGATGATGCAACTGATGGACGGCATTTCGATAGGCTCAATGACCAAGATTCCTGAGTCTGTCGAAGGGCCGTCTTTATTCGATTATTCCAATATGGAAGAGGCGTTTGCCTATTTAAAAAACCACGCCAAGCAAGGCGATGTCTGCCTGCTTTCGCCTGCTGCGTCAAGTTACGACCAATACAAGAATTTCGAGGAACGCGGGCGGAAGTTCAAGGCATTGGCGGAGGCCTTTGGGGAAAAATGAAAAAAGCCGAGTTGACGCTCGGCTTTTTTCTTGAAACAAATTGAAAATCAGTTCAATTTAATGCCAACCTTCTTCTTTCCGCCCGAACCTGAGCCGCCGGAAGTGCCATTTGAGGGCTTTGCGCCAGATGGGTTGGGCGAGGTCATAGTGTAGCCCGCTGCCTCGCACATCTCTTTGACGTGGGCGGCACGCTTTTGGGTGTTGGGGTGGGTGGAGAACAATTGCGCGATTTTGCTTTGCTGGCTGCTTTCTCCGCTGAGGCTAATCAGCACATTCAGAGCATGATACATGGCGTAAGGGTCGACACCGTTTTGGATGCAGAACTGGAAAGCGGTCTCGTCGGCTTCGGTTTCCTGACGACGCGAATAGGCGTTTTGGGCCAATTGCTGCCCAAGGTCGCCGAGGAAACCTTGAGAGATGGCTCCGGCGGTTTCGCTGAAGGCACCGATTCCGTAACGTGCGGCCACCATCAAATAGGCTGCACGGTAGGCGTCGCGGACATCTTTATTAATAAGGTGTCCCAATTCATGGCCGATGACGGCAAAAACTTGGTCGTCGTTCATCGCGTCCATCAGGCCGGTATAGACGCGCACGCTGCCGTCGCCGCTGGCAAAAGCGTTCACCTCGTTCGACTGATACACCTTGTAGTTCAAATTCAGGTTGCTAATGTTGTGGAAACGTGCCATGATGCGGTTAAGGCGTTGGGTATAATCGTTGCTGGCGGGCAAAATGGTGTTTTGTCCGTCGGTTTCCACCATGTACTGGCTGCACAACTGGGCAATCTGTGCGTCGCTGACGGTAAGGGCCTGCAAAGCGGCGGCTCCGGCATTGGCAGCGGCGTTTTGGTCCACAACTTTGAGTGAGGAGCAACTGGTCGTCATCATTACGACAATGGCTCCGATAAGTGCTAATTTCTTCATATTGAACAAGTTTTATGTTAGATTCCGTTTTGTCACGGCAAATATACGGCTAATCGCCGAATTTTTTTTCAAAAAAATCGATTTTTTTCTTGCAACTTCCAAAATTAATGTATCTTTGCAGCATCAAAATAATATCAAAATAATATCATTATGGAAACAAAAGAATTTGAATTCAAGGGTCTCGCGATGAACGGTTTCGTCGCATTGTTTGTTGAACTTGTCATCATCGCTTTGAGCGTATGGGGCATGGTTGCATTTGGTAAAGGGCAAATCGGCACACCGATACTATCGGTTTTGGGCCTGTTATTGGCCTGCATACTGCCCATCGGTTTCCGCAAGTTGGAGCCGAATGAGGCTATGGTGATGCTGTTTTTCGGCAATTACCGTGGCACCTTCACCAAAACGGGCTTCCACTGGGTCAATTTCCTGATGACTTCCAAGAAGGTTTCGCTCCGCGCCCGCAACCTCAACCCCGACAATATCAAGGTGAACGACAAGACGGGCAACCCGATTATGATTGGTCAAATCCTCGTTTGGCGATTGAAAGACACCTACAAGGCCATGTTTGAAATCGACTCGCAGACGATGGCCAGCGGCGGATCGGGTACGGCTCCCGTGGCGGTGAGCAGCCGCATGAGGGCTTTCGAGAGCTTCATCCAAGTGCAAAGCGATGCCGCATTGCGCGAGGTGGCGGGCATGTATGCCTACGACGAGAATGAGGCTGAAAAAGACGAACTGACGCTTCGTGCCGGCGGCAAGGAAATCAACGATGTGCTGTTGTCCAAACTGAATGAACGCCTTACCATGTCGGGTTTGGAAGTGCTTGAAGCCCGCATCAACTATCTGGCTTATTCGCCTGAGATTGCTGCCGTTATGTTGCGCCGTCAGCAGGCAGCCGCCATCATCTCCGCTCGTGAGAAGATCGTGGAAGGCGCCGTGTCGATGGTCAAGATGGCCTTGGATAAGCTGAAGGACGAAGGTGTCGTCGAACTCGATGAGGAACGCAAGGCCGCCATGGTGAGCAACCTGATGGTGGTGCTCTGCGCCGACGAGTCGGCACAGCCGGTGGTAAACACGGGAAGCTTATATTAAAAACGGACTGCCGCTTCGCGTCATTGCGAGCGAAGCGAAGCAATCCAGACTATAACTATAGATTGCTTCGTCGTGCCTCCTCGCAATGACGCAAAGCGCGGCAAAATAAGAGAATTAGGAAACAATAACACTGGATAAAAATGGATACACCGGAATTTGCATTGATTATCATGGGAATACTCTCCATCGCTGTGGGAATTTTCGGCAAGATTCGCCCCAACATCATCTATCGTGATTGGAACGAAAAGAAAACCATCGGAGGCTTTCGGTTGTTCGGCTTTTCTACCTTTCGTATAGGCGGGAAGGAAATGGCTCCCGAAGACAGGCAAAGGTTTGGCTTTGTGGTGTTTGTCCTTTTCGGCGTTATGCTTATCTTTGCCAGTATCGCATGTAGCATACCGCAGTGGGAGGCATATAAAAGCGCCATTGCCATTTCAATCGTCATGGTGATGACCGTTGTAATGCTGTTCTTGTTTTGGAAATTCTTGCTGAGCCATGACGAAAGCTATGGTAGGATTGGCTTTGCCGTCATCATGCTGCTCGCTTTTGCATTGATTGCCTTTACCGTGTATTACTGGCATGTAACCCTAAAATAAATCCATTATGACGGGCACAATCCTATTAATCGCTTTTTTGTTGATCATGGTTTCCATTCCTGTTTGGTTTGCCATACGGGTGAAACAGCATCCGGAGAAAGACCGTGGTATGAGAAGAGTAATGGAAGAACAACGATGTGCTGAATACGAGGCTGGAATGCAGAAGTTCCTTATGGTCAATTACATATCTACTGGAATCGCTTGGGTGGTGGCGGCATTGATTGAAATTGTATTCCACTTGGAATCATTCTTGCCGCATGGATTGCTGGTTTGGGGTTTTGCTTGGGGCTGGTCATTGCCAAATGGCGTTTTACGGGTGAGTTCAGCAAGGCGGGTTTTGTTGCTTTCGCCATCGGGTTCGTGTTGCTGGTGGTTTATTTGATAGTAAAATAGATGAAAAACAAATAGTTATGGTTTGGACAGATTTAATAATAGGTGTAATCTTGATGCTTTCAGGTTGGTTAGTCTATCGTTTCCCGATGATGATTTCGGGCGTGAACACCATGTCGAAAAAACGTTTGGCCAAGGTCAATTTGGAAGGCTTGAAGCGCGACTACCGTAATGCCTTCCTCATTTGCGGCGGGGTGATGATGCTGTTAGGCGGCATTTCTACCCTTGTGTATATTCCGATGGGCGTTCATCTTGTTGCGCTTACAGTGGTGATTTTGGCCATTGTGGTGGCTTGTGTACTGCTCGGAAGGAAACACGACTTGGGCCTGCAAGGGGAGGAGGGCAAGAAAGAAAGACGGAAAACCAACATCGAGATTGCCATCACTTTGGTTGGTTTTATTGCATTATTGATTTTTATCTTCAAAGGTAGCAAACCCGCAACGGTTGAAGTGTCAGAGGATTACATCACGGCAAAGGGCGGCGGATATAGTGCTTCGATTGCCTTGAACGACATAACCGAGGCCAACGTATTGGCTCATTGGCCCAGTTTCCCCATTCGTACTAACGGCCTTGCCACCGATGATGTTGCCATTGGGCATTTCCGCAAGAAAGGGGGCGAAAGTTGCATGTTGTTCGTCTGCACCGACGGCGGTCCTTTGCTCGAAGTGCGCACCGTGGATGGCAAATTGTATTACCTCAACTGTGCCACGGAGGAGGAAACGCTTGAGATGATAGCTAAAGTGAAATCAAACGGGAGGTAAACGATGGCAAAAGAAAAAGACAATACGAACAAGACCTTCCTGCTCCGCGTGGATGCCGAGACGATGGAAGCCGTGGAAAGCTGGGCCGCCGACGAGTTCCGTTCCGTCAACGGGCAGCTGCAATGGATTATCGCGGAAGCATTGAAAAAGAGCGGGAGGAAAAAGAAATAAAAATCGAATAATAATGGAATTGCTTCGCAAGAAATCTGAGAAAATCATTTCAAAAATTATTCAAAATCAATTTCTTGTTATTTTGACAGATTTTGTTTCGATTTTTGAAGTATTTCTTGCCATAGGCAATAAAAAAGTAAAGTTATGAAAGAAGAAACAATCATCATTCTCGTTGTCTTTGCCTATATTTTGCAGGCCGTCATAGGAGGATTGATAGCACGCAGGCGCGGCAAGTCGTTTTGGTTCTGGTTTGCCGTGTGTTTCCTAATCATACCACCTTTCGGATGGATTCGTATGTTCATGGGCACCAAAGATGACCTAATGCCCTAATTCGTAAAAATCCGCTGCAAAGCAGCCAAATTCAATTCGTTATAATTCGCAACATTCGTGAAATTCGTAGTTATCATCAATCCGTAAAATCCGTAGTTTATGAAAAACAAAATCTTATTCCTGCTGTTATTCGTCGCCCTTCAATCCCAAGCCCAAATCGAGGGCTACTGGAAAGGCCAAATCGACCTTGGAGGGCAACAATTGGAAATGGCCTTCAATATCAAGGCCGCTGAAAACGGTTATTCCGCCACGTTGGACGTTCCCGCCCAAGGCGCATTCGATGTGCCTGTGGACAAGACCGTTTTCCAAGACAACCACCTGCAACTGACCCTATCGGCAATGGGCGCGAGTTATTCGGGCACGCTGAAAGGCGAGGCCATCGAAGGCGAGTTCACCCAGCACGGTATGGCCTTCCCCTTGAACCTTGCAAAAGGCGAAAAGGAAGCCCCAAAAGCCCGTCCGCAGGACCCACAGCCGCCCTTCAACTATCGCGCCGAGGAAGTGACATTCACCAACAAAAAAGAAGGCAACACCCTTGCCGGCACTTTGACCATTCCCGAAGGCGACGGTCCGTTTCCCGCTTTGGTTTTGGTTTCGGGCAGCGGACAGCAGAACCGCGACGAGGAACTGATGAACCATCGTCCGTTTTGGGTCATCGCCGACTATCTTTCGCGCCGTGGCGTGGCCGTGTTGCGCTACGACGACCGTGGTATGGGCGGCTCGACGGGCGAGGTGCTGAACGCCACTTCGTTGGATTTCTCCTATGATGCCGAAGCCGCTTTCGATTATTTACTTAACCGCAAGGAAATCAATGCTTCACAAGTCGGCATTTTGGGCCATAGCGAGGGCGGCCTCATCAATTTCATGGTGGCCGAGCGCCGTCCCGAGGTGGCGTTTTTGGTCTCCTTGGCCGGGCCAGCCGTGAACGGTATCGAAGTCTTGAAGGAGCAGCAGGCGGCCATCCTCCGTGCGCAAGGCATGACTGAAGAGGCGGTCCAATTTAGCAGTAACGCCAATGCCCAACTGTTCGAAGTTGTTGAAACATCGAGCGATAGGGTAGAGGCCGACAGCCTTTTGCGCCAGTTGCTGAAAGGCTGGGGCTACAACGAGGAACTGACCGAGCAGACCGTTGGGCAAATGGCCTCGCCGTGGATGTACTATTTCCTGAAATACGACCCCACCGACGCCATCGTGAAAACCACTTGTCCCGCCTTGTTGCTCAATGGTTCAAAAGATTTGCAGGTGTTGGCTTCGCAAAACCTTCCCGCTTACGAGAAAATCATCGCCGAGCATGGCAAGACCAATCTCACCTTGCGCGAGCTGCCCGATTTGAACCATCTTTTCCAGCATTGCGAAACGGGCTCCCCCACTGAGTATGTCGAGATTGAGGAGACCATTTCGCCGGAGGTGTTGGAGGCTATTGTGGAGTTTGTGAAAGGGATAGGGAAATAAGCGGATATCTATTCCACCATAATCTTCAAAATCTCAACATCGGTTTCCTTCATGCCAAGGCGGCCAAGGCATCCGATGTGGTCGATGGTTTCTTCCACATCCTTGCCGATGATGCCGTCACCACCGAGGAGGTTGTCGCCTTGCTTGCTCATCTCATAGCCAAGGATGCCCGCCTCAACGGAGAGGGCGATTTTGCCAGCGCAAGAAGGCTTGGCACCGTCGCAAACAATACCGGCGGCCATGCCTAAGGCGTTTTCAAGGGTGTGCTCGATGATGTTGAGCGGTTCGCCCATGAGGTAGGCGATGCCGCAACCCGAAGCGCAACCTGCACTGACGGCACCGCAATAGGCTGAAAGTCTGCCAATTCCAGTCTTTTGGTGGATGGCTACAAGATTGGAAAGAGCCACAGCACGCAGGGTGCGTTCCTCGTCGATGCCATATTCCTCAGCGTATGCCAAAATGGGCAAACTGACCGTCATGCCTTGGTTGCCGCTGCCCGAGTTGATGATGACAGGCATTTCGCAGCCGCTCATTCTCGCGTCGCTGCCCGCTGCCGCCCATGCTCTTGCCTTGATGCGCACATCGGTGCCGAAACTCATAATGGTGCTACCGATGTTGGCACCCCAATTGTTCTTCAAGCCTTCCATCGAGATGGCTTTGTTGCAATCGATTTGCGGCTTGATGATTGGTCTAATATCCTCAATGTCAACCGTGTTGGCGAAGTCGAAGATGTTTTTCATGCAAAGGCAACTGCGGTCGGTGAGTTGGGTTGCGCCGCTGTCGGCATAGCCTGAGTCGAACAGCACTTGGTCGTCTTTTTCCATGCGTACGATGTTGGTGTGGAATCCCGCAATGCGCACGCTGGCGGAGTGCTCATCATTATATAAGGTGACCGTCACATCCAATTGTGCAATGACATTCAACGGGACGATGGTCATTAGCGTATGGTCAAGAAAATCAGCGATTTCCTTCTTCTGTTCTGGTGTCACTTCGGCAATCACTTCAAGGGCTTTCTTCGGGTTGCCGGCCACAATGCCCGCCGCAACGGAGGCTTTCAGGCCTTTCATGCCCTTTGTGTTGGGCACTATGACGCTTTTCACATTCTTGATGATGTTGCCGCTGGCCTTGATTTCGACGCGCTTGGGCATAGTGCCCAAAATTTCATGCGCTTTGGCGGCGGCGTAAGCCAAGCAAATCGGTTCGGTGCAACCCATTGCGGGCACAAGTTCTTCCTTCAGGATGCTCAAATAAGAGCTGTAAAGACAATCGCTTTTTTCCATAACAATTGCAAATTTGCGGCAAAGGTACAAAAAAAACTTTTTTTTCCTTGTTCGGTCAAAATAATTCCCTACCTTTGCGAAAAATTAAGTCGAATTAACCCAATGTTGAATAAAAATTACAAGTATGAATGACAATTTCGAAACCTCTTTGAAGGCATGGAATGAAAATGAAAAAGCTGCCAATGAGTTGATTAACATCGTTGGCAGATTATGGTACGACAAGTCAGTGGAACTGATTATGTTGCGTTCCTTGTTGGTCAACCGTGGTTCGGGTAAGATTTTGAACAAGCACCTCCGCGCTGAGGCTGTTTTGGGCAAGCCTGTCCGCGTGCAAGACTCACTTCTTATCGCCAAGGCATTGTTGGCCGAAAATCTGGCTCCCGCCCGTATCGACCTCGGTCGCCTCAATTCGGAGTGGACGGATGAGAAAGACAAGTACAACAACAATGTGACTGCTTTCGTCCGCGACAAACTCAACTACATCATCGATGCCAATCCGCGCAGCAACAAGGTTCAGGATGTCATCCTTTACGGTTTTGGCCGTATCGGACGTATCCTTTGCCGCGAAATGACAGAGATGGCTGGCCGTGGCGATGCCCTCCGTGTGCGCGCCATTGTCACCCGCAAGAACTCACCCGAGGACATCCTGAAGCGTATCAACCTGTTCCGCACCGACTCGGTACACCGCTATTTCCACGGTGTTTGTACGCCTATTGAAGGCGAAAACGCCATGATGGTCAACGGACAGAAGATTCTCTTCCTCGAAGCCAAGAACCCCGAGGACCTCGACTACACGCAATATGGCATCAACGATGCGTTGCTCATCGACAACACGGGCGCTTTCCGCGACCGTGAGTCGTTGGCTCGTCACCTCCAAGCCAAGGGCGTGGCTAAGGTGCTGCTCACTGCTCCTGGCAAGGGCGACATCCCGAATGTCGTTTATGGTGTCAACCAAGACACACTCGACCTCGAGAATGAGACCATCTTCTCGGCTGCTTCTTGCACCACCAACGCCATTGTGCCTGGCCTGCAAGTCATGTTGAAGAACTTCGGTATCTCCAAGGGTCACATCGAGACCATCCACAGCTACACCAACGACCAGAACCTGCTGGACAACTACCACAAGAAAGAGCGTCGTGGCCGCTCGGCCCCGTTGAACATGGTTATTACCGAGACTGGTGCTGGCAAGGCCGCTGCCAAGGCCATCCCCGAACTGAAGGGCAAACTGACGAGCAACGCCGTGCGTGTGCCTACACCTGATGTTTCGTTGGCTGTGCTCGCCCTCGACCTTGAGCGAGAAACCACCGTCGAGGAAGTGAACGAGGCCTTCCGTGTTGCTTGCCTTGAGGGCAACCTCATCGAGCAGATTCGTTTCAGCAACAACACTGAGTTCGTCAGCAGCGATGGCATCGGCGACAGCTGCGCCTGCATCTTCGACGCACCGGCCACCAAGGTCAGCGCGGATGGCAAGACGGTCATCCTGTATCTGTGGTACGATAACGAGTTCGGCTACAGCAACCAAGTGGTCCGCCTCGCCCGCCACATCGGCCAGGTGAAGAGCTATAGGTATTATTAATGTGTCTGTAGTTTCGTTACAAATGAAAAAAGTGTCCTTTCGGGCACTTTTTTCGTTTTTGTTCAAATCGCTTTCTTGTAAGCCCTACGCCGCATGAACGGCTCGGTTTTGTAGTCGCCAAACAGCGACTGCACCTTGTAGTTTTCCTCCAACTGCGGGTTGAGGATGATCGTGTCGACACCACGCCGGATGCAGTTCTCATGCAAATATTTGAACATCAGCAGCGGCACGCCACAACCTTGATACTGAGGCGCAACGCCTATGATAAGGGCTTCCAAAGTGTCGTTCTTCTTCAGTGCCTTGAGGATGTGTATGAACCCGAAGGGGAACAGGCGACCATTGGCTTTTTTCACCGCCTTTGAAAGCGAAGGCACGCAGAACAGGAACCCGACAGGCTTGTCTTCCTTGTCGACGGCGACGGCCACGAAATCCTTGTCCAAAATGGGGACGTATGTATCCAAATAGTTTGCTATCTGCTTGTCTGTCAGGGGCGAAAAACCCATCAGCGGAGCAAAGGCATCGTTATACATGTGGAAGATTTCCATGCCGTATTGCTTGCTCATCTGTTTCATGCTCTTGGGCTGCACCACATGCACGCCAAAGCGTTCCTCAATGAGATGGGCAAACTTGTAGGTAGGCGGCACTTCTTTGTCCAAAAACAGCAAACTTTGTGTCCAGTCCACATCCTTTGCATAACCCAACTTTTGCAACATCGTGTCGTAATAAGGGTAGTTGTAAAGGCAGGTGAATGGGCTGAGGTTTTCATAACCTTCCACCAAAAGGCCCTCTTTGTCCATGTCGGTAAAGCCCCACGGTCCGACGATTTCAGTACAGCCGCGTTGCTTGCCCCATGCGATGACCGTATCAAGCAAGGCTTTCAGAACTTCCTCATCCTCAATGAAATCGAGCCATCCGAAGCGCACTTTTTTAACATCCTTGTTGGCCTTGTGGTTGATGATGGCAGCCACGCGCCCGACGATTTCATCGCCCCGATAGGCCAAGAAACAGTCGGCCTCGCAAAAGTCGTAGGCTCCGTTCTTTTCGGGGTTAAAAGTGTCGTATTCATCGCCTTCGAGAGCAGGAACCCAGTTTGCGCAGTTTTTGTAAAGACGCAAGGGGAAAGCCACAAACAGTTTCATCTGTTTGCGACTTTCCACCTTTATAATGTTGATTGTCATATATTAACGGGTTGTATTTGCAGCAATGTAGTCAAGCACTTCGCGCACTGTCAAAAATTTCGGGTTGCCTTCAAACTTGAACCCGAACTTGGTCTCGATGGCGAGGCTGAGTAGCAAAATGGTCAACGAATCCAAGCCCAAGTCGCGGACGAGCTGCGAGTCTTCATTGACATTGGAGAAATCGAGCGAAGGCTTGATCTGCTTAATGATTTCCTTCAGTTCTTCAAAAACAGTTTCTCTTTGCATGGCGTAAATCATTGGTTGCGTGAAACTTTCATTGCACCCGTGCGTTTGAAGTCCTCCTTGCGCACGGTGATTTTGCTGACTTGATGCGTGCTCGGCAGTTCAGCGTTCACCTTGCCGACGAGGTCTTTGAAGTAGGCTTCCACCTCTTCCCAAGGCGCATTGCCAAACTCATCCATGCGCGGCAGAATCTCAATGGCAATCACCTGACGGCCATCGAGTTCGTCCTCTTTGACAAGGCAGTCGCGGAGTCTGTTGTCCTTATAGAACGGTTCCTCAATGCTTTCAGGGCTGACGTTCTCGCCGTTGCTCAGGATGATAAGGTTCTTGATGCGGCCCACGATGTACATGTAGCCTTCATCGTCGAAGCGGACAAGGTCGCCAGTCTTCACCCAACCGTCTTCGGTCAGGGTTTCGGCGGTCTTTTCGGGTTCGCCGTAATAGCCGAGGAATACATTGTCGCCACGGAACCACAATTCTCCATCCACCACCTTCAGTTCCTGTTCGGGATAAGACTTTCCGACCGATGTGGGCTTTTCTTTTACGTCGATATTGCCCGTAGTGAGGTTGGCGCCTTCGGTCATGCCGTAGCCTGCAAAGAGTTGGATACCAAGTTCGTCGAACTCGCCGATGAGTTTCGGAGGCACATTGGCGGCTCCCGAAATGATGAATTTGAGGTTGCCGCCGAGGAAAGGCTTGCCGTACATCTTGACGAGACCCAACAGGATTTCGCAGATGCCCGGAACGGCCACGAGGCAGGTCGGCTTGATCATTGGGAACTTGCCAATGGTTTCCTTGGTATTGGCGGCGGCATACCACGCGCCACCTTCAAACAGCACCGACAAAGTGCCACGAATCAGGCCAAACACATGGCTGAGAGGCAGCACATTCGCGTAACGGTGATGGCCGAGTTGACTGCCAGGAGCGTAAACGCCGTTCAAGGCACCACGCATCAAGGCACGATGGGGCAAAATGGCACCCTTAGGCGCGCCTGTGGTGCCACCCGTGAAGAAGATGGCAGCTGGCTCGTCCTTGTCAACGGTCACGATGGGAGCGGTATGGTCGGCACAATCGGTGATGGCGATGGTTTTGCAAGGCACACCGGCGACAGCCTCGGCGAAGTCTTTGCCATAGGCCAACACCTTCACGCCGAACTTCATGCAGCAGCCGACGATGGCCTGTGCAGGCAGCATGGCTGGCAAATTGATGGCCACATAGCCCGCCGAAGTGACGGCAAGGAACATTTCGACCTGCTCGATGGTGGAGTTGTCGATGATGGCCACTTTGTCGCCTTTTTGCAGGCCCAAGTCGTTGAGCAAGGCACGCTTACGTGCAATCAAGTCGCAGACCTGTTTATAATTATAGGTGTTCACCGTGTCGGAAAGGCAAGGCAAGTCGGACCATTTCTGCTCAATCCAAGTGACAAATTCTGGAAGGGTCGGGATGAACTTCAGCTGCGCGAGTTCGTCGGCAGGAAGCATGGATGGGAAATACTCGTTATTAATCATATTTTATAAATTTTTCAAAAGTGCTGCAAATTTAGGAAAAACATAGGTCACTCCAAGTGTAGAAGCCATTTTTTTTGCCCTTCGATATGCCGTTTTCCGAAAATCTTCTATCTTTGCGGCGTTATAACACCGAAAGAAAATGAAAAAAGTAGTTCGAACTGTTTGGATTGGAGCCTTGTCGGGACTGGCGTTTTTGGCCGCCTGCTGCACCACGAAAGGCCTCTCGAAGGCTGAGAAAAAGCAACTTGAGCGCGACCGCGACTCCATCCAACAAATTTTGGCTCGTCGCGAAGGCGCGGCTGTCTATGGCTCGCCTGAAATCATTGCACGATACGGAGCGGAGACCTATCGTCTTCAAAACCAGCTCGATTCCATCAATGCCAAGTTGGGCGTATTTGTGGATTTGGAAAAGAGTGCCCGACGTTTGGCCTTGCAGGAGCGCATTGTCGAACTTCAGGCCGCCTTGCAACGTCGTGAAGGCGCGGCTGTTTACGGCTCGCCCGAAATCATCCAAGAATACGGCAAGGAAACCCAGCGCATGAGGGATGAAATTCAGGCTATCCGCAAGGAATTGAAGGAGTTGAACACCCCACAAGACCAGATTAATCAAGGCAAAACGGAAACTTTATACGGTAGTCCACAACCTTGAACCGCTTCGCCATCAATAGATTATGAGTGACCGTCTCGGTTTCAACAAGAAAATCATGCTCGAACTCAATCGTGCTGTTTTGAAACAGCGCATCGACGAGCATGAACTTCACCAACTCTTTTGGGAATGTACCCTGCGCTGCAACCTGAATTGTAGGCATTGTGGCTCCGATTGCCGTATGCTTTCCGAAAAGGACGACATGCCTTTCGAGGATTTTGCCAAGGTGCTTGACGAGGTGCGTGCTCATCAAGACCCCGCCAAAGTGATGGTCATCACTACGGGCGGCGAGCCAACGATGCGCAACGACTTGGCGCAATGCGGCGAGGAAATCACCAAACGAGGCTTCGTGTGGGGGATGGTCTGTAACGGTATGCTGCTCTCAGCCGAGAAACTCGATGAGTTTGTCAAGGCGGGACTGAAATCTTTGGCGGTCAGCTTCGATGGTTTCGAGGACGACCACAATTGGATGCGCGGCAATCCCATGAGTTACAAGAACGTGCTTCGCGCGGTGGAAGCCATGAAACAGCATCCGAGCCTCACTTGGGATGTCATTACTTGCGTCAACCAGCGGACAATCAAATACTTGCCGCAGTTCCGCGACTTCCTGATTTCGTTGGGTATCCGCCGTTGGCGACTGTTCACGGTGTTTCCTTCGGGACGCGCCGCCAACGACCCCGACTTGCGTCTTTCCAACTCGCAATTCGTTGAAATGATTGAGTTTATCAAAACCACACGCTTACAAGGAAAAATCCGCGCCGACTATGGCTGCGACGGATTCCTCGGACGTTATGAGGGCGAGGTGCGCAACCATTATTATTCGTGCAGCGCGGGCATCAACATTGCCTCGGTGCTGGCCGACGGCTCCATTTCGGGCTGCCTCAGCATCCGCAGCGACTACCATCAGGGCAACATCTACAAGGACAGTTTTTGGGAGGTTTGGCAAAACAAGTTCCAAGTTTACCGTAACCGCCGTTGGATGAAAACCGATCAATGCGCCGATTGCAAGATGTGGCGGTATTGCCAAGGCAACGGAATGCACTTGCGTGACGGCGATGGGAAATTGCAATTGTGTCAGTATCAAATGATTAATGGATAAAATCTACATCGTCGGCTATATGGGTGCGGGCAAAACTACCGCCGCCAAACGCTTGGCCAACCGCCTCGGTTGGGAAGTGGCCGACACGGATGCCTTGTTTGAGGAAAAATACCGCATCTCCATCGACGATTTCTTCCACAAATACGACGAACCGCTTTACCGCAAATTGGAATCGCAGGTGCTGAAAGAGACGGAAAGCCTTGAAAACACAGTGATTTCCACGGGTGGCGGAACGGCTTGCTATTTCGACAACATGGAATGGATGAACCGCCACGGCCTGACCGTTTTCATGCGCATCAGCGAGAAGGCCGTCATCGACCGACTGCTGCACGCCAAGCGGAAACGCCCCCTGTCGACGGGCAAGACCGAAGCCGAACTGACTGAGTTTGTGCAACAACATTACACCTCGCGCCTGCCGTTTTACGAACAAGCCCGAATCACGGTGAAATCTGAGGACTTGGATTTGGAAAACCTTATAAAATTAATTGAAAATGAGAAAGATAAGTAGTTTATTGTTGGGCATGGTGTTATTGTTGGCAGCCTGTTCTGGAAAGAAAACGGCAACGCGCGAAGTGGCAAGCACCATCGACTATGCTGATATGGTGTATTGGTATGCCTTCGGCGACAGCGACAAACCCGCCGATGTGTTTTACATATATCCGACCGTTTCCACGATTTCCTACGCCGACAATGGCAACTCTTGGTTTGCCGACATCACGCAGGCTGAGGTGAGGGAAGAAGCCAATGGAAACCAGCGTTTTAACATGATGCTGTACGACGATTACAACTTCTACGCGCCGTATTACCGACAGATGATTTTCGAGTCGTACAGCCAGCCCGACAGCGTTATGCTCAAAAACGTCGCTTTTGCCGCGCAGGATGTGAAGGACGCTTTCCAATATTACATGGCGCACGGCAATGGCGGTCGGCCTTTCTTTTTAGTGGGTCACAGCCAAGGCTCGCAGGTGCTGATTGAGATGCTGAAATCGGGCATGACCGATGAACAACGCAAATTGATGGTGGCCTCTTATTGCATTGGCTATCAAGTTACTGCTGAGGATTTGGCGCATTATCCCGACCGACTTTCGCCCGCCAACGACAGTACCGAAATCGGGAAACTGATCATCTTCAATTCGGTGACCGACACAGCGGCTATCGGAGTGGTATCACGCAACGATGTGGTTGGCATCAATCCCACGACTTGGACTGCCAAAGCCGACACCGTTCCCGCTGAGTATCAATTGGGTATGGCCAAATACAACGCCAATAGGGATAGTGTGCTCATTCTTCCCTGTCCCACAAGGACTTACCTCTACAAGCACACCACCGTTTGCCCCGATCTCGACCCCGAAATGGTCTACGTTCCCGCTTTTAAGGACATGTTCCCGAAAGGCAACCTCCACTTCGCCGATTCATGGCTCTTTGCGGGCAACGTGAAGAAGAACATGGAATGTAGGTTGGGTCATTTCTTTAGAACCCCACGCTAATCCCAGCCATGAAGTTGAAGCCCGGCTGTTGCAAGTAGGCGCGACTGTGGTAGTAATAATTGGTGGTTTCGGAACTATAGTCGTCCACCCAGTCGCCGACCCACGCGCTGAGGCGGTAGCTGTGGTTGGTCAGGTTGTTGAGGGCGAGGCTGAACCTCACGAAACCGCCGTTTTTCAGTGTTATGTCATAACTGGCACGGGCGTTCAGCAGGAAATAGGGGTCGAGGGCATAAACTTCGCGCGATGTGTTGTCGCAGTATTGCTTGCCCACATACTTGCCGATGATTTGCAACTTGGCACCGTTGAAAGGTCTGAAGGTGGCGATGGCGGCTCCCACGATGTTGGGTGAGAACGAAAGATCAGTGTTGGCGGTTTTGGTGACCATCACGCTGTCGCCGTCGTTGAAGTCGGTGAAGGTGTAGTCCAAAATCTTATTTTGGCTCAAAGTAATGTTTCCATCAAGACTGAACCACTTGGTGAAGCGGTAGCCTGCAACAAGTTCGATACCAGCTCGATACGATTTGTCCACATTCTCCATCAGCGCGTAGCCCGTCGAACTCAAATCGCCTGAAGGGGTGAGTTGGTCTTTGTAAAGCATGGCGTAGAGGTTGGCGTGCATGGTGAAGTCCATCTTTTCCAAGCCGTAGCCCAATTCAAAGTCGAGCATCGTTTCGGGTTTCACGGTTTTGCTGTTCTCGATGGCGTCCTTGATGTCGGAGCGCGTAGGTTCGCGGTTCACCATTCCGGCCACGAAATAGAGGCGGTTTTGGCTGTTAATTTGGAAGTTAGCTCCGAGTTTCGGATTGAAAAACAGGTAATTCTGATGGTAAGGAATACTGTCAAAAGAGTCGTCCATTCCCGTGAGGTTGTAGTCGATATAGCGCACTTGCAGGTTGCCATAGAGGTTGAAGCGGCTCGAAAAGTCGTAGTTGAGTTTCAGGAAAGCGGTGTTGTCGTGCTTTTGGCCACGGTTGCGATACCATTCGTAAGGCGTTTTCTCGCTGATTTCCAAGGCGTTTTCACCGTCAAGGCTCAACTCGTCTTGCGCCCAAATGAGGTTGCCGAAATGCCAGCCATCGTAATATAAATAGGTATCGCCAAGGGTGGCGGAGAACTTGTCGGTTTGGTAATTAACAGACAACAAGCCCGTATAGCCGTTGTTGTCCATCTTCTTGCGGTGGATGAAGTCGCTTTTCGACGTGCCAGAAAGACTGATGAGGCCGTAGTAAGAACCGGGCTTTTTGTTGTCTTTGTATTGCTCATAATAGCCGTCGCCGTGGGTGTAGTCGAAGGCAGCGTTCAGCGTCCAGCGGTTGGAGGGACGGAACGAATAATAGAGTTGGTAATGGCGTTGGTTGTAGTTATCGGTCTCATTATCATAGTAATGCACATTGCCGAACTCGTCGTAATACGCTCCCGTGCCGTTGTATGTCGGGTCTTGGTCGAGGTCTTCGGCGGAGGCGCCGTCCCAAGTGATGCCCGTTTTTTGGTGGCCCAAAATGAACACGGCCTTCAGCAAGGAGCGTTTGCCATACCAGCCGCCGTTGAGGAAGAGGCTCTGTTGGTCGGCCTTGCCGTTGCGGACGAAACCGTCGCTGTTGAGTCCGTTGTAGGCCATATCGAAAGCAAAGCCGTTTTTGGTGCGACCCGTTCCGACAGTCACACCGTATTGCTTCGTGTTGAACGAACCGTACGACAAATCCGCCTGACCGTAGGCCTTGGGCGCGACGGTGAAGGTTTGCAGGTTCATTGCTCCTCCGACGGAAGCCGTTCCGCCGCTGCTGGCACCAATGCCGCGCTGAATTTGGATGTTCTGCGCCATGCCGCCGAGGTTGGGGATGTTGTACCAAAACACCGACTGGCTCTCAGGGTCGTTGAGGGTGATTCCATTGATATTCACATTGATACGGGTCGCGTCCACGCCACGGATGCGGAACGAGGTGGCACCTACCATACCGTTTTCGCCGCTGACGACCACCGAAGGCTCCAACTCAATTTGGTAGGGCAGCGATGGTAAAATCCTGATTTCCTCCAACTGTTGGCGACCCATCTCCGATGTGGTGAGTGGGGTTTTGCCATCGGCGCGAGAGGCATTGATGACCACTTCGTTAAGTTGCAAAGTGTCAGGTATTTGGCCATTGATGCTGACTTGATGTTGTGCAAAAAGGCTCGACGCAAACATTGTTGCGAAAGTGAGGAAAAGATGTTGTTTTTTGAGCATAACTCGTTGATTTAATGATTAATACTAAACTTTAAATCAATAGAGGAATGTTGAGGAACTCGATTCCCTGTGTCGGCATTATCCGTATCAGGTGCAAAGGGTTTGATCTCAGCCTGTCTTTCAATCTGCGCGGGCAGATAAGGCACCCCTATTGGTAATTCGGCGGCAAAGATACGGCTTTTTTCTTTTGTTTCTTTGGAATATGAACTTTTTCCATCAAAACTTCAACCTCAGAGAAACTTCCGAAATGATATCGTGTTTCTTGTATTTGTCTGAAGGCACTCGGCTGCGATACTCGTAGGTGAATCCAAGGTCGAGAAACAGTTTTTTGAGAGTTGAGTCTGGAGTGTCGTCGAGCTGTTGATGATGAAATCGTCGAAATCGAGAACGGAAGGCTGATAATAAGTGAGGTTCAATAACGTCAGGTTCTCAGTAAGCCTTTGCTTGATTTTGGGGCGGAGTGAAATGCGGAAGTTGTTGTTTGGCAGGATGGTGGCATCGGTGAAGTCGGTCCAATCGTAAACAAAGGCAGCACTTATGGAATAGTCACAAAATGAGGGCTTTACGTAAATTCTGTACTTCAAACCGATAAGTCCACTCATCTTGATGTCGTATCCCTTATACTTGTTTGTCAGCATCTCCAATGCCAAAAACGGGGAGAACCTGTCGTGTTGTCTGTAATCGAATTTTATTCCCCCGTTGACCTCAAAGTTCGTTTCTTTCCATTGTTGCCCGATGTCGTCCCTGTCGATGAGCGAACTGTAGAGAATCTTGTAATGGAAGTCGAGTGCAATAAGGCTGTCGTTTCGGTTGATGGAAGCGTTGTTGTTGAGGTTGAAGGAGTTGACGTTACCCGAATGAAGCGCGGTTCCAAGGCCAAAGTCGAAGCTCCATTTGTTTTGCCCGAACAATTGTGTGGCGGTGAAAAACAGCAAAATGAATAAGAAAGGGCGATGTGTTTTCATTACTTGTGAAGAATTAAAAACCGACAAAATAGCAGATGAAACCGATGACAGAAGCAACTAAGGCATTGACAATCTTTGCCTTGGCAAAACTCCGCTTGCTTTCGGCCAGCAAAGGCAAGGAAGCGTGGCCGTCTTGGGAAATGCTGTTAGCCAACAATACCGAAAACGGCACCGTGCCCGTGGCAAACAAAGTGACAAACAGCAAATGCGGTCCCGACTCGGGAATGATGCCGATGAGGACGGCCAAAAGTATCATCCAAGGGATGTTGTTGCTGATAAGTGCTTCAATGTCAAAGTAGTGAAGCCCGACTTGGATGATGAGCAATGCGCCGAAAGTCCAAAGGAAGATGCTCAAGAAATGCTTGCGGATGATGTGCTCCCAAAGATGCTCCTTGATGACATGCTCGCCTGCCGTGGCGATGAACCACACCACAATCAGGCTCACGACGGCAAAAATCATGTTCATCCACGATTCGTTGAAGATATTGAGTTGAGTATAAGCGACTTCCTCGTGTTCATGTTCCAACATTCCAAAAGCCAAAGCGATGATGAATAAGATAACGCCCAAAAGCAAGGCGATTCTTTCCGCGCTGGCGTGTTTCATGTTGCGGAACGAGGATTTCTCAACGGTTTCGCTTTCTTCTTCGTGGATTTGGTAGCCTTCTTCGCAGCCTTCGGGATGGTGGTGGATGTGGGGCTTCGTGAACCTGTCCACCAAAACTCCGGCAAGGACGGCCGCCACAAACAAGGTTGCCATCAGCAGCAGTGCTTGCTTGGGAATCATGGCGAGCATGATGAAAGCCTCATCGCCCGAAGTGGCTATCATCATGGCGATTAATGCACCGAAACTCAACAATTTGTGCGAAAACATCGACACGGCGGCGAAACCGCCCATGCAGCCAGGGACAAGACCCAAACCCGCACCCAAAACGACCTGACCGAAACGGTTCTGCCGCAGCCGCGTGAACCATTTCCCGTGCGAATGGATGTTGACATACTCAATCATCAGCATCATAATCATCACCAAACCGGTGATTAAGACGCTGTTTCTCAGCACATCCAAAAACAAATGCGAAAATTCGTGCATGGTTTGAAAAATGAGCGGCAAAGATAAAAAATCTTATCTTTGCGGCAAAATCTGACGCAATGAAAAAAGAAGACTGTTTTTACTTGGGTCGAGTGGCCAAGACCCACGGCCTGAAAGGGGAGGTGACCATCAAATTAGAAGCTGATGATCCTTCGGCTTACCTTGAAATGAAGCATTTCTTCCTCGAAATCAACAAGGTCCTGACACCGTTTTTTGTGGAGAAAATCACGCCCAATGGCGATAAGTTCTTTGTGGCCGTTCAAGATGTGAAGACCATCGAGCAGGCGCAAAACTTGGTCGGGAAACCGGTGTATTTGCCTTTGGAAATGTTGCCCAAACTGAGCGGCAAACAGTTCTATTTCCATGAAATTGTGGGCTTTACGGTGGTTGATAACGAAAAAGGCGAACTTGGTCTCATCAGTGAAGTTTTGGAATATCCCACGCAGGCCATTTTGCAGGTGATGAAAGGCAAAAAGGAAATCTTGATTCCGATTCTCGACCAAGTCATCCAAAAGGTGGACAGGGCGAAGAAAACGCTTTACATAACTGCACCTGAAGGACTGATAGACATGTACTTGCAATGACCGACGCACGCCCTTTCCACTTCAAGCATTTCAGCCTCTACCATCACCGCTCGACGATGAAAGTGGGCACTGATGCCATTTTGCTCGGTCGCTGGACTGAGGTCAAACCGACGGATGTGGTTTTGGATATTGGCACAGGTTGCGGACTTTTGCCCTTGATGCTTTCGCAAAAAGGTGTGGCTCAAGTGGATGCGGTGGATATTGACGCGGCTTCCATTGAGGAGGCAACGATTAATTTCGAGGCTTCGCAGTGGCGCGACCAATTGCAGGCTTATTGCATTGATATTGTTGATTTTCAGCCGAATAAAAAATACGACCTCGTCGTTTCCAACCCGCCGTTTTTCAACCGTTTTTCCAAGTGCTACTCGGTGCGGAAAAGTCGGGCGAGGCACAACGACGCGGGCTTGTCGTATGCCACGATTTGCCAAGTGGTTCGGCGAGTGCTAAAGCCTGATGGTCGTTTGTCGGTAGTGTTGCCTTTCGATATGTCGGTGGAGTTTTTGAAAACTACGGAAAACCATGGGATTTTCCTGCATAAAAGGATGACAATCATCCCAATCGAGGGAAAAGAACCCAATCGTGTCAATTTGGAATTGGGTTTTGCACAAAATGTTGGGATTCAGGAAGAAACGTTTGTCATTCGCGATGCAAACAACCAATTCACCCCGCAATATCGCGAGTTTTTGAAGGATTATTATTTGGGGTTGTAAATCTGTCGCCCTTCGGCAGGGGTTTACACCGCCTGCCTACATTCTGTCGCCCCTTCGGGGCTGGGCTTATTGCTTCTTTGTGGCGTTTTTGTTGGAGGCGCTTCTCCGCTCGTTGAAGATATATACTACCCTCAGTGTCAATACATTGTTATATTGATGTTGGAGTGGTTGCACCCGTAGGTCATCGGTTTTCAAATGGGTTTCTGCCACATCTTTGTAGAAAAGTCGTGTTCGAATGGGCAGCAGTGAATATTGGTAGCGCAGTTCGGCGTGGATGCCCTCCCAAAGGCGCACACGTAGGTCGGCGCAGATGCAGAAATCACGACCACGGTAGTTCTCCGAATTTTTGACCACTCTCGGCACCAATACCTCAAGGTCTTCGGTTTGCGAATATCCTGCTTCAGAAATCAAATCGGTCAGTTCATCAATATTTTTTGCTTGACTAATGTCGGGGAAAGACTCATTGTCCTCGCGCCAATGCAATTGCCCATCGCCGAGGCCAATGGCGGTAGAGTTGCCGTTTATCAATTCCTTCAATCCGACCACACGCCCGTATGAAACACCAAGGCCAATACTGTAGCGATTTTTGTCCGTAAAATACACCATTACAGGGACTTCCGCATAATTCAGACGCAGGTCGTAGCGGCCTGTATAAAGGCCAAGATGCTGGTTGATGGAATCGCCCTTGTAGGCCCCTTTTTGGTTGAACAGCACTTCAAGTCCAACGTCCATCCAATTAGTGATAGGTATCAAGGCACCCGCACCAGCGTGAACGCCAAATTTACGATAATGGTAACATTCGTCGCCATCCACCTGACTAATATTGCCACCAACAAACACCTCACCTTTAATGATTTGCGCATGGAGTAGGGCAGGGGCGGCCATCGTGAAGGCCAACAAAAGGGTAATGATTCCGAATCTCTTCATTTTGAACTCAATTTGAATGATTAACTGACTTTTGGTGGTTTTATTGCGAAACGCGATGCAAAATTACAATTTCATCGACAAACTGATGCGATTTCGATTCACATCGACCTCCAAAACCTTAACGCGCACCTTTTGGTTCAAATGCACCACTTCATTCGGGTCTTTGATGTAATGGTCGGCCATTTGGCTGATGTGGACGAGGCCGTCCTGATGCACGCCAATATCAACAAACGCGCCGAAAGCAGTGATGTTGGTGACGATGCCGTTCAAGGTCATTCCGGCACGCAAGTCCTTGACCTCGCGGATGTTCTTGTCGAACTCGAAGGCTTCAAAAGTCTTTCTTGGGTCGCGACCGGGCTTGTCCAATTCGGTCAAAATGTCGTTGATGGTCTCCAAGCCGAAGTCTGTTTCCACGAAGTTTTCCGGCTTGATTTTCGCGATGAGTTCCTTGTTGCCGATAAGGTCTTTCACCTTCACGTTCAGCGATTTGGCCATCTTTTCCACGATGTGATAACTTTCGGGATGGACGGCACTTTGGTCAAGTGGATTTTCACCGTTATGGATACGCAGAAAGCCGGCGCATTGCTCGAAGGCTTTGTCGCCGAGGCGCGGCACTTCCTTGAGTTGCTTGCGGCTCTTGAAACCGCCTTGTTCCTCGCGGTATTGGATGATGTTGGAGGCCAAACTTGGGCCGACGCCGCTGACGTATGACAGCAGTTGCTGGCTGGCCGTGTTCAGTTCCACGCCTACGGCGTTCACGCAACTTTCCACGGTTTGGTCGAGGCTCTCGCCGAGTTTCTTTTGATCCACGTCGTGCTGGTATTGTCCCACGCCGATGCTTTTCGGGTCGATTTTTACCAATTCGGCCAAGGGGTCCATCAGCCTTCGCCCGATGCTGACCGCGCCGCGCACGGTGATGTCGTAGTCGGGGAACTCGTCGCGGGCGATTTTCGAGGCGGAATACACCGATGCGCCGCTTTCGCTCACCATCACCGCCATCAGGTCGCGGTCGAACTTGATGGAGCGGATGAAGTCCTCAGTCTCGCGTCCCGCTGTGCCGTTTCCGATGGCAATCACCTTGATTCTATAGGCATCCACTAATGCCTTGATTTTGCGCATCGCGCCTACCGTGTCCGACTTGGGCGGATGGGGATAGATGGTTTCGTTGTGCAACAATGCGCCCGTTTCGCTCAAAACAACCACCTTGCAGCCCGTGCGGAAACCCGGGTCGATGGCGAGGACGCGCTTTTGGCCCATAGGGGCAGCGAGGAGCAGTTGTTTGAGGTTTTCGGCAAAAACGCGGATGGCGGTCTCGTCGGCCTTTTCCTTATAATAATTGCGGATTTCGGTTTCGATGCTTGGCTCCAAAAGGCGTTTCCACGAGTCGGCGATGGCCTCGCGCACGAGTTCGGACGATTCGTTGTCGTTCTTCAGGAAAATGCTTTCCAACGAGTTCAACACAAAATCATCATCCACCTTGATTTTCAGCTTCACCATACCCTCATCCTCGGCGCGGAACAAGGCCAAAAGCCTATGCGATGGTGCCTGCGAAATCGGCTCGCGAAAGTCGAAATACTGCTGGTAGGTCTTGCCTTCCTCTTCCTTGCCCTTGACCACGGCGGAACTGATGTCGCCCTGCAAATGGAAAATCTTGCGGATGCGGTTGCGCCCGTTGATGTTCTCCGAAACCCACTCGGCCATGATGTCTTTCGCCCCTTGCAGGGCTTCTTCCACATCGTTCACGCCCTTGCCCGCATTGACATAACGCGCTGCGAGGCGGTCCACCAAATCCACGTTCTGCGCCATGATTTGCGCGGCCAGCGGCTCCAAACCCTTTTCGCGGGCGATGGCGGCGCGGGTGCGGCGTTTGGGCTTGTAGGGGAGATACAAATCCTCAACTTCCTGCAAAGTCTTGGCGTTCAGTATCTTCTGCTCCAATTCGGGCGTGAGTTTCTCCTGCTCGCGGATGGAGGCGATGACGCTTTCCTTGCGTTTTTGGAGTTCAACGAGTTGCTCGAGGCGTTTCTGCACGGCGGCCACGTTTTCCTCGTTCATTGTGCCTGTCATTTCCTTGCGGTAGCGGGCGATGAAAGGGATGGTGGCGCCTTCGTCGAAGAGGCGAATGACGTTGGCCACATGGTGCGCGGCCAAGTTGAGTTCCTGCGCGATTTGCGCGGCGAAGTCTATGGTATTTTGCATATTTTCAAGTTTTGAAGCGCAAAAATACGGTTTTCTTTGCAAAATAAGGCGTGTTTTTGCATTTCCATATTTGAATATTGTTTTTATGATGATTATCAATATTCAAATATTGAACTTATGCAGATATATCAATAATTCAATAGTGATTTTTCTTTAATATTCAATATTTAGATATTTTTTTATTTAAAAATATCCATATTCAAATATTGTTTTGTATCTTTGCACCATCAAAATAAACGAGATAACTATGAATGAAAGCCCGGACATACTCTACAGAAACTCAAAGCGAAGTGTGCAGCAGGTAAGTATGAAATTCCAAAGGGAACTGCTGCACAGCATCAACTGGAACGCCCGCATCATCGGTATCAAGGGACCGAAAGGCGTGGGGAAATCGACGCTGCTGAAACAACGCATCAAGGAGGCCTTTACCGACGAAAGCAAGGTGCTGTATGTGTCGTTGGACAATATGTGGTTTGCCAACAACACCCTCGCCGATTTGGTGGAATACCATTACACGCACGGAGGCACCCACCTTTTCCTTGACGAGGTACACAAATACGAGCATTGGCAGACCTACATCAAGAACATTTACGACGACTATCCGACGATGAATGTGGTGTTTACGGGCAGTTCGATGCTGAAATTGACCAAAGGCGAAGGCGACCTGTCGCGCCGCGTGGCTATGCACACGATGAACGGACTTTCGTTCCGCGAATACCTGATGTTTGAGGACATTCTGCATCACGAAAAACTGTCATTGGACGACATTTTGACCCGCCATGTGCAGATTGCCTCGGAAATAGCCGTGAATGTGCGCATTTTGCCGCATTTTGAGCGTTATTGTCGTCACGGCTATTATCCGTTTTACAAAGAGGACTTGGAGGGCTTCCACGCCAAACTGATGGAAGTGGCGCAGCAGACCATCGAATTGGATATGCCGGCAGTGGACAAAGTGGAATACATAACGATTCAAAAGTTGAAGAAGTTGCTGGGTATCATTGCCTTGCAAGTACCGTTTGTGCCGAAGATGGAAGAACTTTACCGCCAACTTGAAACCAGTCGCGAACAGGGTTTGAAGTTGCTGGACTTGTTGGAAAGAGGTGCTTTGTTGGGGCAGTTGAAGACCCGCGTCAAGGCCTTCAAGCAGATGTCGTCGCCGGAAAAGTTGTTCTTGGACAACACCAACCTGATGTACGCTTTCAATCCCAATCCGGCCATCGGGACGGTGAGGGAGACTTATTTCTACAACCAGACCTGTCACAATCACGAACTCAACGCGCCGAAGCAAGGCGATTTCCTCGTCGACGGGAAATACACCTTCGAAGTGGGCGGTGTCGACAAGCGTTTCGAGCAAATCAAAGACCTGCCGGACAGTTTTTTGGCCATCGACGGCGTTGAGTTTGGCCGAGGCAACAAGATTCCGCTTTGGCTGTTCGGGTTTTTGTATTGAATTTTTCGCTAACTTTGCGGCAAAATCAAGGAATTATGACCCAGCACAACAGAATACAGCTTTTCGAGGAAAAGAAAGTCCGCGCCCTTTGGGACGATGAGGCAGAAAAATGGTATTTTTCAGTGATTGACGCTGTCGCAGTTTTGACAGACAGCCCTAATCCACAAACCTATTGGCGCGTGTTGAAAAAGCGTCTAAAGGATGAGGGAAATGAAACCGTTACAAATTGTAACGCTTTGAAAATGCTCGCTCCTGATGGCAAGATGAGAATGACGGATGTCGCTGATACAGAGCAACTTCTTCGTCTTATCCAATCCATCCCATCACCCAAGGCTGAGCCTTTCAAGCAATGGATGGCGCAGGTGGCGGCACAACGTCTTGACCAGATGCAAGACCCTGAACTGAGCATTGAGCAGGCTATGATGGACTACAAGCGTTTGGGCTATTCCGATGCTTGGATTAACCAGCGGCTGAAGTCGATTGAAATCCGAAAGGACTTGACGGATGAATGGAAGAAACGAGGTTTGCAGGAAGGAGTTCAATTCGCGACTTTGACGGACATCATTTATAGCACATGGTCAGGCATGACGGCCAAGGAATACAAGCAATTCAAAGGTTTGAAGAAAGAAAACCTGCGCGACAATATGACTAACCGCGAACTTGTGTTGAATATGCTGGCTGAACTCTCCACCAAGGATATTTCAGAAAGCCAAAACCCCGAAACTTTTGGCGAGCACATGGATGTGGCACGTCAAGGCGGCGAGATTGCCCGCCACGCCCGCATGGAGTTGGAAACCAAAACGGGGAAGCCCGTGGTGACTTCGCTGAACGCGAAAGAGGCTATGAAACTGAAAGCAGCAGAAGAAGACGAACAAAAACAAATCAACGAAAAGAACTGACTATGATCAAAAACCTAATATTCGACTACGGTGGCGTGCTCCTCGACTGGAACCCGCATTACCTCTATGACCCATATTTCGGCGATGTAGACAAGGCCGAATGGTTCCTCACCCACATCTGCACTTACGAATGGAATGCCCAGCACGACAACGGCAAACCCATTGCGGAAGGTGTTGAGGAACTCATCGCCGAGCATCCCGAGTGGAAAAAGGAAATCGAACTGTATTACGGTGAGTTCATGAAGATGATGGGCGGGCAGATACCTGGTATGGAGGAGTATGTCAAGGAATTGAAAGCCAAAGGTTTCTGTGTGTTCGGGCTGTCCAATTGGTCTGAGGAGACCTTCGCCTTGGTGCGGCCAGTCTATCCCGTCCTCAACCTTATGGAGGACATGGTGATTTCGGGCATCGAGCGGGTGATGAAGCCCGACCCGAGGATTTTCCAACTGGCTTTGCAACGCTTCGGCATCAAGGCCGAGGAGACGGTTTTCATTGATGATAACCCGAATAATGTGGCAGCGGCGAATGCTTTGGGCATCACGGGGATATTGTTTGAGGGAAAAGAAAAGTTGGAAGAAACTCTGAAGGGATTGCTTCGCAAGAAATCTGTCAAAAATCATTATTAAAATTGTTCAAAATCAATGTGATAATGAGAAAATTGGTTTTCAATAGTATTATCCTTTCTAATATTATTTTTGCTCTGGCAGGGAATGCCTTTGGGCAGGAAAATGGTTGGGAATTTGATCATTTGCAAGGAAAGGTGAAAACATTTGCTGAGTATAATTATGAATTTGATATTAGCGATTCCATCAACCACGATGAATTTATGAGAAGGTTTTATCTCTGCGGATTTGATGTGGATAAAATGCTCCGTTTTGCTGACAGTATCAGAACAGAAAAAGACACTTATCACAATACTAGTAGTGAATATGACTCATTGGGACAATTCACGAAGTTGCATGATAGCCATTATATAAATGAATATGATGACTATGGTCGTATATTGAATAAGAGAATTGTGGTAGAGAATGAGCCAATAGACATCATTTTTTTTGAGTATGACGAAGTTGGTCGGCTTGTGAAAAGAAAGTATCGGAATCGAATACATCTATGGAGATATGATTTGGACAGTCGTCTTTTGGAATACATTTACAAGGATACTGAAATGGATACAGTTCTTATCCTTGAAAAATATGACTATGACAAGGAAGGTGTCTTAAAGAAGAAAGAGATTTTTGATAACAGGATGGAAGGTAACAGAAGTGGATATTACGAATACGACTCAAAAGGGAATGTCGTTTTTGAAAGGACATATAATTGGGGCCCTTTTACGCCTTATGTAGAAATAACAACAAGTTACCAATACGACAGGAATGACAGCATAATAAAAGAGATTAGAAGAGAGACGAGATGGGTTACCTCCACGGTTAAAGATACCGTGTGGAAAGAGATAGACTCAACAGGACAAGTCGTTGAACGTTTTGGTATTACGACCAATCATTCCAAAGTAAAGATGGAGTCGAATTCTGTAAGGATGATTTCTCGTAATGAAGAAGGATTTCCTATTGAAGAAGTATTTGAGAAATATGAAGATAAAGCATCGTCTCCTTATTTCATAATCAAGAAGAAATATGATGATAGGGGTAGGGTTGTTGATGAAGAAAAAACAAACAAGCATGTTAATCCAGGGCGTTATAAAAGGGTTTGGAAGTATTTTCGAGATACAGAATTCTGGTCATATTATGCTGTTTATTTGGGCGAGAATCTTGAGTTTGACCATGAAAGCCTGTTTTTCTATGACGAACACGGAAACTGTATAGCACATATACAATGGATGCCTGGCAATAGTTCGGAATACTATTTCAATGTGAATCGATATGAATATTACGAGTGATCCTTGTGCAGATTATTGATTTTGAAAGATTTTGAAAACAGATTTTTGAACGATTTGGCTCCGCCGAATGCAAAGCATTTCTCGGCGAAGCCGATACCATAAAAACACTAAAACTATGAAAATCCTCTCGGTCAATCAAATCCGCGAAGCGGACTGATTGCTTTATAACAGCATCGACATATACAGCGGAAGATATAGCACACCGTCTTTTTCAACGACATTGGACTTGCAAAAGACGATAGACCTTCCGATTCTTTCCTTATGTAGCCTGATGGCTGCATCAAGTGAGGCGTGTCGGGTGAAATCATCGCCCGATTTGACTTCAACGATGGTGATGGCGTTATTCTCTTCGATGATGAAATCCAATTCCTGTTTGCTCTTTCGGTCGTAATAATGCAAAGGAAAGCCTTTTGCCGACAACGCGCATGCCACAAAGTTTTCGGTCAAGGCACCTTCGTTGACGTCAATTGCCCCGTTCATCACGTTGAATTGCAGTCCTTTGAGCAACAAACGGCTGAGCAATCCAGTATCGACCATATATAGTTTATATAGTTTGCGGTTTTCTGTTGCTTCAAAAGGCAGCTCAAAGGCGGAAGTGTTGAAGGAATAGTAAGCAATGCCCGCGTCGATAAGCCATTGTGTCGGGTCTTCGTATTTTCTGCGAGAGGCGCCTTGTTCGATGTCGGCAAGGACAAAACGCTTGTCTTGTTTGCCCAATTCGGATGGAATGGCGTCGAAAATGCGCTTGACGAGGGTTTGTGCCTTGCCCGCATATTTCGAGATGTCGGCCCTGTAGGTGGTCAAGATGGAACGCTGTACGTCTGTCGTTAGCCTGAAATCATCGTTGTCCATGTAAGTTTGCACAACCTCTGGCATCCCTCCAACCACAAGAAATTCACGGAAATATTTGAAGAGTTGGTTGTGGATGAACTCGGGTAGGGGCTGTTGGGTCTCGTATGAATGTCGCATCAGTTGAACGGTTTCCTCTCCAATGCCCTTTGCCCATAGAAATTCTTCAAAATCAAGAGGGAACATGATGTATTCTTGCTCGAACCCGACAGGATAGGAAGGCACTTCCTTGTAATTGATGCCCAACAACGAGCCAGACTCAATGAAGTCATAACGATGTTCTTCAACCAAAAACTTGATGGCGGTACGGGCATTGGGACACTCTTGGATCTCGTCAAAAAAGACCAACGTCTGACCTTCGATGAAAGGCCCGAAACCCATTGCAGAAAGATTGGCCACGATGGTGCTGGTGTCGAGGTCGCCGTCAAAAGCCTGTCGCGCAATGGGACGTTTCACGAAGTTGACCTCCACGAAATGCTTGTAATGTTGACGGGCAAACTCTCTAATGGCGGTTGTTTTTCCAACCTGACGCGCTCCAGTTACTAAAGCGGCTTTCTTATGCGTTGATTTATACCAACTTTCGAGGTTTCTTATTGCCTTTCTTTTAAGCATTTTTGCAACTTTTTTCCACTAATTACGATGCAAAATTACAACTTTTTTCCACTATTTCAATGCCTTTTTTGCAACTTTTTTCCAAATCCTCAACGAATGTGTTGCTTTCATCCCGTTTTTATTTGTAATTTTGCGCAAATTTAGGTCATTTAATTGCATTATGCAATGAAACGATTTCAAAATATAGTATTACTTGTGCTGATTGCCTCGGTTGGGAATGCCTATGGGCAAAAAACAGATTGGGAAGAGGATGGTTTGCAAGGCAAGGTCAAGAAATATGATTTGTATACTTATCGTTTTAATAGTGATTCCGTTAGTTATGATGCTTTTATGAGAGGGTTTTATCTATGCGGCTTTGATGCTGACAGGATGCTTCGATTTGCTGACAGTATCAAAACTGATAAAACTAAAATATACTATGATGAGTATCAATATGATTCTTTTGGGTACCATGTCGAAGAGTTTAGTGAAGGAAGTGTTGCGAGGTACCAAAATGAATATGATAATCAAGGACACATTTTGAGAAGGATAAAAGAGATAGACATAGTGTCTGATGAAACATTCAATGATATTGACTGGCCATTAGATGTGCCCAATGATACGGTCTATTACAAATACGATAAACATGGCAGACTTTTGGAAGAAAGGTATCTGGATAATATGATGCATCGCCGTTCAATCCAATGGATTTATGACATGGAGGGCCATTTGTCGGAATACATGATGAAAGGCCTTGATCAGGATGATGATTCGATTCTTTTTCATGAAAAATTTGAATACGACAAGAAAGGTGTTTTGCATGAGACGGAGTATTGTGGTCCTATGTTTAGGGGTCATCGTAAATATAATTCAAGAGGAAATATCACTTTTTTTCAGGAAGAAAACTATGGTTTGAATGAATCAGGGTTATTCAAAAGCAGAACTAAGAATAGATATAAGTATGATAGGAATGACAGCATAATACGAGAGGATAGTAAAACAACTATGTGGTATGGCTCGCTTAAATCTAAGAGTGTAAGTCGAATCAAGTCAAAGTACGAAAAAAGAGTTTCCCGTAATAAAGATGGTGTTCCTATTGAAGAGATAAGTATTTCTAATCACAACAACTCAATAACAACAATAAAGTTAAAGTTTGATGAATTAGGTAGAGTTGTTGAAGAAGTAGGGGAGGGAGATAAATATCCGTGGAAAACTAAAAAAGTTTGGAGATATAATAAGGATACTCGGTTTGTGGAGTATAATGCCAATCATCATGGAAAAAACTATGAATACGGACAAGAAATTATGCTTTATTATGATGAACAAGGTAATCGCATAGCGCACATACAGTGGGAAGAAGGTTTGGTGTATCGTTTTGAAGTGTTTAGGTATGAGTATTTTGAATAAGTATTATTGTAATTGTTGATTTTGAAAGATTTTTGAAAACAGATTTTTGAACGATTTCTTGCCGAAGGCAATACCTAAATAAAAACAACATGAAAATCCTTTCAGTAGAACAAATCCGCGAAGCGGACAAATACACGATAGAAAACGAACCCATCGAGTCCGTCGATTTGATGGAACGGGCGGCCACGAAAGTATTCGAGTGGCTCTACCGTCGTGCGCCGCGCGAGAAGACCATCAAGATCTTCTGCGGTATGGGCAACAACGGCGGCGACGGCCTCGTGGTGGCCCGATTGCTCAATGAGCAAGAGATTGTCCCGCAGGTGTTTATGGTGCGCTACAGCGACCGTATGAGCCACGACTGCGAGGTGAACTACTACCGCCTCGTGAACGAGACCAAGGTGCCGATGTTCGACATCCTCACCGAGGACGACTTCCCGAAAGTCGATGCCAACGATGTGGTGGTCGACGCTATCTTCGGCTCGGGCCTCAACCGTCCGCCGCAGGGCGTGACCGCCGACCTGATTGCCTACCTCAACCAAAGCAAGGCCATCCGTGTGGCCATCGACATCCCATCGGGCCTTTTCGCCGACCAGCCCAGTGCCTTGGGCTTCATCTTCAAGGCCGACTACACGTTGACTTTCCAAAACCCCAAGTTGGCTTTCCTCTTGCCCGAAAACGACCCGTATGTGGGCCACTTTGAGGTTTTGGACATCGGTCTGCACCCGCGCTATTTGGAAGAGGTGGAGACCAACAACCTGCTGACCGTCAAGGCGATGGTGAAACCGATACTACACAACCGCACAAAATACTCCCACAAAGGCACATACGGCCACGCTCTGCTGATTGCCGGCTCCGAAGGCAAGACGGGCGCGGCTTTGCTTGGCGCGAAAGCATGTTTGCGCACGGGTGTGGGTCTGTTGAGTGTTCACCTGCCCAAGGTGGCGCAACTGCCTTTGCAGACTGCCATCCCCGAAGCCATGATTGACTCCGACGAATCCGAAACCTGCTTCTCGACATTCGGCCATTTGGATGCCTATACCGCTGTGGGCGTAGGTCCGGGATTGGGCAAGGCGGAGGAAACCGTCCGCGCATTGAAACGCCTGATCCAAGAAGTGCAAGTGCCGTTAGTCATGGATGCCGATGCCTTGAACATCCTCTCCGACAACCCGACTTGGCTCGCTTTCTTGCCTTCAAAAACGATACTGACACCGCATCCCAAGGAGTTTGAACGCTTGGTAGGGAAGTCTGCGACCACGTTTGAACGTCTTGAAAAGCAAAGGGAACTGGCCACGAAATGCAACCTTGTCGTCATTGTGAAAGGTGCTCACACTACGGTTGCGCTGCCCAACGGCACTATTTTCTTCAACACCACAGGCAATCCCGGCATGGCCACGGCTGGCAGCGGCGATGTGCTGACGGGCATCATCCTTTCGCTTTTGGCGCAACGCTATTCGCCCGAGGAAGCCGCCGTTTTGGGCGTTTATCTCCACGGTCTTGCTGGCGATCTTGCCGCCGAGGAGATAGGACAGGAGGCTTTGATGGCTGGCGACATCACGGAGCATTTGGGGAAGGCATACGCTGCGCTTCACGCGAAGTAGATTTTTTTCACGCAGAATGCGCAGAACTCGCAGAACCTGCCGGACGCAAACATAGGGTCGCTTTGCGCTTCATTTAATTCAGCGAATTCTGCGTGAGATTTTTTCCTATTTTTGCCGCATGATTAAAACCACCGTTTCGAACCGCGAAATCTGGCGCATCGCATATCCCATCATGTTGGGCAACCTTGCGCAAACCATCATCACCTTCACCGACACAGCCTTCCTCGGTCACCTCGGCACAATAGAATTGAGCGCGTCGATGATGGCGGGCTTGTATTATTTCGTCTTCACCACCTTGGCGATGGGCTTTGCCGTGGGCATCCAAATCTTCATAGCGCGGCGTTTCGGCGAGGGCAACTTCAGCAAAATCGGCGTGGTGTTCCAGCACGGGGCCTTGTTCGTGCTGGGATTGGGCCTGTTCCTGTTCAGCATCCTTTTCTTCTTCAGCCACAAGTTGTTGCACATCATCATCGAGTCCGAAAACATTTATGCGGCAGCGAGCGAGTACCTGAGATTCAGGCAGTTCGGCATTATGTTCGTGGTGTTCAACTTCCTGTTCCGCTCGTTCTATGTCGGCATCAGCAGCACCAAGGTCATCACTTTTTCGACCATCATTATGGCCATCGTCAACATCTTTTTCGACTGGGCATTGATTTTCGGCAACGCAGGTTTGCCCGAAATGGGCATCGGCGGCGCGGCCTTGGCCTCGCTGATGGCCGAAATCACGGCGTTCTGCTTCTTCTGGATTTACACCTACGTCAAGATTCCGCACGAGGAATACGGCATGTTCCGTTGGCACAAGTGGCAGCCCGCCTTGATGGGCGACATCCTCAAAGTGGCCTTTCCGAGCATGATTCAGCGGTTGTTCTCCTTCGGCGCATGGTTTATCTTCTTCGTGATGATTGAGAAGATGGGGGAGACGGCCATCGGTGTTTCGTCGGTGGTGCGCAGCACTTATATGATACTCATCATTCCGGGCATCGCCTTCGCTTCGACCGCCAACACCCTGACGAGCCGCATCATCGGCGAAGGCAAGAGCAACGAGGTGATGGCGACTGTATGGAAAGTGGTGAAAAACAGTTTCTTGTGTGGTCTTGTCTTGGTCGCTGTGGTTGCGGCCATTCCGCATCTGGTCTTGCAGATTTATACTGACGACATGACTTTGGCGCAGGCTGCTATTCCATCGGTCTATGTGATTTGTGTGGCCACGCTGTTGGGGGCTTTCTCCATGACCTTTTTCGAGGCCGTTTCGGGCACAGGCAACACTACGGCGGCTATGGCTTTGGAGTTTGGCATCCTCATTGCCTACATCATTTATGTCTATCTGATGTCGAAGACCTCGACCATTGCAGGCGTGTGGACTGCCGAGTGGGTCTACAACATCTCCATCGGCCTGATTTCGTTGGTTTACATCTGGAAGGCGGACTGGAGGAGGAAGAGGATTTGAACGGAGGTTGAAACCTCCGATTAGGTAATACACCGACGCTTTTGTTTTGCGGGGATTGAAATCCCCGATGAGGTAGGGTCGCCCTTTGACTTCGTCGAATCTGCGATTTCAGGGCTTGGTAAATGAACAAAATGAGTGAATTATGAAAACACCCGCATTATTCAAGGAATGCATTTGGTTGGTGAACACCATCTGCACTGATCAAATATGAATTATCAGGTAATTGAACACGGATTGTCATCAATTATGATTTTTGATAATTCGTGTGTAGTACATCGAAATTCATGTGAAAAATGAAAAAACTTTGAGTCTGTACCGCGATTTGAAACAGGTGTTTTCTAATTTTGCGGCGTGATTCGATGTTAAACTAAGGTTTGCCAGTCGAATTATCTCAGAAACCATTACTATACGAAAAGGTCTCGACCTCCCCATTGGTGGAGCGGCTGAACCGCGCCTCACCGATGCTGGAGGTGTCGTATATCGTCGGCTTGGGCATCGATTTTACTTTTGCACAAATCCGCCACCACGAGGTGAACGAAGGATTTATGAGATGGAAAAACTGATGCTTAAGGTTGAAGTTTCCTCACCGGGAAAGTAAAGTAAGTATCAGGAAACAGTTCGTTTTCCAAAGTGAAGTGCCACCACTCCGTATCAAAAGGCTTGAAGCCGTGACGCAGCATAGCCTCTCGTAAAATCATGCGGTTATGGAACTGCTCGGCGGTGATTTTGCCGTTGTCATTGAACTCGCCTGTTTCGGGGTTTCCGCCAAAATCGGGATGGCTTTCGTGGCCAAACCAGTCGAAAGTGCCGCCCATATCGACTTCTTTTTCTGTCCTCATGTCGAACAAGGTCAAATCGACTGTGGAACCGCGAGTGTGGCTGCTCTTATCGGCAATGTAGACCAATTCAAAAAGGCTGTCGCGAGGCACTTCTGGGTAGAAATAAGGCTTCATAAGGGTGTCGTTGACATCTGAAGCCCAGCGCACGAAATGGTCGACTGCGCATTGTGGACGGTAGGCATCGTATATCTTCAGGCGATAGCCTTGTTCCTTCAAATCGTCGCTCACGGCGCGAAGGCTGTCGGCGGCCTGACGGGTCAGCAATGCGACAGGCTCCAAATAGCCATCCACCCGCTTCCCGACGAAATTGTAGGTGCTGTAATAGCGAATCTCCAAAATGGCATCGGGAACGGCATCGGCCAAATTCACGAATTGGCTGCAATCTTCCGTTGATGGCAAAGCCCCTGTCAGTCTTTTGAACTCAGCCTGAGCCTTGCCAAGTTGTGCGAGGAAGGTCTCACTGGTGTGCAGTCGGGCGAGGCCAATGGCTGCACAAAGTCGGCTGGCGTCCACATCGCTCTGCCAATGGGCACCTGCAATGACACGGCTCTCGCCATACATAAAACCTCGAGCCATAATGGTGTCGGCATTGGCCGGATTGACCTCTGAAAGCAGCAAAGCGGCAGCATAGCCTCGCTGGCTGTGGCCTGAGGGATAGGAGCCTTCACCTGACAATTCAGCCTCCTCATATCTCGTAAGCATGTGCTCATGGAAACGTTCAAACGGACGCTTGCGATGGTAGAAAGCCTTCGGCTCGACGCGCGTTTGGTCGATGGTGGAGAGGCTGTTCACCATGAGTTTGTAAATATCGGGCGTGCTTTCTTTTGAGATTTCGAGGCCGAAAGGCACACTAAAGACGGCAAAAAGCGAGTCATAGTCCCATACCGCATCGCGAAACACGAGAGCGGCGCGAACCGAGTCGTTGCGCTGCATCTTGCCCCACATATAGCGCATGATGTCGTTGGCAAAATCAGTCCCTATGGTGTCGGGCGGAGGAGGCAGGCATTTGATGAGGTTAGGCATCTCTTCCTTGCCGAAATACTGAGTAATGCCGCTGTTTTGTGCCTTGATTTGAAGGCTACCGCAAAACAGAATGGCGGCCATCGTTCCTATAATAATAATCTTTTTCATGTCTTATAGAATTTGTGAAGTATGGTTCTTTGTGTCGACTTTTCCAATGGCATCGATGATAACGCCCTCTTCGTCAATGACATAAGTTGTGCGAAGCGTGCCTTCGGTCACTTTTCCGTACATCTTTTTCTCGCCCCATGCCTCGTAAGCCTTCAAAATCGACAAGTCGGTGTCGGCGATGAGGTGGAAAGGCAGGTTGTATTTGGCAATGAAGCGTTGGTGCGAGGCGGCACTGTCGCGACTCACGCCCAGCACATTATAACCCAAAGCGAGGAAACGCTCATAGTTGTCGCGCAGGTCGCAGGCCTCAGCGGTGCAGCCCGGCGTGCTATCCTTGGGGTAGAAGTAAAGCACTAATTTCTTTCCGGCAAAATCGCTCAGTTTCACGAGATTACCATTTTCATCTTTGCCCTCGAAATAAGGGGCTTTTGTTCCTTTTTGTAGCATAATCCTTGAGATTTTAATAGTTATTGAGCGCAAAAATACGGAAAACAGGGCGCAATTTGATGCTTGGCAGAAATTTTGTGTATTATTGCGAGGAAAACAGGACGTATATTTCAAGTTTGCCCAATCGTCGTCAATGACATGAGGGTGTGTCAAAACAGTCACATCCTCTTTTTATGTCTCGTATGGTCGGTTGTGAGCCATCGAGAGGTTCATGCCGCGTTTTTTGCATTTATGGGCAGAAGCCTTCCATGAGGCCGAAAAGAGGCCGTGTGATCTGCCACTATGGCGCATATGAGAGGTGTAAAAGGCATTCATGCCGCCTTTTTCATGGTTGCGGCCATTTTCTTGGTGTTGAAGGCGATGGCGAAGAAGGCGAAGTCCATGGCGGCCTTGTCCTTGCCGAAGTGCCGGAAGCGCTTGTACTGCATGTTGTGCTTCATCTGGCCGAAGACGGCCTCGGGCTCTATGGGACGCCGCGAGCGGTGTTCGAGCCCCCTCCCAGAGGTGAGCCTCTCCCGCGCCTGTCGCTTGAGCTCCATCAGGCTGTGGTTGGCCGTTATGGTCCTTGCGGGGGCCATGCCCTTGTAGCACCCCCAGCGCAGCGGGCATCCCTCGCAGCGTCTCGTCTTGTACACCGCAGACTGGGCGACGAAGCCGCCGTCCGTCCTCGTGTTGACGGTGCCGACACGCTTCATGTGCTGCCCCATCCTCCGCACTCCTGCTTCGTCTTCTCGAAGCTGATGCGCTCGACAAGGCTCTTGATGTCGGGCTCGTCCGAAGCCTTTCCCTTGCGGTGGCAGAGGTTGTCCAGGAAACGGTAGATCTGGTCAGGGCTGTAGCTCTCCCCCAGGTACCGGGCAAGGTAGTCGATGGTCTTGAGCTTGCTCCCCGGATTGAACAGACGGCAGACGACCAGATGCCTGAACATCCTGCTGCCGACGGCGCCGTACCCTATCTCGTCGTACAGCTTCCCGTAGATCACCTCGGGGTCGATTACCTGCACTTGGCTGTTGCCCAAGCCGGAGACCAGCTCCTCAAGCCTGTAGTCAATGCCTTGGCCGAAAAGGGGAAGCTCGGGGTGGCTGTGTTCCTTGACATATTGCCTCCCCTTGGCCTCAAGACGCCGGATCTCCCATTCCTCGATCGTCGCCCCAAGGCTGCACACGACACGGTATCCGCCACAGCTCTTGTCCACCACCTGGACGCTGGTACTGCCCGACTTGTTGACCTTCCGACGCACAAACATGCCGCAAAAATAGCACGGGACACCCAAAAACGCAAATTTTTGAAAGAGAATTTATTGGAATTTAAGCACTTATAAAATCCCAACTGAAAATCGCGGAAAACTGGAAATCAGTTGTGTTTAGTTCTGATGGCGAGGTGCTTGAGACCACTATGGACGATATTGAGCTCTCCATTGCAACCTGCTACCTGCAGTGGAACTTGAAACTCGTTGGCGGAATTAAAGTAGCGCATATTTAATTTGACCAATAGGTTTGTTGTTTGTTTTGTTGATGTATTGTAACACGGTAAACGCGGTGATTTTACCGATGATCCTGGTAAACAGTCCGTCCACGTTCTTGGCGTAGTTGCGGACGAAGAGGAACTGGTCGCAAAGCTGGGAGAAGTTGGTCTCGATGCGTTTGCACACCTTTCGGAATGTGGTTGGGAAAGGCTTGGCGTTCTTCTGGTTGGAGCGCGAAGGTGTCTCGAGGCGGATGTTGGCCGTCTCAAACAGGTCGAGTTGCACCTCTGCGCTGAGGTATCCCTTGTCGCCTATGATGCCGCAGTCGTGGTACTCCAGTTTGATGTCGTTCAGGTAGTTGATGTCATGAACGCTGGCCGCCGTGATGTCGTAGGAGTGGAACACGCCGCTCGTTCCTGTCAGCCCGTGCAGCTTGTAGCCGTAGTAGAACTTTCTCTGCGAGGCGCAGTAGCCGTATGACGGTGCGCGGCCGATGTCGCCCCTGCCCATGGCGCATCGCTTGGAACGGGCAGGCTTGCACACCTCGATGGGCTTCGAGTCGACGATGAAGCAGTCCTCGCCACCGTCGATTTCCTCGGCAATCCTCTTGCGGATTTCCTCGCACAGTCCCGCCGTCAGCTTGCGGCGGTCGTTGTACTGCCTCCTGGATATGAGGTTGGGCATCTCGTCCCCGTATTGGGACAGCTGGTGGAACAGATAGTTCTCGCTGTCGATCCCCAGCGCCTCG
>CACXUM010000003.1 GCA_902770835.1 uncultured Bacteroidia bacterium
GTCGGAAAGCAAGACGGTGGCTGAAGCATTGGCCGGCTTCGAACCTTCCAATGGCGACAACATCAAGACACAAGGCGGATCGGCTGTTTATAGGAACGGTAATTGGCTGCCCAACACCTTTACCTTTGAACCGGGGAAGGGCTACACCTATAAATCTATGGCAACCCAGCCCAAAACCCTGATTTTCCAGACGGGAAGCAAGAAGCAAGTCGATTAATAAAGGGAATCGACAGACTTTTTTTCGACGAAAAAGACGGTGTCCTTCGTTGGGCATCGTCTTTTTTTCATGGATTTTCCTATCTTTGCGCCCAACAAATCGAATCATTATGCCGAAAAAGAAGAAAATTGAGAATAAACTGAGCACTTTTACGAGTGTGATTTTGGGCATTTTCGCCGACCAACCGTTCCGCCCGAAGAACTACAAACAGGTCTGCAAAATCATGGGCATCAAGGACCAAGCGGGCAAGGATGTGGTCTACAACTTGCTTATCGACCTGAATGACAAAGGCTTGCTGCGCGAGGAACGGCCTTTCAGTTATGTGATGAGCGCGGAAGGCATGGCGCAGTTTGGGCCTAAGACGAAATATGTGGAAGGCACGGTGGAAATGAAATCGACGGGCAAGGCCTACGTTATTCGCGACGACAAAGACGGCGAGGACATTTTCATCGCCGCCAACAACACTTACAAGGCACTGCATGGCGACCGCGTACGTGTGGCCATGTTCCCGAAAAGGAATAATTCTAAGCCCGAAGGCGAAATCGTGGAGGTGTTGGAACGCCGCCACACCGACTTCGTGGGCGTGTTGAGCATTTCGCATGGCTATGTTTATGTCCGCCCCGATGTGGATTGGATGCCAGTTGATATTTTCATTCCGCGAGGCGACCTGCACGGCGCGAAAGACGGCCAAAAGGTCATCGCCCACCTTGTGGATTGGCCCGATGGCTCGGGCAATCCTTTCGGCGAAATCACACGTGTGCTGGGCAAGCCCGGCGAGAACGATGTGGAAATGGAAAGCATCTTGGCCGCCCATGAGTACCCGATAGAATTTCCAGAAGAGGTTGAAAAAGAGGCAAGTAAGATTCCCTCCAAAATCAGCAGGGACGAGACAAAAAAACGCCGCGACTTCCGCACAGTGTTCACCGTCACCATCGACCCCGCCGATGCCAAGGACTTCGACGATGCCATCAGTTTGCAGAAACTGCCCAACGGCCATTGGGAGGTGGGCGTGCATATCGCCGACGTGTCGCACTATGTCCGTCCCGGCTCGGCCATCGACAAGGAAGCCTTGGATCGTGGCACTTCAGTTTATCTGGTCGACCGCACCATCCCCATGCTGCCCGAAAAACTCTGCAACAACGTCTGTTCGCTCCGTCCTGATGAGGAAAAACTGACCTTCAGCGTGGTCTTCGAGATGGACGACGAAGCCAAGATTTACGACCGCTGGATTGGCAAGACCATCATCAAGTCGTGCCGCAGATACACATACGAGGAGGTGCAAACCATGATTGAGGGCGGCGAAGGCGACTACAAGAACGAAATCCTGACTTTCCACAACTTGGCCACCAAATTGCGTGAGCAACGCATGGCCTTGGGCAGCATCAACTTCCATTCGGAGGAGGTGAAGTTCATCTTGGACGAGAACAAGAAACCCATCGATACCTACGTCCGCGTGCAAAACGAAAGCCACGAATTGATTGAGGATTTCATGCTGTTGGCCAACCGCACCGTTGCCGAAACCTTCGGCAAGCCCGACAGCAAATGGCACAACAACACTTTCGTCTACCGCATCCACGACGAACCCAACCCAGAGAAACTCAACAAGTTCATGCTGTTGATTTCGCGCCTTGGTTACTCAATGGACCTCAGCAACCGCAGCACCTTGGTAAGGTCGTACAACAAACTTTTTGAAGACGTGGAAGGCAAGGGCGAGAAAAACCTCATCCAAACCGTGGCACTCCGCACCATGGCCAAGGCCATCTACAGCACCGACAACATCGGGCACTACGGCCTCTCATTCGACTACTACACCCACTTCACCTCCCCCATCCGACGCTATCCCGACCTGATGGTGCATCGCCTGATTGAAAGGTATCTCATTGAGGGTCAAGGCTCGGCTGACAAGAAACACTACGAGGACATGTGCGTCCATTCCAGCGAAATGGAAAAGCAGGCCGAAGACATGGAACGCCAGTCCATCAAATACAAGCAGGCTGAATATCTGCAAGACAAAATCGGGAGTGTGTTTGAGGGCTTGGTTTCGGGCGTGAGCAAATGGGGGCTTTTCGTCGAACTGAAGGACAACAAATGTGAAGGCTTGGTGCGCTATGAAGACCTTCCCGGCGACTATTATTACCTCGACGACGACAACTTCCGCGTCATCGGGCAGGAAACAGGGCGCGTCATCCAACTCGGCGACGAGGTGCGCATCCGCGTGAAAGCCGTCGACCTCTTCAAGCACAAGATGGACTTTGAGATGCTGGCCGACACACCCAAGAAAACTAAGCAAAAACGGCTCGGAAAATAAAAAATGTGTACTTTTGCGCCCTAAATCACAAGCAATATGAATATGAAACAGACAACCAAACTTTTGACATTGGCCTTGATGGTCGTGGCAGCCACATTCACGAGTTGCCGAGAGGAAGATATAATCAGAGTGTCGACGCAAAACCTCTGGTTTGGCCTTGATGCCCAAACGGATACCCTCGACATCACCTCCAATTGCGATTGGACAGTGATTCGCAACGACACCGCCAGCTGGTACACCATCACGCCCCTTGAGGGAACGAAAAACGGCTCCCTCCTCGTGACCGTGACCGCCTTGGAGGATGCCGACTACAGAGGCTCGACATTTGTCATCTCCTCGCCCGGAGGACACGTCAGACGCACCATTTTCGTTTCGCAAAACAAACTCGATTTCGACGGCATGATAAACAAAGTGTTCGGCGTGATGGAACTGGAGCACTGGAACACCGACTATTTTGAACAAATCATCGAAGACTCCTACAAGCACAAAATCTACGACCCTTACGACACCTCGACGGGCTATCTCATGTATTTCCTCGCCGACGGCACGGGGGTGCAACGCGACCACCACAACGACACGGCGGTGTATTACGCTTTTGTCTACGACTACAACCCCATCACACAAATCTTGCATGTCGAATTTGAAACCATCAACGACGAGGAAGAGAAATACGATGCCAATGTGCTGACTGCCAGCGATTCACTCTATCGTTTCATGCACGAATACAGGGCACACTGGTGGGAACGCGCCGACATGCGCAAGATAGGCACCATTCAGCCCAACGAAAGGGCCTTCTTGCGTCGCGCCGCCACCAAGCGCAAAGGACAAGGAGGCATATTCCAATTCTGACAACACAAAATCCAAAATGAAAAAGACCATTATCCTATTGGCTTTAGTCGCCATAGCTTTGACAAGCCTCGTGTCGTGTGAAGAAGAGCATATCTGGGTTTCAAAACAAGAAATCTGGTTTCCCGAGCAAGCCTCTTCCGACACCATCATCGTCCGTGCAAACTGCAAATGGAACATCACCCGCAGCAATGATGCCGACTGGTACGAAATTTCGCCCATGTCGGGCAGGGCAAGCGACAGCATCCTGATCGTGAGCGTGAAACCCTACGATGGCGAAACCTTCAGAAGCGCAACTTTCACAGTCGATTCGAGGCACGGTCATGTCAGGCGTTCCATGTTCCTCTCGCAAAACATCCTCGAAATCCAGAGTTTGACCAACTGCGTTTTCGGATTGAGTAGACTGACGCATTGGAACACCGACTACTACGACCAAATCATCGAAGACACATACAAAGACAGCACATACAACCCTTACGACACCACACGTGGCCAACTGATGTATTTCCTCGAAAACGGCAAGGGCATACAACGGAGAAGGAAAAGGACGGGGGCCATCTATTACCCGTTCACCTACGAATACAACCCCTCGCTGCGCATCCTCCATTGCGAGTTTGAAACCGTGTTCGATACCACCGAGAAATACGATGTCAATGTGCTGACCGCCACCGACTCGCTTTTCCGTTTCATCCACGAGTTTGTCCCTCACTGGTGGGAACGCGCCGACATGCGCAAGATAAGCACCTTCCAACCAGAGGAAAAGTCAGAACTCCTGCGCAAGGCCACCCAAAAACGCGACAGCGGCGGTGGCGTATTCCAGTTTTAGATGGGAAGCAAGCTGCTCCGACATATCAGCCTCATTGGCATAGGTCTTTATTTGTTGGCCCTCGTCACCATTAGTCTGGTATTCAGGAGTCATGCCTTGCAACTGAAATGGATGCTGTGGGGCATCGGCGAAGTGTTGTTTTTCTTCGTTTTGGTTGTCGTTTTCTATCCCCGATGGAAAAACGACGACACGAAACGCTTCAAATGGAAAGTCTTTTTGTTGGCCTTTGTCATCCGAGGGCTATATGCCTTCCTGATGTGCTACTATTACTATTACCAAACGGGCAAGGCCTTTGAATACAACGCCGGCGACAGTCTTTGGTACCACCAAACGGGCTTGTATCTGTCGAGATGCGTGCGGTATGGCTACATTTCATACATCTTCAAGTATCTGAACGCCTACACGATGGGCTATTCCGACCAAGTCTACACGCTTTGGCTGACTTTGATTTACACCATTTTTGGCCGCAACATATTGACACCGAGGATTTTCAAGGCTTTGATGAGCGCGTATCTCTGCATCGTGGTTTACAAATTGGGCAAACGAACCTTCAGCGAGCGAGTAGGCCGATTAGCCGCCGTGATGTGCGTGTTCATGCCCATCCTGATTCAAAGTTGCGGCCTCCACACCAAGGAAACGGAAATGATTTTCCTCTCCATCCTTGCCCTCGAGCGCATGGATAACCTCATCCGAAGCAAAAAATACACCTTTTGGAACATTTTTGCCCCTATCCTCTTCACCGCCTTGACTTTTGGCTTCCGCACCATCATCGGCATGTGCCTGATTTTTGCTTTCATAGTATTCGCGTCGGTGTCCGACAAGGACTTGATGGGGCGTAAAGGCAAAATCATCATTCTTGCAGCCACGGTGGTCTTGTTTTTTGCCTTCCTCCTCTCCCCTATCGGTCACGAAATGAAATTCATCTATCGATTGAAATTCTCTGATTTAAAGTACCATTCAGAAAAATACGAAGCCCAAGGGCTGAAGCATGGCGAACTGGCCCAAAACTGGATAATGGCTCCCGGGGCTTTTGTTTTGCCGCTTGCGCCAATGGTGGAAACATCGCCCGAACACAACAAAATGATTCACGGCAGCACCTATGTGAACAACTTCCTTGCCTTCTTTGCCATGCTGTCCATCGCCATCGCCTTCCGACAGAAAAAATGGCGCGATTTCAGCCTGATTGGAGCATACGAGTTGTCATATTTGATTATCGTTGCGTTTTCGTTTGCCGCCAATTCCGAGCGTTACCACGAGCCAGCCATCCCTTTAATCATTCTCATGTCGGCTTATGCCATGACCCGTTTACGACATAAAGAATTGAAAATCTTTTATTTATATTGTTGTTTGCTATTCGTTGCCCTTTTCGTTTGGAACTGGTTGAAACTGTCGGCGCGAGGTTTGATTTAAAAAATTTTCTTGAAAAGTGTTGCGGTTCGCCAAAAAGTTGTATTTTTGCAACCGCAAATCGTTAGATTCAACGTAGTTAAAAGGGTACCTTGCCCGAGTGGTTAGGGATCGGTCTGCAAAACCGGGGACGGCGGTTCGAATCCGCCAGGTACCTCAAGACAAAGCCTGCTGGTTTCAGCGGGCTTTTTTCGTTTCAATTGGTAGAATTTTTGTATTTTTGCCGCCGCAAAACCCAAGCCTAATATGCTCTTCAACTCCATCCAATTTGCTCTGTTCTTTCCAATAGTCTTTTTGCTCTATTGGTTTGTCTTCGACCGCTTCATCAGCAAGTCGAAGTGGCAGTTGTGGTTGCAGAACGCATTCGTGGTCGTGGCGAGTTATGTGTTCTACGGCTGGTGGGATTGGCGTTTTTTGCTGCTCATAGCCTTTACCTCGTTTTGCTCTTGGGGCAGCGGAATGTTGATGCAAAGGGTTGAGAACCAGCAAATTGACCCGAATTTAACGGGGGGATGTAAGTCGTTAGAAATCAATAAGTTACAAAGGCGGAAGAAGCTGATAACCACGGCCAACATCGTCTTGAACCTCTTGATTTTGGCCGTTTTCAAGTATTACGACTTTTTTGTCACCGAGTTTGCGCAATTGTTCCACATTTCCACAGATGGACTATTGCTAAAGGTTATACTTCCCGTAGGCATTTCGTTCTACACCTTCCAAGCCTTGAGTTATTCCATTGACGTTTACCGAGGAAAGATAGAGCCGACCAAGGACATTGTTGCTTTTTTCGCCTTCATCTCGTTTTTCCCGCAGCTGGTGGCCGGCCCCATCGAGCGGGCGACCAACCTTTTGCCGCAATTTCTGAAGAAAAGGGAATTTAACTACGATACCGCCGTTGACGGAATGAGGCAGATACTTTGGGGCTTGTTCAAGAAGATAGTGGTGGCAGACAATTGTGCCGTGTATGTGGACCAAGTATTCTCGACTTACACAGAGCAAACGGGAAGCACCCTGCTTCTTGCCGCCATCTTTTTCACCTTCCAAATCTACGGCGATTTCTCGGGCTATTCCGACATTGCCATAGGAACGGCCAAGTTGTTTGGCATAAAGTTGATGCGGAATTTCAACGTGCCGTATTTCAGCCGCGACATTGCGGAGTTTTGGCGCCGTTGGCACATCTCCTTGACGACTTGGTTTAGGGATTATGTTTATATTCCGTTGGGCGGCAGCCGTGTATCAAAGACAAAAGTCATTAGGAACACTTTCATCATTTTCCTATTGAGCGGTTTCTGGCACGGCGCGAATTGGACTTTCATTGCTTGGGGCGCATACCACGCCATTTTGTTCTTGCCCCTGATATTGACGGGCAAGAACCGCAAGTACACGAACCAAGTAGCCGAAGGACGGTTTCTGCCGACATTGAAAGAAACTGGACAGATGCTTTTGACGTTTTTCTTGGCGGTGTTTGGGTGGATTATCTTCCGAGCCCCTGGAATGCCTACTGTTCTACATTACCTGCAAGGCATGTGCCAATTAGATACTTTGCGGGCGAGTTACCGTTTCTTCACTTTGCCAGAGATGTGGCCGACGAATTTGTTCATTGTTGTTATGCTTGTGGTGGAGTGGTTGCAGCGAAGGGAGGCGCATGGACTATCAATAGAAAACTACAACATAGTGCTTCGATGGGCATTTTATTGTGTCATAGTATTGATAATTGTGTTCGAAGGTGGTCAGTCTGTACCATTTGTATATTTCCAATTCTGATAATATTAGAATATGAGAAGGTTTTTGAAGAAGATATTGATGGCATCCTTACTTTTATCCTTGCTTGTTGTAGTAGTATATTTGTTATTACATTACTTAACTGTAAAAACAAACATCTACAATAAAAATAATGTGTTTGTTTGGGGTGATTCACAGATGTATCAGGGCTTTGATGTGAAATTATTTGGTGAGAAAACAAGCAAGCAGGTTTTAACTTCGGCACGACATGGTTCGGGAATATATGATTTTTTGGTGAGTGAGAAGAGCATTCCAAATAATGCTACGAGTGTTGTGGCTTTTCCCGAATGTGCTTTGTATAGGAATCCGTTGTCTGATAATAACAGAATTGGGTTTGAAATTGAATGTTTAAAAGAAGTGTTTTTGTCAGGATGTTCTGTAAATGAATGTATTAGGATTTTTAATTTGAACAAGAAATCGTTCCGATACAAGGCATTTTCAAACTCACCTCATTCGATGTATTCTTTTGCAGATAGTTTAGTATATCCAGAGCCTCTTCCTTTGTGGCACTCTCTGTTTGAAGAGCCTAAAGATTGGTTCTCGTGGAAAGCAAAGGCATATGCAAAGGGACTTCAACATCTTTATGACAAACATTCCCAGATGATTTTGATTCAATTTCCTTTTGACGAACAAGTTGAGTCGTTTGCAAAAAACTCTATCAATCGCCATTTGTCTGATTCATTGAAGAGAGTGCTAATTGATGAATACGCATTGAAATATGATTCCATCGTTTTGCATAGTGACAGCCTGCTTATGCATGATTTGTCACACATGAACGAAGTCGGGGCAAGGTTGTTTACGCTTGAAATTGCCGAAATTCTTTGTTCAGATACAGTGAATAATTATTTTATTGAGGTGATGATTCAATAGTGGCATCTTTTGAGGAAATCCCCCTTTTTCAAGCATATTTCCTCAGAGTCAAATTTCCAAGTCATTTAAACAAGCAATTGTCTTACAATTATTTACAGCGTTTTATTCCGTCGCATTTCTGAACAAATCCTCCATCGTAACTTTGTTTTGGATGTCGTTGGAATAGCCGCCTTGGGTGAGGCTGTAGGTGGTAATCAGGGTGAGTTGTTTAATAAAAACATTGGATTATATTCCAAAAAAGTTACGACTTTTAAGGATTACATTCCAAAAAAGTTATATCTTTGCGGCGCAAAATGAAATGAGTTATGATCAAAAGAAGGCTTGAAGAAGTATTCAAGGACAAACTGTTTTCGGGTAAGGCACTGATATTGATAGGGGCAAGGCAGGTGGGAAAAACAACACTATTGAATGATTTGGTGGATGGGCAGGCGGATTGCCTTTGGCTGAATGGCGACGAATTGGATGTCCAGAAAATGTTTGAGAACACCTCGGCGGACAGGCTGAAAGCGCAGTTTGGCAACAATAAAATCGTTGTCATCGACGAGGCGCAACGCATCAAGGACATTGGATTGAGGCTGAAACTGATTACCGACCAAATGAAAGACATTCAACTGATTGCCACAGGCAGTTCGGCTTTTGAACTGGCCAACAAGGTCAATGAGCCGCTGACGGGACGGAAATGGCAGTATCAGATGTTTCCTCTTTCGTTCTCGGAAATGGTTCAGCATCACGGACTTATCAAGGAAAAGAGGCTCTTGCCCCAACGCCTCATCTATGGCTATTATCCCGAGGTGGTGACAAGCAACGGAAATGAGAAGCAAGTGCTGAAACAATTGACCGATGCCTACTTTTACAAGGACATTCTCGCGTGGGAAAACATCAAACATCCCGACAAACTGCTCACCTTGCTTAGGGCTTTGGCCTATCAGGTCGGCTCGCAAGTGTCTTTCAATGAGCTGGGAAACACTTGCTCATTGGACGCGAAAACGGTGGAAAAGTACATTATGCTTTTGGAACAATGCTTTGTCATTTTCCGTTTGCCCTCATTCGCCAGAAATCTTCGTAACGAACTGAAAACCAGCAGGAAGATATTCTTCTACGACAATGGCATCCGAAATGCGCTGATTGCAGATTTCACGCTTCCCGAGATGCGACAAGACATCGGGCAATTATGGGAAAACTTTGTCGTTTCCGATCGAATGAAACACTTGGCATACAATGAGATATGGGCAAACGCTTACTTCTGGCGCACCAAACAACAGCAGGAAATTGACTATTTGGAAGAATCTGATGGCAAAATTCTCGCTTGCGAGATAAAGTGGAATCCGAAAGTGAAAGCGAAAATGCCTGAAACATTCAAGAAAGCCTACCCCAATGCGGATTTTAGGGTGATTAATCAAGTGAATGTAGAAGATTTTGTCATGTGAGTTGTTTTTCCTATTTTTGCCGCCGCAAAACCAAACCGATTTACTCATCTTATAGCGAAGTTTTTGTTCGCATTGCCAAGGTGAGTTTTTGGGTTCAGCAAAACATAATCATCATCACAATGAACGAAGTAAGAGTAAGATTTGCCCCCAGCCCGACAGGACCTTTGCACATCGGGGGCGTGAGAACGGCCTTATATAACTACCTGTTTGCCAAGAAGAACGGTGGCAAAATGATTCTCCGCATCGAGGACACCGACCAGACGCGATTCGTGCCGGGTGCCGAGGAATACATCGTACAGTCCTTGGACTGGTGCGGCATCAAGTTCGACGAAAGTGACTATGTGGGCGGCGAATATGGCCCCTACAAGCAGAGCAACCGCAAGCACCTCTATAAGCAATACAGCGACGATCTTTTGGTCAAAGGCTGCGCCTACATCGCCTTCGACACCGCCGAGGAGTTGGACAAATACCGCAAGGAAGCCGAAGCCAACAAGCAGAATTTCATCTATAACTGCCAGACACGCAAAAACCTACGCAATAGTTTGACAATGAGCAAGGAAGAGGTCGATAGGCTCATTGCCGACGGCACGCCATACACTGTGCGTTTTATGATTCCCGAAGACCGCGAAATCGTTATGCACGACCTGATTCGCGGCGAGGTGCGTGTGCAAACCAATACCTTGGACGACAAGGTTTTGTTCAAGAGCGACGGAATGCCGACCTACCACTTGGCAAACATCGTCGACGACCATTTGATGAAGATCAGCCACGTCATCCGAGGTGAGGAATGGCTGCCTTCGATGCCCTTGCACGTGATGCTTTACGAGGCTTTCGGCTGGGAAGCCCCGCAATTCGCACACCTGCCTCTGTTGCTCAAGCCCGACGGAAATGGTAAGTTGAGCAAGCGCGATGGCGACCGCCTCGGTTTCCCCGTTTTCCCTATGTTCTGGCAAGACCCGAAAACCGGCGACACGGCTATGGGCTACAAGCAGTCGGGCTACTACCCCGAGGCGTTCATCAATATGTTGGCACTTCTCGGTTGGAATCCCGGAACGGAGCAGGAAATCTTCACGATGGACGAACTTATTCAGGCCTTCTCGCTTGAGCGTTGCAGCAAGAGCGGGGCAAAGTTCAACGTGGAGAAAACGAAATGGTTCAACCACGAATGGCTGATGCGCAAGTCGAATGAGGAAGTCGGCAAGGACTATCAGGCTTGGCTGAAAGACGAAAAAGGCATCGAAACTTCACTTGATTTCGCCGTGAAAGTGGCTGGTTTGGTGAAAGATAGGGTCAATTTCGTGAAAGAAATCTGGGATCAGAGTTTCTTCTTCTTCGAGGCTCCGACGGAGTACGACCCCGTGACCGTCAAGAAACGTTGGAAGGAAAATTCGGCTGAAACGATGCTCAAAGTGAAAGAGGTCATCAACGGCATAGAGCCTTTCAGTTTGGCCAATATTGACGAAACGCTAAACAATTGGATTGCAGGCAATGAACTCAATATGGGCTTGGTGATGAACGGTCTCCGCCTGATGGTGGTCGGTGCCGGCAAAGGCCCACACATCGGCGAAATCCTCGAACTTTTGGGCAAGGAAGAAACTCTCAAGCGCATTGATGCCGGAGTGAAGGCTTTGGGTTGAAAAACAAACTTTTATTCAATCACCAACCGCTTCATCGCGACACCATTTTCCGTGGCGAGATGAACCAAGTAAATCCCTGAAGGATAATCGTTTGTGTTGATGACACATCTGTTTTTGCCTTTCAGGGTTTTTGTTTCCATTTGCTGACCCAAAAGGTTGTAAATGGTGACTTGCTGCAAGCCAACCTCAGCCATAATATTGACAGATTCTCTTGCTGGATTGGGATAAATGGCCACCGCACAGGCTTCGCTTTCGGTCACCGAAACATCGGTGAGTCCAGCCAAATGGGCCACCGCCGCCAAATTGATTTCGGCAAAGCGTTTTGACTGCTCCAAGTTGTTGACACTCAATCCTAAAACATCCTGTCGCGTGTGAATGTACGGCGAACTGGCATGTACATCCTCGAAGGGATGAAGTGCGGGATAGCCACTGCGGTTGAACGAGGAAAAATCGCTGTCGCCGTGGGGCATCCAGTTTTGACGCACTGGCATATCGGGAAAATAGGTGTGGCACACATCGAAAAACATGTTGGCCAAGAGCGAATCCTGGTTCACATAGACCACATGCATGTGAATATCAGTACCTTCCTTCAGATAGCCGTTCATGTCCATATTGAAATAACCGACAATGTCCATGCGTTTCTCGGCACATTCCTTGGCATAGGCCTCGCTTCCAATGAGTCCGATTTCCTCGGCACACCAATTACAATAAATGATGGTACGATGGAACTTGTATCGACTGAGCAAACGCGCTGTCTCCCAGATACCTGCAACACCTGTGGCATTGTCGTCGGCACCGGGGGCGCGGACGGTATCGGGGTCGGCAGTATCGCCGTTCCACGAGTCGTAATGCGCACCGCAAATCACGTATTCTTCGGGTTTTGTCAGGCCCCATTGAATGGCGAGAATGTTGTCGGCAGTTTCTTCAGGGAAGCCCTCTTTGTTGACTTTGAAGTCGTGAAGCATCACCGTGTCGAGACCTTCAAGGCTATTGTAACGCGCTGCAAGCCAATCTTGTACATCATAAATATGGCGACTGTCGCAACGACGGTTTTGGTACGAGCAAAGGTGCGAAATCGTGGCCTCGATGCTGTCGATGGAAACCGAATCCATCAAGGCGCGGATGGTTGGGTTTTCCGTTGCAATGACGGGATAGTCGTGCTCAAAAAGGTGAGGCGATTCCGAAACGCTTTTGTTTTGGGCAAAAATGCAGATTCCCGACAAGAGGAGAAGGACGAGTAAAGCATTGTGTTTCATCTTTATAACCCTTTCACATGCGGTTTTCCCGCGATAAAATCCTTCAAATAAAACGGTTCAAAATAAGCCACATCGACAAATTCTTGGGCTTTCAAAGCCTTTTCTGCCAAAGGACGCATAAAGGCGGCAGAAGGCTTGAAACCGTCGATGATGCTGACATTAGGTTGGTTTTCAAAGAGTTTGCTTAATTTTGGCGCACCATCACCAAAAAGCCAAAGGTGATGGTCTTTTCGTAAATCCTCAAATGAGTTTTCGTCAATGACCAAAGCCGCCGTGTCGTTGATTTTGTTCAAGTTGGCATCGAAAATGGCGGCATACACTTCCATTCTTCGCGCGTCAATCATAGGGATAAGCAAATCATTTTCAGCGATTTGGCTTCCAAGTTTCATCTTCATCCCGTAGGCCATTGCCTCCAAAGTGTCCACAGCCATCAGCGGCAAGTCGGAGGCGTAGCAAATGCCTTTGGCCGTGCTCACGCCGATGCGCAATCCCGTGTAAGACCCCGGCCCCTTGCTGACCGCAACTGCATCCAATTGTCGATAATCTATTTTGGCCACTTCCATCACTTCATGAATGAAGTTTGTAATCTTCTCTGAATGAGCGTTTTGCCCTTCCGTTTCGCGCAAGGCTATCGTGCAGCAACCATCGTTGAGCGCGACCGAGCAAACCGGCGTGGCCGTTTCCAAACAAAGTATCATAGTCGTCCGTTTTTGTGCGGGCAAAATTAGGAAAAATGTCGGTTTACGATAGTTTTTATTATTAAAAACAATTACAAAGCAAAAAATTCCCTACTTTTGCAAAAATTTTATCATGCCTTATTGGGCAGTTTTTGTAAATAATTGACAAACAGTTCCTTAAACCAAATTAATGGGACTTAGAAGGCGAAGCCGTATAATGACGGAACCTAACTTTTTCATTTCGGATGCTACCCAACGCAATTGGGACAAGTTGCGGCTTGACGGCAACGACCGCCTGACGCGGCGTGCCAACAAGAGCCGCTCGCAGAAAATCATCACGCCCGAAGGCTATGTGATGGCAGCCAGTTTGCCTCGTTTTGTGGAAGACTTAAAAGAGTCGAATTATCCCATTAACGACTTGATTTTCAGCCTCTGCGCCTTGTATTTAGAACACAATCGGGTCAATGAGGTCAACAAGAGCCGTTTTTTTGAGGAACACGCGCAGTATCATCGACTTGACATTGCCGTTCCGCGACAAATCCTGAAAAACCGTCAGGACGATTGGATTGGCTTCGTCTATCAGTCGCTGACGGCAGAAGGACAACGTATCTTGAAGGGCTTGTATTACACCAAGCCAGTGATTGTCAACGAGATGCTTTCCGATATTCGGGTGAGGCAAGGTGAACGCTTCCTCGACCCCTGCTGCGGTAGCGGCATCTTTTTGCTGAAGGCGGACCATGCCCAAATGGAGCAACTTTATGGCATTGACAATGACCCTTTGGCCGTGATGATAGCCAAGGCCAATTTGATTGTAAAATACAATGAATCAAATGTTTATCCTCAGATTTATCTGATGGACTTTTTGCTTCACGCCGAATCGGCTTTGGGCGATTTGAGGTTCGATTACATCCTCACCAATCCGCCTTGGGGCACCGAGAAAGGCAAACTGCACACTTCTGAAGTCATCCAATCGAAGGAAAAGGCTTCGTTGTTTTTCACAGAATCGTATAAATTCTTGAAAAACAACGGAATAATGCACTTTTTGCTGCCTACTTCCGTGCTGAAAATCAAGGTTCACGCCGACCTGCGCCGCTTCATCACACGCGAAACTCGCATGGAAAGCCTGAAATGCTATCGCGAGCGTTTCAAAGGGGTTTTTACGGACTTCATTAGCCTGAAAGTCAGCAAGAAACCCGTGTTTGACAGCCAGAATTACTTGGTTTATGGCGCGAACAATGAGGTGTCAAGGAAAGAATTTGTGCCGCGCGAGGACGACTTTTGCGCCATTCCGATACTCAACAATCGCGACGAGGCTATCATCAGCATAGCTGAGCGGATGCGCCACGATGACCTCTCCCATAGCCGCTGGGCTTTGGGCATCATCACTGGCAACAATGCCAAAGTGCTGAAAGACAGGCCTAAAAAAGACTTGGAACCTATCTTTACAGGCAAGGACATTGGCAAATACAGCCTGAAACCAGCAAGTCGTTATATCAAATTTAATCGCGCTGATTTTCAGCAATGTGCAAAAGACGAGTTCTATCGTGCCAAGGAGAAGTTGGTTTATAAGTTCGTTTCAAGTCGACTTTGTTTCACCTACGACGACACGCAAAGCCTCTTCCTCAACAGCGCCAACATCCTCATCCCCGAAGTGGACGGTATGAGCACCAAGACGGTGTTAGCCTTCCTCAATTCATCGCTGTTCAACTTCCTGTATGTCAAGCGTTTCGGAGACTTGAAGATTCTGAGAGGCAACCTTTCTGCATTGCCTTTTCCAAAAATTACGCCCGAAGAGGATGAAAAACTATCAGCCTTGGTAGACCGAACCTTGAAAGGTGAAGGAGAAGCTGGAAAAGAAATCGATACGATAATTTTAGGCTTGTATCAATTCAATAAAGAACAAATTGAGTTGATTAATAAGGATTTTGAAGTAGTTGATGTTTTCGGAAAATGAAATGAAAGAGCATATCCATATTTCAATAGTATCCCCCGTCTATCGCGGTGAAAAGATGGTTGCCGAACTGGTGCGCCGCAATGTGGAAAGTGTGAGTGCCATTACGGATGACTACGAGATTATTTTGGTGAACGACGCTTCGCCCGACAATTCTTGGGATGAGATTGTGAAGCAATGTGCACAAAATCCTAAAGTGAAAGGCATTAACCTTTCGCGTAACTTCGGTCAGCATTATGCCATCACGGCAGGCCTGCATTACGCCAAGGGCGAATGGGTGGTGGTGATGGATTGTGACTTGCAGGACAGGCCGGAAGAGATTCCGAACTTGTATAAGAAGGCGCAGGAAGGGTTTGATATTGTTTATGCGCGGAGGGTGGCTCGCAAGGACAAGTTTTTCAAGAGATTATCTTCGACGCTGTTTCATTGGGTCTATAATTGGCTGAGCGGTTTGGAGGCTGACAAGACCATCGCTAACTTCGGCATTTACAAGCAATGCGTGATAGCGGAGTTCAACAAGATGCCCGAAAGGGCGCGTTCTTTCCCTTCGTTGGTGAAATATTTGGGATTCAAGGATACCGCTATTGACGTGGAACACGCTGAACGTGCCGAGGGGAAAAGTTCATATAACCTTTACAAATTGTTCAAGCTCAGTTTCGATGTTATCATCGCAAACAGCAACAAGCCTTTGCGGATGGCAGTGGGATTTGGCTTTGGAATGGCGGTCATATCGTTCTTGTTGGCGTTGTATAATGTGATTGCCAAATGGATAGGAATCATTCAGGTTGATGGTTTTACAACTACAATCTTTTCTATCTGGTTTGTCGGTGGTTTGATGCTTTTTGTGATGGGTATTCTCGGTCTTTACATTGGAAAGATTTTCGACCAAGTGAAAGGGAGGCAGTTGTTTGTTGTAAAGGATAAAGTGAATGTGGTATGAGTGTTGAGAAACTGGCATGGGATAGCGATTTTTTCAATTTGCGCATTGGACGTGCTGATATTGTCTCAAAAGAGGATCGCAAGGTTTTGGTGAGTCAAAAAGAAGCGCTGAAAGAAGATTTTGATTTGGTGTACGTCTTTTCAAGTCACGGTCTTGGCTTTCCAGCTGCAAATGCCAAACTGATGGATGAAAAAGTGGTTTATGCATTGCTAGATATGTCCCATTCTAAACCGAACCAGAATGTGACGTTATGGGATTGTGGCGAAGGAACTACTGATGACATTTTACATTTGGCTTTGGTGAGTGGCCAGTATTCTCGTTTCAAATTGGATGAAAGTTTGCCTACTGGCAGTTATGAGCGGCTGTATTCCCGTTGGATAGAGCAGTCTGTTAATGGAATCTTGGCCACCGAGGTTTTTTGTTATATGGTTGATGAGATTCCGAGAGGTTTGGTTACGCTTGACATTAAAAATGGTATTGGTGTAATTGGCTTGGTGGCCATCCATGAAGATTTTCAGCATAGAGGTATTGGAATGACCATGATGCAACATGTAATTCATTATGCGTGGATGAAGCAGTGCTTGCAATTGTCTGTTGCCACCCAGCTTGACAATATTCCCGCTTGCCGATTATATGAGAAAAGTGGCTTTCTCGTTGAATCTATAACAGATGTTTGGCATTGGTGGCTGTAAAACTGCAAATCTGTCATTGTATGACAGAACCAATGCTTTTTTTAAAAATTGCAGATTTTCTGATGAAGAATCGCAGATTTTTGGTAATATATATAGTTAAGGCTTCAATGTTATCTCAAGCACATATTTGGGATGTTCCGCAAGGGCGAAAAAGTCACTCTCGAATGTATGAGGGCAAGATAGAAGTTGCCCAATAGCGTTTGGGAAACCTATTCGGCTATGGCCAATACTTATGGTGGGATTATTCTGCTTGGCGTTGACTATGAGGCACGTAATCCGCACATCCAAGACCTGTTGCGTATGATAAGCTATGGCGATAATCTTGGTACAGGATTTCCCGAAATGGTCGAGATTTGGGAGAATGCGTGGGGCGAAAGGCCAGTGCTTAATGAACGCTACGAGTTGCAGTTGGTAGAGTTGACATTCAGCGGAATGAAGAGAGAAATATCATCTTCTGAAAATCTGCCTGAAAATCTGCCTGAAAATCTGGGAGAGTTGGATAGGAGGATATTGGCGGAAATAGTTGCCAATCCGACCGTAACATACGATGGTTTGGCAAAAACAAGGGAAACGATAAGGGTGCATTTGAAGTATTTGAGAGAGAAAGGCCTTGCCGACCGTATAGGCCCGGCCAAAGGTGGCCGCTGGGTAGTAGTGGCATCGGAATCGTAGGTCTCATAATGTCAGTACAGTATGACCAAATCCAATAAGACCTACCTCGCCTTCATCGGTGTGAACCTCATTTACGCCTGCACGAGCATCTTCACTAAGATGGCTTCAAAATGATTTGTTTTTTGGTTTGAAAGACATATAAACGTATTTTATGGAACGGTTTTTCAACACGGCAGGCCCGATAAAGCCTGAATTGCACTACAATATCGACCCGTTGAAGCGTTTCGACTTGGAGGAGCTTTTGCTGCTTGTTCGGCAGCAGAAATACTTCGTGTTGCACGCTCCGAGGCAAACGGGTAAGACCTCGTGCTTGCTGGCTCTGCGCGATTATTTGAACGCGCGTGACGAGTTTGTTGCCGTGTATGCCAATGTGGAAGGGGGACAGGCACTGCGTAATGATGTGGAAGGTGTAGTGAGTGGGGTCTGTTCTGTCATTGCCGGAGCTTTCGATTCGGTGATGAATACCAAACGTTATTCCGCTTTGGCTTTGGAAAACGATCAGGTTCCGGCATCGAACCGGCTATCGAGTTTTCTTACACTATTGTCGGAAGATGTGCAAAAGCCTATCGTGTTGTTCATAGACGAGATTGACGCTTTGGTGGGCGACAGTTTGGTGAGCCTGCTGCGCCAGATCCGCTCGGGTTATACCTCTCGCCCTCAGCAGTTTCCACAATCAATTGTTTTGTGTGGTGTGCGCGATGTCCGCGATTATCGTATCGTGCTTTCCAATCAGGACATTGTTGCCGGAGGTTCGGCTTTCAACATCAAGGCAGAATCGTTGCGCTTGGGCAATTTTTCTAAAGAGGAAATCCGTGAGTTGTATTTGGAACACACCAAGGCGACGGGTCAGGTATTTGACGAAGCCTGCTTCCCGATGGTTTGGGAGGCGACCGAAGGCCAACCCTGGTTGGTGAACGCTTTGGGTTACGAGGTGACGATGAAGATGAAGGAGAACCGCGACCGCAGCATAAGGATTATCCCAGAGATGATATACAAGGCCCAAGAGAACATCATCTACCGCAGGGAAACCCACATCGACATACTGATTGACAAGCTGCGCGAGGAGCGTGTGCGTCGCGTGATTGGCCCGATATTGGCCAACGACACGGAGGTTGACGATGCCCTGTTTCCGCAGGACGACATGCAATATGTGATTGATATGGGACTCATCAAGCGAGAGAAAGGCAAACCCATCCGTGTCGCCAACGGGATTTATAGGGAAATCATCCCAAGAGAACTGACATGGACTACGCAAGAGAGTCTTGTTCAGCAGTCGGCATGGTACATTAACGATGACAACAGCATCAATATGGAGAAACTATTGCTTGACTTCCAGCAGTTTTTCCGCCAGAACGCGGATGCTTGGATAGAGAAGTTCGACTATAAGGAGAGCGGCCCGCAGTTGCTGTTGCAGGCTTTCTTGCAACGAGTGGTGAACGGCGGCGGCTACATCGACCGTGAGTACGGTTTGGGCCGAGGCCGCACAGACCTGCTCATCCGCAAACCCCTGACCGACCATTACGGCGGTCCGATACAGCGCATCGTATTGGAGCTGAAAATCAAGCGCAACAGCCTTGAGAAGACCATTGACGACGGCTTGCGTCAGACGTGGGAATATATGGATAGGGCTGGCGCGATAGACGAAGGCCATTTCATCATCTTCGACCGTACACCTGGCAAGCCTTGGGAGGAGAAAATCTGGCACGAGGAGCGGGAATACGAAGGTAGGAAGATTATGGTTTGGGGAATGTAAGCGGCAAGTTTTGGAATAACGCTCTGCAAATGTTTAAATCTTTTCGAGTCTATGCTGCCCTCATTGGCGTGAACCTCATCTACGCTTGTACGTCCATTTTCACCAAGATGGCTTCGAGGCAGGAAATGCTGTCGTGGCCTTATCTGCTGTGGATTGCGGGCGCGGTAGGAGTGATGGGTGTTTATGCTCTGTTGTGGCAGCAGGTGCTGAAACGCATTGAGCTTTCCACCGCATATATGTTCAAAGGGACAGGGCTGATTTTCGGATTGCTCATCGCTTGGGCGTTGCTTGGCGAGCAAATCACGCCGAACAACATCATTGGTGCGGCAATCATCATCATAGGGATAGCCTTGTTCGCCAAGGCATAATGAAAACAGGTATGTTGTACTATTTTCTTTGTGTTTGTTCGGTATTGGCTGCCGCTGGAGCGCAGATGCTGCTGAAAAAAGGAGCTACGGTATCCTATCCTAACATCATCAGGCAATACCTTAACCCCTGGGTGATGGGCGGTTATGCTATTATGGGTGTCTCTTTGTTGCTCAACATCTTCTGCCTGAGCCGAGGCGTTCAAGTGAAAGAGATTGGCGGCATCGAATCTTTGAGTTATCTTTTTGTACCTGTGCTTTCGTGGGTGTTCTTCAAGGAGAGAATCACATGGCGGAAGGCAGGGGCGATTGTGGTGATTCTATTCGGAATAATGGTTTTTTATGTATAAAGTTATTCTTTGTTTGTATGAAAAAAATAATTCAATTAAATGTATGGCTAAACAGAATGCCCGAATGGTTATTCTGTATTTTGATGCTTTTGATGGTGTTCTTGTATAATATGGCAATAGGCATTTCGGGTATTGATATGACGGATGAAGGATACTTGCTTTCTTCATATCAGCAGCTTTTCAAACATCCCGAAAGTGCATCTATGTTTTCTATGTACAATACAATGCTAATTGGAGGCTTGTGGGAGAGTGCTTTTGGAAATTTAGGTATTTTGGGCTTTCGGTTACTGGCAGCATTATGTGTTACATTAATCTCAATAGTTGTTTATCTCCTTTGCCGGAATATTATTAGTCGTTTATGGTTTCTTGTCGGTTTGGGTATTGTCTTTTTGAGTAGGCATTATATCTTTGTTTTTCATTATAATCAAACATCTGCATTGGTGGCTTTGTTGACAGCATTATTTATTTTTATAGCATTAACAAAAAGCCATCTGCTCTCAATGTTCATTGCTGGTGTTATCCTCGGTTTGGGGGTATTCTTCCGTATTCCAAATGTATGTCTGACAGGGCTTATATTGACACTTGTCCCATACTATATTCATACTTCCGATTTAGCAGGAACTTTGAAGTTTTTTTGCATAGCTGTAGTAGGCTTTTTTGTTGGAGTTGCAACGAATGTGGGAGTTATATTTTTGTTTCATCATCAAGAGTTTTTTATGGCATCAATAGATTCTTTGTTGAATTTGGCCACAACGACAGGTAACACACACAATATGAATTCGTTATTCTCTACTTGCTATGGGCAATATGGAGAGTTGTTTATATACGGTTCCAAATTGGTGACACTCTCGTTGGTGATGTGGCTCTTTCTTAAAAACGAAAAACATTGTTGGGTAAAATGGAGCGGAATTGCTTTATGTTATGGAGGCATATTCCGTGTTGTGTATAATGTAAGATATAATTCATGTATTTACATTCTATATGCAATCTGCAGTATCGTCTTTTTGGGAATGTTCTTACATCGGCATTCCATCGGTATCAAGACACACTATGTAGCAATCATGGCTTTCCTAATTATGTTTCTTCTTCCTTTTGGAAGTGATGGTTATATTGGGAACGTCGGGATGTACAGTATCTATTTGGCTATGCCTTTAGCTCTTGGATTGTTGTGGAAATCTATCGAGACTACCCCTCGATTGTTCAGATATTTGACTGTATCCTGCTTGTCAATTATTATCATTGTAGGTGCTTATGGGACGACACATCTTTGCTATCGTGACACAGGGTCAAGATTAAAAAAAACTGCATTTGTGACCGAAAGCGAATTAATAACAACACTAACCAATCCTCATAAAGCACAAATCCTTAACAGTGTGCTTGAACATATTAGGCCATACAAAGATGCTGAAACCGAATTACTTGCATACCCATCTATTCCGATGATTAATTACATGACCAATACTAGACCTTTTGTAGGAAACAGCTGGGTTGGTGTTATGTCGTACGATTCTTTTAAAAGAAAACTATTATACGGAGAACAACATAATTCACTGCCCATCATAGTTATTTCAAAGGCTTCCTACATATACTGGTTTAACACCAATGAGTGGCATAATATTTTAGATTGTGGAGATTGGCATCCAAACATCGAAAAGAAAAATATCCTTTTAAATGATTTTATAAATAGACACTCTTATAGAATCGAATATGATGATAATTGTTTCCAAATACTCATCCCTGAAGAAAAATGAACCTTCAAATTCCCTTCAATAAACCCCATCTCACAGGCAAGGAAGCCCACTATATGTATCAGGCCGTGTATAACGGCAAATTGAGCGGCAATGGCGAGTTCACCAAATGTTGCCAGCGTTTCTTTGAGGAGAAATACGGTTTCAAGAAGTGCCTGCTCACCACAAGTTGCACCGATGCACTCGAAATGGCTGCCATCTTGTGCGGCATCCAGCCGGGCGATGAGGTCATTGTGCCGAGCTACACTTTCGTGTCATCGGCACTGGCTTTTGTGCGGCAGGGAGCGAAGATTGTCTTTGCCGACAGTATGAAGCGCAACCCAAACATTGATGCGGAGCAAATCGAGGCATTGATTACACCGCGCACAAAAGTCATCGTTCCAGTGCATTACGCTGGTGTGGCCTGCGATATGGACCGCATTATGGAAATCGCGGAAAAGCACCATCTTTTGGTTGTGGAAGACGCGGCTCAAGCCATAGATTCATACTACAAGGGCAGACCCTTGGGGACAATAGGCCACTTGTCGGCCTTCTCTTTCCACGAGACCAAGAACATCATTTCGGGTGAGGGCGGTATGCTGGGCATCAACGACGATCGTTTTATCCGTCGTGCCGAAATCATTTGGGAGAAAGGCACGAACCGAGCCGAGTTCTTCCGTGGCGAAGTGAACAAATATGGTTGGTGCGACATCGGTTCCTCATTTCTTCCGAGCGAGGTTGTGGCGGCATTCCTTTGGGCGCAGTTGGAACACCTCGACGACATCCAAAGCAAGCGAAAGCAATTGTGGAACAAGTATTATGAGCTGTTGAAACCTTTGGCTGATGAAGGCCGATTTCACTTGCCTGACATCCCAGATTATGCTACCAATAACGCTCATATGTTCTATTTGGTTTGCAACAGCCTTCAGGAACGCACAGCCTTGATAAAGAAGTTGAAAGAAAATGACATTTTGGCTGTCTTTCATTATTTGAGTTTGCATAGTAGTGAGTATTACAAGGACAAGCACGACGGGCGCGAACTTCCTGAATGTGACAGGTATGCGGATTGCTTGGTGAGATTGCCGATGTATTATGAACTAAATGAAGATGATTTGGAAAAGATTAGTAAGTTATTGGCTTTGTAATAATATGGTTATGAAGGTGAACAAGCTATTTCACAATATATGGTTTTGGCTTATTTTCAACACGCTTGCATTTGCTTTGATGGCGTGGTTGCTTCCGATTCATTTCGAAGAGAATGACGATATTGCAATGTGTATGATTGCGAACGGGCAAAGTTCGGGCACGCCAGACGGACATTTGGTGTTCATTAATGCATTGTATGGATGGATAATTGCTGGTTTATATATGCTTACTAGAGCCGTAGAATGGTATACGTTGGTGTTTTGTGCCCTGCATATTCTTTCCGTAACAGGAATTTGCTATATGGTGATGAATGATGACATTCGACCTATACTTAAGTGCTTGTTTTTGATATCCTTATATGTTATTTGGGTTAGAATTATCATTGCTTTTCAATTTACGACCACGGCAGGATTACTTTGTTTCAGTGGATGTTTGGCTTTGCGTCGTTCATCAAATAAATGGAGAATAATGGGCTTATGTGCAATTTTTGTAGCTTCGTTGGTTAGATTTTCTGCTTCGGCATTGGTCAGTGTTATTTGTGCCCCTATGTTGATAGCTGGTTTCATAAAGGAACGGTATCTTGTCTATTGGTTGGTTGGGGTGATTATATTGGTATTATTCGGCAAAAGTGCTGATGCTTTTTTTTACAAGAGTCCCGATTGGGCGGCATATAAGACATACAATTCCGTTCGAGGTTTTATCAATGACAATCCTAATATGGAATTGGCATTAGGCAATTTACCTGAGGGAATAGATGAAAAAGATTATCAACTGTTTTGCTCTTTTGAAGGAGACCCCAAGGTAATGACCTTGTCACGAATACAAATGATAAAGTCTGAAATTAAAAGAGGTCTGACTTTAAGAAAAGCATTTGCTAATATGTCTCAATTGCAATTATATAGAATTCCTATAGTTTTGATTTTTATAGGAATGTTGCTCTTTTTTGATGAATAATAAAACAGTTGATTTACCGCAATTACATAAGCCCACCGTTGTGTTCAGTTCTTTTGTATTGGTTTTGCTTGTAATGGTTTATATTGGTATGACAGGAAGTTTAAAGAATCGCGTTTTTTGTGTATGCTTTTGCCAATGACCTATCTTTTGGTTTACGATTTTCGCATAGTTAATGGCAAACGAGGTAAGAGTATCATAATAGGATTGTCAATGGTTCTGTTGGGGTTGATTCTGAAATATGGCTATCAAGACAAAAAAGTGATAAGTCTTGTTCGTTCACATCAAAAGGAATTTGATGTATTGCAGTATCCATTGGTCGAAGACTATTTTGGCACACTTTATACAGGTGAGTTTCAATCGGAATACCTATCTCCTTTCGAAGTTTGCAGAATGAATTATCATCCTGTTGGCTTAGGTTGGATGACTTGTATCCCTTTCCAAAAAGGCATTTTGGAATGTCATCGCGATTTTGTTGATTCTGATATGCTTATTATGGGCAAGTGGACAATCCGCCAATTCATATTTTGGAAAGAATCCATAAAAACTATGGAATTTCTGCACGATTAATAACCATTGACCGAAACGAAAAATACGCGTTATACAAGCTTATTTCAGAATGAACACTATGAAAAAAACACAACTTGATAAAACAATATTAGTTTGTTTATTGGTACTTAATACTCTTTTCCTAATTTATTGGAGTATTTTAGCTTATTATTCTCATCTTCACTATGACGATTTGCATTTTTTATGGAAGATGCGCGAAATGTCTGTCTTTGAATATGTCAAGGAGATGTATTATACCCGTTCTGGGCGATTTGTTGGATATGCAATAAATGGAGTAGTTTCTAATATTACTGATTTGTTGGGCTTTCATCAGTTTTGGGCTATTTTATACTATATATTAGGATTAAGTATTTGTTGGTTGGTGATAAAAGATTTCAAGTTGAACATTTCCCGGTCAACTTTATTTATGGAGATGTGTTTTGTATATAATCTTTACATTCTTACCAACATTGATTTCCCTGTTTTCTTTTGGCATTGTGCAATGAGTTACTATTTGTTTTTACCAATGGCTTGTTTGTTGTTGAAATATTTGAACATGAAGAAATTGAATGGATGGCAATGGACAGCACTGCTAATTATGACGGTATTGATAGGAGGAGGTAATGAGGCTTTTTCTCCAATTGTTTTACTATTGATGTTTGTTTGTGGAATGTATTGGTGGCGTTCGAAAGGATGGAAAGTGAAAGAGACTTGGGATGTGCCTCAGGTTCGCCGTATTGTTTGGACGGCCATATTCATGTTATTATTGTTTTCTGTCGTTTTAATAGCTCCTGGCAACTATGAAAGAATGAGCGACACAACACAATTTGTACATCCCGAAGGAATAGTTGGTTGGATTATGGCTATTAGCAACGCTATCATAATGTTTTTCTATTTTATGGTTTTTTATATTCCATATTATTCAATTGCTTTTAGTTTAGCATTTTATGTTGGAAATAAGATAAACTTGGAATTACCTAAATCGAAAATGCAATTATCTGTAAGAATAGTTTTTGTTTTCCTTGTTTATTTGGTTGTTTCTGCATTGCCTAATGTATATCTTTATGGAGGATTTGGTATCCAGAGATCATATACTCATATTGTATTTGTTTTTTTGCTTTCTGTGATGGCAATTGGTTTTATTTTAGGGATTAATAAAAAAACTATAATTTCAGGTTGGTGCGCTGTAGGAGGAATGGCATTACTTTCCGTGATCATGTGTGTGAATATTATCAAAGATACACCAACAGCGAGAAAATATGGGAAGGCTGTAGATGAAAGGATTGAGTATTTGTGTGAGTTAAGAGACAATGGACAGAAAGAAGCCATAGAGGTTCAACCTTTACCAATTCCTTATACGGAAGACCCAAAACACCTTATTCTGCACCTATTAGGGAAAGAAACACCTCGGTCAGTATTATATTATTATTCAGAAACAGGTACAGAACCAAACGAATATGAATATCACATGAAACGGGTTTTGAATTTGGACTTTGATTTTGTACTTCCTAATAATACTCAAGATATTGAAATTGAAGAAAGAATGTAGTCCTAGTATTAATTATTAGAAAGAAAAATGAATATCCTAGTCACAGGCGGTGCCGGTTTCATCGGATCGCATACTTTGGTGGAACTGAACGCTGCGGGATATGAGACCGTCGTCATCGATAATCTCTGCAACTCGAACAAAAAATCTTTAGAGCGTGTGGCGGAACTGACGGGAAAGGAGATTCCTTTCTTTGAAGTCGACATCCGCGACCGCGAAGGCCTCAACCGCGTGATGGAAGCCCATCGTTTTGATGCTTGCATCCATTTCGCCGGACTGAAAGCCGTGGGCGAAAGCGTTGAAAAGCCGTGGGAATACTACGAAAACAACATCGGCGGGACTTTAACTTTGCTTGATGTGATGCGCAAGCATGGCTGCAAGAACATCATTTTCTCATCGTCGGCGACTGTTTACGGCGACCCTGCCATCATCCCAATTACTGAGGAATGTCCCAAAGGACATTGCACCAACCCTTACGGCCAAACCAAGAGCATGTTGGAGGAAATCCTGATGGACATGCAAAAGGCTGACAACGAATGGAATATCGTGCTGTTGCGTTATTTTAATCCCATCGGTGCGCATCCTAGCGGTCGCATTGGGGAGAACCCGAATGGCATTCCCAACAACCTGATGCCTTACGTCACGCAGGTGGCTGTGGGCAAACGTCCTGAACTTGGTGTTTTCGGCAATGATTATCCGACACATGACGGCACCGGAGTCCGCGATTATATCCATGTCGTGGATTTGGCCCGAGGTCATGTGGCGGCTTTGCAGGCCATCGAGAAGAACTGTGGCTGTGCGATATACAACCTTGGCACGGGACAAGGTTACTCTGTGCTGGATGTGGTGAATACCTTCGAGAAGGTCAATGGCATCAAGATTCCGTACAGCATCAAGCCACGCCGTGCGGGCGACATTGCCACCTGTTATTCCGACCCTGCAAAAGCGGAAAAAGAACTAGGTTGGAAGGCTCAATACGGCCTCGAAGAGATGTGCCGCGACTCGTGGAATTGGCAAAAGAACAATCCTAACGGATATTAATACAAACATAAAACATACATACCATGAACTTCAAAAGAACAATCATCATCACCGGCGGTGCTGGTTTCATCGGAAACCATGTCGTGCGCCTTTTCGTGAACAAGTATCCCGAATACAAAATCATTAACCTCGACAAGCTGACCTACGCCGGCAACTTGGCCAACCTGAAAGACATCGAGGACAAGCCGAACTATAAGTTCGTCAAAGCCGATATTTGCGACTTTGAAACGATTTACAAGTTGATGCAGGACGAGCATGTGGACGGCATCATCCACCTTGCCGCTGAGAGTCATGTGGACAGGTCGATTAAAGACCCGTTCACCTTTGCCCAAACCAATGTGATGGGAACTCTGAGTCTGTTGCAAGCCGCGAAGTTGTATTGGGAAAGCCTACCTGAGAAATGGGAAGGCAAACGTTTCTACCACATCTCCACCGACGAAGTCTACGGTGCCCTTGAACTGACCGACCCCGAAGGCATCATGCCTCCGTTCAGCACTAAGGCCAGCAGTAGCAAACACCATTTGGCCTACGGCAGCAAGTTCTTCACTGAGGATTTGAAATATCAGCCGCACAGTCCTTATAGTGCGGCCAAAGCGAGTAGCGACCACTTCGTGAGAGCCTTCCACGACACCTACGGCTTGCCGACGGTGGTCACCAATTGCTCAAACAACTACGGCCCGTACCAGTTCCCCGAGAAGTTGATACCTTTGTTTATTAATAACATTCGCCATCGCAAGCCGTTGCCCGTCTATGGCAAGGGCGAGAACGTGCGCGACTGGCTCTATGTGGAAGACCACGCACGTGCCATCGACCTGATTTTCCACGAAGGCAAGATTGCCGAAACCTACAACATCGGCGGCTTCAACGAGTGGAAGAACATCGACCTCATCAAGGTTTTAATCAACACTGTTGACCGCTTGCTTGGTCGTCCCGAAGGTGCCGACATGGATTTGATTACATACGTCACAGACCGTGCTGGCCACGATTTGCGCTATGCCATCGATTCCACGAAACTCCAAAAGGAATTGGGTTGGGAACCGAGCCTCCAGTTCGAGGAGGGCATCGAGAAGACTGTCCGCTGGTATCTTGACAACCAAGAATGGATGGACAATGTGACCTCTGGCGACTACCAGAAGTATTACGACGACATGTATAAAAACAGATAAACCAATCTCATGTTCGTAGCAATTTATCCATCGGTTTTCAGAAAAAACGGCATTCGCTACGGTGTCGTGGTTAGTCCATTTCCGTAATTTCAGACTGGGACGACGGGCATAACCCGAACTCAGTCGAAACATTATTGTAAACAACTAATCTATTGAAAACTAAATAAATACCAAATTACATTAATGGATAAAGTAACTATCATTGACTACGACCGGATATACAAAAACTTCATTGATGAGAAGTATTTGCATGACGGTCACGACGAATACTACTACCGCAATTTGCAGGTGGGGAAACCCCTTGACAGTTGGCGGCATCTGCGTTCCGACGAGATTGAACGCCTCGTGAAGAACAGCAACTCTGCCACCAATTGGGATGACATTTGGGTCACCGACGAGTTTGATACCAACATGGTGCGCAACAACCACTTCTTCGGCATGGTGCGCATCGGAAGGGTGAACAACAAAGTGCTGCAATACCACGACTTGCGCATGCCCATTGGTATCACCGACAGCAGCATCATTTCGTGCGACATTGGTGACGATGTGGCCATCCACGATGTGCATTATATGGCCAACTACATCATCGGCGACAGAAGCATCCTTTTCAATATCCACGAACTTTCCACCACTGACCACTCCAAATTCGGCAACGGCACCATCAAGGAGGGTGAGGATGAAAAAGTGCGCGTGTGGTTGGAAGTGATGAACGAAATCGGGACGCGCAAAATCATGCCTTTTGACGGCATGACTACCGCCGACGCTTACCTTTGGGCAAAATACATCGACGACACCAAGTTACAGGAACGTCTTGCCGAAATCACTCAGGCCAGCGTCGACTTCCACCGTGGCTACTACGGCACCATCGGCGAGTCGTGCGTCATCAAAAACTGTTGGATTCTGAAGGATGCCAAAGTCGGACCGTACTGTTATATTAAAGGTGCGAGCAAACTGAAAAACGTCACCATCAACTCATCGGAAAAAGAGCCTTCGCAAATCGGAGAAGGTGTTATTTTGGTGAACGGCGTAACAGGCTACGGCTGCCGCATTTTCTATTCTGTTGTAGCCACGCGCTTCGTGCTGGGCGACAACTGCAACCTAAAATACGGTGCCCGTCTGATTCATTCCGTGATGGGCGACAACTCCACCATCTCATGCTGCGAGGTGTTGAACAACCTTATTTTCCCCTCACACGAGCAGCATCACAACAACTCGTTCCTGATTTCCGCATGCGTGATGGGTCAAAGCAACATGGCTGCTGGTGCGACCATAGGTTCTAACCACAACAGTCGCGCCACAGATGGTGAAATAGTGGCCTCGCGCGGTTTCTGGCCTGGACTTTGCTCCAGCGTGAAGCACTCCTCCAAGTTTGCTTCGTTCACATTGCTCTCCAAGGCCGATTATCCGAGCGAACTCAACATTATGTTGCCGTTCTGCTTGGTGAACAACAATGTATCAAAGGACGAGTTGGAGGTCATGCCGGCCTATTGGTGGATGTACAACATGTACGCTATCGCCCGCAACACCTCGAAATACCAGAGTCGTGACAAGCGTTTGCGCAAGGTACAAAACATTGAGTTTGAGACCCTTGCCCCTGATACAGTTGAGGAAATCATCGAAGGCCGCAAGTTGCTTGAGGTTTGGGTGGCCAAGGCCTATCTCCGCAAAAAAGGCGAAAATCCCGAGAAATACGAGTATTACGACCTTCGCGACTGTGGTAAGAACCTCCTTGACAATGAATCCGAAACGGTGAAAAAGTTGGAGGTTTTTGGTGAACACATGGAGAAAGGAGAACGTAAAGTGCGTATCCTCAAGCCATTGGAGGCCTATCACGCCTACGGCGACATGATTACTTATTATGCCGTCAATACCTTGATGCGCTATTTGGAAGCCCATCCCGAATTGGATATGGAAGCCATCGTGAACTCCATGAGAGGCAAGCGACTCCGCAAATGGATTAACCTTGGCGGACAGACCATGCCAGAGGAAGATGTTGACCAACTGCGTGCCGACATCCGCGACGGCAAACTCAACACTTGGGACGAAATCCACCATCGTTACGATGAACTTTGGAAGAATTATCAGGCCGAGAAATTGCATCATGCCTACTTCGCGCTGATGTTCCTCTACAAAGACGAAACCGATGTGCTTACCAAGGAAATGTGGCACGAGAATTTGGACAAGGCCATCCGCATCCAGCATTTCATCTGCGACCAAGTCTACGAAAGTCGCAAGAAAGACTATGAAAACGAGTTCCGCACCGCTACCTTCCGCAATGAGGACGAGAAAATCGCCGTCATCGGCAAGATTGAGGATGTGAAATTTGTCAAGCAAATCCGTGAGGAAACGGAGAAATTCGTAGCCTTAATCCAAAAATACAAAAACACGCATTAATAAATCAATTCAACAGTTAAACAAACAACACTTAAACAACATACAACCATGAGAGTAATCATCGAACAAAACTACGATGCTATGTCGCGTTGGGCAGCCAATCATATCGTTGAACGCATCAATGCTTTCAAGCCAACTGCTGAAAAACCCTTCATTTTGGGTTTGCCTACAGGATCGACACCCATTGGCACTTATAAAGAACTCGTCCGCCTCCACAAGGAAGGCAAGATTTCCTTCCAGAATGTGGTCACTTTCAACATGGACGAATATGTGAAGATTCCGGAGAACCACCCCGAGAGTTACCACAGCTTCATGTGGAACAACTTCTTCAGCCACATCGACATCAAGAAGGAAAATGTCAACATCCTGAACGGCAACGCCGAAGACCTTGAGGCCGAGTGTGCCCGCTACGAAGCCAAAATCAAGAGCTACGGCGGAATCGACCTCTTCATGGGTGGCATTGGTCCCGATGGTCACATCGCCTTCAATGAACCTGGCAGCAGCCTCACATCGCGCACTCGCGTAAAGACCCTTACCACCGACACCATTATCGCTAATTCACGCTTCTTCGACAACGATATTAATAAGGTGCCGAAGACAGCCCTCACCGTGGGCGTGGGTACCGTGATGGACAGCCGCGAAGTGATGATTTTGGCCAACGGTCATAACAAGGCCCGCGCTTTGGCACACGCCATTGAGGGTGCAGTCAGCCAAATGTGGACCGTCAGTGTGCTGCAAATGCACCCCAAAGGCATCATCGTTTGCGACGATGCGGCCTGCGACGAGATGACTTACGGAACGGTGAAGTATTTCAAGGACATTGAGAAGAACAACTTATAATTAATGAAGAATTTTGCAATCATTGGTGTCGGGGGGTACATTGCTCCCCGGCACTTGAAAGCCATCAAGGATACGGGCAATGACCTCGTTTCAGCCTACGACAAAAGCGATAGCGTAGGCATCATCGACAGTTATTTCCCTAAGTCAGCCTTTTTCACCGAGCAAGAGCTTTTCGACCGTCACAATACCCGTCTGAGAGACGAAGGAAGACCCATTGATTTTGTTACGGTGTGTTCGCCCAATTATTTGCATGATGCGCACATCCGTTACGGCTTGCGCCTCGGTGCCGATGTTATTTGCGAGAAGCCTATGGTGCTGAATCCGTGGAACATTGACGCTCTGAAGAAAGTGGAGGAACGCACGGGACATAAGGCTTATAACATCCTGCAACTTCGCCTGCACGACAAGATTGTGGCACTGAAAAAGAAAGTGGATGAAGGCCCGAAGGACAAAATTTACGACATCGACCTGACCTATATCACCTCGCGTGGCAACTGGTATTATGCCTCATGGAAAGGCGACATCAACAAGAGTGGCGGTATTGCCACTAATATCGGCGTGCATTTCTACGACATGCTGAGTTGGATTTTCGGTGATGTGCAGAAAAACATTGTCCATGTGGCCTCTCACGACCGTGTGGCAGGCTATTTGGAATTGAAACATGCCCGCGTGCGTTATTTCCTCAGTATTAATGCTGACACATTGCCAGAAAATGCAGTGGAAGGCGAAAAACGCACTTATCGCACTATTATGATTGACGGTGAAGAATTTGAATTCAGCCAAGGCTTCACCGAACTGCACACGAAGAGTTATGAGGAGATTTTGGCGGGTCGCGGCTTCGGGATAGAGGAAGTGCGTCGTTGTATAGATATTGTTTATCAAATCCGCAATGCGAAGCCCATCGGCCTTGTTGGAGATTACCACCCGATGGCTAAACTGCCTTTGAGTGGTCATCCCTTTGGATGGAAATAAAAATAATTAATTACAGGAATATGAACATTGCAGTAGCAGGCACAGGCTACGTGGGTCTGAGCATCGCCACATTGTTGGCGCAACACCATCATGTCACAGCCGTGGATGTGATTCCCGAAAAGGTGGAACTCATCAACCAAAGGAAATCGCCTATTCAGGATGAATACATTGAGAAGTATTTGACGGAAAAGGAGTTAGACCTTACTGCTACTTTGGACGGCGCATCAGCATACAAAAATGCCGAGTTTGTTGTCATCGCCGCCCCGACCAACTACGACCCGCAAAAGAATTTCTTCGACACGAGCCATGTTGAGGAAGTTATTGACTTGGTTCTCAGTGTCAATCCCGATGCGGTGATGGTTATTAAAAGCACTGTGCCTGTTGGGTATTCAAGAAATCAATATGTAAAGTGTGCCGCCAAAGGTGTGAAGAAGTTCAACTTGCTTTTCTCACCAGAATTTTTGCGCGAAAGCAAGGCCTTGTATGACAACCTTTATCCGAGTCGCATCATAGTGGGGTATCCTAAACCCATTGCGGGCTATGACAAGGAAAACGAGGCCATCATGTCATTAGTGCGTCCCGACATCGAGGAAAAAGCCCATCAATTTGCAGCCATGCTTCGGGAAGGTGCCATCAAGCAGGATGTGCCTACCCTTTTTATGGGCATGAAGGAAGCCGAGGCTGTGAAACTCTTTGCCAACACCTATTTGGCTCTTCGTGTGAGCTATTTCAATGAGTTGGACACTTATGCCGAAGTGAAAGGCCTTGACACCCAAGCCATTATCGACGGCATTTGCCTCGACCCAAGAATCGGTTCACATTACAATAATCCGAGTTTCGGTTATGGCGGCTATTGTCTGCCCAAGGATACCAAACAACTTTTGGCCAACTATGAAGATGTGCCGGAAGACCTTATTCGGGCTATTGTGGAGAGCAACCGCACCCGCAAAGATTTCATCGCCGACCAAGTGTTAAAGAAAGCGGGCTATTACGACTACTACGACCAAGGCCAATACAATGCCGCCAATGAGCATCGTTGCGTCATCGGTGTGTATCGCCTGACGATGAAGTCGAACAGCGACAATTTCCGCCAATCGAGCATCCAAGGTGTGATGAAGCGCATCAAGGCGAAGGGTGCCGAGGTCATCATTTACGAGCCGACTTTGCAAGACGGCACGACTTTCTTCGGCAGCCTCGTGGTCAACGACATGGCAAAGTTCAAGGCGCAAAGCCAAGCCATCATCGCCAACCGATACGATTCCTGTTTGGATGATGTAAAAGATAAAGTCTATACCCGCGATATTTTCAAGCGGGATTGAGTTATATGTTCAACAAAACCAACCCTTCCTATTTTGACGAAGGCCCGTGGACCTTCGAAAAGACCGAACATGCAGTCATAGGCCTTTGCAAAATCCTTGACCGCTATGCCCATAAACTGACGCTTGACGACTTGCAAAACGACATCCGCTGCGCCAAGATTCCCAACTTGAGTCTCAATACCGTGCAGCATGTCATTGACGACACGGAAGCCAAACTTCGTCGCGGCATCAAGCCCATCGAAAACGAGGTCATTTACCATACCGGGCCGCACCACGACGACATCATGCTTGGCATCATGCCCTTCATAAACAGGCAGATGCGTAGCCCGTCGAACCAAGTGCATTTCGCCATTATGACTTCGGGCTACCATTCCGTGACCGACGAGTTCCTGCTCAAGGCTTTGGAAGATACATTGAATTTCTTGAAGCAAGGCCTTATCCAAATGGTCAATTATCCCGACTTTTTCGAGAAAGGCTATCGTTTCAAGCAAGAAAAGGATGTCCACCATTACCTTGACAATGTGGCCAAAAAGAATCCCACCGAAATGCGACGCGGCTTTTGCCACCGTATTTTGCGTGATGCTGTCGAGTTGTGGCAATTGAAGAGCGTGAACGAGGTTGAAAACAGATTCAAGACCGAAATAGAAAACCTTCGCAATGGTAAAGCCAACAGTCAAGAAATCAATAAGTTGAAGGGTGAAGTCCGCGAGTTTGAAGAAGAACTCGTTTGGGCCTATGGCGGAACCTCGTTGAGCCATGTACACCACTTGCGCTTGGGACTTTATAATGAAACAAAGACCCCAGAGCCAGCCGAAGGGCCAACCATCTGGACCCCAGACCGCGAGCGTGATGTCATGCCTATCCTCAAGCAATTGCGCGAACTGAAGCCCACCGTCATTACCGTGGCCATTGATTATGAGGGCTTGGGGCCCAACACGCACTACAAAGTGATGCAATCCATCGCCGAGGCGGTCAGGCTTTGGAACGAGGAAACCAACCTCATGGATTTGAGGATTTTCGGCTACCGCAATGTTTGGTCTACATTTCATCCTGTCGAGGCCAACGTTTATGTGCCGGTGTCGCTCAATGCCATCGCGGTGTTCGAGAAAGCCTTCAACGACAGTTACTTGACCCAGGTCAAGGCCGAGTTTCCCAACCCCGACTTTGACGGGCCGTTCAGCGAATTGGCGGAGCAGATTTGGGTGAAGCAACTGAAAGACATACAGTTAGTTCTTGGCAAGAACTATTTCTACGAAAACCAGCATCCGCTCATTCGCGCCACACATGGGCTGCTTTTCCTGAAGCAGATGACGGCAAGCGAATTTGTGGCCTATGCCGATGCCATGAAGAGCAACATGTAACATGGATTTCCTTGCCGCCCATTGGTTAGACATTACCACCACAGCCCTCGGCTTGGCCTATATTCTATTGGAATACAAAGCCAGCGTGTGGATGTGGGTTGTCGGCTTCGTCATGCAGTCGTTAGGCATCGTATTGTACTATCAGAAAGGACTTTACGCCGACTGCGGCATGGAGTTTTACTATTTGGCCATGACCGTCTATGGCTTCATTGCATGGATGCGCCACAAGCAGAAAGCCGCCGATTTGCCCATCCGTCATATGCCCAAGAAATTGGCTTTTATGTGGATAGGTCTTGCCGTGGCGATTTGGGCGGCCATTTATTTTCTGTTGTCAAGGTTCACCAACTCCAATGTTCCCGTGGCCGATGCTTTCACCACCGCCTTGAGCATTGTCGGCATTTGGGCTTTGGCGCGTAAGTATCTGGAACAGTGGTTTGTATGGATAGTGGTCGATGTGGTCACTTGTGCGCTGTATTTCTACAAGGACATCCCCTTCAAGGCAAGTCTTTACGGCCTTTATGTCATCATCGCCGTGTTCGGCTATTTCAAGTGGAAAAAGATGATGGAAATTAAAAATTATAAATTTTCGATTTTTTGAGCGAAGGTATTGATTTATTTAATAATATTGCAAGTTGTATAATTAGGCAGACGAAGATAATGCTTCATGCGTTTCTTTGTCTTGCAACTTGCACAAAACCATTAGTTTGTCAACACAAAATGTGACTGACTGGGCGAAGCTGTCGAAACAACATGACAGCTATGTCAACATAAATGAGTTTCATACAGGTAGATTATACAATCCTTCCCAAGGTTGAAAGAATATCACTTAAAATCAAAAACAATGAAAGGCATCGTACTCGCCGGCGGTTCCGGCACAAGATTGTACCCCATTACCAAAGGTGTCAGCAAACAGTTATTGCCCATTTATGATAAGCCGATGGTGTATTATCCCATTTCGGCTTTGTTGTTGGCTGGAATCCGCGACATCCTGATCATCAGCACCCCTTACGACCTGCCTGGCTTTAAACGCTTGTTGGGTGACGGTTCCGACTACGGTGTTCACTTTGAATATGCCGAGCAACCGAGTCCAGACGGATTGGCACAGGCTTTCATCATCGGTGAGAAGTTTATCGGTGACGATTGTGCTTGCCTGGTGCTTGGTGACAACATTTTCTATGGTTCTGGTTTCACCACCCTCCTCCGCAATGCCGTGAAAGATGCTGAGGAAAACAAGAAAGCCACAGTCTTTGGCTATTGGGTTTCGGATCCCGAGCGTTATGGCGTGGCTGAATTTGATAAGAATGGCAACTGCCTGAGTATTGAGGAGAAACCAAAAGAGCCAAAAAGCAATTACGCTGTTGTCGGTTTGTATTTCTATCCCAACAAAGTAGTGAACATTGCCAAAACCATCAAACCTTCCGCCCGTGGCGAACTGGAAATTACCACCGTTAACCAAGAGTTCCTAAAAGATGGTGAACTAAAAGTTCAGGTTTTTGGCCGGGGCTTTGCATGGCTCGACACCGGTACTCACGATAGCCTCAGTGAAGCCTCCACTTTTGTAGAAGTGATAGAAAAACGCCAGGGCTTAAAAGTGGCCTGCCTCGAAGGTATTGCCTATCGCAACGGCTGGATTTCCGAGGAAAAAATGCGTGAATTGGCCAAGCCGATGCTGAAGAACCAGTATGGACAGTATTTGCTGAAAGTGATTGATGAAATGAAGGAACAGGTGAACAGCAGTACTTTGACACATGTTTAATTGATTGCAAGATGGTTACAATAAACGATGTAAAGATAATAGAACTACCCAAAATCTTGGATGCAAGGGGAAATTTATCGTTTGCCGAAAACTTCAAGCAGATTCCTTTTGAAATCAAGCGGACATATTGGCTTTACGATGTCCCAGGTGGCGAATGTCGTGGTGGCCATGCCTATCGTGCCAATGAGGAATTCATCATCGCCATAAGCGGCAGTTTCGATGTTGTGCTTGACGATGGCAAAGATCGTAAGGTGTTCTCGCTCAACCGCTCATACTATGGATTGTATGTCCCGAAAGGTCTATGGCGCGATATGGAGAATTTCTCCACTAATGCCTTTGCTTTGGAGTTCGCTTCCACGCATTACGATGAAGGCGATTACATCTATGATTACGACCTATTCAAAAAGATGAAGTACAATGGAGAAATATAATGTTTTCGACTGTACAATGGTCGAATTGGATAGACATCATAGTGACCGAAAAGGCAACCTCTCTGTTGTGGAAAATGGTATAACTTTGCCTTTCGATGTGAAACGAGTGTATTATCTATACGATGTACCTGGTGGTGAAAACCGAGGTTCCCATGCCCATAAGGAACTAAGCCAGTTGATTATTGCAGCGAGTGGTTCTTTTACGGTGACATTGGACGACGGCAATTGTAAACGCACTTTCTTCCTTAATAGACCATACCAAGGTTTGTATGTGAAACCTGGCATGTGGCGTGACTTGGAGGATTTCTCGTCGGGTGCCGTTTGCATGGTGCTGGCATCAGATGTTTACAAAGCAGAAGATTATATTCGTGATTATCAAGAGTTTTTGAGATTTAGAAAAAAATAATTGCGTCCCGAAAAAACCATCATCAAACATATTACAATCAATCAATATAGAATAAAACAAATTAAATATTTACAAAATGATTAACGTTGGAATTATCGGATGTGGCTTCGTAGGCGGAGCCTTGAAAGATTGGTTGGAACACAACAACCCTGAATGCAAACTCTTCATTAGTGACCCGCCAAAGGGTTATAATGATGATTTGAGCAATATTGACATTGCTTTCTTGCAGATACATGTCCCTACAGAAGACGATGGTACACAGGATTTGAAACTTATGAAAAAGTTAATCACAAACCTTCCTGATGTGCCTGTGTTTGTTCGTACCACCATTCTTCCGGGCACTAGTGAAATGCTCTCACGCGAAACGGGTCATCAAGTATGCTATATGCCAGAGTTCCTTACCGAGCGCACTCATATCGAGGATTTCAAGAAGCAGACAATGGTGTTCACCGGTGCGCACGAATTGCTTACCAAAATCTTTGTCGGTAAGAAGTACACCGTAATGACCCCGTTGGAAGCCGAACTGACTAAATACATGCATAATGTGTTCGGTGCCTATAAAGTCACCTACTTTAATGCTTGCCGTGAGTATTGTGAGCAGATGGGAGCCGACTGGCGCAAGGTGCATACTGGCGTGCTTCTCTCCGGCTATATCAACGACACTCATACTTATGTTCCGGGTCCCGACGGCAAGTACGGCTACGGCGGCAAGTGCTTCCCCAAGGATGTGAATGCTTTTGCCAAGATGACGGAAGGCACGCCTCTCGGAACGCTATTGGAGCATCTGCATGAGCTTAATGTGCATTTCAGGGGGGTGGAGGAACATATATAAATACTCCGATGCTCTTAACCACCACACTTTTAGATCAACTCTCTTGCGAAGCCAGCACCAGTCCTCGCCTTCGCAAGAACTATAATTTGCACGATAGCCTTGATGCTCCATCGCAGCGGCTTTTCAATGCTTTGCAACCAGGCACGAAGATGGAGATACATCGTCATTGTCATACATCGGAAACATGTCTTGTTATTCGTGGCAGCGTTAGGTACACCATCTATTCCGACGATGGGAGTGTAAAAGAGTTGTGTGTCCTTAAAGCTGGTTCTGATAGTTTCGGTTTTAATGTGCCAGCTGGAGTTTGGCATACAATGGAACCATTGGAACCTAACACAGTGATTTTTGGATGCAAAGACGGGCCATATATTCCGTTATCCGAAAAAGACATTCTGAAAATGAACTAATTCTTTAGTGCATATAATTAATAAGTTTATATATGGATAATTCAAGTAGAGTCGCGGTCAATACAATCATTTTATACACTAGGTTGGTGATTACTGCATTGATTGCATTGTACTCTGTTAGAATCATTTTGGCCGCATTAGGAGCCGAGGATTATGGAATCTATAATGTTGTTGCCGGTGTTATAGCAATGTTGGGATTTTTAAAAACATCATTATCATCAACAACTATTCGTTTTATCTCTGTAAATCAAGGAACCCATGATGTTGCAAAAGTGAGGGATGCGTTTAGAAAATGTTACCATTTGCATTTTATTATGGGTCTTCTTTTATCAATAATCTTGGCTATCGTTGGATTGTTTTTATTTGATGGATTCCTTAACATACCAGAGAACAGGGTACACTCAGCAAAGATAGTGTATTATTTCATGTGTTGCACGGTGTTTCTGAGTGTTGTTGTCACCCCATTTTCCGCATTGATTATATCACATGAAAAATTTATATATACTGCATTTATTTCTGTACTTGATGCAGTACTAAAGCTTGGCATAGCCTTTTATATTACATACACATCTCATGATAAACTCATCGCATACGGGTTGCTAATGGCTTTAGTTACGGTACTGAATGTTGTTCTGTATTTGATCTATGTTTTGAAAAACTACAGAGACGAAGTTGAAGTAAGCAATTTTTCGGTAAAAGGGCTGGGAGAGGTTACACAATTTGCAGGATGGACTATGCTTGTTACTGTGGGGTTCACATTGTCTCGCCAAGGTTTTGTTATTCTGCTGAATAAGTTTTTCGGTGCAATTGTTAATGCCGCTTATGCACTTGCAGGTCAGATCGAAGGTTATTTAGATATGATTGCCTCCACGGTAGGTGCTGCCATAAAGCCTCAAATTATGAAAAGCTATGGCGAAGGCGATTTGAATAGAATGTTCCGCCTTTCTTTCACATCGGGTAAGATTGGGGTTTCCATGATGTGTCTTTTAGCCTTGCCGATGATAGTCTTGATGCCCGATATTTTAGATTTGTGGTTAAAGGAAATTCCAGAAGGTACAGTGTTGTTTGCTCGTTTGATTATCGTTGCATGTATGGCAAACCAACTGACTGCAGGTGTTTCTAACGCGAATAGTGCAATAGGAAAGATTAAAGTGTTTTCCATTGTCGTTTCGGTTTCGAGAACCTTGGCATTACCCGTTGCTTGGGTTTTCTTAAGGTTGGGTTATTCTGCTTATGTTGCCGTTGGTATTTATGCTGTTTTCGAAGTGATAACCTCTCTTTGTAGGGTAGTTGTTTTGGTTAAACAAAATGGATTAAACTACAATCTATTTTTCAGGGATGTTTTCTTTAGGATGGCACCACCCGTTTTGGTTTCTTTGTTAGTTGGTGTTATATTGGCAAGATTTATACATCATAATCTTATAGGGTTGTGCATCATTACGGTTACAATGTTAGTGGCTTATATAGCATTAATGTATCTTATGGGGCTTTCAGAATATGAAAAAGACATTATTAAAGGAATGATTGGAAAGTTTAAATCGAGATTCAAAAAATGAAAAAACTTACTCTTTTAGATGTTTTTCGCTTCTTGTTATTATTGTTTTTATTGAGTTTGGTTTGTCTTTATAACCACCCATTTTTCAATGATATGACAGAAGAATCTGATATTGAAAAAGGTTCTGTGCTTTCCCCGTTCATTTTTGCGTCGTTTGCCGTACTATTCTTGTTGTCGTTTCGCATAAAAGATTTGCAACATTGTTATGTTTTGCGCAGGTTTGCGATATTTATTTTGCTTATAGCTTTTTCATTATTATTGGCGTCTCTTTTTTTTAAGGTTTCGCCCATTAGTGAAGTTAGGATGTTCCTTATTCCTTTTGGGGCTTTAGTAATCGGCTATGTAATAAAACTAACAAATGCTCAGTATAGAATCTTCACATTATTATTTCTAATTCTCATATCTTATGTTGCGTTTATGCAGATAACCACAAATATTGGTGCGTTTGTAATCGTAGATCAATATCTAGTTGACAATAAAAATTCATTGGGTTTAATAATTGGGACAGGTGTAATACTTGCTTTTATTCTTGCTTTAGAGAAAGACAATAACATTTGGTTAAAAGTCTTTTATTTTGTTGTTGCCGTTTTCTTGTTGTATTGCGATTTGACGATTAGGGCTAGAGCCGCTACACTACTTGCTGTGTTTTTGTGTTTTTATGTTGTTTATCTTCGTAATGGGAGCAAAAGAATGATATATACTATTGCTGTAATGGCAGTTTTGTTTTTGGTGGTATTAGTGTTTGCTCCTTCAGTGTTTGATTATTTTCATGCGTCTATTTTTAGTGGATACGAAGGCGAAGATGTTACGTCTGATAGATTTGCCCGAAATGCTGGTGCCATTTCAGCGATTATGGATGAACCATTTTTCTGTAAACTTGCACATGACTATGGTGTTCATCAGGTTCACAATTTTTTTCTCAAGACATGGTACGAAAAGGGTTTGTTTTTCGGTTGGCCTATTTTAGTAATGTATGTGTCTCAGTTTTTTGATATTGTGAAATGCTCAATAAAAAAATGCGATATTAATAATCATTTTAGTATCGGGTTTTTGATAGGTTTATATCCGTTTTTGAATTCTCTTGTAGAGACCACATTGCCTTATGGACCGGGAACAGATTCCGTAATCAACTTCATCTTTTGGGGTATGGCTTGTCGATATATGGTTGATAATAAAGAAATTGTACTCAGCCCTTGAAATCATATACGATAGACGCAAAGGTTTGTTTAACGCCTTTTCAGGGACACTGATACAAATGTGCAAGTTCTATCAACAGAAGATAGTAATCACGCGGACTATCATAACAAAGAAAGGACAGAAAATCTTTGCCGAAATCATCGATAAAACATGTGAAACAAAAAAATACAAAAAATATGAATGATAGTTTAAAATACAAAATCAGATGGGGAATGAAATACTTCTTAAAAGATAATATTGTATTACCTTATAGGATGCATACTCATAACAAGTTTATTCCCATGGAAAATAGTGCAAAGCTCACTTCTGATGAAATAAGATGTTTGAAACAGTTTTGGGGTAAGGATTATAATCAAGGAAAAAAACGCTGTTACGAATTCTATAAAGGTACTTGTGGCGTTTTTGACGAAAAATTTATCCCAAATGATTATTATTTTCTTGTTGAATGTATCGCCAATAAATCTTGGAGTTCTACTTTTCTACAACATAAGTGTTGTTTAAAATATTTTATTTCAGAGCAATATAGGCCTACTACGATATTACAAGGAATCAATGGATATCTGTTAGATAATAATGACAATTATCTAACACCAAACGATGCTATTGAGCTTTTGTGTGGTTATGAAAGTTTTGTATATAAACCTTCCCTAAACACAGGTGGTGGCGATGGTGTGAAGAAGATTAATCTTAATGAAACAAATAAAAAAAATACTCAATTTTGGAAAGAATTATTTTCGAAAAAGGATTTTATTATTCAAGAAATCATCAAACAAAGTGATGAAATGTCGAGTTATAATCCGGATTCGGTTAATACCATCAGAATGCTCACTCTTAATCTAAACAATCACCAAACTTTATTAAGTTCTTTTATACGAATGGGGCAAAAAGGTTCTTTCACTGATAATGTAAGTGGAAATGGTTGTTTGGTTGGAATAAACCATGAAGGAATTCTTTATCCTTATGGTTTAACCGAAAATTATGAGAAAATACTTCAATCGCCTAATGGTTATAAATTTGAGAGAAAGAAATTTATTCATTATGATGCGATAAAAAGTACTGTCTTAAAGTTGCATACAAATTTCCCTTCTGCCGCTTTAATTGCATGGGATATTGCATTAAATGAAGCAAATGCGCCCATTGTTATTGAGATAAATTTAGGGATGGGGAGGGTATCTACACACCAAATACTAAATGGTCCTGTTTTTGGCGAACGGACATTGGAAGTCATGGACTATATCCGGGCTAATATAAAAAACTACCATATTGGAATATAATCTAAACCACAATACTTTTTTATTTTATGATTATTGCAAAAGAAAAGATTTATACACTCAAAATCAATGCAAGAAAAATATCTTTTTGGGATAGATTCAAAGTGGTGAATTATAGTGACTATCGGGGTGAAGAATCCTCCATACCGTCTGGTTACAAAAAACTAAAAGGTACCACAGCTACTATTAATTTAACCCAAAGTATGGACGAACTACTTGCCAATATGCACAGTACAACTCGTAATGAGGTAAGACGTGCTCAAAAAGAGGGTATTATTGTAGAACAAGTCCATGACAAAAAGGCGTTTGTGGATTATTATAATGCTTTCGCTAAAGAAAAAGGACTTTCAACCATCAATGTGACGCATTTGACCAAATATGGGAAAAACCTTATGCTGGCACAAGCCAGATTCAACGAACATATTTTGTCAATGCACGCCACGATGATTGATGATGAAGAAAAAATTGCCGGACTGCTTTATTCTTGTTCGACGAGGCTAGATGAAAGCGTAGACAAAAAAATGGTTGGCTGGGCCAATCGTTATCTTCATTATAAAGAGTTTGAAATGCTTAAGGAAATGGGAATGACACAATATGAATGGTGTGGGGTATGCATGGATCCCAATAAGCCCGAGCGATATAGCATTGGGCAGTTCAAATTAAAGATTGGTGGGGAAATCCGTGAGGATCTAACATTACGTTCGCCGTTGTTCTCTTTGTTGTTGAGATTAAAAGGGAAACTTAACGGATAATGAATAACCAAATCATAATAAATGCAGATGACTGTGGACGTTCAAAGGTGGTTAATTCTGCCATAGAAGAGTGTATCCAAGCAGGTTGCATTACCAGCACGACAGTTATGGCTAATATGGATGACCTTGAAGGTGCGGTTGGTTTGTACAATACGTACAAAAATAGTATTTCTTTTGGCTGTCATCTGAATCTTACCCAAGGTCAACCTCTATTGAAGAGCCAAATACTTCAGGACATAGGTTTTACCTCTATTTCCGATGACGGCATGATAGAGTTGAATGGCATGCATCTAAGAAATAGTAGAATTCCAAGGGCAGCAAAAGTGGCAATTTTTGAGGAATTGGATGCACAAATCCAAAAAGTATTAGACAGTGGAATTGTAATATCTCATATTGACAGCCATCACCATATACATAATGGACTTTCAATACTTCCGATTGTTGTGGAAGTTGCGAAGAAATACAATATTTCCAAAATAAGAATTCTCAGAAACTATCTTCCTTCTTCATGTAGTCTTTGGGCACGTAAAGCATGGCGCGCTTATCTTGGTTGTTTATATTCTGGAATAAAGACAACAGAATGGTTTAGTTCGCCAAATGAATTTTATAGTTTAACAAAATCTAAGCAAGTAATCAAGAAAAACACTACTATCGAATTAATGTGTCATCCTGGTGGCGCAAGTGATTCGGAAAGGAAAGAAATAGACTTGTTGAAATCCATTGATTTTAACAAGGAGTATGGCGACATTCTTATCAATTACAACCAATTATAAGACGACAAAATTAAACATAATACTGTAAAAATGGACACATCAAAAATCAGAAAAAGGCTTATCCTTTCTGGATTTGGCGTTTGGGTAAACAGAGTTTCTTATTATAAGGCTACGAAAAAATGGCTTAATTTGAAAAACCCCAAGACGTGGTCGGAAAAACTATTTTGGTTGAACAAATATTGGCAACCAGAACTGAAATCAATCTGTGCCGACAAATATAGAGTGAGAGAATGGGTGGCGCAAAAAGGTTATTCCGATATTCTTATCCCAATGTTGGGCGTTTATGATAAGTCGGAGGATATTGTATTCAAAGACTTGCCCAACAGATTTGTCCTAAAATGCAACCATGGTTGTGCATGTAACGTTATTGTGGAGGATAAATCGAAGTTAGATATTCCCGAGGCCAAGAGGAAGTTGGATGGCTGGCTTAAACGTGATTTTAGTCTTGACTACAATGAGACCCATTATCATAATATTCCTCCAAAAATTATCTGCGAACAGTTTCTCCCTGTGAAGTCAAGTGCAGATATTGTTGATTATAAAATCCATTGTTTTGAGGGAATACCCAAGTTTATCGCTGCCAACTTTGACAGAGATCCTATCACTCTGCATCCTCACGCGATGGTTTTTTCGCCTCGTTGGGAGAGAATGAACTGTCTCAAAGAAGAAGAGAGTGTTCCGGAAATGAAGTGTCCTCAAAACTTAGATGATTTATTGAGAACAGCAAGAACTTTGTCAGAAGGAATGCCTTACGTGAGGGTGGATTTGTATTCCATTGGCGAGAAGTTGTTTTTTGGAGAACTAACATTCACACCTAGTGGTAATATGATAATGGTGGATTACAAGCCTGAATTTGATGCCGAAATGGGTCAATATATTGATATCTCAAAAATCAAGAAACAATAATAATTAAATAGACAAAACTAATATGAAACTTGGATTTATCAAGCCCACCTATCCGGGCGAAAAAAGAGTAGCATTGCTGCCAGAGCACATCACACCAGATTTTGAAAATGAATTAATCATCGAAACGGGTTATGGATCGAATTTAGGAATTGACGATACTGTTTACGCAGCAAAAGGTTGTAAAATTGATACGAGAGACAACATTTTCAATACCTGTGACACTGTTTTCTGTTTGAAACTCATCCAACCCGAAGATTACGCGAAGTTGCGTGATGGTCAGATGATTATTGGTTGGACTCATCCTACCGGTTCTGGAATAGAGTTCTATCAAAGTGTAGCACGTAAAAAGGGTCTGTTTATCATAGATCTTGACAATATTTATCCTACGGCACATATTGGCGACAAGCACATCCCTGTTCCATTTATAAAGAAAAATTTTATTTGGAAGAATAGTTTCTACGCAGGCATTGCGAGTGTACAACACGCATTGCTACACTTTGGTTTCTATCCAGATTCGAATCATAAGATTGCTGTGCTAGCCAGCGGCAGCTGCTCTCAAGGCGCTTATAATTATATCTCTAAATACAATGCCGATGTTCGTATGTTCTATCGCAAAACGATGAACGAATTTTATGAAACCATAGGAGAGTATGATGTGATCATTAATGGTATAGAGGTTGATTCAACAGTAAAGCACATAATTACAAAAGATGATTTAAAGCGCGTAAAGAAAGGTTGTCTAATCATCGACTCGGCAGCCGATGCAGGCAATGCTATTGAGGGTACTCGATACATGTCAATTGCCAATCCAATGTACGAAGAAGACGGATTGTATTTTTATGAAGTCAATAATGCGCCGTCTCTTCTATATCGTAGAACCAGTTTTGAAATCAGCAAATCGTTTTCGGAATGGGTATATAGAAAGGATGTGAAACGGTTTTGGGATTTATTCAAATAAGACAATTCGAGTTTCTAAACGAGCCGGCAAAAAGAGTTATCCCTAGTTTAGTTAATAGAGGATAGTATGGGCAGAATTTAGGGCGGATATAACAATTCTAGTAAGAATTCCTTTGTGTTAGAATGAATAATATCCTTTTAATCACCAACATTTACCCCAACAACGACCCTGAGTATGGTGGCACGGCTGTATGCCATTCCTTCACCACCGAATGGGTCAAGTTAGGTTATAATGTGCGAGTGGTTCATTTTGACTCGCTTTTTCCACGTCCTTATTACTGGGTTGGGAAATTGTTCAACGAGCGCATTCAAGCCAAGACGGGTTCGGTGGCTTACACAAAAACCCCACGTAAGCCAACCCGCTATACAGTGGATGAGATACCCGTCATCTTTGTGCCGCTCCGCAAGTTTGTGCCTCATAAAGCGCCATCGCAAAGACAGACAGAGAAGGCTTTCCGTTATGTGGTAAGCGAGCTAGAGAAAGATGGCTTCAAGCCGGATGTTGTGACCGCTCATTTTGTATTGCCCCAGTTGCAGTTTATGCCTTTGTTCAAGAAGCAGTATCCCAAGGCAAGAACCTGCTTGGTACTGCATGGTCCAAGTGGTTTGTTCCAGCAATTTTATCCTCAAAACTATAAAGAGTTGATGCCTGCTGTAGATGTGTGGGGATTCCGTTCTTTGGCCTTCCAGCAAAGTTTTGAGAAACAGTTTGGCAACGAAAAGCCTATGTTCCTTTGTTATTCTGGCATCCCGGAGAAATATATTGAACCTGTCAATAAAGATTTCACTAATGGTGTGAAACGCTTTGCCTTTGTTGGCAGCCTCTATGAGTTGAAGAATGTAGACATTACTCTTCGTGCTTTGCACAAGGCCATGGCCAGTAAGGAATACACTTTCGATATTGTAGGCAGCGGGGCGGAGAATGAAAACCTACATCATTTGGTTGAAGAGTTGGGCATGAAAGACCATGTGGTGTTTCATGGGCAGATGAAGCGTGATGAGGCTCAAAACATAATCAGAAATGCCGATTGCTTTGTGATGGTAAGCTCGCGAGAAGCTTTTGGTTTGGTGTATGTTGAGGCTATGGCCAAAGGTTGTATTGTCGTTGGCACAAAAGGACAGGGCATTGATGGTATAGTGAAACATGGTGAGAATGGATTCCATTGCAAAGCCCGTGATGTGGATGGTCTTGCAAAGGTGATCAACCAAATAGTTTCTCTGGCACCTAGAGAATTACAACAAATTTCACTAAAAGCAGTTACTACGGCTACTGAGTTGACGGATAGAAAAGTCGCAGAACATTATCTTGAAGCAATCGTAAATAATTAGGAAATGGAACAGTATTTTGTACTATTAGGTGAAAACCCACTCCTATGGGGTCAGGTTTGTCACCTTCGTGAGTTAGGTTATAAAGTTATCCTGGTGGCTTGGAGTGAACAACCTCGCATAAAGGGTGACATGTATATACAAAAAGATATCAAGGATGCTAAGGCTATCATTGTCGAATTGGAAGCCCGTGGCTTGAAAGGCAAGGTGGGTGGTGCCCTGTCGAGCATCGATCTGGCTGCGCCTACGGTGAATGCCATCAACGCTTGGTGTGGCAATAAGACTATGCCTGAAAAGTTCAACTCAGTGCTCACCAAGGAAGAAATGCGCGATGCTTGGATAAAGGCGGGTGTATTTAACCGTATTTCCAAAATGGATGATGAATTTTCTTTGGATGAAATCTTTGAAACTTCTCAAAAGATGAAACTGATTTGCAAACCTGATGTGGCCGCAAGTTCACGTGGCATCACCATTCTTGAAAAAGGACAAACTAAAGAAGTTTTGCAAGAAGCTCTATCAAAAGCCAAGGCCACATCTTTCAACGGACGCTGTCTTATTGAAGAGTTTGTTGAAGGTGAGGAATTCACAGTTGATTTGCTTGGTGATGCTTACGGAAATGTCAATTGTTATTCCAGTTCCATACAACATCACTCTTTGTATGCTCTTCATAACAGAGTAACCGTTATTCATCATTGGAATTCAAGAAAATATGACGATGCCACATGGATTCGTATTGCAGAATTTGGCATTGCTTGTTACAAGGCATTGGGACTCAATAGCATGTTCGGCCATTTGGAAATCATCATGAAAGAAGATGGTAGTTTTACTCCTGTTGAGATGGGTGCCCGCAGCAGTGGTTTCATTTGCAGCCACACCGTGTGGAAAGCCTCGGGTCACGATTACTTGGGCGACTATGTGAGGATGCTTCATGGCGAAGCCATCACACCCGGCAACTACATGAATGGCCCAGATGCCTCCATGTGGTTCGGCTATGACATACCATCCAATAGCCATTCAGTTGCTGAAACCAACATCACCGAGTTCCTCGACCCACGCATCACCGTTCTGTTCGAGAACCACGATGGCCTGAAAGTGGGTGTTGATTATGGTGACTATATCAATGATGGCGACCGCGACAAGTTTGGCTATGCAATTCTTTGTGGTCCTCGCGATGTGATGACATACGAAAGTGTGCAGAAATCGAATGAGTGGTTCTTGGATAAATTCTTAGGAAGAAAATAAAAACTATGATACCCTTTTTGTCATTAAAAGATGTCACCGCCCTTCATGGTGACGAAATCAACGCAGCCGTCACCCGCGTGGTGAGCAGCGGCTGGTATCTCCAGGGCGAGGAGAACAAACGTTTCGAAGAAAATTACGCCAACTTCATCGGCACAAAGCATTGCATTGGCTGTGCCAATGGCTTGGATGCTTTGATTTGGATTTTTCGGGCCTATATCGAATTGGGCGTGATGCAGCCGGGCGATGAGGTGGTTGTTCCAGCTAATACCTATATCGCTACCATCCTGACTATTACGGAAAATGGCTTGAAGCCTGTTTTGGTAGAGCCGAAACTAAATACTTTGGAGATTGATGATGACCTCATAGAGGCAGCCATCACACCCCGCACCAAAGCCATTTGCATCGTTCATCTCTATGGCCGCAACGCCTACACCACACGGATAGGTGATCTTTGCAAGAAGTATAATCTGAAACTGATTGAGGATAATGCGCAGGCGCATGGGTGCTATGCTCCAGTGAAAGGTCACACAGAAAACACGGAAAGCACAGAAAATGTCCGCTTAATGCTGACGGGCAGCATCGGGGATGCTGCTGGGCATTCGTTCTATCCAGGAAAAAACTTGGGAGCTTTGGGTGATGGTGGTGCAGTGACTACCAACGATGATGCGCTGGCAGAGGCTGTTCGTACTCTTGCCAACTATGGCTCTTCTAAAAAATATGTGTTCAAATACACCGGGCGTAACAGCCGTTTGGATGAAATTCAGGCGGCGGTGTTGGACGTGAAGTTGAAGTATTTGGTGGAGGACAACGCCCATCGCAAGCAGGTTGCGAATTTTTACTATGACTATATCAGCAATCCGTTGATTACCTTGCCAGACCGTTTGCCCGACGAACAGAATGCCTACCATCTCTTCCCAATCCTTGTTGGCAAAGGTAAACGTGATGCCATGCATGACTATTTGGAGAAAAATGGCGTGGGAACAGTTATCCATTATCCTATTGCTCCGCACAAACAGGAGTGCTATAAGGAATGGAATGGAATGAGCTTGCCAATAACAGAATACATTGCTAACCATGAATTGAGCCTTCCAATCGGCCCTAGCGTCTCGCTTGATGAAGTAGCTCAAGTAGTTGAACTGATTAACAGATTTAAGTAATGGGAAAACGGGTTTGGATAGTCAATTCACAAACAGGTTCGCCTGAAAAGGCAGCCAATCCTCGTTATTTGGAGTTGGCCAAATATTTCATGGAAGCAGGTTATGAGGTGATAACTTTCAACTCATCTCAGCGTGAAGGCATTACCATTCCTAATGGAAAATATTTGGAAAAACAATATGGCAACTACAAATTTGTGCATGTTTATGCTCCCGATTTCGTAGGCAATGGCATAAAACGAATGTTGTCGCTTCACAAATTCGCCAAGAATGTTTACCAAATTAGTAAGTGTTTCGAAAAACCTGATGTGATTCTGCAAAACATCCATCCCCCTTTCGACTACCCCATTGTCCGTTTGGCAAAAAAATTGAAGGCTAAGTACATTGCCGAAGCATGGGATTTGTGGCCTGCCGATTTTGTGACTTTCGGGCTTGTCAAGGAAAACAATCCCGCTTTGAAATTGGCCTACGCCATTGAAAAACAATATTATTATCATGCCGATGAAATTATTTTTACTTTTGAAGGGGCATTGGATTATTTGAAAAAGAAGGGCTGGACACAGGAAACTGGTGGTAAGATTGATATGAACCATGTCCATTATATCAACAATGGCATTGATTTGGCGAAATTTGACGAAGACAAGGCAAACCATCCTCGTCCTGATAATGACATAAATGCCCAAGACACCTATAAGATTGTCTATTTGGGTTCCATCAACAAAGCCAACCATGTGCAAACTTTGATTGACGCTGCCGTTTTGTTGAAAAACAATCCAAAATACAGATTTTTCATTTATGGCAACGGGGCACATCGCGAATACTTAGAGCAATATGTGAAAGACAAACATATTGACAATGTGACATTCAAGGAGAAACGCATTCCATATGAAGAATGTGCTTGGGTAGTGTCTCAAGCCACGGTCAATATTATGAACTATGAGAAAAATTTTGGTTGGATGGGGGTCAGTTCTGGTAAGATGTTCCAGTATTTGGCTGCGGGAAAACCTATAGTTTGCAACATCAATATAGCCTATGATGATGTCATCACCATGAACAACCTTGGTGTGGCTCGTGATATAGAAACTCCACAAGAGTTTGCTGATGCTATCTGTAACATAGCCGAGTTGCCAAAAGAGGAATATGGAGCCATGTGCAAACGTGTCCGCGAAGTTGCCAAAAAGTTTGACTATAAAGTGCTTGCTGCTCGTGAAATTGAATTATTAGGATAAACCATGTATACCCATTTTCTAAAACGTGTTATAGGCTTCTTTGGAGCTTTAGTGGCGTTGATTCTATTGTCACCGCTTTTTATATTTGTTACGCTGTGGCTACACTTTGCCAACAAAGGTGCAGGAGCGTTTTTCTATCAAACACGTATCGGTAAGGGGGAAAATCCTTTCCGTATTATCAAGTTCAAGTCGATGACCGATGAACGGGATGACAATGGAGAGTTGCTACCCGATGCACAGCGTTTGACCAAGGCTGGAAAGTTCGTGCGTAGTACCTCTATTGATGAGTTACCTCAGTTGATCAATATTCTTAAAGGAGATATGGCTTTTATTGGCCCAAGGCCGTTGCCACCTTCTTATCTTCCTTATTATTCTAACGAAGAAGCCCACCGTCATGATGTGCGTCCGGGCATCTCGGGCTGGGCTCAGGTGAATGGCAGAAAGAATATCACATGGCAGCATAAGTTAGAGTGCGATGTGTATTATGTGCAGCACCTTACGATGTGGCTCGACATCAAGATATTCTTTATGACAGTGATGAATGTCTTTAAACGCGAGGGTGTGGGTGTGGAAAATAGCGGTGTGGTGAGCCTCTACGACACCCGTGATGTGCAACGTCCTCAATATCTCCAGAAATGAGAGAAATCGGAAGTGAGTTTTGGCTGGAGAGAGAGTCTAAGACGCTTTCTTGCAATAGGGACGGCATCTATGTCCTCTCTGGGAGAACGGCAATTGATTTGATAATTCAAGACATCCTCAAAACGAGGAAGATTCGGAATGTCTATATGCCTGCCTGGTGTTGTGACTCGATGCTTGCACCGTTCGTGGCACACGGCACACAGATAAAGTTTTATGATATTTGTCACACAGAAAGCACGGAAAGCACAGAAATTATTTGTCACACAGATGGCACAGATTACACAGATGTTTTCTATGTGACCAATTACTTTGGTTACGAGAATGCGCTACCAATAGAAACGGTAAAAAAGTTTAAGGAACAAGGTGCAACTATCCTTTATGATAGGACGCATTCGTTTTTGATGGAAAATGACCCATATTTGGCTTTGGATGACTATAGTTTTGCTAGTATACGCAAGTGGATGGGGGTGATTGGTGGTGCTGTGGTGAAGGGTGTGCATGATTGTAATTTAATGCCATATCCTTTCCTCGCTTGCAAAGAGGAGGCCATGCGGGTGAAGAAAGCCTTCATCGAAGGTGACACGAGCATCGACAAGCAAGACTTCTTGAACCTATATTCTGAGTTTGGGCATCATTTGGCTGAGGATTACCAAAATTATGAGATGGATGATTTGTCGTATGCCATATTTAAGACAGAAGACCTGTCGGCCATACGCCTCAAACGTAGAGAGAACGCACATTTTCTGCACGAGAACCTTCAAGGTGTAAAGTTTATTGGTGAATTAACTGAAAACGTTGTACCTCTTTTTGTACCTGTCTTCTTCGAGACCACCGAGCAACGCAATGCCGTCCGAAAGAAGCTGATAGAAGCACAAATCTATTGCCCCATCCATTGGCCGAAGCCCGAGCTGATTCCAGCTGATTTTGAAGCCAACAAGATATACGACACTGAACTCTCGCTGATATGTGACCAGAGATATGACCTCACCGATATGGAACGGATGGTCACACTGATAAATAGTATTTAAATGTCACACAGAAAGCTCGGAAAGCACGGAAAGACTTGCCTTCGGCAAGGGGCTGACGCATAATGGCGCTGTTACTAAATATAATTCAGTGAGTTCAGTGATTTCTGTGTGAAAACAAAATAATGACAGACAACGAGATTACATACGAGATTCGTGGAGCCATCTATGATGTATATAAAGACCTTGGCCCTGGTTTATTAGAGTCTGTCTATGAGGAAGCTCTGTGTTTTGAGTTGGAACAACGAGGTTTGGAAGTGGAACGACAGGTTCAGGTACCCATTATATACAAAGGTAATGTATTGAAAACAGAGCTGCGACTTGACATCATTGTAGAAGATAAAGTTATAGTTGAACTTAAATCGGTCGAGGAGATGAAGAAAGTATTTGCAAAACAACTTCTCACATATCTTCGGCTAATGGATAAGAGGGTGGGAATTCTTGTGAATTTCAACACCGACGACATCCTCAAATCCATGCAACGCATAGTTAATTAAAGACACTTAGAAAAACTGGAAGACACAAAATAAAGACTGCGATAGCCGCGCCAAAGGCGCAATTTTCTGTGATTTCCGTGATTTCTGTGTGAAAAACTACTCTTTCCGTGAGAAATCAAACGAAACATATATGAAAACTCTTCTAATAACAGGTATCGGTGGGCTGACGCCGCGAAGCATAGCCACCGTCATTCGTGAGAAATACCCCGACTACCACGTCATAGGCATCGACACCGACAAAAAAGCCATGGGGTTTTTTATGTACACCAAAGGTCGCAAGCTGGTGGATGAATACTTTGTTTGTCCTCAGTGTGATAATCCAGACTACTTCCCGTTCATTGAGAAGTTGGTGGCTGAGAAGCATATCGACTATGCCTTTGTTCAGCCCGAAGCCGAGATTGTGGTGTGGGGCGACTATTACGAGAAGCACGGCAAGCATCCAGTCACTACCTTCATGGGCTGCAAATTGCTTAGTGAATCGTTGCGCGATAAGGCCATAATGGCCTCGCTGCTCGAAGGTACCGACTTCATCCCCAAGACCATCAAGGTGACACAGAAGGAACCAAAGTTTGAGGAAGTGGAAAAAGAAATCGGTTTCCCTTGCTGGATACGTGCTACGGAAGGCACTGGTGGACTAGGTTCATTGAGACTCGACAATCTGGACAGCTACAAATCCTGGCTTTTTATCAATAGTCGTATCGAGGAGTTCACGGTCAGTGAGTTCCTCACGGGTCGACACTTGGCCAACCAAATGCTGTATTACAATAACGAGTATGTGAAAGGTGCCGCTTTGGAGTGTGCCGAATATGTGATGGCCAACACCGCACCAAGCCACGTGACAGGCAATACACACTTTGCCCGTTTCTTGAACGAGGATAAGATTAACAAGTTCTGTGACGACTGTATCAAATATCTCTGCAACAAGTTGAACGTACCCGCCCATGGAATCCTTAGTTTCGACTTAAAGGAGGACAAGAATGGTAACTTGAAAGTGACTGAGGTGAATATCCGTCACATGGCCTACACTGGTGTGATGACCCGCGTGGGCTTCGACTTGATTGGCGACACCATGACCATCTTTGAGGACGGCAATGCCGACCGTATAGTGCGCGACCTGTACCACCACTATGACAAGCCCTATATCTTCCTCCGTGATGTGGATGTGGAGCCTATAGTGTTGGAGAGTGAAGAGGTTTTTGAAAACATGAAAGGATAATATATCATGAAAGAACTAGAAGGTAAAAAACTACTTATAATAGGTGCTTCGAATGCAGAAGTAGACGTTGTAATAATAGCCCAATCGTTAGGTTGTTATGTGATTGTTTCCGACATGAGGTCTGGAAGTGCCTTTCCTGCAAAAATGGTTGCAGATGAAGCTTGGGACATCAGTTGGACAGATTACGATGCGTTGGAAAAACAATGTCGCGAAAGTGGTGTGTCTGGTGTAATGGCAGGTTTTAGCGAAATCCGCGTTGAGGCCATGATAGAGATGTGCGAACGCCTTGGTCTGCCCTGTTACATTAATCGTGAACAACTTGAGATCACGCGTGACAAAAACAAGTTCAAGCACATGTGCAGACAGTATGGAGTACCGATTGTTAATGAATATGATCCCAACGATACTAATATACAATTCCCAGTTATTATAAAGCCCACTGACCGAGGTGGAAGCATTGGTATCAATGTGGCCTACAATGCAGAGGAATACAAAAAGTATTTGGCATACGCCTATGAGATGTCGCTCACTAAAAGTGTCGTGGTGGAAGATTTCATTGGCGATGGTGTGAAATTTGATTGCACATACTATATCAATGGTAAGGAAGCCATTTTGATTGAAACTTGTGACACCACAATGCTTGCTCCAGAAAAAGGCTATGAAACCATGCAGAAAGCATGGTCGTTTCCTTCGAGATATGAGAGTGAGTATATTAAACAGGTTGACAACAATATGAAAGCCATGCTTGGCGATTTGGGTATGGAATGTGGTGTTGCAAACATATCATTTTTCTACCGTAATGGCAAGTTCTATGTGTTTGAAACGGGTTTCCGTCTAGGTGGTGGTCATTCTTTCGACTATCAACGCGCCAGTGGAGGAATTGATTTTTTGACTTTGATGATCAAGTATGCCTTTGGCGTGCCTTTCAAAGTGGATACTGAATTGCCAGCTGACAGAGGATATGCTTTGACATATAGCCCCTATTTCAAACCAGAAGATGGAAGTGTGGTAGAGCAGATTATCGGTTACGAGGAGGTGCAGAATATGAAAGAAATAATCACTTTTATGCCGATAGTCTATGAAGGTTTTGCCATAGAAGGTAATAATCCGAGGAAAATAATGATGATAACATTGTACGCCAAAGACTTAGATACAATAATAAACGATATTAACTGTATCAATAACACATTGAAAGTAAAGACCAATAAGGGCGTTTATCCTATTTATGCCGAATTAACCACGGCTGATATTCTCACCGCATTAAAACCCAATAGAATATGAAGATAGCTCTAATCAAAGAAACCAAGACCCCGGTGGACAATCGCGTGGCCTTGGCCCCAAAGCAGGTGGCCGCATTGAACAAACAATATCCCCAGCATCAGATTGTGGTGCAGGCCAGCGACATCCGTACTTTTTCAGATGATGAGTATCGGGCGGAAGGTGTTGAGGTGGTGAATGATGTCAGCGATGCCGATATCCTCTTTGGTATAAAGGAAGCCAAAATTGAGAGCCTAATTCCAAACAAGCACTATTTCTTCTTCGGTCATATTGCCAAAATGCAAGAATACAACCGTCCGCTGTTGCAGACTTTCATGCAGAAGCACATCACCTTCTGTGATTATGAATACCTTGTTGATGACAACAATATTCGTGTCTGCGCATTTGGATGGTGGGCTGGCGTAGTGGGAGTTTATTACACCCTACGTGGTTTTGGATTAAAGCATAAGTTGTATGAGTTGCCTAAACCTGACCGTCGCTTTACACTTGACCAGTTGTTTGATGCGCTGAAGAGTAGTGAGCTGCCCAAGGTAAAATTGATGGTGACGGGAGCAGGACGTGTTTCGCAAGGTGCGCAGCATGTGTTGGATAGTATTGGAGCCAAAAAAATGACAGAAGAGGATTATTTTGTGACAGATAAGGTAGAGAACCTGTCATATTGCGTAGCTGATGTGGACCGTTTGGTGAAACGCAAGGATGGAAGTGCTTTCTCTTGGAACGACTTCACGCACAACGCAAAGGAATATGAAAGCGACTTCATGCGCTGGTCAAAACAAACTGATGTGTTGATTTGCGCCCATTTCTGGGGACCAGATGCACCTGTCTATCTCAGTGAAAATGATTTGCGGAAACCAGATATGCGCATCAGAATGATAGGTGATGTCACCTGTGACATTAAGGGAAGCATCAAATCGACGGTGAGACCCGCCACGCATGATGCCCCATATTATGATTATAATCCTGTGACAGAGCAAGACGAACCTGCTTTTTCTTCTGAAAAAAACATCACCGTAATGGCTGTGGACACTTGCCCGAATGCTTTGGCGATGGACACTAGTGCCTATTTCGGTGAAATGTTGACGAAACATGTGTTTGAACCATTATTGAAGGGAGAACATTCCGAGGTGATACAGCGTTCAATGATTTTGAAAAATGGCGATCTTACTCCGAGATTTGGCTATCTTTCTGATTTCGCAAGGTCGAAATAAAGGTACATTTTGGTGTACAATTTATTAAAAAATTATTATGATTTTAAAATCTTTTGCGGCTCGTTTTTTCAAATATCTGAAGTTTTGTAGCGGTGGTGGTTATACCAATTTGTTGGTTTCATGGGTAAACTACGAGGAAATCCTGAAAGGCAAAAAAGCGATTGTGACCGGTGGTAGTGATGGTATTGGACTTGCGATAGCAAAAAAACTATTGTCATTGGGAGCTGAGGTGGTTATTACCGGAAGAGACGAACAGAAATTGCAAAGGGCAAAACAACAAGTGAATAGTGGTCATTTGAGTACTTATCAGTGGGATGTGTCTGATATTGCAAAACTGGAGGAGAATTTTCTTGCTGTGGTTGACAGGCTGGGAGGCGTGGATTTATTTGTGAACAATGCAGCAATGGTTTCGTTTCACACCATTTCCAATATGGATGAATCATATTATGACAAGATGCATACCACAAATGTAAAGTCGGTTTACTTTCTATGCAGGATGGTCGCCGAATGGTATAAAAAGCATAATGGTGAGGCTGGAGGTAAAATCATCAACATATCCTCGATGAATGCTTTTATTAATGATGAGTATTTGTATTCGATGACAAAGAATGATATCAATCGGATAACCGCTTCGTTCGGCAAAAGGTATGCTCCATACAATGTACAGATTAATGCAATAGCGCCAGGGGTGGTTTCTGCCAGTGTTAATAAGACTGATTGGGAGAGCAATGCATACTGCTCTAGTAATCAAATCAAGAGGGTTATTCCACCAGAAGAGATAGCTGAGATTTGTGCTTTTCTTGCCTCAAACTCTGCCAATTGCATTGTTGGCCAAACAATATCTGCCGATGGTGGCGAAACCTTATGATTATGGAATGTATTGATTGTAATGGCATAGAATTACCTCTTTTGGGCTTGGGGATTTATTCCATGCACAATGGGATTTTGAAAGGTGTAGTTGAGCAATGTATCAATAACGGATATCGCTTGTTTGATACGGCTCAATTGTATGAGAACGAAGAAGAGTTGTGGGATTCCTTGAAACGACAAAAAGCTAAAGGTAAAAAGATATTCTATCAAACCAAAATACCAGGAAAACTCTTACAAGGAAGCAAACGATGGTTGTATTTGAACAAAAAGAGTGTGAAGCAACAGTGCGTGAACAAATATTCTTACATGGAAGGTTCGTTGCCTGATATTTATCTGCTTCACTCTACTTTTCTAGGGTTTGAACGACAGTATGCAAAGATGCTTGATTTCCAACAGAAATATTGTGTACCTCTTATTGGCATTTGTAATGTGAATGTCGATGAAATAAAATCATTGTACAGTGTTACTGGAAAATATCCACAAGTGGTTCAAGTTGAAATACATCCATATCATTCAAATCAAATACTAGTTGATTTCTGCAAGGAGAAAGGAATATTAGTAGAAGCGAGATCACCTTTTGCTCATGGTGATGCTTTGGCTGACTGGCAGTGTGAAGCTATTCTGACTGATTTGGCTCGAACTTATAATAAAACAGTTCCTCAGATTATTCTTCGTTGGATTACGCAACAAAAGATAATAGCTATTATCCGGTCGACAAATCCACAGCATATCCAAGAGAATATCGGTATTTTCGGTTTTCATTTGTCCAATCAAGAAATGGAAATGATTTCTACTCTGAACAAAGACGAGTCATACGGCGTAAAATCAAAAAATAACAAATAAAACACTTTTCTTATGAATATTCAATCTGTTTATTCGAATATCTATGACAAGCTCTGGATAAAAAAGAAATATGGATTGTACATTAACATGTACACCAAAAATCCCAAAAGACTGGCACTTCAAAAGCAATTTCCCCTGAGTGATAGTCAGAAGAAAGAAATTGATGAGTATTATATGACTTACTATGGAGAGAAGATTCCTTACGAATGCCATCAAAACTTCGCTGTTCATACAGGCGTATTTAGACCAGACTATTTCGCTGATTTCCTTTATGTGCCCTATTTTGAACATTTTATTAATGATAAAAGGAATTATGCAAGTGCTTTGTCTGACAAAAGTGTGCTTCCATACGTTGCTTTAGCAGCAAATGTAAAGATGCCAAAGCACTTACTGACAAATGCTTATGGTGTTTTTCGTGATACAGATAATCGTTATTTAAATAAAGAGGAAGTAAAAAGAACGCTCTACAATTCAGGTCGGATTTTTGTAAAACCTACAATTGAAAGCGGTTCTGCGAAAGGTGTATTCACGGCGAATATCAAGGACGGAGTTGACAAAAAGACTGGCAAGAAATTGGAGGAATTATTTGATTTTGATAAGAAACAAAACTATGTTGTACAAGAGTTCTTGAAGTGTAATGATGAAATAGCATCATTATATGACAAAAGTGTGAATACATTCAGAATAATGACATACAGATGGAAAGACCATTTTTATGCTATGCCGGGTGTGTTCCGAATTGGGAGTGGTGGAGGAGAAGTCGACAATGCCCATGCAGGCGGAATGTTTATTGCGATTGATGATGATGGCATATTGAAAGGTAAGGCGATGACCGAGTTTATGACAGTCTATGAAAAGCATCCTGATAGTGGGATACTATTTGATGGATATAGGATAAGCAAATATCCCAAAGTTGTGGAAGCTGCTCTTAGAATGCATGCTATGATTCCTGCTTTAGGGTCGGTAGCTTGGGACATGACTATTGATGACACAGGCAACCCTATCTTAATTGAAGCTAATTTTATTTTGAGCGGCTTTTGGATTATTCAGTGTGCGCATCCTTGTGCACCATTTGGTGAAAGACAACCAGAGGTATTGCAGTGGATAAAGAAACTAAAAAGTCTGCCATACAGCAAACGTGGCAATTATGCATTTGGTTTTGGCCTATAAATATAAATATGATAATAAATGCCAGATTTAAAGATTAAGAAAATCTCGTATGCAGAGCTACGAGAAAAACCAATAGAAGTCAAGGACGACAGGTACGATATTGCTGCATATTTTACTGAATCTGTTCGTCAAACATTTTTGGCCTGCCCATGTATTCAAGATGATTCAGAATGTGCTGTGATATTACTAATGGATGGTGATATTGTCATTGGGCGTGACATTTGTTTCATGACACGTTTAAAAATTGGTGATGAAATAGTGCCTGTACATACAGGTTGCTCTCAAATGGTATGTGAGGAATATAGGAAAATTGGTGCAGGAGTTTTATTATTTACAGCCAATAGTAATATAGAAGATAAAGTCAATTTTGGAGCTTCATACACTCCCATAAGGGTAAAAATGTTAAAGAAACAGAAAAGGGTCATTTTTGATATACCACAATATACTAAAATTGTAAATACCCGTCCTGTTTTCGAGTCTTTATTTGGTTTGAAAGGCGTTATGTTGAAGGTGGCAACACGAGGAGGTAACTTTCTGTTGGCATTGATAGATATTCCCAATAAAATTAAAACCAACAAATTGTTGAAGAAATATTCCATCAAAAAAGAAACTATTGTTCCCGAATGGGCGGGAAAAATGGCCACCAATGATGGGCATAAGTATATGGAATACCATGACACCCAATGGTTGCAATGGAATCTTGATTATAACATAAATGGACATCCTGAGGATATACAATCGTTCTATTCTGTTTGGGATAAAAAAGGCAACCCTAATGGTTTCTTTATGACAAAGGAGAGGTTTGAAGAGGAAGCAGGTAAATACAGAAAAATTGTCAGGGGTTCCATAGTCGAATGGGCAACTGCCGATAATGAAAAGCTGTCAGAGGCGGATTTAAACCTTCTTGCCATATCAACGTTCTCACCAAAAGTATCAAATATTACTTCAGTAGCAGTTGACAAGCAAACCCAGAAAGCATTTAAAAAGATGTATTTTCGTTACAACTATGATTTCAAGATGAGTTTCAAAGACAAAACAGGTGAATATTCAGATGGTGCAGACATCTCCAATTGGCGCATACGTTTTGGCTGTAGTAATTCTATTATATATTGAAAGCAAAAATGATTACAAATATTCTTGAATACTTAGAACAAACCGCCAAACGACTTCCAGAAAAGACAGCGTTGACTGACGACAAACTGAGTCTCACTTTCGGCCAATGGCTGCAACAAGCCGAAAGCATTGGTACAGCCATAGCCCAAGCCTCTAACAGCACCATCCATCGTGCAGTGTTAGTCTTCGTTGACCGTCGTATTGAAGGGCTCGTAGGGGCAATGGGTGTCGTGGAAAGCGGCAACTTCTATGTGCCTATCGACTGCAAGATGCCTTTCGAGCGTGTACGGCTGATTGCCGACGTGTGCAAACCCATAGCGGCAGTGGCCACTACGGAGGCCGACTTAAAAACCCTGGATCAAATTGAGTTTGATGGACCACGTTTTCTCTACAATGAAGTAAAGGAACATCCTGCCGACAAACATGTGCTGGCTAAGATTCGTGAGCAGATTATAGATCTCGACCCCGTTTACAGCATCTTCACCAGTGGCTCTACAGGCGTACCTAAAGGAGTGGTCATCAGTCACCGAGGCATGATTGATTTGGCCGACTGGTTGGTGGAAACGTTTGATTTTACCGACCAAGACGCATTGGGCAACCAAACGCCTTTTTATTTTGACGGGTCAGTCAAGGATATTTGTATCTGTTTGAAGATCGGTGCCACACTCAATGTGATAGGAAAGAAGTATTTCACCTTCACCAAACATTTGATGCCTCTACTCAATGAACGTCATATCACAGCCATTCTTTGGGCCACGTCTGCTATTGTGATGGTGGGCAACAGCGACATCCTGAATATTGCCTTACCTGAGCATCTGCGCCTTGTTACCTTTGCGGGCGAGGCTATGCCTGCAAAACAGCTTCGTACCTGGCAGGAGAAACTACCCAACGTTCGCTTTGTTAATCTTTATGGCCCTACGGAAATCACGGTGGACTGCACTTACTTTGATGTCACTCGACAATATGCTGACGACGAATATATCCCGATTGGCAAGGCTTGTCGCAATATGCAAGTGTTGGTATTGAAAGATGATGACACAAAAGCGGCAGTTGGCGAGGTGGGTGAACTTTGTGTTCGGGGCAGTGGTGTGGCCTTAGGTTACTATGGAAATCGTGCAAAGACAGATGAGGTGTTTGTGCAGAACCCACTCAATCCGCTCTATAACGACATCATTTATCGCACTGGTGACCTGGTGAAACCAGATGCCGATGGCAACTTGGTGTTCGTCTCGCGCAAGGACTTCCAAGTAAAGCATAAGGGAAATCGCATTGAGTTGGGTGAGATTGAGGTGGCGGTGAATGCCATTGAAGGTGTGACCAATGCCGCCTGTATCTTCGACCAAGAACAGGACAAATTGGTGCTCTATTACACCACTGCCGACGGACAGCCTATGGACATCATTAACCTTGTCAAGGAACGTATCCCTGTTTATATGTTCCCTGAGGTGGTGAACCACTTGGCTCAGATGCCTTACAACCTCAATGGCAAGATTGATAGAATTGAATTGAAAAAAGCATACGAAAATGGAAAATAAATTTATAAAAGAAAGCAAAGAAGCGATAGAGAAATTGATTGATGACTGGAAGGCGGAACACAAACCGATTCTTTCTAATTATTTTGGACTTGCCACGGGATTTGATTACGACTATCAAATAGTGGATGGTACCATTGTTGTCAGAAAAAAAGAAGGGGATTTCTATCGTTTGTTTGTTCTTTCTACAGATGCTGCTGTGTTGACAACAATTCTCAGTTCTCTTCAAGAAGAGCATGTTATCAACATACCTTCCAGAAAACCCATTGATGATTGGCAGGCTGTCATGAAAGATAGTGGCTTTGAGTATTATTCAACATATAGTAGATATTGCAATACCAAAATTGCAACAATGAAGAAACACAAAACCACTCTGAATATTCATGCCACTGTTGAAAATACTGATGAGATATACCAATTACTAACGGAAACTTTTTCACCTTATACAGGACATCTGCCTTCGAAAAAGGAGTTGGAAGAAATGATCTTGAACCAACAGGTATTGGTTGACAAATACTCTAATGGTCGTGTATGTGGTGTGAACATCCATACCATTACAGGAGTTACTGGATATGGCAATGCTTGGGTTGATAAAGGAGAACGTGCTGTGGAATTGCTTTTGGACATGTACAATGAGATGATTGAAAAGGGTGTTAAACGTCATGTCTTTTGGGTTAATGATTCCAATATTGGAGTTGCCAAGATGCATATTAAAATGGGTGCTAAACCCGATGGTTTGAAAGATTACACATATATTAAAAACAAAAAATAGCAGTGTTATGACAATCAACAAATTTATCGAAAAATTTGCGGAAGCAGTTGAAGTGGAAGATGCTTCTACATTGAGCGCAAACACCGAGTTTAGAAATCTCGAAGAATGGAGTTCTTTGGCTTATCTTTCTGTCATTGCTCTTATGGATGAAGAGTTTGATGTGCAGATTGAGATGGAGGATTTCAAAAAGCTCAAAACTATTCAAGAGGTTTTTGACGCTTGCACAAAGGAATAAGTTATGGCGTATATACAATATGATGGTGTCGGCATCACCGCCATGGCGGCAGCTGTGCCTAAACGCGTTATCGTGAATAGGGAATACACGGAAGTGTTTTCCAAGGCAGAGGCCGATGAGATTGTAGATAAGACAGGCATCGAACAACGCCGCTTTGCCGACGAGAACACCTGTTCGTCCGACCTTTGTTTGGCAGCGGCAGAGAAGCTGATTGCCGACAACAGCATCGACAAGGAAGACATTGAGCTATTGGTGTTCATCTCACAGACACCTGACTATAGAATGCCTGCCACATCTGTAACTTTGCAGCACCGTTTGGGCCTGCCCAACAAGACTATCGCTTTCGACATCAATCTTGGATGCTCGGCATTCATTTACGGATTGTCGGTGGTGTATGGCATGATGGAGCGCAGCAACCTAAAAAAAGCCCTGCTGCTTGACGGAGAGACCCGTTCCAAAGTCTATTCGCCTCGCGACCGGCGTTCGGCTTTCTTGTTTGGTGACGGCGGTGTGGCTGCTTTGATAGAGCGCGACCCGAAGTTTGGCAAGAGCACTTTCTCACTCAACTCTGACGGCTCGCGTGCCGATCTCATCATGATTCCCGCAGGCGGCTACCGCAAGATGAGCTCTGCCGAGACCGTGGTGGAGAAGGTGGTCGACGAGTTTGGCAACATGCGCAGCGATGAGCAGGGCTATATGCGTGGTGGTGACGTGTTCAACTTCGTCATCCGAGAAATACCTCGTGACATTAAGAGCACTTTGGCACTCACCGAGAAAACCGTTGACGATTTCGACTATGTAGTTTTCCACCAAGCCAACAACTTCATCAATTCTTACATCATGAAGAAAATGAAGTTGGATGCTGCCAAGATTCCGTCAACCATTGCCAAGTTTGGCAACACATCATCAGTGTCAGTGCCTTTAACCATAGTCAGCGAACTCAAAGGAAAGCTTGATGGCAAGAAAGATTTGTTGTTGAGTGCTTTTGGCGTAGGCATGACGTGGGCAACGGGTATTGTGCCTTTTGTGGATTGTAAAATCAGTGAAATAGTGGAGGTTGAAAATGGAAAAGCAGTTTAATCCTTTCTCACTGGACGGCAAGGTAATCGTCATTTCAGGTGCGGCATCAGGCATAGGCCGACAATGTGCCATCAATTGCTCGAAGATGGGAGCACGGCTTATCTTGCTGGACCTGAATGAAGCGGGATTGGCTGAAACCATGACAATGGTCGAACACCCCGAAGAGCATTTTACTGCCGCAGTCAATCTGACAGATTACGAGCGTGTCCCAGAGGTCATCAAGGAGGCCGTGGCAAAAGTTGGAAGAATCACTGGACTGTTGAACTGTGCAGGCATTTCCACGACCCTGCCGTTGAATGTGGCCAAGCTAGAGGTGCTGGACAAGTTCTTCCATGTCAACGTCTACACCGCCTATTTTTTAACGCAGGCAGTCACCAAGATAGGTAACTTCTCGAAGGAGGGCGGAAGCATTGTCTTTTTCTCGTCTGCCGCTGGACAGTATGGAGAAACATGCAAATCAATCTATGGCATGACCAAGGGTGCATTATATGCAGGCGCGAAATCTTTGGCCTGTGAGTTGGCGAGGAAGAACATCCGTGTCAATTCCATCTCTCCTGGTGTCATCGTAACGCCTATCAATCAAAACCTACCCCACATCGCCGACCCAGAGCAGCGCAAGCAGACGGAAGCCTTGCATCTATTGGGTCTAGGCAACCCGAATGACATAGCCAATGCTTGCATCTATCTTTTGAGCGATGCTTCGAGATGGGTTACTGGGAGCAATTTGGTGGTGGATGGGGGGTATACGACGAGATAGTTTTTGAATCTAATAATTAAGAGAAATGGCTATATTTGTATTTGACAAAATTAAGATAGCTGGTATGGCTTGTGCCATACCCAAGAATGTCATCAGACCAGATGACTTCAAAGAAAAGTTCGGTGAAGAAGAAGTTGAGAAGTTCAAGCAGATGACGGGTATAACGGAATCTCGCAGGACAGATTTGCATCAAACTGCTGGAGACCTTTGTTTCTCGGCAGCAGAGTATTTGTTGAAGGAAAAAGGTATTGACAAATCTACCATTGGAGCATTAGTAATGGGTACCCAAAGCCCTGATTATAGAAAGCCTTCCACTTCGTTCATTATTCATAAACGTATGGGTTTGTCGGAAGAAACTGCAGTTTTCGATATCAACTTAGGATGCTCTTCGGTTCTGTATGGCATACAAGTGGTTGCCTCTATGATGATGTCATCGAATATTTCAAAAGCATTGCTTGTTTCGGGAGATACGGGATCCAAATTGACCAATCAAAGTGATAAATCAAAGGTGATGCTTGGAGGTGAAGCGGGTGTTGCTCTTCTGCTTGAAAAAACTGAAGAGGAATCTAAGATCACTTCTCTTGTTCGTTCCAATGGTGAGGGCTATCGCTATTTGATAACCCCTGCTGGTGGATACCGCAATATGAATCCTCCTCGAGAGGAGGTGATGTGCAAAGATGGTATCAAACGTACATTATATGACCCTTTCATGATGGGCACTTCTGTCTTTACTTTCACTGTGTTTGATGTTCCCAAGGCTATGAAAGATTTCTTCAAAGAGACAGGTACAGGTGTCGATGATTACGACTGCTTTGCCTTCCATCAAGCCAACCTCTATATTCTGAAACAGATTGGCAAAAAGATGAAGATACCGGCAGAAAAGATGCCGTTAACGCTACCTACATACGGCAATACCTCAGGAGCTTCACCTATTGTTACGCTTTGCGACACATACGGCAAATGCAAAGAGAATAAAGATTTGAATGTTTTGATGAGTGCATTTGGTATCGGATTGTCATGGGGTGTGACATCTTTCCATATCAACACGGCAGACATCCTGCCAGTCATCGAAGATGATTCCTGGTTTGAAGAAGGTTTAATCAACTCACCAGCAGAATTATAAACATCAAATAATAAGAACAATGGAAAAATTATTGGAAATCCTGAAAGGAATTCGTCCCGATGTGGATTTTGAAAACGAAAAATCGTTGATAAATGATGGCATTCTCGATTCATTTGATGTGGTTAGCATCATTTCCGAGCTTGACAATGAGTTTGATGTGCAAGTCCGCATCACAGAACTTGACCCAGAAAATTTCAATTCGATTGAAGCTATCTGGAATTTGGTTCAGGAACTGAAAGCGAAGAAATAATATTGTCGATGAACAAATATGATTTAAGCGGAAAGCGAATATTGTTTGTTGGCGGTGAGACGGGACTTGACAAAGCGATCCTTCAGCAACTTCGATCAGATGAGATTGGGGAAGTGATTGTGTATGGCCAACTGAATGTGGAGGAAATTGAAAACGAAATCAAAGAATTGGTCAAAAGCAATGGTGCATTTGACGGGGTGGTTTTTAATATTGTTCATAGTGATTTTCGCCCTCTTCAGTTTGTTAAGCCAGATTTGGTGAATCAAATAATGAACGATAACTATTGCGTTTTCGTCGAGGTGATTCGCTCTTTGAAAAAAAGCCGCGGACTTAATAATGGCGCAAGTATAGTGGCAATGAGTAGTATCAGCAGCATCAGGGCGATGAAAGCCAAAATGGCTTTCTGCGCTTCAAAAGCTGCACTTGATGCTGCCGTGCGTTGTCTTGCTGTGGAACTTGCCCCACAAGGCATTCGTGTTAACACGGTTCAAAAAGGGGCTGTTGATGTGGATGCAGAAAAAACCCATATTCAGAATGTAATGGCAGTGCGAAGTGAAGAAGTTTCGGCTGGAAATCAAGCTCCTTTAGGTAAGGTTAAAGCAACTGAAATAGCTGAAACTGTTGCTTTCCTGCTAAGTGATGCGGTGAAGACATTAACTGGAACTACAATAGTAATTGATGGAGGATATACGGCATGAAAAATGTTATGGATTTTACAGGGAAGACCATTGTACTGGCTGGTGCTGGTGGCATCGGTGCAGCAACGGCAGAGTTGTTGGCTTCGCTTGGAGCAAGAATGATATTGCTTGATGTGGTTGAAGAAAAAATGAAAGAAGTGCTGTCAACTTTAGAGGGCGAAGGGCATACTTGCTATGTGTGTGACTTTAGCGTTGTTGAAAGCATAGAACCTCTGCTAGCTCAGATAATAAAGGAGCAAGGTCCGGTTGACGGCTATGTTCATACCACAGGCATTGGAGCTGTAAGGCCATTGAAAATGTCTAAATACGATTTCATGTTGCGAGTAATGAATATCAACTTCTTCTCGTTTGTGGAAGTTGTAAGATGCCTAACAAAAAAGGGTTCATTCAATGCAGGAATGAATATTGTAGGAATATCTGCTGTCGGGGCTTTCATTGGTAACTCAACAAAAACAGCATATTGTGCTTCCAAATCGGCAATGAACAGCGCAGTGCGATGTTTAGCCAAAGAACTTGCTCCGAAAGGGATTCGCCTGAACACCGTGGCGCCAGGTGCTACGGATACTCCTATGGCAAAAGAAGCAACTGATTATCGTGACGGTACCGATGAACAGAAGATCAATGCCATGAGACAATATTTGGGTACATGTCAGCCAGAAGACATAGCTGATGCGGTAGCATTCCTATTAAGTGATTTAAGCCGTATGGTAACTGGTACTTGTATGCCTGTGGATGGAGGAAAACTAACATCATAAATAATATTGTTCACAAATTAAAAAACTAGAAAATGACAAACGAAGAAAAAATTGCAATGCTTGAGGATGTCCTTGAGCTTGATGGTGGCACTTTGAAGCCAGAAACCGAACTGAGCAGCATAGAAGAGTATGATTCAATGGCGAAATTGTCCTTGATAGTCATGATGGATGATGAATTTGGGAAAAAACTCACAGGTGAGCAGATTTTCAAATTCAAGACCGTAAAGGACATTCTTGACTTCATGGAATAATGCTTGAGGTAAAAGTAGCCGTCGGACAGGTATTGGACTCATTAGTCTATATCTTGTCCGACGGTATTAGCAATGATTATTATCTGATTGACATCGGTGACTTTGATGCCGCACAAAGCATCCTTCCTAAAGATGCCAATGTGCGAGGTGTCTTCATCACCCATGGTCATCACGACCATATCTTTGGCCTCAATGAGCTGAAAATAACATATCCAGCTTGTGTCGTTTACGCGTCAGAAGAATGTGCCAAAATGTTGGCATCAGCCAAGGCCAATCTTTCGTATTATGTGGAGATGCCGGTAGAATACACTGGCGAGGTTTCTGTATTGCATGATGGTGACTGTATAGAACTATTTGATGATGTAATTCTTAAAGTAATTGCAACTCCCGGTCATAATCCGTCATGTCTTTCTTTTTTGGTCAATGATTATTTGTTTACAGGAGATTCGTATATACCTGGAGTGAAAGTGGTGACGAACTTGCCTAAAGGTAACCGTATTTTGGCACAACAATCGGTTGAAATAATTCTTTCATTGGCAGAAGGAAAAACAATATGTCCTGGACACGGAGAAAAACATTAATTTAACAAAATGTCAAAAGCATACGTATTCCCCGGTCAGGGAGCCCAGTTTGTAGGTATGGGCAAAGACCTTTATGAAAACAACGCAAAAGCGAAAGAACTATTCGACAAGGCCAATGAGATCCTTGGCTACCGCATCACCGACATCATGTTTGAAGGAACGAACGAAGACTTGAAGCAGACCAAGGTGACGCAGCCTGCCGTGTTCCTGCATTCAGTTATCACCGCCCTCTGCTTGGACGACTTCAACCCCGACATGGTGGCTGGTCATTCCCTTGGTGAGTTCTCGGCACTTACCGCTGCAGGTGCGTTAACCTTCGAGGACGGCCTCCGCTTGGTCTACGCCCGTGCCATAGCCATGCAGAAGGCCTGCGAGGCGGCACCGTCCACCATGGCCGCCATCATAGGCTTGCCCGATGAGACCATCGAGAAGATCTGTTCTGAGGTCAGCAAAGAAGGCAACGTGGTCGTCCTGGCTAACTACAACAGCCCCGGTCAGGTGGTCATCTCGGGCAACGTGGAGGCCGTGAAGGAAGCCTGCACCAAGCTGAAAGAGGCGGGAGCCAAACGCGCCTTGCCGTTGGCAGTAGGCGGTGCTTTCCACAGCCCGCTGATGGAACCCGCCCGCGTTGAGTTGGCCAAAGCCATCGAGGCTGCTCCGGTGAGCAATCCTATTTGTCCTGTCTATCAAAACGTGGACGCCTTGCCCCATACCGATCCCAAGGAAATCAAAGACAACCTCCTGAAGCAACTCACCGCCCCCGTCTGTTGGACGCAGAGCGTGCAGCACATGTTTGCAGACGGCATGACGGAATTTGTGGAGTGCGGCCCAGGCACGGTATTGACGGGGTTGATTGGGAGGATACAGAAAAGCATGTGATGAGAATTGTTTTATGTCTTTAAGAAACAAATCTGACATAAATCTATCTAAATCTTTGCTTCGCCTCATCTTCGATTGAGGCGGAGCGTTATATGGAACTAATCTTGAGCGGCCTGTCCTTATCGGACGGCCGCTGTTGATGCATATTAGAAGAGCACTGAGTATGGATTTCGAAAATGTAAAGCTATTTTCTTGTGTATAAGTGTATTAAATACATAGTACTATAGTTTATTATTGAGGTTATTAAATCAGATGTTTGAGTGCACGAATTGTGGCAGTATATCATCTCACAAGTAAATGTTGTCCCCCAAACGGTTTACTTAGGCATTTTGGTCTTATTATGTATTGGGACCATTGTGCTTTTGGCAGTTAACCGTAAGAAAGCGGTCCGTAGTATTGTCTGGCTGATTTTTTTGAATTTGTGTTCTTTGTGCTGGGCATGACCGTTTTTTTCAGACCAACAGGCACCAAAGCAATGGTTTACCCTCCATTTTGGAGTTATGCGAGTGTTTGGCGAGATGGAGACATGACGGTGCTGCATGAAATCATACTTAACGTGGTTCTGTTTGTTCCTCTCGGTTTTTTATGGGGCATTTCATCCTCGAAGTGGCCGCGAAAATGGCGATGGTTCAGTGCCATGATATTGGGTGCCTGTCTTTCTGGAGTTATTGAGTTGTTGCAGTATAATTTCAAAAAAGGTTGCGTTGAGGTGGATGATGTCATTCACAATACCTTGGGGTATGTGATAGGTTTTGCTTTATGCCGAGGTTGTGCGAAATGGTTTCAAAAACAAGTATAGCATTAATTTAATACAAATGTTGAGAACCAATCTTTTATGCCGCTAAAATAAACTCCTCAAACAGGGGAAACCTTCTTTGCTTTTTCGTGTTTATAGATTTATAAAAAATAAATACAAGTATTTATGCCAAAAAACAGAATCTACCTCTGCCTAGCTCACATGAGCGAGGCTGGACTTGAACAGAAGTATATCCAAGAGGCTTTCGACACCAACTGGGTGGTGCCGCTCGGTCCGAATGTGAATGGGTTTGAAAAAGACCTCGAAGAATTTGTCGGAGAGAACAAGCGTGTAGTCGCCCTTTCAAGCGGCACTGCCGCCGTACATTTGTCCCTGATTGCCTGCGGTGTGCAGCCTGGCGATGAGGTCATCGTGCAATCGTTTACTTTCTGCGCTTCTTCGCACCCGATTACTTATCTCGGTGCGACGCCCATCTTCGTCGATTCCGAGAAAGACTCTTGGAACATCGACCCAGAACTAATGGAAGAGGCCATCAAAGACCGCATTGCCAAAACGGGCAAGAAACCGATGGCCATCGTGCCTGTGGCACTTTACGGTATGCCTTACGACATCGACCGCATCATGGAAATTGCCAACCGCTACGACATCCCCGTCATCGAGGATGCGGCCGAGGGCTTCGGTAGCCGCTGGAAAGGGCAGGTGCTGGGCACTTTCGGCCAGTACGGTGTGCTGTCATTCAACGGCAACAAGATGATCACCACCTCGGGCGGCGGCGCGTTGATTACACCCAACGAGGACGCTTGGCGCGAGATTATGATGTACGCCACGCAATACCGCGAGAGTTATCCCTATTACCAGCACGAGAAAATCGGCTTCAACTACCGAATGTCGAACATTTGTGCTGGAATCGGGCGCGGCCAAATGACGGTCGCCAACGACCACATCGCGCACCACAAGCACGTCTTTGAACTCTATAAGGAATTGCTGAAAGACGAGAAAGGCATTGAGGTGCATGGCAACCCCGATGAGCGTTACGACAGCAATTTCTGGCTGAACACCATTACCATCGCCCCTGAAATCCGCATCAAGGGACAGGAGAATGCTTACAAAACCGTGGTTAAAGGTGCTGTTGGAGGTGCGGCTGGTGTCATCCACGTGGCGGAATCGGCCACCACGGATTGCCAACCCAACGACAATGTGGAAGCCATGCGCGTCTATCTTGACGAGCGCGGCATCGAGGCGCGCCCGCTGTGGAAGCCCATGCACAAGCAGCCTGTTTATCAAAGAGTTGAAAGTTCAGAGTTGAGAGTTGAGAGTTTGTCTGACGGCATTGTTTGTCAGACTTCAGACATGAGCGTTGCTTATATCAACGGTGTTTCGGAGGAACTTTTCAAAATCGGAATGTGTTTGCCGAGCGGTCCTTACGTTTCGGACGAGGATGTGAAATACATTGTGGACTGCATTAAAGAGGCAATCGAGTAGAAACAACTTGTTTTTCAGGTATTTAATAATCAAAAAACGGATTCGATTTAAATCGGGTTCGTTTTTTGCTTTTTGTCCCACCATCATTGTTTGCATCCGTTAATACACCACAAAATCAACAACATTTTGAAAAAAACGCTTGCGAATTGGGATTTTTGTCGTATCTTTGAACCGCAAATGTAGTGATTCAATCAAAATAACTTATTGATTTAAAGCAATTTATATTATGTATATCAACCAAAAAAACAAACAAGACACAAATGGCTTTGCCTCGGCTGCAAAAGCCATTCCTACCACCAAAAATCTCATCCTGAAATGGAACGGACTATTCGTTTTCGCACTATTGCTTCTGTTGTCGTCATGCGATGTATCCAAACGAATTACCTATTTCCAAGACATTCAAGGAAAGCAAATCACAACAAGTTCCGATGAGCACCCCACCCCTGAAATCCGCTTGCGCCCTGAGGATAAGATATCCATTATCGTCAACAGCAAGGTTCCTGAACTGACAGCACTTTTCAATTTACCATATACTTCTCGTATTTTAGGTTCGACTTCTGAAAATGTAAGTGGCTCTAATTATGGAACTTCTGGCTACACCATCAAAACAGACGGCACCATCGACTTTCCTGTGTTGGGTTTGGTGCAAGCCGCTGGAAAGACCCGCGACGAATTAGCCGCATACATCAAGTCGGAACTGATGGATCGCAATCTGGTCAACGACCCTGTAGTAACTGTGGAATTTATCAACTTGCAGTTTTCTGTAATGGGCGAGGTAAGAGCCCCTGGTTCATACAAGATTACCCGCGACCATATCACGCTTTTGGATGCCCTATCGATGGCGGGCGATTTGAATATCGATGGTAAGCGCGACAATGTGCTAGTGCTTCGTCCTGATGCTTCTGGTAACATGATTGCTTACAACGTTGACATGCGCTCGTTTGAAACCGTGCATAATTCCCCGGCATATTACATCCACCAAAACGATTACATCTATGTTGAGCCTAACAAGAAACGCGCCAACCAGTCAACCGTCAATGCCAACACGGTAGAATCTGTTAGTTTCTGGATTTCTGTCGCTTCTTTCCTCGCATCCATGGCTACGACAGTTTCTATTCTTATGATAAGATGGGGAAATTAACAAATATTCGCTTAATGTATCAATCACGTCAATAATTCAAAAATCATGGAAGAAAACAATGCAATTTCGGTGAAACAAGCCGAAACACAGAATGAACAAACCATCGATTTGAAAGCCATATTTTACCTTTGCCTATCAAGGTGGTATTGGTTCGTCATCTCCGTCGTGCTAGCACTTGCCATTGCAACCTATTATCTTCATAAGACCACACCGGTCTACACCCGCTCCGCCAAAGTGCTGGTGAAATCAGACGAGAGGGGCATGTCGTCCTATTACGAGGTTAGCGATTTTTCCGACATGGGACTGTTCTCCCAACGAGTAAAAATATACAACGAAATGCTCGGTATCAGGACACTCGACAACCTCAAGGAAACTGTGCAACGACTGAACCTGAACATGAACTATACCATCGATGGCCGTTTACATCCCATCCTACTATATGGCAGAACCCTTCCCTTGACTGTCGACATGGTAGGTATTCCCGAAAACGCCTATGCTGCTCTCGATATTCGCATTGAAGAGAAAAAAATTACCCTCTCTGACTTTGTCATCGGCGGCGAGAAAGCCTCAGGAAAAGTGACAGCCAAATTGGGCGACACTATTAGCACGCCCATTGGCTTCGTTTGTGTGAAAGCGACCGATTATTACCAGAAAGGCGCAGACTATGACATCATCCATGTACAACATTTCGGTCTCGAAAGCACTGCACGCGGTTTCGGTGCCAGACTGAGTGTTGGCTTGGCCGACAAAAACGCCGACATCATGTCCCTCGTTGTTCAGGACATCTCCCAAAAGAGAGCCGACGACTTCATCAATATGCTGATTACCGTTTACAACGACAACTGGCTGAAGGACAAGAACCAAATCATGGTGAGTACTTCCATGTTTATCGATGAGCGCTTGAACCTGATAGAACAGGAATTGGGCGATGTGGATAGCGACATCTCCACCTATAAGAGCGAGAACCTACTTCCTGATGTTAATGCGGTGTCGAATATTTACCTATCGCAAAACAAAACCACCACCGAACGCATCCTCGAAATCAACAACCAGATTTCCATCACCAATTACATTAAGAATATGCTGATTGGCGAGTTGGCGAAAAATCAATTGTTGCCTGCCAATACAGGTATCAGCAATAGCATCGAAAACCAAATAAGTTTCTACAACTCGATGATGCTTCGCCGCAACAACCTCGTAGCCAACAGTAGCGAAGAGAATCCTTTGGTGGCCGACTTGGACAAAAACCTCGCCGACTTGCGCCAAGCCCTCATCGCAAGCGTTGAGAACCAATTGGTGTCACTCAACGAACAATTGACAAGCCTGCGAGGCACCAAGTATAAAATCAACAAGAACATTGCGGCCAGCCCGGGTCAAGCCAAGTATTTGCTTACGGTGGAACGCCAACAGAAGGTGAAGGAGTCATTGTACCTCTTCCTCCTCCAAAAACGTGAGGAAAACCAATTGTCGCAGGCCTTCACAGCATACAACACTAGGGTCATTGAGCAACCCAACGGTTCCAATATGCCCACCAAGCCGAGAAAGTCTATGGTCAGGCTGATTGCCCTTATCCTCGGTTTAGCCATCCCGGGGGTCATCCTATTCCTGCAAGAACAATTGAACACAACCATCCGAGGTCGCAAGGATTTGGAAAAACTGACCGTACCCTTAGTGGGCGAGATACCGCTTGCCTATAGTCAGGCCGACCAAAAGAAAAAGAAGAAGGAAACCAAGAAGAAAATCAAGGAGCAGAAAGACCAAGAGAAGAAGGAAGGTTTTGCAGGCGGTGTTGTGGTGAAGGAAGGCAGCCGCAATGTCATCAACGAGGCATTCCGCGTGTTCCGCACTAATTTGGAGTTTATGAGCAAGGACAAAGAGTCCAACATCTTCATGTTCACCTCGTTCAACCCTGGCTCGGGCAAATCCTTCATTGCCATCAACTCGGCCATCGCTTTGGCCATCAAGGAAAAGAAGGTGATGGTCGTCGACGGCGACATACGCCATGCCTCCTTGTCGGCTTATATCTTCTCACCGAAGAAAGGTATTGCCGACTACCTTGCCCGTCAGGAAGAGGACATTGAGAGCCTTATCATCCATAGTCACGAGTATCCCACATTGAGTTATCTGCCCGTGGGTACAATCCCGCCCAACCCGACAGAGTTGCTCGAAGACAACCGCTTTGGCGAACTGATTGAGCGTTTCGGCAAGGAATACGACTACGTGCTCATCGACTGCCCACCCATTGACATTGTGGCCGACCCGCAGATTATCAACAAGTTTGTTGACCGTACCATCTTTGTGGTTCGCGCTGGCTTGATGGAGCGCAGTTTGGTTCCTGAACTTGAGAACATCTATACACAGCATAGATTCAAGAATATGTGTATGGTGCTCAATGGCAGCACAGGCAACGACGGACGCTACGGCTATCGCTATGGTTATCGCTATGGTTATCGCTATGGTTATCGCTATGGTTACAGATACGGCTACCGCTACGGCGGCAAGTATGGTTACCATAACGGCTATTATGGCAACAACAAAGGTGCCGGATACTATCACGAAGATGATGAAGAATAATTAGTAAATGGCACTTATGTTATTTCCTAAGATTTCTTCCCTGCTGACCAACTTCACCGACCATCATTCACACATTTTGCCTGGTGTGGATGATGGTGTGAAGAAGATGGAAACATCCTTGAAGGTCTTGGAGCGTTACGAGCAATTAGGAGTTGCCGAAGTGTGGTGTACGCCTCATGTAATGGAGGATATTCCCAATACGACGGCAGGACTGCAAGCGCGTTTTTCCGAACTTTGCGAAGCCTACAAAGGCCCTATCAAGTTGCATCTTGCGGCAGAATATATGATGGACGCGCTCTTTGAGGAGCGACTCGAACAAGGTGATTTGTTGAAATTGGGCGATGAAGGTAACCAAGTCTTGGTGGAAACTTCTTATTTCACTCCGCCGATGGATATGGATGCCATTTTGCGCCGTATCAAGCAGAAAGGAATTTATCCTATGCTGGCTCACCCCGAGCGTTATGTTTACATGAATAAGGAACGCTACAAGGAATTGAAAAACAATGGAATACGATTCCAATTGAACCTCTCTTCTGTAGCTGGGGCATACGGCTCTGAAGCCAAAGACAAAGCCCGTTGGATTTTGAAACAAAATTTCTATAATATTGCCGGTTCCGATCTACATTCCTCGCGTAATATTGACTATTGGTCGACACGCGCCCCCCGAGCCTTGAAGCAATTGTTTCAGTCTTGGGAAAAATAATTTTTGTCAATAACAAGAATATCAATTAAATACAACAACATGGAAGAAAAAAAGAGACTTTTTGAGGAATTTCCTCCAGTGAGCACCCAGGAATGGGAAGCCGTCATTGAGAAGGACCTCAAAGGGGCAGACTACAACAAAAAACTGGTTTGGCGCACAGCTGAAGGCTTCAATGTGAGGCCCTACTACCGTGCCGAGAACCTCGCCGACATACCATGGACGGGTCAGCAACCCAACGAGTTCCCATACGTCCGTGGCAACAAGCCCGAAGGCAACGAATGGCTCGTCCGTCAGGACATCATCGTGAAGGACGTGCATGAAGCCAACAAAACTGCCCTCAATGCCATCAGTCGTGGCGCGAACAGCATTGGCTTCAAGTTGGAGTATGACAAGGTTTACGACACCATTGCCATCTCAACTTTGCTCAACGGCATTGACCAGAAGGCGGTGGAAATCAACTTCTTCAACAACAAGTACCATTTGCCGATACTTGAAATGCTATCGAAGATTCCGGACATCAAGGGTTCGTTGAACTACGACCCGCTGACGCGCTACATCCGTCGCGGCGTGTGGTACATCAATGAGGGTGCCGATATGGAACTGGCATACATTGTGGTGAAAGCCGATATGCCTGATTTCCAGACCATCGGTATCAACAGCCACGTTTTCACCAATGCCGGAGCCACCATCGTTCAGGAGATGGCTTTCAGCCTCGCCGTGGGTGCCGAATATTTAGACAAACTCACAGAGAAAGGTCTCACCATTGACGAGATTGCTCCAAAGATGCGCTTTAATGTGGCCGTCGGACAGAACTACTTCATGGAAATGGCCAAGATGCGCGCTTACCGTCTGCTTTGGGCCAACATCGTGAAGGCCTACGGCGGCAAGGAAGAGAATGCCAAGATGCACATCCACGCCACCAATGCTGAATTAGGTATGAGCCTTTATGATGCATACGTCAATATGTTGCGCACAACGACTGGAACGATGTCTGCCGTCCTCGGTGGCGTCGATTCGTTCACCGTGATGCCGTTCGACACGCCGTTTGAAATCCCCACCGACTTCGCCGACCGTATCGCCCGCAACCAGCAACTCATCCTCAAGGAAGAGTCGCATTTCGACAAAGTCGCCGACCCCGCCGCAGGTTCCTATTACATTGAGAACCTCACCGAGAGCCTCGCCACTGCCGCTTGGGACTTGTTCAACAAGATCCAGGACGAAGGCGGTTATCTCGAAGCCGTCCGCAAGGGCATGATCCAAGGCCTCATCAAGGAGAGCGCTGCCAAGAAGTTCAGCAACGTGGCCACCCGCCGCGAAACCATCCTCGGCACCAACCAGTTCCCGAACTTCACCGAAACGATGAAGTTCACGCCAGAGGCTTGGGTGTTCGAAGCTGACGACCGCCGCGACGAGAAGGCCGAGGTCGAGACCATCGTCACCTTCCGCGCTGCACAACAGTTTGAAAAATTGCGCTACGCCACCGATGTTTATGCCCAAGACCACAAACGTCCCGTGGCATGGATGTTCACCTATGGCAACCTCGCCATGCGCAAGGCTCGCGCTAATTTCGCCTCCAACTTCTTTGCCTGCGCTGGCTTCCAAGTCGTGGACAACCCAGGCTTCAAGACCTTGGATGAAGGCATCGCCGCCGCCCGAAAGGAGAAACCCGAAATCGTGGTCATCTGCTCCTCCGATGAGGAATATGGCGAAGGCAACGCCCTCAAGGTTTTCGAGGAGTTGAAGAACGAAACCATCGTAGTGCTGGCCGGCAACCCCGAAGGCACCGCCGACATCCTCAAAGAGGCTGGCTTGAAGTATTTCATCCATGTCAAGAGCAACGTGCTTGAGACCTTAAAAGAGTTCCAAATGCAATTAGGTATAACGAAATAAGAAAGGAGTAATACGATGAAACCGAATTATAAAGACATCAATATCAACGCTATACCTAAGCATAGTGGTCTCATTTTGCCGAATGGCGAAAACTGGGAGACCCACGAGCATATCATGGTGAAACCTGCCTACACCGAGAAAGACCTCGAAGGCATGGAGCATCTCAACTACGCCGCTGGCATCGCACCCTTCCTCCGTGGACCTTACTCGACGATGTATGTGATGCGTCCTTGGACTATTCGTCAGTACGCTGGTTTCTCCACCGCCGAGGAATCCAATGCCTTCTACCGCCGTAACATCGCCGCTGGTCAGAAGGGTCTGTCCGTGGCCTTCGATTTGGCCACCCACCGTGGCTACGACGCTGACCACGAGCGCGTCATGGGCGACGTGGGTAAGGCAGGCGTGAGCATCTGTTCTGTCGAGGACATGAAAGTTTTGTTCGACCAAATCCCGCTGAACAAAATGTCCGTTTCCATGACCATGAACGGCGCCGTGTTGCCGATTCTGGCCTTCTATATCGTCGCTGCCTTGGAGCAGGGTGCCAAGTACGAAGAGTTGCAAGGCACCATCCAGAATGACATCCTGAAGGAGTTTATGGTGCGTAACACCTATATCTATCCGCCTGAGTTCTCGATGCGCATTATTGCCGACATCTTCGAGTTCACCTCACAGAACATGCCGAAGTTCAACAGCATCTCCATTTCGGGCTACCACATGCAGGAAGCCGGTGCCACATCCGACATCGAGATGGCTTACACCTTGGCCGACGGCTGGGATTACCTCCGCACGGGTGTCAAGGCCGGCTTGGATGTTGATGCCTTTGCGCCGCGCTTGTCGTTCTTCTGGTGCTCGGGCATGAACCACTTCATGGAGATTGCCAAGATGCGTGCCGCCCGTATGCTGTGGGCCAAGATCGTCAGCACCTTCAACCCGAAGAGTACCAAGTCGTTGGCCTTGCGTACCCACACGCAGACCTCTGGCTGGTCGCTCACCGAGCAAGACCCGTTCAACAACGTGGCCCGTACCTGTATCGAGGCTATGGGTGCCGCTTTGGGTCACACCCAGTCGTTGCACACCAACGCTTTGGACGAAGCCATCGCCTTGCCGACCGACTTCAGTGCCCGTATCGCCCGTAACACGCAGATTTACATCCAGGAAGAAACCAACGTTTGCCGCGTGGTTGACCCGTGGGCTGGCTCTTATTATGTGGAGTCGCTCACTCATGAGATTGCCCACCGTGCTTGGAACCACATCCAAGAGGTGGAAGCCATGGGCGGCATGGCCAAAGCCATCGAAACGGGTCTGCCGAAGATGCGTATTGAAGAGGCTTCGGCCCGCAAGCAAGCCCAAATCGACTCGGGTCGCGAGACCATTGTTGGTATCAACAAGTACCGCCTCGACCACGAAGACCCGATCGAGACCTTGGAAATCGACAACACCGCTGTGCGTGAGTCGCAGATTAAGCGCTTGAAGGAACTCCGCGCCAACCGCAATGAGGCCGATGTGCAGCGTTGCCTCGATGCCATCACCAAGTGCGCTGAAACCCATGAAGGCAACCTTTTGGCATTGGCTATCGAAGCCGCCAAGTGCCGCGCTTCCTTGGGTGAGATTTCGATGGCTTGTGAGAAAGTCGCAGGCCGTTATAAGGCAGTTATCCGTTCAATTTCAGGAGTATATTCTATGGAAACGAAAAACGACGCAAGATTTGAGGAGGCCTGCAAGATGGCCGACGAGTTCGCCAAGATGGAAGGCCGCCGTCCGCGTATCATGGTCGCCAAGATGGGTCAGGACGGTCACGACCGTGGTGCCAAAGTGGTGGCTACTGGTTATGCCGACATCGGCTTCGACGTGGATATGGGCCCGTTGTTCCAAACGCCAGCCGAGGCTGCCAAGCAAGCCGTCGAGAACGATGTCCACATCATGGGCGTGAGTTCATTAGCCGCTGGTCACAAGACCCTCGTGCCTCAGGTGATTGAAGAGTTGGAAAAACTCGGTCGTCCCGACATCATGGTCACCGTGGGTGGTGTGATTCCCGCCCAGGACTACCAGTTCCTCTACGATGCCGGTGCTGTGGCCATTTTCGGTCCTGGCACACCCGTCAGCGAGTCAGCTATCAAGATGCTTGAGTTGCTGATTGCCGCGAGGAAACAATAAACGGTTTGTAGGAAACGCGCCAAGGCGCGTTTCTACAGCAAAAACGAAAAATCCCGTCAATTCGTTGACGGGATTTTTTATTTCTTCATCTTTTCAAAAATCGCCATATACAGCATCCGCGTAGCCTCATAATCCGCATCGATTTTCTGGCGAGCGGCTTCGGTGTTGAATGGCTCGAAGTAGATGGCATCGGCTTTCATCACATCGCGCTTGTGTTCGTCAAAATAAATGCCATCAGCCACTGCTTTGGCCTTTTGCGGCTCGTTTTCGCTCAGGTAAATGTAGGCCAAATTGAGATAAGGATAGAGATAGTTGGGACTGATGCGGATGGCTTCTTTCAGGCAAAACTCCGCTTTCTCAAGGTCATGCGCGGTGTAGTATTCAGCCAGTCCGAGGTCATTGAGGTTTTCTTTACAATAGGGCGCAAAACGACGGGCTTTTCGGAAACTGTTGATGGCCTGCGGATTGCCCATTTGTTTTTCGGCCTTGCCCAAATACCATTGCACGGGCAGCCCGACAGGGTCAATCGTGTAGAACACCGACAAGGCTTGGTGGCCATAGCGTTCCACGGCTTTCCAGTCGCTGTTTTTTAAGGCCTGCTGCATCCTAAAGGTGTTTCTGTCGCCTTTCAAGCGGAAACCACCAACGGCGAGCAACATGAGGGCAACGGACAAAAAGACCACATTCCAGCCTTTTCCGAGGGCTTTTTGTTGGTCTTGTCTGATGATATGAAGCAGATTGGCCATGATGATTCCCATCCAAATGACATGCTCGATGCGGCTGTTGGGGAAATCGAACAGGGCATTGACGCATCCACCTACAAAGAGGCTCAAGATGATGGCACCAAAGAGAAATTCTTTCCGGTTTCGGGTTTTGACGAGCGCGAAGGAAACGCCTACTGTCATGGAAACGAGGAAAATAATGTATAAAAGAAGCCCAAGATAGCCCGTTTCCGAAAGCATACCGAGGTATTCGTTGTGCGGCTTGGTGAAATTCACGTTCCAAACGTCTGAACGGTAAAGCCCTTCGAGGCCAGCATCAGGGAAATGGATTTGCCAGTTGCCGATGCCGCAACCCGTCAAAGGGTGTTTGTCGGCAATGAGGTAAGTCTTGTCCCAAAGCAGGCAACGTTCTGCCAAAGAAGACGTACTCAGCATATTGTGCTCGATTTCGCTTTTTTCGGAGGTGTGTGGAACGGAACGGTCGGCAAACCAACGTAAACCTACCGTGATGAAGGCATAAACGAGGACGATGGATATGATTATTGTCAAATGGTATCCGCGATGGAAATGTTTTTTGCAATGGCACATTAGTATCATTATCCCAAAACAAATGCCAGCCACAATCAAGCCAAACAGCACCGCCCTCGATTTCAGCAGAATAATGACGATGATAGCGACTGCAAACATAAAGACAGAAAGTCCTTTCAGCAACTTGTTCTCAAAGATGGAAAAGGCCGTGAGCAGGAAGGCGGAAAGCACAAACAGCATGGCTGCCAACAGGTTCTTGTGCCCGTTGATGCCACTGACACGATACAGTTGCTCAAAGCTGAAACTTTCCACGTGAAACAATTGAATGACAGCAAAAAACAGGTACACCGCCAAAATGATGGCAGCACTGACCCAAAGGGCTTTTTGTGTGACATGGCGGTCTGTCGATAACAGGCTGAAAAAGACAATGATAATGAGCGGTGTGAGCAGTTTGGTAGAAAAAGCGAATATCGCTTCAGCGGTGTTGGTTGCCCAAAGGATGGAACAGCCACAAAACAAGGTAAACAACAAATAGATGTAGAAAACCGGCGTGTCGGGAATCCTCCAGCGTTTCTTGCCGATAAGGGCGAAAAGAAACAAGATTGCCAGACCTGCTGCAACGGCAACAAATCTGGCAATCAAGAATTTGTCATACAAAACAGGTAGCCAGATGACGCAACTCGCGATGATGCCTATGGCGATGCAAGCAGTGCGTATCGTGTGGCTGTTCATCCTGAAAAATCAATATGTTTCGTACTCTACAACGTTTCCGTAGCGTATGCTATCAGTTTTATATCGGGCGTATGTACGGATGTAATACTTGGTGTTGGCCGACACGTTATAAATGTTGCCGTAGAAATCGTACCATTCACTGCCTGTTGGAGTGGCAGCCGTGATGCAAAAGTCGGATTCAAACTGCGGATATTCGTTGGTGGTACTATAGCAGAAGCCAACTTGATCGACCACTTCGGGCCTGTTGCAGTGCATACTACCATAGGCTTCGATATAGTGGCCACTCCAGCTGTAGTAGTTGACATAAGTGCTAAGTTCCAACATAAGTGGTACTTCCGGCGTGGTGAAGCTAAAGGTTTCGCCATAGAAATAGTTGTCTGTAGAGAAGTTAAAATAATCGCTTCCTTCGTCCCAGACCACAAAAGCACGGTAATAATACGTCGTGTTGGGGCTTAAGCCTTGACAATAGACTTGGTAAACGCCATTTTCTTCCTCGAATCCATATTCATATCCGACGCAGTCCTCAATGGTGAAATCGGGTTGAATGCTAAAGCAAACGCCGACCATAAAATTGGATGCGCCAAAGGGTTCCACCTTGGCACCTGCTCGGAAATACTGTGAAGTGATTTCGGTAGCTTCAATGGTAGTGACGGGCGAGGCCGAGGGCGCATCGGCACCGAGGGTGGTGAAGGTCTTTTCGTCGCCGTAGCAGTATTCTGTGCCATATTTCGCGTAGCCGCGCACATGGTAAACTGTGTTGGGTTCCAAGTTGGACAATAGGCAGGTGTAAGGTTGAGAGCATTTGTGGCTTTTCATGACGTTGTTCTCGACGGTGGGCTTTTCCGTAAGGCTCCAGCAAACGCCAATCTCTATCAGCAGACCAGCGTCGTCGGCAGTGACTTCCGCTCCGCAAGAGGCGGTGCTTCCCGTGATGAAAGTCGGGTCGGCAGTGGTGACGGTAACTCCATCGGTCAAGTGAGCCAATGGGTCATCAACGGGCTTGCAGGCGGCCATAGCCAACATCACAACCGCTGCTATCAAAGTGAGGAAATTTGTCTTTTTCATATCAGTAAGGTTTTAATATTCAAAATAAAGGACTTGTTTGTCGTCAATGTCGTCGCTTTCGTACATGGTCTGCAAAACGGGGTATTTGTCGCTGCCGTATTGGTAGGCATAGCAAATGGTGTCGGTGTAGTCGTCTTCCGTCATGATGATGCGGGTCACGTTGTTTTTGGTGAAGCCTGTGTGCCCTGAAGTGAAGTTGATTAAATAGTCTTCAAGGCCGCCCATGAAACCGTACCATGGACAGTTCTTGTCGTCGTATTGCAGTTGGAAGTCCATGTATTCGCCGTCGCCGGTAAAGACGATTTTGCTGATGTTGTTGTCCGTCCAAGTCAGCAGAAGGGCGATGGTGAAGGTTTCTTGTTCTCCTCGTTGGTTGGCCAACCTTTGTTCGCATTGGGCCACGTTTTCGCAAATATTGGGAGGCAGCAGGTGTGAAAGGGGATTCAGATGCAGCGTGGCACCGTCTTTTTTAAAGTCGTCGTAGAAGGTTCCCATCATCTTGCTGATTTTGTCGCCGTCGTAACTAATCGCCCAAGTGCAGGCAATGGCGTTGCGATAGAAAACGGTGGCCGTTTTCAGGTGGTTGCCGTCGTATTCGTAGGTGATGTACTCGGAATTCGTGTAGTTGTCCACGCGGGTGACGCGGTTGTTGTTGTCGTAGGTGAAGTTTTCCACCCAAGTGTCTGCCTTGAAGTCGAAGTCCGAGTAATGCGTGATGGAACTGAGCTTGTCGCCGTTCCATTCCCAATGTTGGAAGGGCTTTTTTTCCATGTCGCTCCACGAATAATAAATCTGCTGGATTTTCTTCTTGGGCGCATAAACGCCGGTTTTGTCTTTGTGGCACGAAGTGAAGGCGACTGCCAGCATCAGCCCCAACACAATGCCCATTGTTTTGAATGTTCTCATAACTTATTTTCTTGTTGCTTTAAGGTTTGTGGTGCAAAAATAACGGATTTCCCAAGACAAAAGTATGCCAAAAAGCCCATTACAAACTTTTTGGCAAAAATTCTAACCTAAAATATTGATAATAAGGAAAGTAATAAAATCCTATTACAAACTTTTTTTCCTCGTTTTTGCTCCTGCGAAGCCACGATTACGGCTCGTTTTCGACGATTTCCACCTTCTTGTTCCGCCTGAACCACTCCGTGATGTCCTTCACACGCCCATCGGCCAAACGTTTCATCATGCGCTGGTTGGTGGTTGCGCTATCCAAGGCCCCCAACTCGGCTACATAACGGCCTAACTTGATGTAATCGAAATGGTCGGTTTGTATGTTTTGCGGCAAATCGTTTTTGCCGGAATACCATGCGGCTTTCAGACCTTTATGGCTGTTTTTCAGCCGTTTGGCTAAGTCAGCCACAGCACTCGGCTCGTTGTCGCCACCCATGAAACATACGCAGGTGATGCCCGACTCATACTGCTTGATAAGTCGGTTCAATTCGCTCTCGTCCAGCACCTTCCCTACGTTCTCCCACAAATACTTGCTGTGGCAACCCGGGCATTGATTGGGACAGTTTGAAATGTTGATGGCAAGCGTCACCTCTTCAGGAACTTCCTGAAAAACAATATCATAGTTGGCATATTTCAGCATCTTTCCATCTCCATTTTTCCATAGTGACGGCGGGCGGCTTCTTGCTGTCGCGGCTCACTGAAATTGCTGACGCGCTTCAAATAGCCGATGATACGGGTCAGATAGTCAATATTGTGGCTGTGGCACTCGGGACATTCCTTCAGGTAACGCTTGTCGATGTGGCCGCAGTCGTTGCAAATCGTGTTCGGTATGTTGAAAGTGAAATAGTTGCAGCCTTCGCGGGCAGCCACACGCAACAGTTGACGATACTGCTCCTTGGTCAAATGTTCCTCAAGGTTGCAATGCAAGGCCGAGCCTCCAGTAAGGTGCTTAATATATTTCTCTCCGTGGAGGCGGAACTTGTCCAAAACATTGGTGTTCGGGTCTTCCACGATATAGAAATAGCTGTTGTAGCAGTCGCGATGAACCTCGTAGCCGTCCTCCTTGTCCCACTTGGCGTGCTTCACGCCAACGTTTTCGGCGGGAATCATCTCGCAATTGAACATCAGGCCATCCTTCTTTGAGTAATACTTCTTGTTGTACTTCTCAATGAGGCCGAGAACTTCCTGCACAAAATGTTCATATTCAGGATTGTCCGAAATCTTGATTTTCAGGAACTCGGCAGCCTCCACAAGGCCGTTCACTCCGATGGTGAGATATTGGCGACCCAAATTGATGTAACCCGCATCGAACAAAGGCAACATACCTTTGCGTTGCAATTCCTTCAGGTTCTCGTTGTAGCACATCTGCACCTTGTGGCAAAGGTCGACGATTTCCTCAAGGAAGGTGAGGTAGTGCATGTTGTTGCGCGCGGCATACTGGATGCAACGGTTTAGGTTAATGGTCAGCACACTCTTGGAACCCGTGGAAACGCCTCCAGCACCGAGGGTGTAACTGAAGCCGTTGTCTTGAATCTCATTGCGCAAACGGCAGCACGAGGAAAGCGAGTCGGCATTGTCGCTCAAATAAGTAAAGAACGAATGGCCTTCGGCATACATTTCGGCAGTGAAGTCAGCCCACTCTTGGTCGATGACGTCACCGTCTTTTGAGAGCAAAGCCATCGTTTCCACGGGGAAGGTCAGCACGCTCTTGAGACGCTCGGCATTGAACCACTTCATGAAGCGCTTCTGGAGCCAACTCAGTGATTCCCAGTCGGGTTTAGAACCATCGGGGAAGTAGAAGTTGCCGAACAGCGACTCGAAATAATAGCGGTCATAATATGCGATGTTCCAAAACACTGACTGATAGTTTCTTGCGCCCGCAGGTTGGTTCAAGGAATACACAATCTGCTGGAAACAGTCGGTGATAACTTTGTCGATGGTGCGCGGTTTCAGCGAGTGGTCGACCACCTCATCGGCGCGTTTGTAATAGTCTGTGCCATAGTCCTTTCCGATGAAATAATTCATATACATCAAGAACTCGGGTGTGGCACAGGCACCGGAAAGTTGCGACGACACCATGAACACCATATTAATAAAGCCGCCACAGAACGAGCGCAGTTTGGTGGGTGCGGTGCTGTTGCCGCCGATGCTGCTTGTGCCTTCGTTCAGCCACGGATACATGGTGATGGAGGCGCAATAGTTGGCTAATGAGGTCTCGTCGTTCTTGTAAATGAAGTGGTTGTTGAGCAGGTAGAGGTAACGATCAGCGAGCTCCTTTCCGAACATCGACTTGATGCGGTCAGTCAAAAGGCGGCGGTTGATGCGGATGAAACTCGACTTGGGCAGTTCGCCAATCAATGTGGCGATGTTCTTCTTTTCCACATTGGCGTTGGCATCATACTTTGAGCCAGTGGCGGCATTCGAAGCATTGACATAATTGCTCAAAAAGTCGATTTTCTCTCGGATTTCGCGGTCTTCGGTGTGCTTTTGGCGATACAAGATATAGTTTTTCGCCACCGTGTAATACTGTTCAGCCATCAGTGCGGTTTCCACTTGGTTTTGGATTTCCTCCACGGTGATGCCGTTGGTCACGCGGACGCGGCTCAGTATGTTGTTCAAGTCCTCGTCAGTGGCATAGAAACCCGAGGCGAGAAAGGCCTTGCTGATGGCGATTTTTATCTTGTCTAAGGAGAAGGCTTCCTGCTTGCCATCTCGTTTGGTAATATACAAACCTCCGTTGCTCATACAATATGCTCGTTTTCAAAAATTCCTGATTATCACAAAGTTTTGAAAAACCCATTGGGAAAAACCTTGTTCGGCAAAGGTATATCATTTTGCCCTCATCGGGCAAATTAATTGTCGATTTTTTTGTCAACAGAATTATCAACACGCTAAGTATGTGATTTGGTTGGGATTCGGTATCTACCGACTCAATTTAATAATAAAATCGACCCAAATCCGTGCGAATTTGAGCCGATTTTTGTTGGAAAATGAGCCGATTGGTATTAGAGCCTTTCAATTTCTTCCTCGCCCAAGCCCGTGGTTGTTTGTATCACCGCTATATTCACTCCTGCTGCTTTCAGGTTGCGAGCGATTTCCATGGTTTTCTCTTTTGCACCTACTTCCTTGCCTTCTTTCAACCCTTCTTCCTTGCCTTCTTTCAAGCCCTCTTCCCTACCCTCTCGGAAATGTTTTACATTGCTATTATTAATATCATTATAGTCGAACAAGGATTTTTCGTATTGCCTCCGCTCGTTAGGCTGCATCTTGTCGATCTCAGCATGGCGGAACAGCGAGGCAAACACCCTTTCCTGCAAAGCGGCCGGGCGTTCCATCAACCGTGAAAGGTTGCGCAACACAAACAACCACTTGTCGTAAAGCGTCACCAACTCGTCTTCTTTCTTGTTGAACTTAGGCAATTCAATCGTGATGAACGACAACTTGTCGTAAAACACTTCCTTGGTTGCCACATTCATCAGTTTGGCTTCATGATGGACATCTTCGCTGTTTTTGTCGAAGATGAAGTTCAGGATGCCAATTGTGTAGACGGGATTCAGCTTATAATCCCAGTCACCGCGCTTGGCTTGCTCACGAATGGGAAAAGTGGAATAATACACCATTCGGTCAGCGAAATAATCTTGATCCACATTTTGCATCTCCACGATGATGTGGTCGCCCTTATCTGTTGTGCAATACACATCGTGCAATACACATCGAATATGGCACGGCGGGAATACACCACCTCGTCAAGATGTTCTGAATTTTGATAAGTGATGTCCGTAATGTTGTGCCTGCCTTCGAAAAGGGCGTTCAGGAACGAAATCAAGTATTCCTTGTTCAGTTCGCTGCCGAAGATGTACTTGAAACCGAAGTCTGTGTAAGGGCTGATGTAGCGAGGTTGCGTTTCCATGGTGTCTGTGTTTTCACCTGCAAAAGTAAATAATTTTCGGTAAGGCTGCCAAATTAATAAAAATCGGCCCAAATCCATGCGAATTTGAGCCGATTTTTGTTGAAAACTGTGCCTGCATCAATCTTCAGGCGTCAATGCCGCAATCATCTCGGCAATCTTGGCCTTCACGTCATCAACGACATTGTCAGGGTTCAGGTCGGCTTTGAAGGACTTGTCGCGGGCGGCAAACTCGATGGCGTTGCGTTCCAAGGTCTTCGGGCTAACCACGATGCGCAGCGGCACACCGAGAAGGTCGGCATCGGAGAACATCACTCCCGCGCTGATGTTGCGGTCGTCGTAGATGACCTCCACGCCAGCCTTTTTAAGGTCTTCATACACCTTGTCGGCCACGCGGCGCACGTTTTCGTCGGCCACGCGCAAGGCGCACACCTGCACCTGCCAAGGAGCGATGGTGATGGGCCAGATGGGGCCATAGTCGTCGCGGCTCACCTCGCAAACCGAAGCGATAAGACGACCCACGCCTATGCCGTAGCAACCCATGATGGGGTATTTCAAAGTGTTGTCGCTGTCAAGATACTGCATATTCATCGAAACCGTGTATTTCGTGCCGAGCTGGAAAATGTTGCCCACCTCGATGCCACGGCTGATGGTGATGCTGTGCTTGCCGCACACGGGGCAAATGCCTCCGGCTGTGGCCTTGGCCACGCTGTCGTACTTCACTTCGCCCAAGTCGCGGGCCATATTCATGCCCTTGTAGTGATAATTCTCCTTGTTGGCACCCGCCACAAACGAGTTCAAGGTCTTCAGCGACTCGTCGTAGACCACGGTGATGCCTTCCGGCAGCCCCTTCGGCCCGATGAAGCCGGCGCAAACGCCCATCTCAGGTGTGACGGTGGCTGCATGAACCTCGGCGCAAAGCAGGTTGCGGAGCTTGGTTTCGTTTACTTCAAGGTCGCCGCGCAGGAAGACGATAACTAGGCTGTCATCCATATTGCGTTGATACAGAACGGCTTTGCAAGATTGCAAGGGCGAAGCATGGAGATAGTTGCAAACGTCCTCAATGGTCTTTTGGTCGGGGGTGAAAACCTCCTCCAAAGGCTCAATGGGGTATTCCTCGTTGTGGACGATGCAGTCGGCGGCTTCGCTGTTGGAGCGGTAACCGCACTCGGGACAAATGACGATGGTGTCCTCACCGATGTCGGTGAGCAGCATGAACTCATGCGACACGCGGCCACCCATCATGCCCGAATCGGACTTGACGGCCACCACTTGCGGCACGCCGCAGCGGGCAAAGATGCGGTCGTATGCGTGGTAAGCCTTGGCGTAGTATTGTTCCAAATCCTCCTGAGAGGTGTGGAAGCTGTAGGCATCCTTCATGGTGAACTCGCGGGTGCGGATGAGGCCGCCACGCGAGCGGGGTTCGTCGCGGAACTTGGTCTGGATTTGATAGATCATGAAAGGATACTGCGTGTAGCTCTTCGCGGCATCGCGGGCTAATTGCACGGCAGCTTCCTCATGAGTCATGCCCAACACCATGTCGATACCATTGCGGTCCTTGAAACGAAGCAATTCCGAGCCAATACTCGTGTAACGCCCCGACTCCTGCCACAGCGTGCCCGGCATGACGACGGGGAACATCACCTCTTGTCCGTTGATGCGGTCCATCTCCTCGCGGATGATGTTTTCAATCTTCTTCGCGATACGTTTGGCCGGCATAAAGAATGAAAACAAACCTGTTCCCACCGACTTGATATATCCACCACGCACCATAAGTGCCTGACTGTCAAACACGCAGTCGGCTGGTGCCTTCTTGAAACGCTCGCCTAATAATGTTGCTACTTTCATATTTGAATATTTTTACTTGTTCTGGTTTTTCGGGCGGCAAAGGTACGGAAAATAAGGTTTGCTGTTGGAAAAAGTTTTTCCTCAAACCACCACCTCAAAAATCCGCTTCCCGTTCCATTCAATCCATTGCGGCTCGGCGTCTTGCTTGTTTTTCGAGAAGTCGAAAGTGACCAAATAGCCTTCGTCCATACCACGAATGGCGAGGTACTCGGAAAGCTGGTCACAGCCAAGTTCCTCGTATTTGTCGCCGTGCCAAATCTTCAACTCAACGATAAATTCTTGCTTGTCGTAGGTCACCACCAAGTCCATACGGCGGTTGTCGCGGGTTTGCGGCTCGACGTAATAGAAGCCGATGCCATTGATGATGGGTTTGAGGAACGACAAAAAAACCAATCTGCCCTGCCGCTCCAAGAATTCCTCGTCGTTTTTCCGATACTCTTGGTGCATCAAGTCGGCGAACCGCGTGACCACATGCTCCATATTGAGTTTGCCGTTGCGCACATAGTTCAATTGGAAGGGCGAGAGTTTCGCATTGTTCTTAATCGTGTAATCCAACGTGAAATAGAGGAACAAGGCTTCCTCAAAAATCAGGTTGTGGATTACGACGCGCCCGTTCTTGTCCCGAATATAGGAAAACATGTTGCCCATGTTCACCATCGGGTTCAACAGGGAGAACGAATAGGACACGCTATTGACCGAAACGGAATACATGAACTCCCGAAACTCAGGATTGTTCTCAAGGTTTTTTGAAAGGTCGTCCATCAAGGTGCTGTTGCCCTGCACCAGCACCTTGACAGCCTTCACTATGCTTTCCGAGGTCCATTCTTGGTCGAATTCCTCGTCAATCTTCTTGCAGATATAACTCACCAAGAAAGGGTAGCCCGTCGTGTATTTGTAAATCTCCTCGCTGATGGCCTTGATGTCCATGCCCGTATGCACATCGTTCTCGTAGTCGTTGAGCATCTGCGCGATTTCCTCGGGATGGAAGGTCATATCAACGTTGAAGTCGGCGGCAATGTTCCACGGCGAGTTGTATTTCTTTTCCGCATCGGGACGAAGTTTCAGTTTGAGGTTCTTGATGTCGTAAACGCCGGCAAGGACAACGCTATGGAAAGTGTTGCCCAAGCCTTCGTTACGTTCAAGGTATTTGTTTCTGAGCATCCCTATAAAATTCAGGAACATCTGGTTATCGCTACTTTTGTCCACCTCGTCAATCAACAACACTACCGGTTTGGGGCTTGTTTCACAAAAGCAAGTGATCACTTTCGACAATTCCTCAAATGAAGTCAGGTCTTTGTGGTCAAAAAACTTCCAAACATTTTGCTCCTCACCAATGTTTTGCAGAAAATTGGTCATAAGGCTGCAAAAAGTATTGACAAATACAGGAATACTTTTGAACGACTCGTCTCCCAGCCCCTCAAAACTCGTCTTGATAATCAAATACTTGTCAGAGAGCCTGCGACGAATCATTTGCAGCATCGTTGTCTTCCCGAACTGCCGGGCACGGTTGATGGTGAAGTATGCTCCACCATCTATCAACCCTTCTACGGCTTTGAAACGCTTTTCCGTATCGACCATATAGTGCCTCTCGGGGTTGCAACTGCCCGTGATGTTGAATCTTTTCCTCATTTTGCTTCGATTTCCATCAGCGAAGATACAAATTAATTAATTCTGAATCATCACCTTCCGCGTCACCACCTTGCCACCGATGATGTGGACAAAGTAGAGGCCTGAAGGCAGGTCGCTCACATCAATAGTGCGCTGACCGTCAACGCTGAAGCCTTTCACCTTGACACCTTGCGAGTTGATCATGACGACACTAACTCTACCCTTTTCGTAATCGGTCTTGATGGTCATTTGGCCTCTTGCGGGGTTGGGTGTGATGCTCACTTGGAAGGGTTCCTCATCCACATTGGGCTGTTCAGGAACTTCCGTCAGGATGTCGGTGTTGTGGCTGTAGGTCACCACCTTACCCGAAACCCTCAAAATCGGGTTGCTTGAATTGTCGCAGTTCGGGCAACTGTTCTGACCGCTCACGCAGTCGGGATAGTTGGGGTGGCATTGGTCGACGTAGGTCGGGTCGAACTCATAAAGCAGGTCGGCGTGACCATTAGCGAGATAGTCGTCGAGGCTGTAGTCCCACACCATAGCCATGCTGCCCGGGCACCAACCAGCGCGGGCGTAGGTCCAAGTGCCGTTTTGGGGCTGGCAACCAGCAGGATTGGGCGTGCAATTGCGCCACAGGTGCTGCGTGTAAGTCGTGACACCGTTAATCTTGACGTTGTGTGTGGCTTCGTAGAATTCGGCGGCATTGCCCGTGTTGTAGGCACCGTTTTGGGTGTCGCTCCAGTTGTGGCCAGAAGTCGTGATTTGCAGTTTGGCCTTCTCAACACAAGGGTCAAACTCAACATTGCGCGTCGGTACAGGGCAAAGGTTTTCGTAATCTCCGAAGGAATAGTTGCCATACCACAGTTCCCGCAAGTCGACGTAAGGATACTCTGGTGTGCCTTTGGTGTACTCGAAAATGGCGGTGGGATTGTAGCCCTGACCCGTTGCATATTGCTCGCTATAGTATTCAAATTCAACAAGTCCCTGCAACACTGAGGTGAAGTCGGTCACATCGAGGTCGTCGATACATTCCACACCAAACGGGGTGATATAGCGGCAAAGTTCCACCCATTCGCCACGGTAGTTCTTCACACGGACGTAACTAATGTGGTCGTAGGTGTTGCAATCGCCATTCACGCAATTGTGCAGATAATGCAAGTTGATACCATTGAAGGCGTTGACATGGGTCGGGAAGGGGAATTCGCCGTAGGCCGTGAAGTCCTGAGTGGTGGCTACCACTTCGCCATTGAGGGCTGAAACTACCATGTCGTCATAGTCGGTGGTCACTTCAAAAGTGTTGGAGGCCGTTGTGACCTTGCCGCCGGTTTGGGTGATCGAAACCGTCATGTTGTAGGTGCCAACGCCAGAAGGAGTCCAAGTGGTGTACCAATAGCCGTTGTCGGGGTTGTCGGGATAGTCGGTCTTCAAGTACAGTTCTTGTCCGTCGACGGAGCATTTCACTTGTTCAAACTTGATGGCATTGGCATGGTCGATATAGGCACTCAGCACCACCATCACGGGGTTCTCGAAGTTAGGCATAAAGACCTTAGTGCCTTCGTATGGACGGCGGATAGTGATTTCGGGAGCATAATTCTCAGGGTCAACCACATAGAAGGTGCGCGTCACCGTGGGAGCGGGCTGCCATTGCGTGCCGTCACCTTCCTGAATGGCTTTCACTTTCACAGTGCCTTCCTCACCAGTGAGAGTCAGGATGTTGCCCTCAATGGTGGCAGGGCCTTGGGCAACCTCAAAGGCCACAGGAAGACCAGAAGAGGCACTGGCTTGCAAGATGATAGGCTCATTATAGACCAACTGGTCAGGGATTTCGGCAAAGTCAATGAACTGGGCCGTCAAGCCACCGGGGAAATGGCGCACGGTGAAGTTGTCGAAACCACACCAGCCGCTGTTGAGCATGAAGATATGATGCCATGTGGCTGGGTCGAACTTGTCGCCGCTACCCGGGGTCAAACCAATAGTGACGCCTTGACATTCTGGCACAGCTTCCCACTCGCCGTTTGGCACGTTTTCATACATACCATAAAGGGTGACAGCACCGGCTCCGTTGTTGGCATCAAGGTCGATGGAAATCTTCCAACGAACCCATTCCTTTTCTGGTACTGGAACAGGAAAATTGCAGGCCGGATTGTTGTCGGGCAACACCACGCCTTTGATGAAGAGAGGATCGGTGTCGCTTCCTGTGAGGAGCATGTAAATACCGCCATCAGGGGAGGTGCTGTTGGGATCGGGAACGATGGGTTCGTAAAGGGCGTGATTGGGAGCCGCCTTGATTGGTGGCAGAACAGAGCCATCGCCATTGCCGTCATAACCGATGCCGAACAAGGTGCCCCACCATTCGCGCAACTGGTCACATTCGATTTCGATGACTCCACCATTGGAGAAATCGAAGCCGTATTGGGTGATGTCGTGGGTGGCAATGTCGCCAAAACTGGTGCCGGAAGAGTGTGAAAACACACCCAAAGTTTCATCAGCCGTGGGCGTTTCAGGAGTGGTGCCCCAGAAATGGCCGAGGTAATCCGTATACATGGGACCCATGCTGCCATTGCCCGCGCTGTGTACACGGACATACCAACCGTCCTGACCGTTAAGGATTTGGCCTTCGCCATAATTGTTGAAGTCGAAGGTCTTTTCAACTTGGGCCATCAGCCCGATGCTCATTAGCATCATCATAAAGAAAAATAATGTCTTTTTCATAATATTAAGATTTAATAACCATTTATCTCTAAACTCTAATCTCTAAACTCTAAACTTTTAAAAATCCATCCACCACACCTTAGTCTGCCTCGTGTCGCCGTGCGACATACGGGCAACTTGTTTGGTGTAGTTCTCATAATTGTATTCGATTTCCTTCTGCGGATATTCCATGCGCATTGAAGTCAGTTTGGCGTGGTCGGTGGTGGTAGGTGTCGCATGGGTGCGGCGTGCTAATGCCCAAGCCTCCCACGGCTGGCGGAACAGGTTGAGCCAACGCTGCTCATAAATCATCTTCAGGTAGAACTCGGTGCTGCCATCGTATTCGGGATTCATCCACACGGCGTAGTTCATCACATTGGCTGCCATGTTGTTGCTCCATGCCCAAATATCCAAATTACCGATATAATTAGTGTATTGCGGATAGAAGAAGGTCCAGCGGTTGGTTTGGCCCGGAATGTGGGTCCAGAAGAGGAACGACTGATAGACGCCCGAGCGGATGGACTCGTCAGCATTGAGCAAAGGCGTGATGCCGCCGATGTTCCTCACCTCGATTTCAGCCTTCATAAACAGCACGTCAGCGTAGGTGACGAGGATTTGAGGCACATAACGCTCGTCGCGGGTCAGGTAGTAATTGAAGGGCGAGAAGAGGCACGATGGGCCTTTGAAGGTGTAGCTACCGTCGCGGCTTTGGGCGTAAGGCGAACCGCCCTCGGTGGGTGTTTCGAGGGTGCGAATCTGCGGATAGGGCCGCCATGCGCCGTCTGGGAAACTGTCGTTCTTGTGGCTCGTGTCGAAGAAGAGGTAGGTGCGGTAATCGAAAATGCCGCTGCCGTCCATATCGTCGGTCGAGGAGAGGCAGCTCCAAATGGTTTCGCCCATGCGAAGGTGCTTGTGCTCGCGGAACGACCAGTTGACATCCCAATTGGTACCCAACACACTGGGCCACAAGCAAATGCCGCCACCCAAAGACACACCACCCGAAGCACTCATTTTTGTATAGATGAAGTTGTAAGCCTCAACCAACAAAGGTGTGGCATAATTGGGATCCTTGTCATACATGCGCAAGGCATGGCGCAAGATGAGCGAATTGGCAAACTCGGCCCAAAGGACATAGTCGTTATTCAAAAGCACATCGTAAGGCAACTTGTAGTAATCGTTGCCACTGGCGGTGGTGATGGAGTCGGAATGAAGCAGGTCGCGTGCCTGCACCAACTCTTCCAAAAGCGACTTGTAGATGCTCTCCTGCGTGTCCCATTCGGGTTTCATGGTGGCCTGCGAAGAGGGATTCTCCCAGATTCGGCCCGCCTGAGAATAAGGCATGTCGCCGAAAATGTCGGTGACTTTGAAGGTCTGATAGGCCTTCATCACATTGAGTTGGGCGCGCACCTTGTCGCAAACGGCGGTATCACCTTTTTCCTCACCATAGGCATCGAGCCGTCTTTCCAACTCACGGATGTTGGACAGCATGAGGTAATAGTCCGACCAAACGTTGGAGGTTCCGATTTGGGAATTGCCCCACGACTCGGAGGTCAAGGCACCGAGTTCCGTTTCGGGATACCAGATTTCGTTTTGCAGGTAGAACTGCTCGTTCATGCTTTGCTGCAACGAACTCACCACGCCGTTAAACAAGGCCTCGATGGTCGTGCCCGTCGGCGAGAACGGGTCTTTGTTCATTTCTTCGAATTTCTTGGTGCAGGAAGCCAAGGCCAAGGCAACTGCACAAACTATCATGATATTTCTTTTCATAGTGGTATTCTTTTTTATCACAAAACCTTCAAAACTACTTTACAAACTGATTTTAAATGATAGCATAAACGACCGCGTTCCCGGATAGGAGGCATACTCCAAGCCTTGGGCGTTGCCTGAGCCTTGAGTGCCTTCAGGGTTGATGTTGTCGGGCAGGGTCTTGTAGAAATAGAACAAGTCGCGGCCCACAAGCGAGATGGAAGCCTGCTTGAAGAAGTTCTGCTTGTCCAAAAGTTTGCTCGGGAAGTCGTAGGTCAACGAAAGTTCGCGCATCTTGACCCAAGTGTTGTTCACAATGCCCGGGGTGCTGAGGATGTTGCCCCAACCACCGAAGTTGGGCATATATTTATAAAGGTAATGCACCACATTCTCGTTTTGGTGCGCCTTGCCGGTTTCCGTATTGATGCAATAGCCGGGCAGGATAACGCCGTAGTTGCCCAACAGTTGGCCATTTTCGTAATAGGGCAGGCCATTGCCTTCGCGCTCATACAGCGTCTCAAGGCTTTGGCCAGTCTGCATGGCCACCACATAGGAGGCGCAATAAATCTGGCCGCCCAACTTCGCGTCAATCAAGGCGTAAAGCGACCAATTCTTATAGGAAGCCCGCAGGTTGATACCGCCCGTCACCAAAGGTGCGCAGTTGCCCACCGGCACACGGTTGTCGGTCTTCAGATAGGTGGTTCCCGTTTCGTTGAGCAATGGCATCGGTTTGCCGTTGGCATCGTAGAACGGACCAACGACGGAGCCATCGGGCATGGTGTATTCATAGACATAATCCCAGCCGTAGATTGTGCCATACTCCTCCCCTTCTTCAACCGCCACGGCAGGACCATTCGAGCCCCAAATTTCGGAAAGCGTGTACATATTGGCTCCCGAAAGGTCGACAATCTTGTTCTTGTTGCGGGCCAAGTTCAGGCCGACTTGCACGCCATAGTCCTTGCCCTGTGCGATGTCGTAGGTCATAATGGCCTCAATACCCTTGTTGGTCACCACGCCCGTGTTGATGGTCACGTTGTTGGCACCCGACGAGGGAGCGAGCGGCGAGGAAAGGATTTGGTCCCAACTGTAGATGTCGTAATAGGTGAAGTCCAAGTTGAACCTTGCGCCCAAGCCCAAGTCGAAGCCCAACTCGTAGGAGCGTTGGCGTTGTGGTTTCAGTTCCAACGGCGGCACGGTGGAAGGCAAAGTGGCCGAAAGTTGGTGACCGAAGGAACTTGTATTATAGGTGTAAGTCAACTGGTAGGGTTCGGTATCGCTGGCGGTTTGTGCCCACGAACCTCTCAGTTTCAGGTAGTTGACCGGTCCCCAATTCCAATTCTTGAAGGCCGAAGTCGGGACGAAACTCAAAGTGGCCGAAGGATAGAAATAGGAGTTGTTGTTGATGGGCAAGGTCGACGACCAATCGTTGCGGCCCGTCACATCAAGGAACAACCAATCGCTATAACTGAGGTTGAAGAAGGCATACAACGAATTGACCTGCTTTTCCCACCTCGATTCGCCAAAGGTGCGCTCGGAGGCGTTGGAGTAGTTGTAAATCGTATAGAGATTGGCGTATGCCCAAGTGCCGGAGGTGCCGTTGATGCCATCGCGATAGCCGTAATATTGCTCGCCACCTGCCGAGAAACGCACATTGAACTTTGAGCCGAAAATCTTGTCCTTGTAAGCCGTAAGCAAGAAATCCATGTCGCGGGTCATCGAGCTTGACTTGCTCTTCGAGTAATAGCCACCCACCATGCCATCAATGGTGGTAGGCTTGTGCGTAGTGGTATAGTTGTCGGCGGTCCAGTCCAAAGCCACTTTCGCACTCGCGGTTAGCCAGGGTGTGATGTCATACAGCAGGCGGATGGAGCCGTACATCTTGTCGCGGTTGAGGGTCGTGTTGTTGTTGTAGAAGGTCCAGAACGTGCTGCTGTAAATGTAGGGATAAGGATAGCCGTCAAACACGTTCATCGTGCCGTCCTCGTTCTCGAAGGTTGTGGTTTCAATACCTTGCCAACTGCGCGGCCAACTGTAGAGCAAGCCTTTGTTGAAATTGCTGTTCGACTCACCAATTTCGGGCGAGTTGAGGCGGAAATAGTCCAAATAGGTGAAGGCCACGTCGGCCTTGATTTTCTCCGACACATTAATTAATGTACCCACATTGACCGTGGTCTGCCGCAGGTTGCAGTTGTCGATGATGGCATCGGTGCGCGAGTCGGTGAACGACACGCGGACGCTACCGAAGTCGCCGGCGTTTTGGAAAGCGATGTTATGGTTCATCGTGTGGCCGTTCTTGAAGAGCATCTTCAGGTTGTCGGGCTGAGGAGAATATTTGCGAATCTTGCCATCCCACCAGAGGACGCTTTCACCGTTCATTGCGGGACCCCAACTTTGGGCACCGCCATAGTAGCCGAAAGTGGTGTTGGTGGGTTCGCCCGCCGGACCGTTGTCGACGCTATAAATATACGGAAATTCATACACTTGGTTGCCGTTTTCGTCGGTCATGCCTTCGATGGGTGTCAAAGTTGGCGTGCTGAAGGTGATGGGGCCGCATCCGCCGTATTTGTTCTGCACGGTGCGATACAAATAGGGCGTAGTCATCTTGAAACCAGCCGAATAACTGATGCCGAGGCCGCGTTGTTTCGAGCCTTTCTTGGTGGTGATGAGCACCACGCCATTGCCGCCACGCGAGCCGTAAAGTGCCGCTGCCGTGGGGCCTTTCAGGATGTCGAGGCTCTCGATGTCCTCTTGGTTGATGTTGTTGAGGGCCGTACCCCAGTCGCGACCGCCGCTCCATTCGGTGAGGCCGCCTTCGTTGGTCATCGGAACGCCGTCCACCACGATAAGCGGCTGGTTGTCGCCGAAAATGCTGTTGTTACCACGGATGGTGATACGCGACGAGCCGCCGTCAACACCATTCGGGTTGATGATTTGCACACCCGCCGAGCGACCGCTCAGGGCACTGATGACGCTTCCCGAGCCTGATTTGGCAATCAGTTCGCCCCCGATTTCCTCGGTGGCGTAGCCCAATTCGCGCTTCTGTCGCTTGATGCCCAAGGCCGTGACCACCACGTCGTCGAGCATCTGCGCATCCGCATCGAGAGTCACATTAATCTTGTTCTTGCCTTTGATGGCGATTTCCTTGGTTTTGTAGCCTACAAAACTGAAAATCAGCACATCTTGACTGTCGGCGTTGAGGGAATAGTTGCCGTCCATGTCGGTCACCGTTCCCGTCGAGGTGCCTTTCACCTGAATGGTGACGCCCGGCAATCCATAGCCGTCGTCGCTCGAAATCACCTTGCCGCTCACCGTAATCGTCTGCGCGAGAGCAGCCCACGGACACAGCAAGGCCAACAAAAAGAGAAAGAGTAAGGATTTTTTGTTCATACGCATAAAGTTTTGAATTAATGAGGCAAAAATAGAAATTTTTCCCTTTGACAAAAAAAAATCGAAGTGATTTGACAGATGTTGACAAAAAAGTTGCGAAACCGCCATTTCGGAAATGACCATTTCGCAACTATGGAAACAGGGATGCCATGGTGCTTCGTCAAGCTCAACAACCTAACGACTGCCCTACAAGACAGAATCCATCACTTCCCGCTCTTGCGCCTGTTGCAGTCGCGGCAGAGCATTTGGCAATTCTCGGCCACGGTTTTGCCTCCCAAATGCCACGGCGTGATGTGGTCGGCCTCCATTTGTGAGAGTTCAAAATGCTGCCCACAGTCGGCACAGAAACCCATTTGACGCTCGTATGCCGCCAATTTTTGCGCAGGAGTGAAAGCGCGAATGGACAAATATTTCTCCTTTCGTGTGAGAATGTAAGGATAGATGCCCATCTTTTTGGTCACGTCGTCGTCGAGGATGAGGCGTTTCACCTCGTCGTCAACGGCTTTGAAATCAAACACTTGGTCTTTGTATTGCTTGTAAAGCATACCCCAATCCACGCCCTTCATTATCTTTTTGCGCTCCTTGGTCGGGCGGAACGAAGTCTCAATCCAAGTGATGACCGACTGGAAGAACTGCCACAGCGGGGCGGCGCTCGGGTCGTGCTGATGGTTGGACATATAGACCTCCACGTTACCGTCCGAAATCCAAGAGATGGCCGTTTCGAGATAGTCCTGACGAATGGCCGAACCCGTGAGGTAGTCACCCCCGATTTTGGCCGCTGGCGCACCGTTTTTGCTGAAATAACGTTTGGCATCGCTCACCCATGAGCCGGCATACACGGCATTGCGCAACTCTTGTTCGGTGAGTTCCTTGCCCGCTATGTTGATGGTGCGGAACCATTTCAGTTTCTCGCTGTCGGTGCCGCTGCAAATGTAAACCTGCAACTCGTAGTTGAGGATTTGTTCCTGCTCGTCGGGCTGGAGGTTGTGGAAATAGCGGAAATTGAAGGCGAAGTCGCCGTTGACATATTGACAGATGCTGATGGTGCGTTGCTGGCCGTCGATGATTTCGAAGGAGGCAACGCTTCCAAGCGTTACGCCATTGTCATCGCGACGCTCGGAAGCGTCGTCTACTACGGCCCAATACATCACATTGAGCGGGAAGCCGTTGGTGAGCGTGTCGATGACCGCATCGCGTTCCTTCTCGCCATAGACGAATTCTCGTTGGTAGGGCGGGCGCACGTCGAGGCGACCACCGTAGGCGCGCACGCCGTTTTCGTTGTTGTCCGCGTAGCCTTTCGTCAGTTCGCGGACGGTGATTTTGTGGAGTTCTATGTTCATATATTTAGTGTTTGTTTGTGTTCCCCGACACTGCGCTGCGCTTGTATCGGGTTGATGTCGTTTCGCCCTTTCAGGGCTGAGCCTGGCGGATGTTATTGTCGGCAGTCGGCAGGAGTTCACACCGCCTGCCTAATATCCTGCCGCCCCTACGGGGCTATGGCTTCCGCCGCCATCGATACGGGCAACTCGCCTATCTCGTAGGAAATCGGCTTTGGATTGGTTTGACGACGACGGATGAGGATTCTGCTGTAAACCCGTTTATTATTCAACACTGCACATCCGCCTCTATCTTCAATATGCGGAGTATAAGGAACAATCCCGTAAAATTTGTTCAATCTACTATTGCCAGCACATATTCCCAATATCTCAAACTGTTCAGGATTGTATTTATCCATAAATGTAATCGGAACTCCCATAAATCCATCATAATCCATTGGAATGTCCGTTGTTTTATCTATATTGATGGCATCATAATTATCATATTTTGGATAATCAATGGCATTGTATGTTTTGAAAAGAATCAAATCCTCGTGCCGTTTTTGGATTTCAAGGTTGGTGAACCAATTCACGCCAGAAACTCTAATCATACCTTCCCTATGGTCACTTGCGGTAGCCACATCTTCATACTTGCTGAAAAAGTGACCTGCACCTCCTTTGAAACCATACCCAAGCCATATCTTATTGTCTCTAATCAGAGGAAAGAAATCCTTGTTCGTAATTGCGTTCTGATTACCAATGATAACAAACTTCTTCTCGTATTCCATCAACTGCGCCACATATTCCCGAAACAGCGAAAAAGGCGGATTAGTCACCACAATATCAGCCTCTTTCAGCAGTTCGATACACTCTTGGGAGCGGAAATCGCCGTCGCCTTTGAAGTAATGGATGCCGATTTCCTCGGGGTCGGGCACACGGTTGCCGTTGCGGTCGCCAAAATACTCCAACCATATCGCCCTTTCCGAGTCGTTTTGGCTGAAAAGGTCGCGGTTTTGGTTCTTGTAGCAAGTGGTAATCAGTTTCTTAAGCCCCAACTGCTCGAAGTTGTAACTGAAATAATGGAAGAAGTTGCTCACGCGAGGGTCGTCGCAGTTGCAAAGCACCGTCTTGCCTTTGAAATGCGCCTTATAGTGCCTCAGTTCATTCTCAATATCAACAAGTTGAGTGTAAAATTCGTCTTTCTTTGCTTTGTTTGCCGCGTGTAGATTGATATTTCCTGCCATTTTGATTGATAGTTTTGCATCTACTATCAATCACGGTAAATGCGTAAAAAACGTGAGTTTCTTGCACATTCACCAAGGCGACCTAGGAAATGGAACCTTTGCTTCTCCAAGAAAACTCACGCAAAGCGCGAGCATTTCTATCAATAGAGAAGCAAAGATAATTTCCCATTACCTCCTTAAAATCGTTAGATTCGTTCTATTCCAAATAAAGTTTCCTAGGCTCTTCGGTGAACGTGAAACGATAGTCAATGCTTTGGTTTATGAATATGTCGTTGTTCGTCGTTGCGCTCAATGCGCTTCGGTCATTTCCTGTTTTGTTTGGTTAGACTTTCGTTTGTTGGGGGCAAAGTTAGTGAAAAAATGAAAAGACAAGGCTGGTTTGGCGGATTTTTGTAATTTTGCGGTTGAAAACAAAACAAATAGCTATGCTGAATGCTGCAAACACACAAGGAATCTATCTGAATGTCCCCTCAACAGACTGGGTGCTTCTAAAGGAACTAATCCGAAAATTCGGCTGGCAGGCTGAGACTCGGGAACATCTGCTTGAAAGGTTTGTCAAAAGCCGTTCCCAAAAGGATTTGCTCTCCGATGAGGAGATTATGGAAGAAGTCAACGCTGTCAGATACGGGAAATGAAAATCATTCTTGATTGCAATATTTGGATTTCGTTCTTGATTGGCCACCAAGCCCAATGGATACAGCGCATTTTGACAGACTTGCGTTTCGATGTTTATGTTTGTGACGAGTTGCTTGAGGAAATCCACAGTGTCAGTTCACGTGACAAGATTCGCGCTCGGGTCAGTGATGAGGAATTGGACGATTTCTTCCGCATCATTTACGCTTTTTGCCGCATAGTGAAAATCGAGCAAAAAGCACAATCCGAAATCCGCGACCCTAAAGACTTGTATCTGCTTTCATTGGCAGAAAGCATTGGGGCGGATTTCGTCGTTTCAGGCGATGCCGACTTGCTCGACCTAAAGCAGCACAAACAAACCAAGATGCTGAAACTCGCTGATTTTAAGAAACTTATGGATAATTAGCATAAAACTTCTTAACTACACCAAAATCCCCTCAATCCGCTTCATGGCTTTGCGGGCCAACTGGCCTTTGTGTAGCACTTGGTATGCCATTTCGGCGATGGGCATCTTGGCGCGCTGTTCTGAGGCGAGGTATTGGAAATAGTCGGAAGCGAAATAGCCCTCGGCCACCATCGTCATCTCGTTCAACGACGACTTCACCGTGTTGCCGCGACCAATCAGCACACCCAACCGGCGGTTGCGCCCGTGTATGGAATAGCACGACACTAACAAGTCGCCCATGAAACTGGACGGAATCTTTTCCACCTTTTTCGTACCGAAGGTAAGGTCCAAAAAGCGGTGCATCTCCTCAGCGCAATTGGCCACCAACACGGCAATGAAATTGTCGCCATAGCCCAAGCCAATGGCCATGCCCACCACAACGGCATAGATGTTTTTCAAGACGGAAATGTATTCCAAATACACCATTTCTTGCGAATAACTCAACTTCAGGAAATCGGTCTTGATTTTCTCGCCCACAACCCGCGCGTTGTCGAGGTCGGCACACGAAATGGTGAGGTGGGTCAGGCGGTTGTGCGAAACCTCCTCGGCATGGGTTGGCCCCGACATAAAAGCCAATTGCCCTTCGCAAAGCCCATAAAGCTGCTTGAGGTAGTTTGTGACCAACAAATTCTCGCCAGGGACGATGCCCTTGATGGCGGAAACAAAGAACTTGTCATGCAACGAAACCTCCAAGCCAGTAAGGTAGTCTTTCAGGTAGTTGGCCGGGGTGATGAGGAAAATGATGTCGGAACGGCGCACCACTTCGTTCAAGTCGTCGGAAAAATGGATGCGACTTGTATCGAAATCAACATCAGCAAGATAGCGACAATTATGCCCTTCTGTGCGAAGCGATTCCATCACCTCCGGATTGTGGATGTACCAATCCACCGATGCCTCATTCATCGTCAAAACCTTCATCATGGCCGTGGCCATGCTGCCGTGGCCGACAACGGCACAATGCGAATTCTTGTCAATACGATAGCCCATTCCTTTATTGAAAAACGCGCAAAGATACGGGTTTTATCCTTGCGATGGCTTCAAAAGTTTCAAAAGGCTGTCAATCGGATTGGCATAAATCCCCAAGAAAATGTCTTCCAATACTTTACGATCCAATTCGGGACAATTGTCCATCCAATGCAGATGATTCTCGAAATCGGCCTTTTGCTCGGCGGTGTAATGTTCAGCAAAATTCGTGGAGCCGCTACGCAAGTCGTGGGCGATGTAATTGTTGGCGAACAAGGCGTAATTCCCGATGATTTGTGCATCCATCCATTCGGCCACTTTCTTATAGAACACGCCTGAAGGACAGTCTTTTAACTCCTCAAAAACCGCTTCCGAAAGCACCTTTCCGAAGTGGATTGTCACTTTGCCTTTGGGCTGCATCACGCCGGTGAGAATACTGTTGAGGTCTTCGCCGGGCTTTTTTTCGTATTTTTGGTTTCGAGAGATATATAACTCTTTGGTTTTCAATATGTCGCACGATTCCCATTCGTAGGAAACCGATACGGGAACGATGTGCAACTCGGCTAACGATGCAACCCTATCGTCGCGGCGGCTCATGCCCAACATTTTGATGACGGCGGGGTCGGTGGCATCGCGTCCGTCCTTGGTGCGTCCGTTGCGTTGCGCAATCCATACCGACTCGTTTTTCTCGACCAACAAATGCCGGATATAATCGGAGGTGTGCGCCAAATTGCGGTAAAACTCCATCTTGTCGCCACCGCGCTTCATCTCAAACATTTTGTTCGATTTTGCAAAAACGCTTGCAAAATCATTGAAAACCAAATTGTTGCCAAAAGCGATATTGAAAAGCGGAAAACCATGCATGAGCAAGGCGTAATCCATCAGCATGGCATCCAAAACGATGTCGCGGTGGTTGGAAACAAACATATAATGCGTTTCGGGATTCAGGTTTTCAATGCCCAAAACGCTGAGTCCGTCGGTGGTCCGCTGCAAAATCCTTTCCACCACGCTTTTCACGATGACGGTTTGGAACTCTTTGACTGTCTTGATGTTGCATAACACTTTCTGAAACTGCTTAACATCCATCCCGAAATCGAGATAGTCCAAAATCGCAGGCAAGGCGGCATCATTGGCTATGCGCTGCATGGCAGCAGGAATTTCTTCATCGCGAAAAGACCGAATATCATCAAAATAATTCATAATTTTTTCTTTGAAAATGCAAAAGTACGGTTTTTTGAATCTATCAATCATTTTATTCCCTATCTTTGACCCCAAATTTCATGTTGAATGACCGAAGAAAACAACAAATGGTTGGTCGTTGTCAATCCCAAGGCCTCCATCGGGAAGGCGGAAAAAGACTGGCCAATAATAAAACAAATACTTATTAATGAGGGTGTTGCGTTTGATTTTGTGGTTACGCAACATCAAGGTCACGCCATCGAATTGGTGCGCGACAGCATTACCGAAAAAGGCTACACGAAACTCGTTTCCGTTGGTGGCGACGGTACCAACAATGAGGTGATTAACGGCATTTTCACCCAAAAACGCTTCCCGACCGAGCAAATCACGATGGGCATCATTCCCATGGGAACAGGTAACGATTGGCGGCGCACCTTTGGTTTCGACATTGATTATCAGAAGAATGTGAGAATCATCAAGGCGGGAAACTTGTTTAGGCACGACATCGGCAAGGTGACATATTACAACCACGGCAACCCGCAAGTGCGTTATTTCCTGAATGCCGCCGGCACAGGCCTCGACGATTTTGTGTGCAAAACCACAAACATAATGAAATCGCAAGGCAAGGGAGGCGCTCCGCGATACATGCTCAATGTGGCAAAATGCCTGTTCCAATACGACTGCGTCCATGTCCAACTGACTGTGGATGACCAATTGGTTCTCGACGAAGAAATCCTCAGCCTCTCGGTGGGCAACTGCCGTTACAACGGCGGCGGCATGATGATGATGCCCAAGGCCATTCCCAACGACGGGTTGTTTGACATCACCGCTATCCGCAAGGTGGGCATACCGAAATTTGCCGCCAACGTCACCAAGGTTTATGATGGTTCTTTCATCAATAAAATGAAGGAAGTCAGCACGTTCCGTGGCAAGAAAATCAGGATTGTGTCCATTCCTGCTCACAGCCTCACACTCGAAACCGAAGGCGAAAACCTGACCAACTCGCCCTTCGATTTTGAAATGATTCCACAATCCATCAATATGGTAGTCCCTGAAAACCATAATTTTATATCTTGAAATGCGAAACATTCAATGAAGTCAATCCTAAATCTTGAATTTTAAATCTTAAATCTAAATATCATGGTAAACATCGATCAAATCAATTTTGAGAACAAGCGCGTGGTTATCCGCGTCGATTTCAACGTCCCGTTGGACGACAATTTCAACATCACCGACGACACCCGTATGCGTGCCGCCCTGCCGACTATTAATAAGGTACTGAACGACAAAGGTATGGTTGTGCTGATGTCGCACCTCGGTCGCCCGAAGAAGAACCCCGACCCGAAGTATTCCATTAAGCCGATTATCAAACACTTGGAAGAACTTCTGAACCGTCCTGTCCAGTTTGCCGACGACTGCATGAAGGCTGCTGATAAAGTGGCTGCCATGAAACCCGGTGAGGTTATCGTTCTTGAAAACCTCCGCTTCTATGCCGAAGAGGAAGGCAAACCGCGCGGCATCGAGAAAGGCGAGGAAGGCTACGACGAAGCCAAGAAGGCCGTGAAAGCCTCGCAGAAGGAATTCACCAAGACCCTTGCCGGCTATGGCGAATACTACATCAACGACGCTTTCGGCACGGCTCACCGCGCCCACGCCTCCACCGCCCTCATCGCCGACTATTTCGATGCCGACCACAAGATGTACGGCTACCTGATGGGCAAGGAAGTGGCCGCTGTGAACAAGGTGATGAACGAAATCCAGCATCCTTTCACCGCCATTATGGGTGGCTCGAAGGTCTCCACGAAGATTGAAATCATTGAGAACCTGCTCACCAAGGTCGACAACCTCATCCTTTGCGGCGGCATGACCTACACCTTCAAGAAAGCCCTCGGCGGCAAAATCGGCAACTCGATTTGCGAAGAGGACAAACTCGACCTCGCTCTCGACATCCTTGCCAAGGCCAAGGAAAAAGGCGTCAATCTGGTGCTTGCCGAAGATTGTGTGGTGGGCAACAAGTTCGCCAACGATGCCGACACGCAAGTGGTTGACCCGATGAACATTCCCGAAGGCTGGGAAGGCATGGACATCGGCCCGAAGACCCGCGAATTGTTTGCCAACGTCATCAAAGGCTCGAAGACCATCCTTTGGAACGGTCCCTGCGGCGTGTTTGAGTTCGACACCTTCGCTGTGGGTTCAAAGGCCATAGCCGAGGCCATTGCGGCAGCCACCAAGGACGGAGCTTTCTCGCTCATCGGCGGCGGCGACTCGGTGGCCTGCATCAACAAGTTCGGCCTCGCCGACCAAGTTTCCTACGTCAGCACTGGCGGCGGTGCCCTGCTCGAAGCCATCGAAGGCAAGGAACTGCCTGGCATTGCGGCGATTAGGAAGTGATGCATAGCCCCGTAGAGGCGACAGCACAATAGGCGGGCGGTGTAAACCCCCGCCGACAAGCAATGCAATTGTTTTAAGCCCCGTAGGGGCGGCAGGATTGGACACACATCTTTTTTCCTGTCACCCCTACGGGGTTCTGTTTATTGTCGTTTCAAAATGATTCATTCGTTTTTTTTGGCAGGGGTTTACACCGCCTGCCTATGAAGCTGTCACCCCTACGGGGTTCCCACTACATTTTCAAAAAAATTGTCAATCATTTTCTTTGTTTTTTCATAATTTTGCGTCCAATAATTCAAACCACAATAAAATGAAAAAAGCAACCTTGTTTTTAGCCTTGTTTCTCGGATTCATTCCTATGCTGAACGCCCAATGGACAAGCCCCGGCAACGGCACCACCTACAACATTGACGACCTTATAGAAGTGAGCGAAGGCTGCGTCGTGTGGAATGAAAGCAACCAACAGTATAGAATCGAAAACGACGTCACCATTTCGGCCAACGACAAACTTGATGTCAACCATTCCTTGTACTTTGGCAACAATGTCACCCTGACCATCAAAGGCTCGATAGACGCCATCAATACGGATGATTATTACTGGTTGGCTTTCTCTGGCAATTCAGGTGTGAATGGTCGTATCCGTTTAGAGGATGCCACCGGCCCGTGCGTGTTTAGAAGATGCAACATTACACAATTGGACGGCATACAAATTATTGAAAGCGAGGCTGTTTTTACGGACTGCCATTTCCATACTTTCCGTTGTGAACAACAAAGTGCTGTTGTCAATTGCATGAACTGTGACCCAGTTTTCAACAATTGTGAGTTTTATTCCAACGAAGGCGCGGCCATCAGTTCGCCAGCCAATGGACAGAGCTCTCCGCAAATCCTGAACTGCCAGTTCACCAACAATGTGACCTCCAACGCCAACCTGCCCCAAATCAACCTTGGAATCGGTGCACAAGACAGCATCCGCATCGTGAATTGCACCATTGAGGGTGGCGGACACGACATGTCGGGCGGCATTACCATTGCAGATTTGATGAACACGGGCGACACCAAAATCCTGCTGAAAGACAACATCGTCAAAAACAACCGCTACGGCTACAATCAGCAAGGCTACAATTTGAGTTCAGTAATCGTTGGCAACCAATTCATTGACAATAACTTGGAAACCAACCCCATGAACGGCGGCAGCGGCATTAGCGTTTTCGGCATGAATGAGAACAACAAAGCAGTCATCCGCAACAATATGATTACAGGAAACTTGTGGGGCATCACCGTCATCAATGCCGCCGACGTTGACCTTGGCATCGAAGACGACTGGGGCAACAACATAATTCACGACAACGGCCATATCACCAATTATGGGATGGACTTCACCTACTTTGACCTCTACAACAACTCCGCCAACAACATCATGGCCGTAGGCAACTATTGGGGAACGACTGATATACAGGAAATTGAAAACCACATCACCCACCAAAACGACGACCCAAATTTGGGCTTGGTCAACTACATTCCTTTCCTTGAAAACGATAATGTAAGTGAGTCTAACACTACTTCTTTTGAAGTGTGGCCGAATCCCGTTTCCGATGGTAGTTTCACTCTTACGCTTGAAAACGCCATGCCTTCCGAATTGGTGATTTACAATGTCAATGGGCAGATGGTGAAAACGCAACGAATTGATAATCAAACCAATATTATTAATGTTGAGTCTTTGGGGAGCGGGGTTTATTTTGTAGAAATAAGGGATATTTCAGGAAAGACGGTTAAAAAATTACTAATCAAATAGGTATTACATTACTTTTTGTTACTTTTGCACAAATAAACAACTAAACTATGCCCGAAATAAGTCGTTTTTACGGAATCATCATCAAAATGTTCTTCAAGCCGAAAGAGCATGAACCTGCTCATATCCATGCCATATACAACGAATATGTAGGTATTTTCGACATCAAGACTTTTGAAATGACGGAGGGCGACTTGCCGATAAAAGCCCAACAATTGGTGAGGGAATGGCTTGGGTTACACTATGAAGAACTGGTGGAAATGTGGAATTCACAAAAAATGGGAAGAATTACGCCGTTATGATACCGAAAATCAAGCAATTTGAACTTAATGATGATTGGAAGTTGATGGTGACTTTCGATGACGGCTTTCGTGTTTGTTACGATGTTAAGGACGACATTGACACCATTGACGATTTCAAAAGTTTGACTACTGAGATTGGTTTATGGACTATGGCTCAATTAGATAGTAGTCGAACTTGTATTTCTTGGAATGAAAGAATTGATTTACCCAGCGACACTATATATGAATATGGTGTGCCAATTAATAATAATGCCATAACATGTCAAAAACCATCGTAAATATCATCGACAAGAGCAATCCGTTGCCAGCTTATCTGTTCACCAAGGAGTATTTCGAGGACGGCGACGAACTGCTGTTCATCTCCGCCGCAGAGGAAGCCAATTGCATACCAGTGTTAATCAAAGCGTTGGATATTGACGAAACGCTTGTGAAAACCATCATAGTCAATCGGTATCAGGACAAGTTCCTGTATGAGCGCATCTGCCGCACCATCAAGGGAAATCTGGTTCCCAACAAGCAATATTACCTTAACCTTGCGGGCGGCAACCGTTACATGACCCTTTCGGTGCAACATGTCTTCGAGGAGTTCGACACCTTGTTTTTCTACACGCAAACCCGTGAAAACCAAGTCGTAAAGACCATCTTCGACCATAGCATTTATGATGATGACGACGAGGTGTTCCCCGTCAAGCACCGCATGACGCTGAAGGAATATTTCGGCCTCTACGGACTTGAAAGCGATGTGGACCAACCGCGCAAACAAGTGAAGGAAACGGCATTTTCGCAACATTTGTTCACTATGTTTTCGCAAAACATGTTCAGTCGCGGCGACTATCAAGTGATGGAAACCTTGCGTGAGAAGTACCGCAACTGGAAGTTCCTCATCATTTCGCAAGTCGAAAATCCCGACAAGGACTACATGACCGCCATCCCTAACCTCAGCAAGTTCTTGGAATTCATCGGTTTCGTTCCCGAAAGACCAGGCTCGCTGCAAAACTATGAAATCGAATACCTTACGGGAGGTTGGTTTGAGGAATATGTCTATGCCTTGATTAAAGAGGTGCTGCAACCCGACGATATTGCTATGGGCGTACACATCTCCAACGGCAAAATCCGCCACAACAACGAATTGGACGTGTGCTTCATCAAGGCGAACAAACTGTTTGTCATCGAATGCAAGACCGGCGTGACGAGCGAGAGCCTTTTCAACGAGATTGTCTACAAGGTTTGCGCTTTGAAGGAAGTGCTGCTCGGCAGTGGCAACTCCTACATCTTCTCGCTGAAGAAAGACCACAAGGGCAACTGGAAGAAGACCGCGAAATACATGGGCATCACCTTCTGCGACTGGCTCAACCTGACCAAGCCGGAGAACCTGAAAAAGATCTTTAACGAAATGAACCAGATTGCGAAGGAAAGGTGATGAAGGAAAGCGTTTATACGCTTTTCCAACAAACCCGAAGCAAAAAGCTTACGCTTTTCCAATGTTTTTGAGGTGAAAAAACTACGCTTTTCCAAGAAACTCTTATGTCAAAATAGGAAACGCCTTGAAAAAAGTCAACAGGGAAATGGTTTCTTTGCGCAGTTTGGTTTTGGCGAATTTCTTGGTTTCCCCATCGGTCAGTTCGCCTAAGCCGTTCATAATGGTTTTGTCGCTGACTTGTTCCAATGTGTCAATACAATGTCGAATGTACTCTTGCAAGGGCATTCCCATCCTGTTTTCCACAATGTTTGCATTGATGGGCGTTTGGGCATTCAGGAAAAACCAGCAATCAAACACGTCGCGCCCCGTGATTTCGTTTCGGTCGAGCAGGGCGCAGAGTTTGTGGGCAAACATATCAGGCTTGGCAAGCACTTTCATATCAATGCCCAACAGATTCTTGATTTCATAATGGTTGTCATATTGGCGGTTCGAAATCTCCACTTTCAGTTTCCTTTCGTTTTGTCCATAGTCCAAAACAAAAACGGAACCATAGAACTTCAAAGCCTCATCGTGAATTGTGCCATACTTCAGCAGTATTTTTTTGACTTTCTCGTACACCTCTTTTTCCTTGTCCGTATCGAGCAGGTTGAAATCCAAATCGACTGAAAAACGGGGCAAACCGTAGAAAAACATCAATGCGGTTCCACCTTTGAAAGCAAGGCAATCTGCGAGTTCAGCATCCGAAAACAGGTCTTTCAGGATTTGCAACATAAAGAATTTGTGCTTGTTAATGTCCATAGTCATAATGATTTGAATAATTCCTTGACTCTTTCAGTCAACCGCTGGGATTGGTAAACAGGAAGCAGTTGCATGACGCGCCTTTTGCTGACGGCGCGGAGGTTGTCGAAATAGCATTCTGAATTTAGGTACATCATATCGAGCAAGGCCCTTTCGGGCGTGGCGATGCTGATGTTGTCACGCAGTTCAATGCCTGCCAAATTGTATAGGATTTCGTTTTTGATTTGCCTATAACGGAAAACTCGTCCGTCCATTTCAATCTCGCGGCTCAGATAACTTACCGAGGTGATGGCCGAGTCGTACTGGAAAATGACCCCTTCTCGTTGAAGCACATACTCCAAAGAAATGTAGGACGGCACAAATACCAAGCCTGCCAATTCTTCCGGGTTGTAGTGCTTTTTGGCATAAATCCCTTTTCGCGGATTGAGCAACAGCCCTTTTTGGACATAATAATTCAACTTTTTTGAGAGGGAATCGTCTCTTTTCTCGTTGAGCAACAGCGCAATGCTATTGGTGTTGAACGCAGTTCTTGGCACATCACCAAGACCTAAAATGATATTTTTTTGCGAACCAATCATCCGAAATTTTCGTATTTTCAGTTCGCAAAAATACACAATTTCCAAAATGTGAGATACAAATTTGTATGTTTTTCATTTTGGAGAGAAGTGTTTTGTGTTATTTGTCGCCATAGTGACCGTAGGCAGACACCACCTCCACAATGACCACATCATGGTAAATCTTGTAAACAAGTCTGTACTTAACCTTGTAGTTCATACTCGATTCTGGTTAGGAAATCGTCCAACGATTCATTTGGGAGCATCTCGTGGGAAGTAGCCTCGCCGCTTTCTGCTTCTTTCAGTCTTTTCTCAAGCATATCAATATTCCTTTGGTCGGCGAAGAACGGGTCGCCGCTCGGACTGATTTCGTAGGGGTTGCGACGGAATTCTGGTGGGATGTTGAGTATGGCATCTTCTCTCTTTACCGGCTTGATGCTGACTTTGAACGAGCCGTGGTCGCGGGTCTTGACGATGAAATCATCGCCGTTTGACTCCGTGAAATAACTCATCATATTCGTCCTGAAATCTCTGCTACTGACTACTATCATGTTGTTCTCCTTTCCTTTTTGTTCCGCAAAGATACACACTTTTTCGATTTCTTACCATTTTGGTACCAAAATGATACCATTTTTTTACTTTCAGCTATGTGTAACCCATCCGTTTGCATTTCCGGCAATCCAATCGTACATTTTCCACAAAAAAGCCTCAACCCTTTTGCTGGATTGAGGCTATATTTTTCTCATCGCTTATTTCGTAACCGTTATCCTATTCGTATGGGAAACGCCTTGCTTGTCGTGGATGCGCAGTAAGTAAATGCCTTCCGCTAAATCCGCTACATCAATCTCATTCGTCCCCTGCACCCTCTTCACCACCCGCCCCAAAGCATTATAAACCAAAACCTCATCAACCTCAACGCCCTCAATCCGCACAACACCGCTGGCAGGATTGGGATAAACAACAGCCTCAAAACGATTCTCTTCAACCCCCGTGGTATTCTTCTCCAAACATTCAGACCACGAAATCGCTGATTCCACGCCGTTGATCACATGGCTGACACCCCATTTGTAAAGGCCGTCATCCAAGTCAGCCCATTGTCCATCAAGGTAGGAATTGACTTCCAGCTTTCTTGCAATCAACTCCATGTCCTGGCCGTCGCAAAGGGCGCGATACACCTTGAAGTGTGGAAAACCGCTGTCA
>CACXUM010000004.1 GCA_902770835.1 uncultured Bacteroidia bacterium
GACTTGCTTGCCTTGTGCTTTCAGCTTTTTCTCCAGCAGAGGATGACGCGCCTGCTGCCAGTTGAAATAAGGTGCGTCTTTGATTTCGGGTTTCACGCCACCGATTTCTTGGGCCAGCAACGCCTTGGCGCGGATGAAGTCGAGTTCACCCAACAGGTTCCATGCCTTGCGCAATTCGGAGAGGTAAGGCCGAAGGAGACGCGTGAAGGCCATCAAAATGCGGTGGATTTCACGTTTCTCGGCATATTCCAACTCCTTGATTTCGTTGGAGGTGTCGAAGATTTCGGCGGGCTCGATGTAGACGGTCTGTCCCGTAGCCGACTCGTCGTGGATGAAGCCTCGGATGGCGCGTTTGTCGCCTGCCTTCACCGGGATGACCAACCTGCCGTCGCGGACGGTGAGCTCCGATTTCTGGTCGACCCAGCCGGCTGTCTTGGCGTCACTCATGATTTGGCGGATGCGTTTCTCGATGCCTGTTTGCTTGCGGCGGATGCTTTGGCGGATTTCCAAGAGCTCGGTGGAGGCATTGTCGGGAATCTCGCCTTTGTCGTCGACGAGGCGGTTCACTTCGGTGAAAATGCTGCGGTCGATGAAGATGTTTTCAATCAGTGATTTAAGTCGTTGGGTTTCGTTGGCACTTTCGGAATGACCATAACGCAAGATGGCGTCAAGCACATTGAGCGAAGGCTTCAGTGCAAACAGGTCCTCCACATTCAGGCAGGTACCGTCAATCTGGACACGATGGAAGGCCTCACGGAGGTCGTGGAAGTCGCGTACGGGAAAGGGAATCCCCGTTTGGAGCAGGTGGATAAACTCTTCGGTCTGTTCCAAACTTTTGATAATGAAGTTTATATCATTTGAAAAGGCCACGTTTCCCACCTTCTCCAAGCCCATCGCGCTGATGCAATGCTCGGAGAGCATCTGGCGGATGCTTTTGAAGCCGATTTTCTGTTCAAAGTTGGTCGGGTAAATCACTGGTCGAGTTTTAGGGCGCAAAAATAAGGAAAAAATACTATCTTTGCCCCAAAATTCTAAAACTATGATACGATTGGAAATCTGTGCCAACGGCATCAAGTCGTTGCAGAACGCGATGGACGGCTGCGCCCAATGCGTTGAGTTGTGCGAGTGCCTCGAAGTGGGCGGCGTTACGCCGTCGTTTGGAACTTTGGCCAAGGCCATCGACATTTCTTTTATCCCGATGCGCGTGCTCATCCGTCCGCGACCGGGCAACTACATCTACGACGAGGACGAAATCGAGATGATGAAAACAGACATTATGCTCTGCAAAAAACTCGGCTTTGAGGGCATGGTCATCGGGGCCTTGAACGACAAGGGCGAACTTGACGTTGAGACGGTTAAGGCTTTGATGGAGGCAGGCGAGGGGATGAAGTTCACCTTCCACCGCGCCATCGATGCCTGTGTGAAGCCTTTCGAGGCCGTCGAGAAACTGATTGAACTCGGCTTCGACAAAATCCTGACCTCTGGCGGCAAACCCACGGCTCTTGAAGGTGTCCCGATGATTGCGGAGATGCAGTTGCGCTACGGCGACCGAATCGCCATTATGCCCGGTGGCGGCATCAACCTCGGCAACGTGAAGGACATCCTTAATATGACGGGAACTGTGCATTGCCACGCCTCGTTGGCGCATTGGGTGCCGCGCTTCAACGAGAAACTCTATCCCGACCAAAAGGACGCGACGGGCGCAACGATGGTCTGGACCGAGTCGAACAAGGACTTGATTTACGAAATGGAAAAATTGTTGAACCCGTAATTGTCTCATGCAGAATTAATTGTCTCACGCAGAATTCGCAGAATACGCAGAACCTACTGGCTGCAAAAGTTGCGTCGCATCGCGATTCCCATAATTCTGCGCATTCTGCGTGCCAAATAAACAACTCAAATGAAAAAACTACTTCCTCTGATTCTATTGGCCTTCGCCTTATCGGCGTGTCAACAAGTTGAAAAGCAAAACGTCGTCGTGCAACTCCTCAACCAAGGCTGGACGCTCACAAACATTAATATGCAGGTCGATGTGCCCTCGGTGGTGCAGCAGAGCCTTTACGAAAACGGCGTGATTCCCCATCCTTATCTCGGCACGGTGGAAAACCAATTGCTTTGGATTTCAGACCATCCTTGGGACTATACCTTGCGTTTCGATGCAGATAAAGAACTGCTTGATAAAGAGAAAGTTGAACTTGTTTTTGATGGCATTGACACCTACGCAGAAGTGAAATTGAACGACGAAAAACTCTTCTTTGCCGACAATCAATTCCGCGTTTGGAAACACGAGGTGAAAGACTTGCTGAAAAAGAAAGACAACCTTTTGGAAGTGCATTTCATTCGTTACGACAGCACGCAATTGGCTTTGTATGAGCAACATCAGCCTCGATTGCCTGAAAAATATGCCGTCACGCGCAAGGCACCTTACCAGCACGGCTGGGACTGGGCACCGAAGTACAAGAATGTGGGCATTTGGAAACGGGTGGAATTGATTGGTTGGTCGAATGCGACATTGCAAGATGCATATATTCTCACAGAAAACATTGATAACGAGAAGGCTACGATGCGTTTGTGCCTTGATGTGGAAAGTAAGGCTGAAGGAAATTACGTGGCGGAAATCTATGTCAATGGTGAGAAAAACAGCCAGAAAACCGTACACCTTAATGGCGGTACCCAAAATGAAATCCTGAACTTTGAAATTGAAAATCCAGAATTGTGGTGGCCAAACGAGATGGGCGAACAACCGCTTTATGTCTTTGGTGTACTCCTGAAAGATGGAGATAAAGTTTTGGATTGCAAGGCAATATGGTCTGGTATTAAAACCTTCGAGATGATCGATGAGCCTGACAGCATCGGGCGGGCGTTCTATTTCAAGGTGAACGGTGTGCCATTCTATGCCAAAGGCGCGAACTACATTCCCGAGGAGATGATTGAGACCTGGAATGATGTTGACCACACGATTCGTCTTTTGGAGCAAGCCAAAGACGCTCATTTCAATATGTTGCGCGTGTGGGGCGGCGGCATTTATCCTTCCGACGAATTTTTCACGCTTTGTGACAAACTCGGCATCTTGGTTTGGCAGGATTTTATGTATGCCGGCACGATGTATCCCTACGACGAGGCTTTCCTCGAAAACGCCCGAATCGAGGCGGAGGAGCAGGTGAAACGATTGGCTTCGCATCCATCGTTGGCCTTGTGGTGTGGCGGCAACGAGATTTCGGAAGGCTACTACAACTGGGGCTGGCAAAAGTCGCTGAATTGGAGCGAAGAGGATGACAAGGCCATCAAAGCAGGCTATGATAGATTGTTTGAAAATATTCTGCCTCAAGCCGTTGCGCAATATGACGGCACGCGACCTTACTGGCCAAGCTCGCCCTCGAAAGGCTGGGGTCGTCCCGAAAGCCTGACCGAAGGCGATGTGCATTATTGGGGCGTTTGGTGGGGCGAGTTGCCTTACGAAATGTATCGCGAGAAGGTGGGTCGCTTCAACAGTGAGTATGGCTATCAGAGTTATCCCGATTACCAAACCTTGCTGAAAATCGCGCAAGGCGAGGAATTGAGTATGGATGCCAAGGTGGTTGCGGCGCACCAAAAACACGCCCGTGGCACGCGCCAGATTGACGATTTTATCAAACGTTATTTTCCTGACATTCAGCCGAAAGACTTTGAGGAATATGTCTATTTAAGCCAACTTTCGCAAGCCTACGGAATGGAAATCGCGATTGAGGCGCACCGCACGGCGAAGCCTTACAATATGGGTACGCTCTATTGGCAACTCAACGACGCTTGGCCCGTGACTTCGTGGTCGTCCATCGACTACTACGGCCATCCCAAGGTGCTGCAAGAGCGGCTGAAAACGCTTTTTGCACCCGTGCTTTTAAGCATTGACCAAAAAGATTACGGCGTTTTCGTCACTTCCGACCTGCTTCGCAACATCGACGGCACATTGTCCGTCACGGTGTGCAACCTTGAAGACCATCCGCTGTTTGAGCAAAAAATGACAGTAGAGTTGGAGGCCAACGAGAACAAGAAATTCGTTGTGGAAGGCTTGAGCGATTGTTTGCGCAAGGCCGACTTGAAGAAGGTGTATGTGAAGTTGGAACTGGCCGAAGGCGACACCCTCACCGCCGAGCGCAAATGCTATTTTTCCGCTTTCTATGAACCGCGCCAGAATGGACTTTGAGGACACACAACTTGCAAAAAGTTACCGTGGAGAACCGATTTTACCTGCAAAAAATTACCGTGAAAAGCTGAAATTACCTGCAAAAAGTTACTTTTTGAGTGTGATATGAAATTGTAATTACATAATATAGTGTAGATTATGTATTGTTTTATGGATTTGTCGGATTTCTATGAAAAAAAAGTCTGTTTTAGCCTGTAACTTTTTCGCCCTTTCTCCGTATTACTGTTGTTTTCGCGAAGAACAAAAGTAACAAGAGAAATAATTAAAACCTAAACGAAATGAAAAAACGATTGATTTTTGCAGCGACGCTGCTGCTGGCCTTCGGAAGCGCGAAGGCGCAAGACCAAACCTCAGCCGAGATTGGTAAGAATGTGAATACCGTTGTTGTAAACGCCACAGGCGATGTGACCATCCGTCAATCCGACCAGTATGTTGTGGCGTGGGATGCCAATCACAAATGGCATGCAAATTACAACATGGCGGACACTGCTGTTTATTTGGATGGCACCGCCGATTTCGATGTTACGCTTCTTGAATTGAACCATTTGACCTTGCTTTCGTCTGGTGATGTCATATCTGCTGGTGTTTTGAAGGGGAAAGACCTTTCGTTAACGGTTACTGGCACGGGTGATGTGAAACTTGATTTGGATTACGACAAGGTCTGTGTCCGTATCTTGGGTACGGGCGATGTGGAGCTTGGAGGTAGATGCAATACCTTGATTTCCCTTGTTTCAGGGACGGGAGACTTGGATGTTCGGCGTTTGCAGTGTAGTGACAAACGAGACATGAAAACGGCTGCTCCCAACATGCCACAGTTCAAGGAACTTATGAGTGAACTTGGCAAAAACATGCAAATGCTCTCCGACTCAGTAGACTGGGAAAAGTTTGAGCAGGACATGGAAAAATGGGGTGCCGATATGGAAGAATGGGGCCGCAAAATGGAGAAATGGGGAGATCGTTTTGAGAAAAAGTATGGCGGAAACTATGAGCATCATTATGATTACCAATACAATAGTCCAGAGCCGAGGAAAGACGAGCCTGAAAAACCTGAATCCAAAGGCAAGCGCCCCGAGAAAAAGAACCTCCTTTTCGATGCCAACTGGAACGGCTTTGAGGCAGGCCTGAACATGCTCTTCAACATGCCAGTGGACGCGGCGAGCACAAACAATGGGGCCCAAGGGTTTGGTCTTAGGCCGTTGCGCAGTTGGTATTTCGGCTTCAACATTGCCGATGTGGGCATCGCGTTCAGCAAAAGACATATTGTAGGCCTGTTTACGGGCGTGGGTATTGGCTGGAACAATTTCAGTTGGAACAACGACATCACCGTTGAGTATAATCCTGAAAATGTGGTTTATACCATTGTCCCGACTGACCCCAATAGAATCGTCAAGAACACGAAGAACGGCACGCTGTTTTTGCAAGTGCCATTGATGTTTGAAATCCGCCCGACGCGCAAAATGTACATTGATGCAGGTGTGACGGGTGGCTTGCGCATCGCGCAGTGGAACCGCGTGAAGTATGCTGACGGGTCGCAAATCAAGAATTATTACACTGCTCGGGTGAACCAGTTCAAGTTGGATGCTTCGCTCCGCGTGGGTGGTAGGAATTTGGGCTTTTTTGCCAACTATGCCATCCTGCCAATGTTCGACATGAGCGACGCAAAGGTGCATCCACTGAGCTTCGGTTTCAGCATCAATTTCTGATTTTCTCGCGTTGGGAATACCTTTCACGCAGAATCCGCAGAATTATGGGAAGCGCGATGCGAGGCAAAACAAGCGTCCGTCAGGCTTCCTTAGATTCTGCGATTTCTGCGTGAGAAAAAATTATTTCTCCTGTCTCTCTTCCCAGCGTTCCTTGGTTTCCTCAAATTGTTCGTTGAAATTGCTGTAGGCTGCCAAGGCCATGTCGGTGGCGGCCTCGGTGAGGTCTTGCTTGGCTTTGCTTACTCCCGCACCGATGAGGCTTGCGAAACTGTCGTGGCGGCCATTCGTCAACCAAAGCAGGCCTCTTCCTATGAGCGAAAGTTCGCGGTCGTATTCCTCATCGTATAAAAAGTCATCGAAACGGCTTGCTTCGATTTGTGCCAAGGCTAAATGGGTGTCCATGCGATAGGCCACGAGGTCAAAATCGGGTTCGTTGAAGGTTGTGGAGGTCGGCAGAATATGTGCTTTTTGAGGCTCCAATTGGGCCACAAGCGGCGTTTCTGCTCTTTCTGAAATGGCTTCTGCAACGTTTTCGGAAACCGTCGGTTTTTCTTTCTTGAAAACTTTCTTGACGACATGCGGCTGAACGAACTGAACGGTTCGTGGCGGCAAGGTCGTTGTGGCTTCGCTTGCGGTGATGAGCCTTCCAGGAAGGATGGGCTTCAACTCGGCAATGGGTTCCACTTCGGGCATCGACTTTTCGGGCCACAGACTCACGGTGAGCAGCAGTCCGGCGGCAGCGGCAGCCGAGGCAATCTTGACATAGAGCGGCACGACAGCGGCTTTCTTTTTCAGCTTTTCCTTGCCTTCGTAGGCGATTTGCGGCGCTTCGAGATAGGGCAGGGGAGCGGTCAGTTCGTTCCAGTCCAAGCCTTGGGCCGCGACGAAAGCCTTCAATTGCTTTGTTTCGTCGGCGTTGAGGTTACCGTCCATGTAATCAAGGAGATAAGCCTCGTAGTTGTCAGTGGTGATGTTCGTTTTCATGGCTCTATGTCGATGAGATTGTCGATGCTTTTCAGTTTGTTTTTCAGTGCGGTGCGGGCGCGGAAGATGTTCACTTTCACCTGTGCCTCGCTCATCCCCGTGATGTTGCCGATTTCTTGGTACGAGTAGCCCTCGTAGTCGCGCAAGAGCAGGGCGTTGCGTTGCGGTTCGGGCAGGGTGGCCAAGGCCTTGTGGAGCACTTCGTTCACGTCGGGGTATTGGCTCGGCGTGGTTTTTGCGTCGGCGGGCAAAGGCTTCTCGACGCTCGCAAAACGCTGTCGGTGACGGACTTCGTCAATCATGGCATGGTGGGCGGTGGTGAAGAGGTAGTATTTCGCTTTCTCAAACTCCACGTTTTCGACCTTCTCCCAAACACGGGCAAAGCTTTCCTGCACCACGTCCTCGGCTTGTTCGCGGTTGCGGAGGCTTGAGAACGCGAAGCGGAAAAGCCTGTCGGCGTATTGCTCCACGCACCGGTTGTATTGGGTTCTGTCCATCGTTTGCAAAGGTAATACGAAGTTTGGGACAAAAAGTTACACCAATATGGATTTTTTTCCTTTTTTTGCCTAAAAAACTTGCGTTTGAAGAAAAAGATGTATATTTGCAGCACAATTATCCCCCGTAGGTGGAAAATACTACGGCCCGCCACCTCCACAAAAGGTGGCTTATTTTTTGATTGGTATGGAAAAACAAAGAGTTATTGTATATGTAGACGGATTTAATTTCTACTATGGCTTACGTTCTGAAGCGAGATGGAAGAAGTATTATTGGCTTGATATGGTGAAGTTCTTCGATTTGTTTATGAAGGAAAAACAGGAATTGGTTGCTGTAAAGTATTTTTCCGCACGTCCGTATGATATTGAGAAGAAAAGGAACCAGAACGCTTTCTTTCAAGCAAATAAGGAAAATCCAAGGTTTCAATTGATTTTAGGTAAGTATTTGAAAAAAGAGATTGTTTGTCGGAAGTGTGGGTATCAGATTCGTACTTATGAAGAGAAGGAATCGGATGTCCGTATCGCTACTCAAATTGTTGCTGATGCTTATAAGAAAAAGTGTGATGTGGCGATTGTCGTTTCTGCTGATAGCGATATGATTCCTGCGGTAGAGTTGGCAAAGGAAGCAAAGCAGCAGGTCTTTGTGTATTTTCCCCCCAACCATTATTCCACTGATTTGAACTCAATTTGTAATAGCACTGTTTTCTTGAATCGATATGAGAGCCGTTTTAAACAGTGCCTGTTGCCAGATGTCGTACATTTGGAAGTGGCTGACTACGACTTGCCTATCCCTGAAAAATGGAAGCAATTTCAACTGACTTGATTTTTTGTTTGCTAAATTCTTGACATTATGATTTTAAACTACATCACTTGGAACGTCGACCCCGTGTTGGTTCATTTGGGGTCGTTGCAGATTCGCTGGTACGGCCTGATGTGGGCCTTGGGCTTTTTCATCGGCTATTTCGTGATGAGGCGAATCTACAAGAAAGAGAGAATGACTGACGACTCGATGGATAAGTTGTTGGTTTATATGTTAGTATCCACCGTCGTTGGGGCACGGTTGGGCCATTGCCTGTTCTATGAGCCGCAGGAATATCTGGCGCACCCGCTTGTGATGCTGAAGCTATGGGAAGGTGGACTCGCCAGCCACGGCGGTGCTTTCGGCATTTTGATTGGCCTTGGATTGTATGTGCGCAACTACAACAAGTCCAAGAAAGAGAAAGACAACTTGCAGAAAATCAGTTATATCTGGATTCTCGACCGCGTTGTGGTGGCCGTGTGCCTCGTTGGTTCGATGATTCGCGTGGGCAATGTGATGAACCACGAGATTTACGGCACTCCGACTTCGCTGCCTTGGGGTTTCGTCTTTTTGCGCGGCGAGGAGCAGTTTTGCGGCACTTTCGACAACTACACGCCCTGCTTCGCTTGGGACGCGCCTTGCCCGCCGAGCGAGTGGCTGCCCTGCCACCCGACTGGTCTTTACGAGGCCTTCTTCTGCCTCGTGGCGATGGGCATCCTCTTGTGGATGTACTACAAGCGCGACCTTGGCCACAAGCAGCCCGGCCTGATGTTCGGCACCTTCCTCATCATCATCTTCGGCTCGCGCATTTGCATCGAGTTTTTGAAGAACGTACAAGTGGAATTCGAGAAAAACATGGTCTTCGACATGGGCCAGTGGCTCAGCATCCCCTTCGTCCTTGTGGGCATTGGGATGATTGTCTGGAGTTTCGCGCAGCGGAAGAAAGCGGAAGGAAAGCAAATGGCATGAATGGGAGAAGGTGTATCGCTCTTCTTTTGATGGCGGTTTTTATGACCGCCTGCACATCATCTATCAAGGTCGTTGAGCCTGCCGAAGGGCCGACCCATGCCTTGCTAACCGTCGACAGCCTGATGTGGCAGCAGCCCGACAGTGCCTTGGCGTGCCTTGTTTCTTGTTTCGATGCCTGCACGACCACGGAATACAACCGCCATTACGCCAACCTCTTGCTCTCCGAGCTGCTCTACAAGAACGACTACGCCCAAACCAACCGCCCCGAACTTCAACAGGCCGTGGCCTATTACGACAGCCTCGTGGGAGAGGTTCCCCCTTTGCAAACGGGGTTGGGGGGATTTCCCCCTTTGAAAGGGGGCAAGGGGAATTCAAAACACAAGCCTATCTCCAATAATGACCACTTCTTCCTCGCCGCCCGCGCCCATTATATTAATGGTGTGGGCTATTACGAAAACGACAGTGCAGTACAGGCCTGCACGGAATACATACATACGCACAAAAACCGAAAAAAATATCAGAAACTATTGCAACATAGAACAGAAGATGCATATCTTTGCAGCGGGTTGAAAGGACTGCCGAAACGGGACTTCGGCATCCTGACAACCCGAAAACAAGGAAACCAAGTATAATTAGAAGTCCCCTAAATTCATTACTTTGCAGCATTATTCAAACTGTAAAAATCACAAAGCCATGAAAAAGCCACTCCTACTATTACTTGCCTTTGCGCTGGCTTCGCTTTTTGCCCAAGCCCAAGACTACTCTTGCGACTCGCTTTTTTTGGAAATCAAGCACCCTACTGGTTCTCCTTATTTCGATTTCCTTCAATCACGGTCTATCTTGACAAATGACGGGAACGTGCTAACCTGCATCGCAACAAAGACCATGCTGAATCACAGGATTGTCGACTTCGGCGATTGGCTTTACATGACTGACCCGCAAAGCATGACGGTTCTCGACTCTGTTTTTGTCGAAACCAATTACGCCTTCGTGGAGGACAACATACGACCTTTGTTCGCAAACGCTCCAGATGGTGAAGGCTATATCCTTGCAAAACTCATCCACAACAGAGTGTCGTATTCAGGATACCCGGGCAATACATGGCTCCGCATTAGCCGTATCGACAACGCATTGAACGTACAGGCTCACGAAGATGCAATTATAGTTCCTCTGGAAGATTTTGCCGTAAACAGATTGATTGGCATCACACTTGAAGGCGATTGCATTGTGTTGTCGTATCAGACGGATGCACGCACCCCAGTAATGGCGCGAATCGGCCTTGATGGAACAATCAAAGACAAGGTTGCCATCGACAACCTTTTCATGCTTGATGATGTCGCACACGGGCTTGCGGTCTACAACGACACGCCGCGCGAATACTCCCTTTGCGATTGGACCGCCAGCGAAAACGACACCTGTCTCGTCTATCATGTGCTTGACTCGCTTTTCACGATGGAGGAAACCATTGTGTTGGAAGGGCATTGGGGCGACTTCTATCCCGTTCAGCCAGGGCAGTTTGCTTCAAGCCCCATGCCTTTGGACGACGGGACATTTGTCCATGGTTTCATGTATGAGCGCCATAATTTGACAAGAAACGGGGTATGCCTACAGAAATACGACAAAATCACCCATGAGTGCCTTGTCAATATACAGTTCGAGTCATGGCCAATCTATACAGCCCCTGACAGGATGGGCTATCCTATCGGTATGATCACGACCGTGAACGACAACATCTATTTTGCCTATCGCACCAATAACAATGTGATGGGGACTGGTGCATCCACCAAAGGTTGGCTATGCATTGCCAAGTTGGATAAGGACTTGAATGTACTTTGGCAGCGTTATTGCTTAGGTTCGCCGTTTTCCACAGGAGGCTATTTGCACAACTATTGCCACATTAGCAAAATTGAAGACGGTTTCTCAATTTTAGGGAAATGCCATAAGGACGGTGAATCCTACAATTTCTTCTACTATTTCGTCCATGATGCCGACCCCTACGGCATCTCCGAAGCCGAAGCCTTCATCCGCCCCTATATGTTCTACCCCAACCCCACCCAAGACGAGCTTCACCTGCAATACTCGCCCGACGTAACACCCAAGCAAATCGAACTCTACGACCTGCAAGGCCGCATGGTGCGCTCACAAAGCAAGGGTTTGGAAAGCCTCAATATGGCTGGCCTGCCCGCAGGCACTTATACGATGCGCGTCATGTTGGAGGACGGCAAGGCGTTTACGGATAAGGTGGTGAAAGAATGAATACAATAAAGTTTTGTAATGTATTATCCATAATCAACTTATTATTAACAACATAAATCCAAATCAATTAACCTATACTATGATAGATCTTACGAAGAAGCATGTTTTATTGGGGCTGTCCCTATTGCTATTAGGCTCTTTGCACGCCCAAGAGTTAGTTCTGGATTTTCGTCACGAGAACGGCAAGTATTTCAACTTTCACAACATGGTTGAAACCTCCGACAATGGGCTGATTGTGGAATGCCCTATGTTTGAGGCGGCATTTGGCTCAGACATTGGAGTGATGTTTTACAAAGTCTCTTCAGAGGGACAAATTACAGATTCGCTGCTTCTCGAAAATGACAACATAAGATTGAGAACTTTGTTTGAAACCAATCCCAATGACCCCAACAGCCATTTGTATGCCTATTTCGCCATCACACAAGAGGGAATCGTTCTCAGAACAACTTTCATCGACAGCAATCTCTCCATAATGGGGACTAACGATGTGTTGCTGGACAACTCTATCCATTGGATTAGTTACGATTGTTTCATGGATACCACTGGCGACATCATTGCCTCCTTTAGTGTCTCGGAAAGTTCCGATTTTAAAACTTGTTTTGCCCGTATCGGTTTCGACGGTACACTTAAATGCAAAAAGGAAATTTCAGAAATTCAGCAATTTGAGAAACTACAATCTTGTCATACAGGAATGTTCTGTAAATCTCCATTACAATATTGTTATTGGGGAAGCAATCAAACCAGCGATTTAGACGAGAATCCGCCCATACGCAATTATGTATTAGATAGCCTGTTTAATGTAGTGGATGAGTATGCCTATTACCGATACAACAACAATCTTTATGGCAATGGATGGCAGGAGCATATTGTCCCACTTGATGATGAGCATTACCTTCTCGCTACAAGATACTCTCGATACAACTACGGCAGTTCCAGTTATACAAAGTCGGTCATTCTGGCAAAATTTGACATGGGCCATCATTTGAAGGCTGTAAAACTATTCGGTGAAGAAATTGACAAGAATCCCGCCCCGATTCGCACAGAAATTGAAGATGGCTATGTCTATTTTTCCTATATGCCTCATATAGGAGAAGGCAACAACTTAGCACTAGTATGCTTGGATGGTGACCTGATTGTTCAGTGGGAATGTCGTTTTCTGGGTGAAGACAGATTTTATTGGGGTACTTGCATGAAGATATTGAGTGACAAGAAAATAGCAACAGGTTCATTCGGATACGGGATTGACCCTGGAAGCATTTCAGTTGTTATCATCCAAGACGACGGATGGAATACACCCGAAATGGAAACCATTGTTCGTCCCTATATGTTCTACCCTAACCCCGCCCAAACCGAACTCCACCTGCAATACTCGCCCGACGTAACACCCAAGCAAATCGAACTCTACGACCTTCAAGGCCGCTTGGTGCAAACACAAAGCAAGAATCTGGAAAGCCTCAATATGGCTGGCCTGCCCGCAGGCACTTATACGATGCGCGTCATGTTGGAGGATGGGACGGTGTTTTCGGATAAGGTGGTGAAGGAATAGGAGCGAACAATCATTGCAACAAAAAAACCAGCGCCCAATCATTGGACGCTGGTTTTCGTTTCAAAGCACTCGCGGCTCACTCCCCGTAATATACAGTGAGATACTCCATCATACGGTCGGAAATCGTTTGGCTGATTTCGTTGCGCTCGTATCGTTTGGCCACGTCGCCGAAGTGCTTCAGCAGGCTCATGCCTTCGTCGATTTCGTCCTCGAAGTAGCTCCTGAACTTGGGCTTCATTCCGCCGTAATACTGTATCTTGTCGCAATAGTTGGTGACAAGTTTGTTGAGGTAGGCATCGCCCTTTTCGGTGGCACCGCAGATGTAATACATCTCCGGGAACTGGTAGGTGTGGATTTCGGCGGGGAACTTCTCGTTGGGGAAGAACTCTTGGAACTTGTCCATCACGATAACAGCAGAGTCGAATTGGCCGTGGTTGACCAAGGCTTGCGCCAAGCGCGAGTAGGCCAACTGGGCGTAGCTATGGTTGCGCACGCTCTCGCGGTCGGGCACCACGCCTTCTTGGTTCATGCTGCCCCAGTTGGTGATGCCTTCGTTGGCCTTGGTGACCAACAGGTCATAGCTGCCGTCGCGATACACACCGCCTCGATAAATCTTGCTAAAGTCCTCAGCCTCAACGGGGATGAAACGGTAGGCCAAGCCTTCCATGTGCAGGTACTTCTCGATGCCTAATACCTTCGCCATATCGCTGAACGAGGTGAAATACACCGGGCGCTCCCAGTTGTTGGTGGCCATGAAGTCTAAGAGCATGAGGCTCGATTTCCAAAGGTTGTTGTCCTTGATTTCCCAAGTGATTTCGTCGACGATGCGGTCTTGCATACTCTCGGGCACGATGCCGTTGCGGATGCAGGCTTCCTTGTCGACGGTGAGTTTCACGTTGCGGCAAGGCACATAATTGTAGGAGCCGCCCACATAGCGTTTCACGGCCTTGGGGTTGTGGATGAAGTCGATGACTTGCTTCAGTTCCACGGTCTTGCCCTTGAAGTATTCCTCCTCCTCCACGGGAACCTGCTCGTTCACGCCGTTGTCGTATTCCTTCGGGGTCAAGGTGAGCGGAAGCCGCTCCGATTCATACACCTTGCGGCCCATTTGGTGGACATACCAATAGCCGCCCGAAAGCATGTAGTTGCACACGCGCACGTCGGTGCGGAAGCCTTCCACCTCCTGCACATACCACAAGGGGAAGGTGTCGTTGTCGCCACGGGTGAAGATGACCGCGTTGGGCGGCAGTTGGGCTAAGTAGTTCTTCGCCCAGTCGCGGGCCGAGGTCTTGCCTGAGCGGTTGTGTTCCTCCCAACCGTTGCTGGCCAACACGCAAGGCACGGCCAAGAAGCAGGCCAAGCCGACGGCCACGGTGGTTATCATGCTGTTTTTCTTGGTCAACTTGCCAATCAAGTCGATGAGGGCAATCACGCCGAAGCCAATCCAGATGGCGAAGGCGTAGAACGAGCCGGCGTAACTGTAGTCGCGCTCGCGGGGCTGCTGCGGGGTTTGGTTGAGGTAGATGACGATGGCCAAGCCGGTCATGAAGAAGAGCAGGAAGATGATCCAACTTTGCTTCAGGTCGTTCTTGAGCAGCCAGAAGAGGCCAATCAAACCGAGGATGAGGGGAAGGAAATAATAGGTCGTGCGGCCCGGATTATGCAGGCAGGCAGGGATGTTGTCTTGGTCGCCGAGGCGGGCATTGTCGATGGCACTGATGCCACTGAGCCAGTTGCCGTGGGTCAGTTCGCCTTGGCTTTCGATGTCGTTTTGGCGGCCAACGAAGTTCCACATAAAGTAGCGCCAATACATCCAATTGCATTGGTAGTCGATGAAGAACCTCAGATTTTGCCCGAAGGTGGGCTTGGTGATGGTGAGCACTTCGCCCCGATAGTTCCTGACGCGCACCGGCGTGCCCATGATGGCGCCGTTCTCGTTCTTGCGATAGTTCTCATAGAAGGCTTGCTTGTCCCTGTTCCACATGCGCGGGAAGAAGGTCTTCATCTCGGCGGGATAGTCGGGCTTGCTGCGCTTGCTATCGCTAGTGATGATGTATCGGCCAGCCTCTTTGTCCTTCACGTAAATTGGGCTGTCATCAACCCAGTCGGAAATGGGTGCATTGTAATAAGTCCCGTACATCAAAGGCCACTTGCCGTATTGGTCGCGGTTGATGTAAGCCAACATCGAAAGGGCTTCCTTGGGCTCGTTCTCGTTGATGGGTGTGTTGGTGTTGGCCCTGATAATCAGCATGAAGAACGACGAATAGCCGATGAGGATGAACATCAAGGAGATGATGGCGGTGTTCCAAATCACCTTGCCTCGCTTGGCGGTGAACCACAAACCCCAAATGATGAGTGCGATGACGACGGCGAAAAACACGATGGAACCGAGGTTGAACGGCGCACCGAGCGAGTTCACGAAGAACAGTTCGGTCTTGCCCGCAAGGTTGATGACTTGCGGCACGAGGAACATGTTGAGGAACCACAGCAAGACGAGCGAAATCACGCCGGCGAGGACGAAGCCCCAAAATGAGGTCTTTTTCCATTTCTTGAAATAGACCACATACACGATGGCCGGCACGCACAGCAGGTTGAGCAGGTGAACGCCTATGGAAAGGCCGACGAGGAAAGCGATGAATACGAACCAGCGCAAACTCCTTGGGTCGTCGGCCACTTGCTCCCATTTCAGGATGGCCCAGAAGGTAACGGCGGTGAAGAACGACGACATGGCGTAGACCTCGCCCTCAACGGCGTTGAACCAAAACGACTCGGTGAAGGTGTAGGCCACCGCGCCTACAAAGCCAGCCAAAAGCACACCTATTTTATTTACCCACGGCGCATCTTCGCCTTCTTTCATCCACACTTTTCGCGCCATCATCGTGATGGTCCAGAAAAGGAAGACAATGGTGAGGCCGCTGCAAATGGCCGACATCACATTGACCATCATGGCCACTTTGGTGACATCGCCGCCCGCGAAGAGCGAGAAGAAACGCCCAATCATCTGGAACAATGGCGCCCCGGGCGGGTGTCCCACTTGCAGTTTGTAAGCCGTTGAAATGTACTCGCCGCAGTCCCACCAGCTCACGGTAGGCTCAAGGGTGAGAAAATACACGATGGTGGCGATAATGCCTGCCAACCATCCTGTAATCGTGTTTAACCTTTTGAAAGTCATAATGATATAAAAGTGTTTTGTTGATTTTTGAATCGTTTTCTGCCTTTGCCAAAATCATTTTTTGACGTTGGTCGAGATGTCCTTTTCTCTTGCGGGTGTTTCTTGGTCTTGCAAGTGCTCGGCCCTGTATTTGCCTTGGGGCACATCCTCGAAGACGAACTGGTTGCACATTCGGGCGGCAATGATGTGGTCGGTCAAGGCCGTGTTGATGGCCGAAACAGCAACGTTGGCCAACACTCCAACAAGGCCTCCACCATAATAGTTGTTGTCATTCAGGTCGAGGTAAAGGTTGCAGGTGCGGTCAAACAGCACTTCGTTGGTGCGCGTCGATTTTATGATGAACTTCAGTTTGGTCTGGATGCCAAAACCGACCTTCTTCCACTCGTCGATGACGGAGAAGATGACGGCATCGGCACCAAACACCCTGCCGAACATGCCCACGCTCTGGTCGAAGAAGTTCTCGGCATCGTAGGCACTCTCGGCCTTGAAGATTTCCATGGCCAAATGGGGCGAAATCACATAATAGCCAGCTTCGGCCAAAGGCAGGCTTATCGAAGTGTAAAGCAGTTCCTTGGCTTCCACGTTATTGGAGTTGTTGATGGGCGGCATGACCAACAAGGTCACGGGCTTCTCTTCGTACATCTTGGGATACAGTTCGCCTCGTGTGTGTTTCATTGTGTTGCACGATGCAAAGCACAACGAGCAGGCCGCAATCAGTATGATGAATAGTTTTTTCATGGCTTATTGTTGGCTGAATTTTTTTACAAGAGGTGTGATGAAAACCGCCGATTCGGGATAGAGTTCCATTTCCATTTGGAACATTTCCAGACCTCTCTCCCTGAACAAGGCGCCATAGTCGCTCAAGTTGCCGAAGGTTTCCTTTTGCTTTTTTGTGGCATTGTTGAGGAAAATCTCTGGCGTGTCGGGACTGAGCAGCAGGTAGCCATACTCGGCGCAAATGCCGGGAGGGACAACCTTTCTCGCTCCGCCCGGGTGTTTCACCATGTAGGCGTATTGGCACAGCAACGCGCACACGCTTGAAGGGCTTTGTGTGTGATAATAATCATACATAAGCACTTCATAATCATACGCTTTCTCGGTGCTTTTGTAGTTTCCCCAATTGTACAGCATTGCTTTTTGGGGGCCGCACGAACTGAACAGGACGGCTAAAAAGGCAACAGCGAGGAGTTTCTTCATAACTCGATGATTTTGGTGTCGCCGGTCGAAAGCATCACCTCTTTTGAATAGACGGTTTGTCCGTTACGGGTCACTTCCACTTTGTGACGGCCAGGCGTGGTCACGATGGACTGCTTGGCGGTCTGCTTGATGTTGCGGCGGGTCTTGTGGGCGATGTCTTTCACGGTGGAAGTGGTGTATTGTTGCCCATCGATGGTGACATCAATATCGTAGGCACTTGAGGCCGAGAAACATACGGCGGCCTTGTCTTCAATGCCCGAAGTGACTGAATAATTGCCTACGCCACATGAGTTGAACAAAGTGGCAACAAAAAGGCAAAGGGTGGCAATAATGATTTTTTTCATGGCTTATTCCTCCATTAAGTAATAAAGTTCAAGGTGGTCAATGTCGATGGCTTCGCCTTCGTAGGTGGCAAACGAAATCTCGGTTTCGGGCGTGTCGCCGTAGTTGGAGTTCACTGTGATTTGGCCCATTCTCTTGCCGGGAAGTTCAACGGTGGCACCCGTCTGCGGGTTGTTCACCATCTTGCCTTTTTTGAATAAGCCGAACTTGCTGCCGGGGGTGATGCCTTGCGTTGCGCCTCCCGAGATGACGTAGTTGCCGTCGTCCACAGTCAGCACATAGCCGCGCCACGGCTTGTCCATGCACTTGTTGATGATGTTTTCCACCAATTGGGTGAGGGCTGCCGAGATGGCCTTGTCGCTCAGCGTGGCATCGAAACCGGCGGTGCCGCCAAGGCCCAAAGTGGTCTTCGACGAGGTTTCGGCTTGGCCTTTGGCCTCGTCGGAATAGATGATGAGGCCCGTAGCGGCGTCAACGAGGCGCACGTTCACAGCAGCCTCAACGGTTTGGGTCTTCGTGGTGCTGAAAATCCTCTCGTCGCCTTCGGTCTTGCGCCCGAATTGCGTGATGGAGCCGAGGATGATGTAGTCGGCACCGATTTTCTTCATGTCAGAGCCTGATTCCTTCACGAGCACGTCAAGGTCGTCGCGCTCAAGTAGGATGAACTTGCCGCTGGCAGCCAACTTCGACGAAAGGATGTCCATGGCTTGCTTGCGCATGGGGTCGTTCTCACGGTCGTAGAAGATGCCTTTGCCGTATTGGGTTTCGTTGGAGAAACGGCCAATGGCCACTTTCCGTTTCAGCGTCTTGCCCTCTTGGGCGCTCGCGGTGGTGCCAAAAATGGCCAACAGCGCGAGGATTGCAATTAATCTGAAGTTTTTCATCTGTTTTTGAATTATTTGATAATGATTGTTGTCTGATGTTTTGTTCAAATCGGCAAAGATAGCCATTTTTGCGTTACGCAGCCCTCAAAAATGCGCAAAACCTGTCGAAAAACCTATCTGAAATCGGAAAATGGAAAATTTTCGAAAAAAATCGAAAAAAATGCTTGCGCGTAACGAAATTAGTTGTACTTTTGCAGCCGCATTCGGAAACGAATGATGTCGAGTGGTGTAATGGCAGCACTGCAGATTTTGGTTCTGCCTGTCAAGGTTCGAATCCTTGCTCGACAACTTGAGGTGGAAGAAAGACCTGCTACTTTGAGTAACAGGTCTTTTTGTTTGAAGTATTGAAATGAATGGTTTGAATCCCTCGCCCTGCGGGCACCTCCTTTGAAAAAGGGAAGCGCAAAGCGACGCGGAAACGAAGCCCTGAAAGGGCGACCCAAAAACAACCCGATGTGAGCGTTGCGAAACTTCGGGCAGGAAGAATATAAACATAATAATAATGATTACAAAAGAACAAGTGGCACCCCTCTGCGAAGAAGCCTTAGCCGACACCGACCGCTTCTTGGTGGAAGTGAAGGTGAAGCCGAGCAATGTGATTGAAGTCTACATCGACTCCGACACGGCCGTCAACATCGACCATTGCGCCGAATTGAGCCGCTACGTCAACGAGAAACTCGACCGCGATGTGGAGGATTATGAACTGAGCGTGCTGTCGTGGGGGCTTTCGGGTGCCTTGAAGATGGACCGCCAGTTGCGGAAATATGTGGGCAAGGAAGTGGAAGTGAAGACGAAGGAAACGGGCAAGTTGCAAGGCAAACTTGTCGGTTTCGATGAGGAAAAGGTGGAATTTGCCCCCGCGCCCAAGAAATCCTCAAAGAAAAAGCCCGCCGAGGAACCCGTCAACCTGTTCTTCGAGCGCAAGAAAGTGGAAATCAAGCCCGCAATCATATTTTGAGCGGCTCTTCAGCAGGCTCAGGGACCTAAGGCCATTGAGCCTGTCGAAATCGAGATTCGACATAGTCAAACGCCGACAACAATCAACGAATAAACAATAAACAATCAACATACAAAAATGGACAACTACAAATTAGTAGAAACTTTCTCAGAATTCAAGGAGTTCAAGAACATTGACCGCGAGGCCATGATGCGCATCATCGAGGATGTGTTCCGTGGCATGTTGAACAAGAAGTTCGACACCGACACCACCGACTTCATCGACATCATCGTGAACGTCGACAAGGGCGACTTTGAAATCTACCACAACCGCACCGTGGTTGAGGACGACGAACTGACCGACCCGCTCCGCCAAATCAAATTGTCGGATGCCATCAAGATTGAGCCCGATTTTGAGGTGGGCGAAGAAGTGAATGAAGAATTGCGCATCGAGAGTTTCGGTCGCCGCGACATTCTGGCCCTGCGCCAGAATTTGCAGACCAAAGTTTCTGAATATGAGAAGGAAAACATCTTCCAGAAGTACAAGGAGAAGGTTGGCGAAATCGTCACTGCCGAGGTGCTTCATGCTTGGAAACGCGAAATCGTCGTTGCCGACGACGAAGGCATCGAACTGATTCTGCCCAAGTCGGAACAGATTCCCGAAGACAAATATAATAAAGGTGACACCCTCCGCGCCATCGTGAAGAGCGTGGAGAGCATCAATGGCTCGCCAGTGGTCACGCTTTCGCGCACCTCCGAAATCTTCCTGCAACGCTTGCTCGAAGCCGAGGTGCCCGAGATTTACGACGGCCTTATCACGGTCAAGAAGATTGTCCGTGAACCCGGCCAGCGTGCCAAGATTGCCGTTGAGAGTTACGATGACCGTATCGACCCCGTCGGTGCCTGCGTCGGCATGAAGGGTACTCGTATTCACGGCATCGTCCGCGAATTGCGCAATGAGAACATCGACGTCATCAACTGGACCACCAACCCGACGCTGCTCATCACTCGCGCCCTCAGTCCGGCCAAAATCACGAACATCGTCCTCAGCAGCGACAACACGATGGCGAATGTCTACATGGAGAACGACCAAATCAGCCTCGCCATCGGCAAAGGCGGCTACAACATCAAATTGGCCGGCAAACTGACGGGCTACGAAATTGACGTTTACCGCAACAGCGAAGCCAACAATGCCGAGGAAGACGTTGACCTGCAAGAGTTTTCCGACGAAATCGACCAGTGGGTCATCGACTCGCTCGTCCACATGGGTTGCGACACGGCAAAGGCTGTGCTGTCGTACACGCCCGAAGAGGTGGCCACCCGTGCCGACCTTGAGATTGAAACCGTCAAGGATGTGTTCCGCATTCTGAAGGCCGAATTTGAACAAGACGCCGAATGAGGCAATGCAATAATCAACTAAACGAGAAACAAAGAAAGAAACTATGTCCGAAGAAACTAATTTCACGATTCGATTATCCAAAGCGGTAAAAGAATTCAATGTGGGAAAGGACACCATTGTGGAGTTCCTCGCCAAGAAGGGCTTCCAAGTGGATCCCTCTCCCAACACGAAACTCACGGCAGACATGTATAGCCTGCTCGTGAAGGAATATCAGGGCGAGAAGGAAGTGAAGAACGAGGCCAAGAAATTGGGCAACCTCTCTTATAAAGGTGGTAGTGTTTCCGTTGATTCGGCATTGCAATCACAAAAGGTTGCGGAGGAAGAGGACCACGAGGAAATCATCATCCGATCGAATACCATTTCGTCGCCAGTGAAAAAGACGCCCAAGCCCGTGCCCGAACCGGAGCCGGAGCCTGAACCAGAACCTGTGATAGAGGTGAAGGAAGAAGCGCCAAAGCAAGAGCCTGCACCCGAAAAGGCTGAGCCTGAAAAGAAAGAGGAGAATCCATCGGGCATTTCGCTGAACATTGTAGGGAAAATCGACCTTGAGCCGAAACCTCGCAAGGACAAGAAAAAGGACAAGCAGAAATCCGACAAAAAGCCTGAACAAAAGCAGGAACAAAAGCAGGAAAAGAAACCCCAACAGCAGCAACAGCCCAAGCAGGAAAAGAAAAAGGAGCAACCCCAGCCCCAAAAGCCTGCACCTGCCAAGAAGGACGAGCCGAAGACATCCTTGGAGGCTCGTGTCATCAAACTTGAGGCACCCAAACTGCAAGGCCCGACTGTTCTTGGCATGGTGGAACTGCCCGACGAGAAGCGTCGCACCAAGGCCACCCCTGAAAAGAGGAAGCGCAAGCGCATCAAGGGCAAGCCTGAAGGTTCGTCGGAGAACCCAACTGGGCCGAATGTGAACCCCGGCGGCAAGAAGCAGGGCGGCGACAACAAACAGCAGCAAGGCAAAGGTCAGAAACCGCAAGGCGGCGACAATGCCAACAAGAAGAACCAGAAGGACAACGCCAAACTGAGCAAGAAGGACAAAAAGCAAGGCAAGCGCGAGGAAAAGCCCGAACTGACCGAAGAGGAAATCTCGAAGCAGATTAAGGACACTTTGGCACGCCTCGCTCCTATGGGCAAGTCGAAGACCTCAAAGCACCGCCGCGAGAAGCGTCAGCAGGTGGCGGGTAGCATGATGGAGGAAATGATGCGCCAAGAGGAGGACAAGAAAGTCCTGAAAGTGACCGAGTTTGTGACCGCCAACGAATTGGCCACGATGATGAACGTGCCAGTCGTGAAGGTCATCGGTACCTGCATGAGCCTTGGTATGCCTGTTTCCATCAACCAACGCCTTGATGCTGAGGCACTTTCTGTGGTGGCCGAGGAGTTTGGTTTCCAAGTCGACTTCGTTAGCGCGGATGTGCAAGAGGCCATTGCCGAGACGGAAGAAAACGACCGTGAGGAAGACCTCGTGCCGCGTGCGCCTGTCGTCACCGTCATGGGTCACGTCGACCACGGTAAGACCAAACTTTTGGACTACATCCGTAATACGAATGTGGTGGCTGGCGAGGCTGGTGGTATCACGCAACATATTGGTGCTTACGAAGTTACTACAGAAAGCGGAAAGAAGATTACCTTCTTGGATACGCCTGGTCACGAGGCATTTACGGCCATGCGTGCCCGTGGTGCCAAGATTACTGACGTGGCCATCATCGTCATTGCCACTGATGATAGCGTGATGCCGCAAACCGTTGAGGCCATCAATCACGCGCAAGCCGCTGGTGTGCCTATCGTATTCGCTTTGAACAAGATAGACAAGCCTACTGCCAATCCCGACAAGATTCGTGAGCAGTTGGCCAACATGAACATCCTTGTTGAGAGTTGGGGCGGCAAGTACCAAGATCAGGAAATCGCCGCCAAAATCGGTTTGAATGTGGATGCCTTGCTGGAAAAGGTGCTTCTCGAAGCCGAATTCCTCGACCTGAAAGCCAACCCGAACCGTTTGGCCAAGGGCACGGTCATTGAGTCGGCCCTCGACAAAGGTCGCGGTTATGTGGCCAAGATTTTGGTGCAAAACGGCACCTTGAGAGTTGGCGACATGGTGTTGGCTGGCACGACCTACGGCAAGGTGAAGGCCATGTTCGACGACCACAACAAACAGGTGAAAGAGGCTGGGCCGTCAACGCCGGTGCTGTTGCTCGGCTTGAACGGTGCGCCCATGCCCGGCGACGCTTTCAATGTGATGACTGACGAGCACGAGGTGAAGGCCATCGCCAACCGCCGTGAGCAGTTGCAGCGCGAACAGACCCGCCGCACCAGTCCGCACATCACCTTGGACGAAATCGGCCGCCGTATCGCCATCGGCGACTTCAAGGAGCTGAACATCATCGTCAAGGCCGACGTGGATGGTTCTGTGGAGGCTTTGGCCGACAGTTTGCTGAAACTCTCCACCGAGCAGGTTCAGGTCAATGTCATCCACAAGTCGGTGGGTGCCATCAGCGAGTCGGACGTCATGCTGGCTTCGGCTTCCAACGCCATCATTGTGGGCTTCAATGTGCGTCCTACCGCGCAAGCGCGTAAGATGGCTGAGAATGAGAAGATTGACATTCGTCTGTACTCCATCATCTACACCGCCATCGAGGAAATCAAGGCGGCCATCGAAGGCATGTTGGCTCCCGAAATCGAGGAAGTGGTCACCTGCAACCTCGAAATCCGCGAGACCTTTAAGATCAGCAAGGTCGGCACCATCGCCGGCTGCATGGTCTTGGACGGCAAGATTACCCGCAACACGAAGATTCGCGTCATTCGCGACGGCATCGTGGTCTACACGGGCGTGCTCGGTTCCCTGAAACGTTACAAAGACGACGTGAAGGAAGTCAGTGCCGGCATGGACTGCGGCTTGAACATCGAGAACTTCAACGACATCAAGGTCGGCGACATCATCGAGGGCTACACCGAAAAGGAGATTGCCCGCAAACTGTAAGGCAGTTGCATTACAATGATTTGGAAAAGCCTCGGCAACGGTTTGTTGTCGGGGCTTTTTTATGCACTTTTGAGAATTTTGTAGAGGAGATTTGAGAATTTTGTAAGCAACTTTTGAGAATTTTGTAGGATAGATTTGAGAATTTTGTAACGGAGATTTGAGAATTTTGTATATCTTTGCAGCCGCAAAACCAACGTATTATGTATAGAAGGCCACAATTTGATGAATTAATGTCGCGCATGAAAGAGCCTCGGCGTTTCATACAAGTGTTATCTGGTCCGCGACAGGTGGGGAAATCGACCTTGGTAAAACAAGTGTTACAAGAAATAGACTTGCCCTATTTGTTTGTCACGGCGGATAGCGTTCCTCCCGAGAACACGGCTTGGATTGGCGAAACATGGTCGACGGCGCGTGCAAGACTGCAAATAGCCCAGGCATCGGAGTATCTTCTTGTCATTGACGAAGTCCACAAGATTGACAATTGGAGCGAAGCCGTAAAGAAGGAGTGGGACATGGACACTTTCAATGACGTTCCGATAAAGGTGGTGCTGCTTGGCTCTTCGCGTCTGCTGCTGAAAGACGGATTGACCGAGTCGCTTGCCGGAAGGTTCGAAATCATTCGCATGTCGCATTGGAGTTATCTGGAGATGCGCGAGGCTTTCGGCTTCGACATCAACCAATATGTGTATTATGGCGGCTATCCCGGCGGGGCGCTTTTGATAAAGGATTTCCGCCGTTGGCAGCGGTATGTCAAGGAAAGCATTGTGGCTCCGGCCATTGAGCGGGATGTGCTGTCGACGAAAATCGTCTATAAGCCTGAATTGATGCGCCAATTGTTTGATTTGGGCTGTGTGTATTCGGGCAAGGAACTGTCTTTGAACAAGATGCTCGGCCAATTGTTGGACGCGGGCAATGTGACCACGCTTGCCAATTACCTGACCACATTGGACGAGTCGAGGCTGCTTTGCGGGTTGCACAAATATGCCAATGATGCGGCTCGCAAGTACAATTCGGTGCCGAAACTTATGGTTTACAACACCGCCTTGCTTTCGGCGCAGTCTGGGGTCGCTTTCGAGAAGGCGTTCACGACACCAACCGAGTGGGGGCGATGGGTGGAGTCGGCTGTCGGGGCGTTCTTGCTCAATCAGGCTGACGAAGTCGGATACAAGATGTACTATTGGCGCGAGCGCAATGACGAGGTCGATTTCATCATTGAGTACAACAGGAAGTGTGTCGCCATAGAGGTAAAAAGTGGCCGCAGAACTGATAATGAGGGACTTAAAAAGTTCAGGGAGCAATTCAATCCCGCCCATTCGTTTATAGTGGGCAGTGGCGGAATACCCGTTGAAGAGTTTCTCACGTTCAATTTGGAGCGGCTTTTTTGAAAATAAACCGCCAAATGCTCTGCCGTGAGTGCAACCGGCGGAAGAGCGGGAAATGATAATTGGCTAAAAATGAAATCCGAGCTGGGGAGGAGCAATCTTTTCCGGCTTGGGGTGGTTTCGCCCAACATTTTGAGAATTTTGCGGAATCTGGCGAAATAAATTTTTCAATCACTTCATTGTTGCATTTTCGCCATCACTTTCAGCATCTGTTCGCCCAAGCCGATGGTGTAGCCTTGCTTCACGAAAACCACTTCGCTGTTGGCGTTGGCAATGATGAAGATGGGACGACTGTCGTTGCTCAGATGCAAGCTTTCGACGAGGTCGTCGCGGATGGAGCCGTCGTCTAAGCCGTAGATGATACCATCGGGCAACTCGCTGAAACTCTTCAACTTGAACTTGTCGTAGTCGGCTTTGTCGCTGAAGATGAAGATGAGCGGCAAGTTGCTGGCTTCAAACTCCTTGCGGAAGGCAGCGATGTCTTGCATGGCGTGGGTGGTTGGCTCGCTGCCTTGGTCTAAAAGGCCGAGGATGTAGTAACTGTCCTTGATAAGTTGTTTCGGGTTGTATTCCTCGCCCGTTTCGGGGTCGGTGAAGCGGTTGTTGGAGTAGAAACTCCCGATGACGCTCAAATCAGCATTCGGCTCGCGCAAAATGAGGTTCACCTTGGTGGTCTCGCCCGCCTTGATGGTGAAGAACTCGCTGTGGGTCAGGGCAGTACCGTCGTCCAAACGGGTGCCAGCAGTGAGGATGTAATAGCCTTCGTCCAAAGGCGTGGGACGCTCGAAGGTGGAGAGCGTCATGCCGTCGTCAATGCCAGGGTCTTTCGCGTCGTAGGCCAAGAGGCGGAAACTCTTGCCGTCAAACTTCTTGATGCTGAAATGTGTGTAGTATTTCGGGTCGGCGACGGATGCGATGGGGCGGTATTGGATGTCCAAATAACCGATAGCTGTGCTGGCAGGTTCGGCGGCCTCGAAATCGACATTATTCCATTGTTTGTCAAAGTATTGCACATTGCCGTTCACGGGGTTGATTTGCGCCGCGATGCCCAAACTCCGCGCCATGCTGACGAAGAAGATGTTGCGCGAATGGCGGTCGGCCTTGCGGGCTTTCAGCACGCCCAAGGGCGAGATGGGATAACGTTGCGGATTCAGGTTGTCGCCGGTTTGGATGTTTTTCTTCACCCAATCGACCAACAGCGCGGGGGTGTCGTGAAATTGTTGCCTTTCCGTTTCGGGGAAAAACTCGGTGAGGGTTTTGCGGTAAGGTATGAGCATTTCGTTGCTCACACGCGGACTGAGGATGTATTGCGCGTAAAGGTCGGGCGGCATGGAGATAATCGAAGAAGTGAGGTCGGGTGTGTTGTCGAAATGGTCTTTCAGCACTTCGAGGCTGATGTCGCGCAAATCTTTGTCTGAAATGTTGGAAAGCAACTCCACCGCCTTGATTTCCTGATTCTTGCCTTGGGCGTACTTCACGAAGTCGGCGATGGTTTGGTAGTTGCCCCAAGTCTTTTCGTAGATGCGGCACAGGGTTTTGTTGCCCGTGTTCATAATCAGTTCTTGCTGGGCTTTCTTGCAGTCGGCGATGTAGGCGTTGCGCAACGAGTCCTCGTAGGCGCAACGGCGGTCGTTCTCGGCACGCATTTCAGCCGTCACTTCGGGCAAAACGCAGGTCGAGGCGGGCGGCACCATGTCAAACTCAAAACTGTCCATCGTGCCTTGCTCGTGGTCGAGGGTGATGGTAACATTCTCATTCTCACCCGATTTGAAGACTTGGTAGCCAAACTTTCCGTCTTTGGCGGCGTAGGCCATCATGCAGCCCAAACCAGAGGTGAGCCAAGTCTGGCCGTTCTCGTCGGTCGTCTTGGTGACCACGGTGCAAAACTCGGCATAGTTGTAAATCTTGAACTCCACAGGCAAATTGGCTTGCGGCGCTCCGTTCTCGTCCACGACGGTGAAAGTGGTTTTGGCGGTCTTGCTATAAATATCCACCACGTTGATTTCCGTGTAGTTATCGCCGCGACTGATGACTTCCTCCGGACCGTCATAGTCGCCGAAAACGCGCGTATGCAGTAACAAGGTGCGCGAAGCCGGCTCGTTGAACCAACCCAAATCCAGCACTGGTTCAGGCTCGCAGGCGCCGAGGAAATGCCATTGTCCATTGACGTAAGCCTCCACCCAAGCGTGGTTGTCGTCGCAATGTGCCCAGCGGGGCGTATAGACTTGTCGCGCCGGGATGCCCACGGTGCGCAAAGCCGTCACCAACAGCGTCGATTCCTCGCCGCAGCGTCCCCACGAGGTCTTGATGGTGGCCATCGGGGCGGAGGTGCGGCTGTCGCTGCCTTTGTAGTTCACGTGTTCGTGGCACCAATGGTTCACTTCGAGGACAGCATCATACAACGAAAGATCCTTCACGCGGCCTTTCAGTTCCTCGTAATAGGTTTCGCGGAAGGTATCGAGGTTCTCGTTATTGACACGCACGGGTACCACGAAATGCTTGAACTCGCGCTCAGGGATGCTTGCACCCCAAGGCATTTCCGCTTTGGCGCGGAAGGCATAGTTTATACACTCGCGATAGTATTCTTCCGAATAGTCCACGCTGTCGCCGAAGGGCATGTAAGTGTAAAGGAAGTCGAGGGCTTCTTTTTCGTTGAATTGATGGTTTTGTTTTGTTTCTTCACTTCCCTTGCAGGCTGAAAACAGCAGGGCGGAGAAAGCGACAAAAATTAATAAGGTGTTGCGCATAATGCTTGGTTTTTATTCTTTGACAATGATCCAATCCGAAACGGTTTTGGTCTCTTGCGAGAAAGCGATGCCTATCTTGACTATAGGCTTTCCATCTGTTTGGTAGGGAATGGCGTAGTTTTTCGAGTCGATTTGCTCGATAGCCTCTTGCGCCGTTCCGCGCATTTTCAGTTCCATTACATAGATGGCGTCATTCATGAACACAACGACGTCGGTTTTGCCTCGTGCCACTTTCACCTGAGTGAAGGTGCGGCAGTTGAAAATGGAAAAGACAATGTAGGTCAGCACCTCGTAATAGGCTTCGTATTTGGTGATGTCGTCCAATTCCTTCTCGCCGAACTCCAAATAGGGGATGGAGGCGAAGAAGGCCTGCATGGCTTTCATGGCTCCTTCTATGTCGTGGTGAATCAGGCAGGCGTAGAAACTGCCTGCAAAACCTTGCGCGTTGGCATTGTTGATGCCCATCATCGATGAGAGGAAATTGTCCAAGAAGCCCACTTTCACCTCTGAGTTGGGGAAGTCGAGCGTATAGTTTCTGCTGTAGAAGTCGTAGCCCTTGATGGTAAGGTAGCCGCTTTGGTAGAGCAGGGGCAGGGCAGAGGTCATGGCCTCAGTGGGCACGTCGAACTGGGAGGAAGGCACTTGCAGTTTCTCCAATTCCAAAAGGTTGGTGTTGAAGTGCTTCATCGACTCGAACAGAAAAGAGGGCGTGCCGCTGCCAAACCAGAAATAATCCAACAACTTCGAGCGGAACACGTTCATCAGGCTGAAAGGATTGAAGACATCGGGCGACTTGTTGCTGAAATGATAGCCGTCATAATTCAGTTTCAGCCTGTCAATCATGGCTTCTTTTGAACACCCGCATTCATCAGCCAAAATCTGGATGTCCGCGTCGAAGATGGTCAGAAGTTCGTCCATGGTGATGCCGCAAAGTGACGCATACATTGGCTCCATCGATATGTTGCTCAAGTTGTTCAAGGTGGAGAAGATGCTCAATTGGCTGAACTTGGTGATGCCAGTGATGAAGACAAATTGCTCGTCGGCATCGCAAGCCTTGACGACTTGGTAAAACTCTTGCATAATGCGGCGCACATCCCCAAGAATGTCAGGCTTGTGCAGATGGTCCAGCAATGGTGCGTCGTATTCGTCGAGAATGACTACGGTTTTCGTTCCAGTTTGCCGATGGGCGCGTTGAATCAGTCCCGCAAAGCGCATTCCGGGTGTTCTTTCTTCCTCGACACGGCCGTATATTTCTTCGTATCGGCGCAATTGAAACTCCAAGGCACTGATGATTCCTGCTGCGTCCGTTTGGTTTTTGCATAGGCTGATGTCGAAATGCAACACGGGATGTTGTTTCCAGTCCTTTTCCAACTCGGCGATGGCGAGGCCTTCAAACAGGTCTTTGCGGCCTTGGAAGTAATACTTTAAGGTGCTGCAAAGCAGGCTCTTGCCGAACCTTCTCGGGCGGCTGAGGAAAACGAATTGCGATTCTTTCGTCATTCTGTAGATAAGGTCTGTCTTATCCACATAAATGCGCCCATCTTGGCGGATGCGTTCAAAATCGGCGATGCCGGCGGTGTAGAGTCTCATGGGTAGCATGACATAAATGTGTTTTTACGCTTGCAAAATTAGAAATTTTCTGACATCCAACTTCCTTTTTTGCCTCTCAATGTAAAAATGTTGGCTAAAGATAGTAGGCCTACCACCTTTTAGCCAACACTTTGTCTGGATTGCTTCGTCGTACCTTATCGCAATGACGCGAATCGGCAACAAGTCCCAGCGTCAATCAAACCATAAACTCTTCCAAAGTGGAATGCAGAATCTCCTGCAACTCAGCCTTGTGCTCGGGCGTGGTCTGCATGAACAGGAAGCCCCAAATGCTCATGGCAGGGTTCATGATGTCGCGGGTTTCGAGCACGCCGTGGAAGTGCCGTTTGATGCGCTCGAAGTCGAGGGCGCGGTTGGTGTCGTAAGGCTTGTCCAAGACGACGAAACTGAACACGTCGTTTTCGATGCCGTTCCACATGGTGGCATAGTCAGGGCGGGTGCCTTCAAAGTAGGCCTGCACGGGCAATAGGTGGCAGGTGTGGCGCGTCAGGTCGTTGAGGCACATGCCAGCGAAACGCAACGGGTTCACCTCAATCGGGATGGCGCAGCCCGTGTGCTTGTCCACGCGGAACTCAACGTGCATCGGGAAATTCTTCAGTCCGAGCACACTGTTCAAATCGATGCAGAACTGGTTGAAAGCCGGATAGTTGGCCTCAAAAATTTGCTTGCTCATACAATAGAGGCGGTCGCTCACATCGGTCTCGCTCTTGAAGATGTGGTGGAAGATGTTGATGATGTTGGGCTTGCCCTCGGCATCGTAATAGGCATCCACGGCATATTCCTCGCCTTCGATAAACTGCTCAAGCACAAACATTTCGCTGCGCACGACGGTGTCGGGGAACACGGCGCATTGTTTGGCGAAGTTCTGGTCGATGTCGTCCAAGGCGGCCTGCCATTCTGCCTTGTTACGCACGATGTACACGCCCACGCTGAGGAAGCCCACGGCGGGTTTCAGCACAAGCGGCAAAGGCAACTCGTCAGGATTGAGGCTGCGCAAGGCCTTCATCTCCACCTCTTTATAATAGAAATCGGGATAAATCTGCTGGCAAATACGGCGGAACTCAGCCTTGTCTTTCAAAATCTTGACTTTCTTCACCAATTCCGACTCTGGCAGTTGGGCATAAAGCCAAACCAAGGCATTTTCCGAAACGGCATAGAGTTGGCCATATTGCTGGTATTTCTCAACGAACTGCTTGTCGTCCAAAAGGTTAAGGTTATGGCCTTGCTGCTTCAGCGTTTCGGCCATGTCGTTATGCAAAACTGGAATCTGTTTTTCTTCCAAATACGCCACCAAAGGGGCGGAAACGTAAGGTTTTTCTAAAATAATCATCTTTTTCGGTTTAATTGTTTACAGCCACTCAATTTCATCACGATTGAGCCCAGTGATTTTGCAGATTTCTTCTATACCATAGCCGCGTTTTTTCATGCGGATGGCTGTCTGAATGAGGGTTTTGTGAGTGGCGGATTCGGTAATCACCACTTCGTTTTTCTCCCATTCTTCCCAATTGGTTTCTGCCAAATAGCGAGAAACTTGTTCGCGAAGTGGGCGAAGGTTATCTTCAATGACATAAACTACGGCATCTTCATCTATCTGGAAATAGTCGTGTATGAGGATATGGCGCATTTTTACAATGTCATCCCAAGGGGTTTCGGCGTGTTCCTTGCGAAAGGCTTTTGTCAACTTGTAAGCGGCCTCGCCAACGATTTCAATGTTCTTCACAATGCCATAGAAACGCATTTTGTCGGTTTCAAGTTCTTCCTTCGTTTTCCCATCGGCATAATCAAGAACGCGGTCAATGGCTTCGATGATGTGCTCTAATCTTTCGTGGTCTCTAACTGGCTCTCTCATAAATCAGGATTTTATCTTGGTTAATGCTTTCGGCGATTCTTGGGTACACTCTACCGTCAGGCACAAGATCAACGGAACGGTCGAGCAAGTCTTCCAATTCGTTAATCATTGCGCAATGTTTCAACAGACTAACTCTCGCGTTCTCATCGAATTGAACAAGCAAATCCACGTCGCTCAAAGGCGTTTCGTCGCCTCGGGCAAAAGAGCCGAAAATCCATGCCCGCAAGACGGGCTGGGTCTTGAGATAATTGGCTATGGTTTGTTGCATTTCGGTACTCATAATCGAAACGTTTGTTGAACACGAGGCAAAGTTACGAAATATTTTCCAAACGCAAAAATCGTTTACCTCCAAACATTCTGCGTCCTGTCTGGCCCGTAAGAAACGAACTTGATGGGCACGCCGACATAGTCTTCAATGAATTTGATATAATCCTCCAATTTCTGCGGAATCTTGCCCTCGATTTTCTGCTGCCAGCCTGGGATTTCGGTATAGACAGGTTCCATTGTTTCAGTGCAAGCCGCGAAAGGCAAGTGATTGGTTTCCTGACCGTTATAGCGATATGCAGTGGCGACTTTCAAGGTCGCGAAGTCGTCCATTACGTCAGATTTCATCATCATCAGGTCGGTGACGCCACTGAGCATGACGGCATATTTCAGCGCGGGCAGGTCGAGCCAGCCGCAACGGCGCGGACGACCTGTGGTGGCACCAAATTCGTGTCCGTTTTGGCGGAGTGTTTCGCCCGTTTCGTCAAACAGTTCGGTGGGGAAGGGTCCAGTGCCTACGCGGGTACAATAGGCCTTGAAAATGCCGTACACCTTGCCGACTCTACTTGGGGCAACACCCAATCCAGAGCAAACGCCCGCCGCAATCACATTCGACGAGGTGACGAAAGGATAGCTGCCGAAATCCACATCAAGCATCGAGCCTTGGGCACCTTCGGCGAGGACTTTCTTGCCTGCGTCAAGGGCTTCGTTGAGGTAGTATTCGCCATCAACAAACTGGTATTGCTTCAGATATTCGATGCCCTCGAACCAGAGTTTTTCGTATTCGGCGAAGTCGAGGCCGTCGAGTTGGAAGCCTTTCATTTCGAAGCCCAATCCAGCAATATGTTGTAAGTGCGTCTTTTTCAAGTTTTCGTATTTCTCGCGGAAGTCGGGTGAAGCAATGTCGCCGATGCGCAAACCCTTGCGCGCGGTTTTGTCGGTATAAGTCGGGCCGATGCCTTTCAGTGTGGTGCCGACTTTCATCTTGCCCAAAGCCTTCTCGTTGGCGGCATCCATAGCGCGGTGGGTCGGAAGAATCAAGTGGGCACGGTTGGCGATTTTCAGGGTTTGGCGCAGGTCGAAGCCCGCCTCGCGCAAACCTTCAATCTCACCTTTTAATATATGTGGCTCGATGATGACTCCGTTGCCGATAAGGTTGATGCAACCTGGCGTGAGCACACCCGAAGGAATGTTGTGCAACACGAACTTCTTGCCTTCGAATTCGATGGTATGTCCGGCGTTGGGGCCGCCTTGGAATCGTGCCACGATGTCATAGTTCGGGGTGAGGGCATCGACCACCTTGCCTTTGCCTTCGTCGCCCCATTGCAAACCGAGGAGAATATCTAATTTGTTCATATATTGGAATTTCAAGATTTCTAATTTCAAGATTTTCGGCTGCCACAATGTGACAGCACTACAACTTCACTCTATCAACTCTTTTCCTTTCAACTATAACCTAACCACATCTCTCAACTCTAAACTCTCAACTTTTCTTATGTCCATAAAATATCAGCGAATGATGCGTAATCTCAACGCCGAGTTGCTCCTCAATCGACCGCTGGATTTCCAGCAGGCGCGGGTCGCAAAATTCCATCACGCTTTCTGTCTCAATATCAATGAAATGGTCGTGTTGTCGGAACTTGTAGGAACGCTCGTATTGTGCGCAGTTGTGCCCAAACTGGTGCTTGATGACCAAGCCGCAGTCCAACAGCAAATCGATAGTATTATATAAGGTGGCCCGACTGACGCGGTACTTGTTGTCCTTCATGCGGTTATACAGCGAGTCGATGTCAAAGTGGCCGTTGGTGGAGTAGATTTCCTTCAGTATGGCAAAGCGCTCCGGGGTCTTGCGCAACTTCCGCCGTTGCAGGTAGTCGATGAATATCTTCTTGACGGCCAAATAGGTATTGTCAAATGAATCTTTCATTTTTCAAGTCGTGATGTTGCCGCAAAAGTAGGAATATTTTTCAGACCAATTCTAAATAATCAGCATTATTTTGTCTCAATTGCTGTTTTTCCTGACCACTTTTTGGATTTCCTTGAGGTGATTCAATTTGCTGATGAGGTCGTCAAGTTCGTTGGTGCTGTGGACGTAGATGGAAATGGTGGCCTCAACGAGGTCGTTCTTGGCCTCCATGTGGAGCATGTGCAGATTGAGTTTCATTTCGTTGGAGAGTAGGTTGGTCATGCGGTTGAGCAATCCGGCTGAGTCCAAAGCAGTGATTTTCAGGTCGGCAAGGAAGGCGATTTCGCTCTTGGGCTGCCATTTGGCCTTCACGATATTGTTGCCGTAGCGCGACGAGAGTTGGATGGCCTTCGGGCAGTTGCTGCGGTGGATTTGCAGCGGCTCGCCAGGGAAACTGAAAGCAATCACATCGTCGCCCGGGATGGGGTTGCAGCATGTGGAAACATTGAAATCGAACTCGCCCGACGAGGTGATGGACGGCGTTTCGTCCTTGTCGCGGCTGTTGTTGTTGCCCAAAAGTCCAAAGGTGATGTAACGCACGAAACTGCTGCTACCCGATTGTGGTTTCAGTACGGTTCTGATGGCACGCTCGTCGATTTTGCCGGTGGCCACCTGATAGTAAAAGTCGATGGAACTGGTGAGATGTTCGGCAGCCATCACTGTGTTGCGGTTGGCTTTCGAAGGTTCCAAGTCGAGTTTTCTCATGATTTCCTCGAACTTCGTTTCGCCCTCCTCGCGGAAGGTGCGGCGGTATTCCTTGATGCCATTTTTGAGCCTCGATTTGGCTGTGGCCGTGGCCAAAAACTCAAACCATTTCTCTTGCGGATGTTGTGCCTCGGAGGTGATGACCTCCACTTGGTCGCCGTTTTTGAGTTTGCAGTCGAGTTGGGTCAGATGGCTGTTCACGTTGGCCGCAATGCTGTGGTCGCCAATCTCGGAGTGGATGTTGTAGGCGAAATCGAGCACGGTGGAGCCTTTGGGCAGCAATATCATCTTGCCCTGCGGGGTGAACACATGGATTTCGTCGGAGAAGAGGTCGAGCTTGAAGTTGTCGACGAACTCGATGGCGTTGTTCGACTCGGTGTTGATGAGGTCTTGTGCCTTCTTGAGCCAGATGTCGAAACCGCTTTCCGTCATGTTGTCGGCCTTGTATTTCCAATAGGCGGCAAAGCCTTTTTCAGCGATTTCCTCCATGCGCTGGCTGCGAATTTGCACCTCCATCCAATTGCCGGTCTGACCCATCACCACGGCGTGAAGGCTCTCGTAGCCGTTGGTCTTGGGGAAAGAAATCCAGTCCTTCAGTTTGGCGGTGTTTGGGCGGTAGAAACCAGTAAGGATGGCATAGATTTTCCAACATTCGAGGCGTTCTTGGTCGACGGGGCAGTCGGTGATGAAACGCACCACGAAGGAGCCGTAGAGTTCCTCAAACGAGAGTTCCTTTTCCATCATGCGCTTCCAAATCGAGTTGACCGAGCGTTCCTTGATTTCGGCACGCACCTTGATACCCGACTTTTCGAGTTCGGCCATGACGGGGGCGATGAAGTCGCGCGTTTCGCCCATGCGACGCTCGCGCACATCATCCACACGCTTGCGGATGTTGTTGTAAATGGTTGGATTGGTGTATTTTAGAGATAAGTCCTCCAACTCAATGCGGATGGCATGGAGGCCAAGTCGGTAAGCGAGAGGCGCATAAATATAGGAGGTTTCGGAAGCGATTTTCAGTTGTTTGTGCTTGGGCATCGAGTCCAAGGTGCGCATGTTGTGGAGCCTGTCGCTGAGTTTGATGAGCACCACGCGCACATCGTAGGTCAGCGAAGTGATGATTTTCTTGAAGTTTTCGGCCTGCATACTCTCCGCGCCCTCCATTTTGTCGAACTTGGTGAGGCCATCCACCACTCGCGACACCTTTTCGCCAAACATTTCCTTGATGTCGTCTAAAGTGTAAGGCGTGTCTTCCACCACATCATGCAGCAGGGCGCAGATGATGGAGGTGCGGCCCAATCCGATGTCGTGCGCGGCAATGGTGGCCACCTCGATGGGGTGGTAGATGTAAGGTTCGCCTGAGCGTCGACGTTGGTCTTTGTGCGCATTGACGGCAAAGTAGAAAGCCTTGTCGACGGCTTCGAGGTCTTGCGCTTCCTTGCGGGTTTGCCAAACATCGATAAGGTGCTGGTGCCGCCGTTCGATTTCTTCTTTTTCTTCCTTTGAATAGGTGTCGGGTAAAATAGGCTCCATAGGCAATCGTCTTTTTCAGTCTGCAAAATTAGCGATAATCCTTGACTGATTCCGCTTTTGCAAGCAATTTTTTTCCTATTTTTGCACCCACAATGAAAAACATCAGAAATTTTTGCATCATAGCCCACATCGACCACGGCAAATCGACCCTGGCGGATAGGCTTTTGGAATTGACACACACCCTGAACGACAAAGAATTGGTCGATCAGGTTTTGGACGACATGGACCTTGAGCGCGAGCGCGGTATCACCATCAAGAGCCACGCCATTCAAATGAAGTATAATTATAAAGGTGAGGAGTTTACGCTGAATCTTATTGACACTCCCGGTCACGTCGACTTTTCCTACGAGGTGTCGCGAAGCATTGCGGCTTGCGAGGGTGCCTTGCTCGTGGTGGATGCCACGCAAGGTATTCAGGCACAAACAATTGCCAACCTTTATTCCGCACTTGAACATGACCTCGAAATCATCCCCGTGATGAACAAAATCGACATGGACAGCGCGATGGTGGACATCGTGGAAGACCAGATGGTGGACTTGCTTGGCTGCGACCCGAGCGAGATTTTGAAAGTGAGTGCAAGGACGGGCGAAGGCGTTCCCGCCGTTTTGGATGCCATCGTTGAGCGCATTCCTTGCCCCAAAGGTGACCCTGAAGCCCCGCTTCAAGCCTTGATTTTCGACTCGGTCTTCAACTCTTTCCGTGGCATTATCGCCTATTTCCGTGTGATGAACGGAACGATGCACACCAATGACCTCGTCAAGTTTTTCGCTACAGGCAAAGAATACCACGCCGACGAAATCGGGGTTCTGCAACTGAAGCAAGTGCCTAAGAATGAGCTTTCTGCGGGCGATGTAGGATACATCATCTCTGGCATCAAGACCTCGAAGGAGGTCAAAGTAGGCGACACCATCACGCATGTGGAAAGACCCTGCGCCGAGCCGGTTTCGGGTTTTGAGAACGTGAAACCCATGCTGTTTGCGGGTATCTATCCCGTGGATGCCGATGATTATGAGGAGCTTAGGGCTTCGTTGGAGAAACTGCAACTCAACGATGCCAGCTTGGTTTGGGAACCTGAGTCATCGGCAGCTTTGGGCTTCGGCTTCCGATGTGGCTTTTTGGGTTTGTTGCACATGGAAATCGTTCAGGAGCGCCTCGACCGAGAGTTTGACATGGATGTTATCACTACGGTGCCAAATGTGTCGTTCAAGTGCTATAAGACTGATGGCGAGATGATTGAGGTACACAATCCCAGTGGTCTGCCCGAGGTGACGAAGATTGACCACATTGAGGAACCGTACATCATCGCGCAAATCATCTCGAAAAACGACTTCACCGGCCCGATTATGACGCTCTGCATCGATAGACGAGGCACTTTGAAAAACCAAGTCTACCTTTCCACCGACCGCGTGGAACTGACCTTCCAAATGCCGCTCTCGGAAATCGTTTTCGACTTCTACGACAAGCTGAAATCCATCTCGAAGGGCTACGCCTCTTTCGATTATCATATCGCTGGTTATCAAGACGCTGATTTGGTGAAATTGGACATTATGCTCAATGGCGAGTCGGTGGATGCCCTCTCGACATTGATACACCGCGCCCATGCCTACGACTTCGGTCGGCGCATGTGCGAGAAACTGAAGGAATTGATACCTCGTCACCAGTTCGACATCGCCATCCAAGCAGCCATCGGAGCGAAGATTATCGCCCGCGAAACGGTGCGCCAAGTGCGTAAGGACGTGACGGCGAAGTGCTACGGCGGCGACGTGTCGCGTAAGCGAAAACTGCTTGAAAAACAGAAGGCTGGCAAGAAACGTATGCGTCAGGTCGGCAATGTCGAAGTGCCGCAATCGGCGTTCTTGGCCGTGCTGAAACTGGATTAATATGATCGACCTCCAATATCAAATAGCATTGACCCTATTGCCCGGCATCGGCGACATCAGCGGGAAGAAATTCGTGCATTATTGCGGTAGTGCGGAGGCCATTTTCAAGGAGACGCGAAAGTCGTTGGAGAAGATTTCGGGGATGCGCGAGGCTTCCATTGAGGCCATCTGCAACCCAAAACCTTACCTGAAACGCGCCGAGGAGGAGATTGCTTTCATTGAGAAAAACGACATTAGACCCTTGTTTTTCCTTGATTCCGACTATCCACGCCGACTTTTGCAATGCGACGACGGCCCGATGATGCTATATTATAAAGGTGCGGCCAACCTCAACGCTAACCGTGTTGTGGCCATCGTCGGGACACGCAACATCACCGACTACGGCAAGGAAAACTGCAACCAGTTGGTGGAGGATTTGAAAGATGATAATGTTTTGATTGTAAGCGGATTGGCCTACGGTGTGGATACTTGCGCCCACAAAGCCTCCGTGAAAAACAACATCCCGACAGTCGGAGTGATGGGCTGTGGAATGCAGCAAGTCTATCCTTCGCCGAACAAAAAATTAGCCAATGATATGATTGAGCAAGGCGGCGGTGTCCTTACCGAGTGCCTGAGCGGCACCCAGCCCGACCGCGAGAATTTCCCGCGCCGCAACCGCATCATTGCTGGCATGGCGGATGCCGTAATTGTCATTGAATCAGCGTTGAAAGGCGGCTCACTGATTACCGCCGACATCGCCAATTCCTACAACCGCGACGTGTTCGCCTATCCAGGTCGTGTTCTCGACATCTATAGTCAAGGTTGCAATTATCTCATTCGTACCAACCGCGCCCATTTGATGGAGAGTGTTTTGAATTTGCGTTATGCAATGCGTTGGGATTCAGAGCAAAAGGTTGAGAAACAAACGGCTTTGTTCCGTGAGTTCACCGACGAGGAAAAACTGATTATGGATTGTTTTGGCACGAGCGCGGTGGTCAATTTGGACGACATCATCGTGAAAACCGAGTTGCCGACCACGAAAATTGCAGCTATACTTTTGAATTTGGAATTCGACGGCGTGCTGATGGCATTGCCTGGAAAACGTTACCAGAAATGTTAGGGAAAGTCATTAAATCGACGGGCAGTTGGTACATCGTCTTGGACGGTGAAGGTCGGCAGTGGGAATGCCGCCTGCGCGGGAAAATCCGCTTGGACGGCTTGCGCTCCACCAATCCTGTGGCCGTGGGCGACAACGTTGAGTTTGAACAGGAACCTGGCAAAGATACGGGAGTTATCAAGAAAATTGAACCGCGAGAGAATGTAATCGTCAGGCAATCAGTGAATTTGAGCAAGGCTTCTCACATCATCGCCGCCAATGTCGATTTGGCTATTGTAGTGGCCACTATCGCTCAGCCGCGCACTTCCACGGGTTTCATCGACCGCTTTTTGGTGACCGCTGAGGCCTACCACATTCCCGCCGCCGTCATTTTTAACAAGTGCGACTTGTACACCGACGAGCAGATAGGGGAGATGTGCGTCTTGATGGAATATTACCAAAGCTTGGGTTACACTTCGTTTGGTGTTTCGGCCAAGACAGGTTTCCAAGTTGAGGAGCTTAAAACCTTGATGCAAGACAAGATATGCCTGTTTTCAGGACATTCAGGCGTGGGGAAGTCGGCTCTCGTAAACGCCTTAGACCCGTCGTTGAACGTCCGCATTGGCGCGATTTCCGACTACCATGAAAAAGGCAAACACACCACGACTTTTGCCGAGATGCACCACTTGAACTTCGGCGCGTGGATTGTGGATACGCCCGGCATCAAGGAGTTTGTGCTGTATGACCTTGAGAAAGAGACCCTTGCGCAGCGTTTTCCTGAAATGCGCGACCTGATGAGCGAGTGCCGTTTTGCCAACTGTACCCACACCCACGAACCTGGTTGCGCGGTGAAAGCGGCGGTCGAGAACGGCGACATTGCCGACTGGCGCTATGTGAATTACCTTCGCATGATGACCGACGAAAGCCATGAATCTGTGAAGGAAGAAGGATAACTATACTGTAGGAATAGGCGAACACGCCAACAACGGGGAAGCTCCGTTGTCCCTACCAGACGAAAATATAAAAACTATGACCATCGCCCTATTTGGAAAAACCATCGCCCCAGAAAACGGGGAATATATGCGGCAATTGTTTGCGGAATTGGCCAAAAACCAAGTTGAAATTGTTGTATACCAGCCTTTTGCTGAATTGGTTAAGGCTTTCGTTCCTTCAGGCGTGAACTACAGCGTATTCACTTCCAATGCCGACTTGAACGCCGACCTGCTCTTTTCCATCGGGGGCGACGGCACCATTTTGGACACCGTTCCCTTCGTCCTCGATTCGGGCATTCCTGTGGCGGGCATCAACATGGGGCGTTTGGGTTTCCTTTCGAGCATTTCGAAAAACGAGATTGTCAATGCGGTAAACAGCGTCCTTACAGGCGATTACACCGTTGAGCAGCGCAGCCTTTTGGAGCTTGTTTCGCCCGAAAAGGTCTTTGACGATGTAAAATACGCTTTAAACGAGTTGAACGTTATCCGCAATCCAGAACATAGTCTGTTGGCTATCAAGGTGTTTGTCGATGATGTTTACCTCAACACCTATTGGGGCGACGGCATCCTTTTGGCCACTCCGACGGGTTCCACAGCCTACTCATTGAGTGCGGGAGGTCCCATCATCGCGCCTAATGCGAAAAACTTCGTCATCACGCCCATCGCCACGCACAATTTGACCGTGCGCCCCGTGGTCATCCCTGACGACAGCACCATCCGTATTCAGGTGGAAGGAAGGGAGAAAAGTTTTGTGTTCAGCATGGACTCAAGGAATTGTACCTTAGACACTTCCGTGCAGTTGGAGGTGCGCAAGGCTGGCTTCTGCCTCAACCTCGTCAGGATGCGTGGCGAGGACTTTTTCGGTACCATCCGCAACAAATTGATGTGGGGCAAAGACAATAGAAATTGATTTCTGTCGTTTTCATTGGAAAATTTCCTAATTTTGCAGTCTTGAATTATGTATAGAAAGATTCGTATTTTATTGGTTTTGAGTTGCTTGGCTGTTTTTGTCCAAGCCAATGCCCAATTTGACGACCCCAAAACACTCGAAGTGGGGCCTCATGTCGGGTTGAGTTACTATATGGGCGACCTCAATCCTATGCTGCCTTTCGCGCAGGCACAGTTGCAATACGGCGGCATCGTCCGCTTCAATTACAACAACCGCTGGACATTCCGTTTCGACTATAGCCGCGCCACGGTGACGGCTTCCGACGAGGTCATCAAATGGCGGCCTGAGCGCGGACTGAATTTCACCTCGATCATCAACGACTTCAGCCTCATGGCCGAGTTCAACTTCCTCGAATACTACACTGGCAACCCGAAAAAGAATGTGTCGCCATACATTTTCGGCGGCATTTCTGTGTTCCAATACACGGCCTTCGCCGATGTGAACGGCACAATGGTGGACTTGAGCGACCAAAAGACGGAATATTATGACCCCAACGAGAAATGGTATAAAAGGATGTTTGGCAAGACCAGTACTATCGGCGTTTCCATTCCTTTCGGCATGGGCGTGAAGTTCTCGATTTCGCGCCACATGGCGGGCACGGTGGAGTGGAGGATGCAGAAGACTTTCACCGATTATTTGGATGATGTTGCGACGGTGTATCCCGAGGAACACGCCTTCTATACCGACGAAAACGGTGCGAATTACGATTTGTCTGACCCCACGGGCAACTATATCCCAGGCCAACAGCGAGGCAATTCCTCCTTCAACGATTGGTTTGGCATGGCGCGTGTGTCGCTGACTTGGAAGTTTAACTTGCCCGATGGAAGGGGCTGTAACCTTAGCAAATTCTGACGACTATGGAACTGAAAGACCAACTGATGCAACAAATTGACCGTGAGCGGCTTCCGCAGCATATTGCCATCATCATGGACGGCAACGGACGCTGGGCCAAGGAACGCGGCAAGCAACGCCTTTTCGGGCACCAAAGTGCGATTCAATCGGTGCGCGAGGTGAGTGAGGCCTCGGCGGAAATCGGGGTGCCTTACCTGACTTTGTACGCCTTCTCCACCGAGAACTGGAATCGTCCTTTCGCGGAGGTCACAGGGCTGATGTCGCTGTTGGCCACGACCATCAGGAACGAGGTAAGCACGATGAACAAGAACAGCATCAAGCTGAACGCCATCGGCGACCTGAAAAGCCTGCCCAAGTCGAACTACGACCAATTGATGCAAGCCATTGACGACACGAGCCACAACACCCGCATGGTGCTCACCCTCGCTTTGAGTTATTCGGGCCGTTGGGACCTGAAACAAGCCACGCAGCGCATGGCTGAGGATGCCGCATCGGGGAAAATCAAGCCGCTGGAGATTGACGACAAGTTGATTTCGTCTTACCTCTCCACGGCCAATATGCCTGATCCTGAATTGCTTATCCGCACCAGTGGCGAGGAACGCATCAGCAATTTCCTACTGTGGCAGTTGGCATATTCCGAATTGTATTTCACTCCAAAATATTGGCCCGACTTCCGCAAGGCCGACCTCTACGAAGCGATTTTGAATTACCAGCACCGCGAGCGCAGGTTCGGGAAAACCAGCGAGCAAGTCGCCACTAAATGATTGAAAGATAGAACTATGCGATATAGATTTTTACCCATAATGCTGTTTTTTGTGGCTCTTTTGGGCTTCGGGAGTAGCACTTTTGCCCAAATCCAAATTGGCGACGACCTCTCGGAAATCGACTATGCCCGACCGCAGAAGTACGAAATCGGCGGCATCGTTGTGGAGGGCGCGAAGTACGTTGATGCTTCCATGCTTAGTTTGATTGCCAACTTGAGAGTGGGCGAGACTATCTCCATTCCGGGCGACGAGATTTCATCGGGCATCAAGAAGATTTGGGAGCAGGGCTTGTTTGAGGATGTGGCCATCAATGCCACTGACTTTGTGGGAAATAAGGTGTTTCTGCAAATCGCCATCAAGGAAAAACCGCGTGTGTCGAAGTTCTCTTTCAAGGGTATCAAGAAAAGCGAGGCCGACGACATTCGCAACAAAATCAACCTTTCGCGAGGTGACATTGCCACCGACCACCTTTTGACCAAGACCACCCGAATCATCGAGGATTTCTATTACGACAAGGGCTATCTCAATGTGGACATCGACATTGAACAAAAGGCCGACACCGCCCGCGAGAACTATGTCGACATGGTCATCAACATCGACAAGGGAAAGAAAGTGAAGATTGGGAAAATCAATGTGAATGGCAACGAGAACTTTACGGATGGATTGGTGCTTTCGTCAATGAAGGAAACCAAGGAACGCGGCCATTTCGATCCGCTTGACCCCATCGGTCCGCTGATTGTGAACACCGTTGCCGATTTGGTCACTTTGCATCCTATGCGGGCCATCAATGGCATCGAGGAATATTTCTACGACAATTACCGTCCGCGTATCTTCAAGGCCTCGAAATATTTGGAAAAGAACTTTGAGGACGACAAGAAACTCATCATTGCGAAATACAACGCCAAAGGTTACCGCGATGCGCGTATCGTGCGCGATTCGGTCTATCGCATGGACGACGGAAACCTCGGCATCGACCTCTTCGTTGACGAAGGCAACAAATACCACTATCGCAGCATCAAATGGACGGGCAACACGAAATACAGCGCCGAAACCCTCAATTCCATCCTTGGCATCAAGCCGGGCGATGTATATAATAAGGAGTTGCTCGACAAGAACCTGAACTACAGCGAGACCAATCTGGACATCAGTTCGCTATATATGGACGATGGCTATCTTTTCTTCCGCGTCGACCCCGTTGAGGTGTCGGTTGAGAACGATTCCATCGACCTCGAAATCCGCCTCAACGAGGGCAAGCAGGCACGCATCAGCAATGTGACGCTGGCTGGCAACACCAAGACCTACGACCATGTTGTGCTGCGCGAACTCTACACACGTCCCGGGCAGTTGTACAGCCGCAGCGATGTGGTGCGCTCCGTCCGCGAATTGGCTACGCTGGGTTTCTTCAACCAAGAGAACATCAACCCCAACATACAGCCCAACTTCTCCGACAACACCGTCGACATTGATTACACGGTTGAGGAGGCTGCCGCCGACCAAATCCGTTTCTCGGCCGGTTATGCTGCTAAAATGTTGATGCTTGAAGCAGGGTTACAGTTTTCCAATTTCTCCATGCGCAACCTTTTCAACAAGAAGGCATGGCGACCTATTCCCGTTGGCGACGGACAGAAACTCGGCCTGAGCGTGAGCACTCTTGGAACGCAATACATCACTTATAGCATTTCGTTCACCGAACCGTGGCTCGGTGGCCGCAGGCCCAATGCGTTCAGTGTCTCGTTCTACCAATCGTTTTATGCCAAGGCAGTGGAAAAGACTTCCGAAAACTACGGCTATTTCAACATGACGGGCGGCACCATCGGTTTGGGTCGTCGCTTGACTTGGCCTGACGACTATTTTTCCGTATATCATGGCCTCAACGTGAAGCGTTACAATTTGAACAACTACCAGACATCCTTCCTGAACGTTGGCGACGGCAAGTACAACCTCATCAGTTATAGTTTCGTACTTTCGCGCAACTCCGTGAGCCAGCCCATCTATCCGCGCAACGGTTCCGAGTTCCAATTTGGCCTCGAAATCACGCCACCCTATTCGCTGTTGACTAATATGAACTACACTGACCTCCCCGATAACGAGAAGTACAAGTGGATTGAGATGCATAGATGGACTTTCAAGGCAGCGTGGTTCACCGAACTCTATGACAAACTCGTGCTTATGACCCGAGTTCGTTTCGGCTATTTGGGCCATTTCAACAGTCAAATCGGTCCCACGCCGTTCCACCGTTTCTTCCTTGGTGGCGATGGTTTGTCTAACTATTCCGTCGACAGTCGCGAATTGGTCGGTATGCGTGGCTATGCCAACAACTCACTCACGCCGGGCTTCTACAACAGTTCCAACTCGGGCGGAAACGGCGGCGACATGTTGACGAAATACACGCTTGAGTTGCGCTATCCGCTCTCGCTCAATCCGCAGGCCACCATCTATGCTCTCACCTTCCTTGAGGCTGGTAACTGCTGGCTTGGGTTCAAGGATTTCAATCCTTTCGATGTGAAACGCTCGGCAGGTGTGGGTGTGCGCATCTATCTGCCCATGTTCGGCTTGCTCGGCCTCGATTGGGGTTATGGCTTCGACGAAGTGTATGGCCTTTCGGGCAGCAATGGCAGCCAGTTCCATTTCTCCATTGGAGGATCGATTGATTAGGTAGGAAGTAGGAGGTAGGAAGTAGAAATTAGTCCCGTAGGGACGACAGAAAAATAGGCAGGCGGTGTAAACCCCTGCAACTTAAAATAATGGAATGATTGTTTTTTTGGAACGATTATTGATAAAGAAAAACAGAACAATAATATCAGATAAAATGAAAGCATTTAAAACCTTGGTTTTGACCGCCGCGATGGTTTGTGGCGGCATTTTGACCGCCAATGCGCAGATTGTTGGCGGCGGACAGAAAATCGTGTATGTCGATTCGGAGTACATCATGGAAAACATCCCGGAATACGGCGACGCGCAGGAAGAACTCAACGCACTCTCCACGAAATGGCAAAAGGAAGTGAAGGCCGTTTACGACAAGGTGTCGGAGATGTACAGCAAGTACCAGACCGAAATGCTCCTCCTTTCCGAAGACCAAAAACGCGCCCGCGAGCAGGCTATCGTCGATAAGGAGCAGGAAGCCAAGAACTTGCAGATGCAATACTTCGGCTCGGAAGGCCAGCTCTACCAGAAGCGCACTGAACTGATTCAGCCCATCCAAGAGAAGGTTTACACTGCTATGAAAGAAGTGGCTCAAACCAAAAACTACGCTTTTGTCCTCGACTTAGCCTCGGGCACTTCGGTGCTTTACGCCTCCGATAAGAACGACATCAGCGACGACGTGCTCGACCAACTCGGCAATGTGATGCAGACCGTGCGTCGCGAAGACCGTCGCAAGGCTGCCGCTACTACGGGAAGCAATGCAGGCAGTCCGGTGGGTGGAACCAAAGGTGGTGCTGTATCGCCAAAGAAATAATGGATAATTGGGCGGTTGAACGCGAAAAATTCCTATCTTTGCCGCTCAAATGTCAAGTAAAATAGGGTTAATTTATTAAAAATCAATAAAATGAAAAGAGTATTCAAAGTATTGTTTTTGGGTGTGGCACTCTTTGTGATGAGTGGAGTGGCCAATGCTCAAGTAAAGATTGCGCACGTCAACACGGCTGAAATCCTCGATGCTATGCCTGACAAGGCTAAGGCCGAGAAGGATTTGGAGAAGTATTATGGTGAACTTCAGAGCCAATTAGAGACGATGGCCAAGGAGTATCAGACCAAGATGCAAGACTACGAGGCCAACCAAGCCACCATGTCGAACTTGGTGAAGCAGTCGAAAGAAAAGGAAATCATCGACTTGCAGACCCGCATCCAGACCTTCCAGGCCAATGCCGAGAACGAGTTCGAGTCGAAACGTGCCGAATTGCTGAAGCCCATCCTCGACAAGATTCAAACCGCCATCAACAATGTGGGCAAGGAAAAGGGTTACACATACGTCCTTGATTTGGCCACGGGTGCCGCCGTCTTTGTTGGCGACGATGCCATTAACGCCACCAACGATGTGAAAGCCAAATTGGGCATCAAGTAAAAAGAGTGGAATTTGTATCAAGGATAGCGCAAAATGCGCAGAGCAGCCGACCTCTTTCGGGGTCGGCTGCTTATTTGTGTAGAAATGTTTAAAGTTTGGATTGTCGTTGGTTGCTTTTTGTTGTCAATTGATGCTCTCGCGCTTGACTTTGGCGAATCGTAGTAACTTCAAGATTCCCAATGGCTTGTGGTCGTCTTTCTTGGCCAAGTTGAGGTAAATCCCGAACTTTTTCGCAATCGGGATTTTGAAGGTTTCTACGAACTCGATAAGCGTTCCGTCAGGGTCTTCGACGTAGGTGAAATGGCCGTTGGCATCGCCCATGCCGAAGTCGGCGCCGCTGTCGCACACGAAAGGATGTCCCATCGCCTCGGCTTGCGCTTTCACCGCATCCATATTGCGCACGTCGAAGCAGAGGTGGATAAAACCTGGGTCGCCCCAAAAGCGGTTTTCGTAGAGTTTCTTGCCAGGTCCATCAACGGCTTGAATCAGTTCGAGATGCGAGGTGCCCATGATCTTGCACAACGGCCCTTCGATGGGTTTGGAGCGTTCGAGGACGACGCGGCGCAACTTCTTTTCACCTCCGGGCAGACTTTCAAAATCATCGAAAACGTCCGTTTGGTCAAAGACAATTTTGTCGTAATCAAGAAGTTGCGTGTAGAAGGGAAGCGACTTGTCCATATCGCTCACGCCGATGATGACGCCATTAGCACCGCCGGTCGGTAAGTCCTCATCGACGAAGACATAATTGTCCTGCTCGATTTGGAAGAGGTTGCCGTAAGGGTCTTTCATCAAGAAATGCCACTGTCCCCAAGGGGAAACGGTGAGTTTGCTGATGATGTCCGCTCCGTTATTAATAAAGGTGCTGTAGGCCTCGTCAATGTCGGGGCATTTTACTTTGGCGATGAGGATGCCCAAATCGCCGAGTTTGACGGGCTCTTTCAGGTAGTTGAGTGGGCGACCTTTGGGTTGCCAAATCTCGAAGCCGCCGCCGCCACGGATGTTGACCGCGATGCCCGATCGGCGCGGTTGGGGCTTGCCTCCCGTGTAGGGCAACATTCGTTCTGCAACGCCCTCGTCGTCAACGATTTTGATTTCGAAGCCGAAGTTGTCGTAGTACCATTTCCAGGCCTCGACGAAGTCGTTCACGCCGATGCCCACTTGCTGTATGCCGCAGATAACTTTTGATTTCATGTCGCTGATATTTTTCTCGATAGTTTATAATACAAAGGTAAGCAATATTTGTGGATATGCGCCATCAAAAGTTCGGTACGACCGATTAACTTCCTGTGTTTCTGTCGCTTGATGGCGCGGACGGCGATTTTGCCGCATTTGTCCACATCGAGGCCGTTGGCTTGTCCGGCATCCATTTTGGCGTGGGCGGTGCCGTCGCCGTGGAGCGCGCTCTTGCTGATTTGCGTGTTGATGCGTCCCGGGATGAGGAAAGTCACGCCGATGTTGTCATATTCCAATTCCAAGGATTCATAAAACCCGAACAAGGCATGTTTGGCCGCGCAATAAGCCGAGCGCAACGGGAAGCCGAAAAGCCCTGATAGGGAAGTGGTTACACTGAACTGGACGTGTTCCTTCGCTAAAATCATCTCCTTGAACTTCTTGACGAGATACACCCCGCTGAGGAAGTCGATTTTCAGGATTTTTTCGTCCACGCTGATGTCGGTGTCCAAAGCCTTTTCGCGTTGCGAGATGCCCGCGTTGAGCACGAAAATGTCGATGCTTAATCCATTGGAAACCACGAAGTCATAAAGTCGGTCAATGGAGGCGTAGTCGTCCAATTGTGTTTCGGTGGCGTAGGCTTTCACGCCGTATTTTTCGCACTCGGCTTTGGCGGCTTCCAAGTCGCTGATGCCCAGTCCAGTTAGGACGAGGTTGCAGCCCTCTTGCGCCAAGTGGAGTGCGATGCTGCGTCCGATGCCGGTGCCGCCGCCGGTGATGAGTGCCATTTTGTTTTTGAGGTTTAGCATATTCAATAATTTCAACCTGCAAAATTAAAAATAATTCCTTGATGTTAGGATAATCAATATATTTACTAATTTTGTGGCTCAATAATCGGGTGTCACGGTGTGACAACCCTACAGAAAAAATTTTGAATCTTAAATCTTTGAATTTTAACTCTTAAATCAAGGAAAATGGACATTTTCGAAAGAATATCAAAGGATTCCGGTGGCCCGATTGGGCAGTATCGCGAACGCGCAGACGGCTATTTCGCATTTCCGCGCTTGGAAGGCGAGATGGGGCCGCGCATGACCTTCAACGGCAGGGAAGTGCTCTGCTGGAGCTTGAACAACTATTTGGGCTTGGCCAACCATCCCGAAATTCGCCGCGTGGATGCTGAAGCCGCTGCCAAATACGGCCTCGCCGCACCCATGGGCGCGCGTATGATGACGGGTCATACCCGTATGCACGAGCATTTCGAGAAGGAACTGGCTGATTTCGAGAAGAAAGAAGCTGCCTATCTCTTTAATTTTGGCTATCAGGGTATTGTGTCAACCATCGACACTTTGGTCAATCCTCACGACGTGATTGTTTACGACAACGAGGCCCACGCCTGCCTGCTCGACGGCATCCGTCTTCACATCGGCAACAAGTACAAATACCGCCACAACAACATGGAAGATCTTGAGAAGAAACTGAAGGTCGCCACGGAAGTGGTGGCCAAGACGGGAGGCGGCATCCTCGTTATCACCGAGGGCGTTTACGGCATGACGGGCGCGCTTGGCGACCTTGCCGGCATCGTGGCGCTGAAGAAGAAATACAGCTTCCGCATCCTCATCGACGACGCCCACGGCTTCGGCGTGATGGGTCCCAACGGACGCGGCACGTCGGAGCATTTCGGCGTGATGGACGACATCGACATTTACATTGGGGCATACGCCAAGGCTATGGCCATCATTGGCGGCTTTGTGGCTGGTCCGAAGTATGTGATTGAGTTTTTGCGTTATAATATGCGTTCCCAAATGTACGCCAAGAGTCTGCCTTTGGCCATTGTGGAAGGGTGCGAGAAGCGTTTGGAAATCATTCGCAGTGCCGAAGGTGATGCATTGCGTGCCCAACTGTGGAAGGTGACTCGCGCCTTGCAGCAGGGCTTCCGCGACTTGGGCTTCGACATCGGTCCCGCCGAGGCTTGCGTCACACCGGTTCACGTGCAGGGTGACGTGGTTCAGGCCACCAACATCGCTATGGACTTGCGCGAAAACTATAGGATTTTCTGCTCGGTCATCACTTATCCGGTCATTCCCAAGGGCATGATTATCTTCCGTATCATCCCGACTGCAGCCCACACGATGGACGATGTGAACTACACGCTCAATGCCTTCAAGGAAGTGCGCGAGAAACTTGGTCGTGGGTTTTACGACGGTGACGGTCAGATTCCGAATATGAGGATTGAGTAAGCGTTTTTCAAAACCGATTAGAAAGGGCTTTCCATCAGGGAGGCCTTTTCTTTTTATTCCCCAAGAAAAGTGTGGTAATTTGCCGAATATTCCCCAAAAAAAGTGTAGTAAATTGCTGAATATTCCCCGAGAAAAATGTCGTAAATTGCCGAATATTCCCCAATAAAAGTGTAGTAAATTGCTGAATATTCCCCGAGAAAAATGTCGTAAATTGCCGAATATTCCCCAATAAAAGTGTGGTAAGTTGTCGAATATTCCCAAATAAAAATGTAGTGATTTGCAGAATATTCCCAAATAAAAATGTAGTGATTTGTCGAATATTCCCAAATAAAAATGTAGTGATTTGCCGAATATTCCCCAAGAAAAGTGTAGTGACTTGCCGAATATTCCCCAAGAAAAGTGTGGTAAGTTGTCGAATATTCCCAAATAAAAATGTAGTGATTTGCAGAATATTCCCCAAGAAAAGTGTAGTGACTTGCCGAATATTCCCCAAGAAAAGTGTAGTAATTTGTCGAATATTTCCCAAGAAAAGTGTAGTAAGTTTCCAAATATTCCCCAAGAAAAGTGTAGTAATTTGTCGAATATTCCCAAAGAAAAGTGTAGTGATTTGCTGAATATTCCCCAATAAAAATGTAGTAATTAGCTGAATATTCCCCAATAAAAGTGTGGTAATTTGCGGAATATTCCCCAAGAAAAGTGTATAGATTTTCCAAATATTCCCAAAAATATTTGTTCAAATCTGTTGTATGTGTCTAAAATTTAGTATTTTTGCATCGAAATTCAAAATCAATGGAAAATGAAACGTAGAATTATTAATGATTTAGTGAAGTGGAAAAATTCACCAGGAAGAAAACCCCTCGTTTTGGAGGGTGCCAGACAGGTGGGAAAAACCTTTATCATAAAAGAGTTCGGAATGGCGGAGTATGAGAACCTGATTTATCTCAACTGCGACAACAACGATTTTATGAAGGAGCTCTTCTTGCAGGATTTTGACATGGAAAGAATCTTGCGCGCTATCGAGGCTTTTACCAACCAAAGCATCAATGCGGGGAAAACGCTCCTATTTATAGATGAGATTCAGGAGGCCCCGCGAGCCTTGACCTCGTTGAAGTATTTCTGCGAGAACGCCAGCGACCAGCATGTGGTGGTGGCGGGTTCGTTGTTGGGCATCAGTTGTCGCACGGGCGAATCCTATCCCGTTGGGAAGGTCGATATTTTGAGCCTTTATCCCATGTCGTTTGAGGAGTTTCTTTGGGCGATGGGCGAGGAACAGCTCTGTGAGGTGTTGAACGCCAAGCAGTGGGACATTTTGCGCACATTGGACACCAAACTTCAAGACTTGCTCCGCCAATATTTCTATGTCGGAGGGATGCCGGAGGCGGTGCTGAGCTACATCACCGACCGCGACGTGCCCAAGGTGCGCCGAATCCAGAAGTCGATATTGAAGACCTATGAGCGCGACTTCGCCAAACACGCCGGCGGCGAAACGCAACGCATCCGCTTGGTGTGGAGTTCCATACCAGGGCAATTGGCCAAGGAAAACAAGAAGTTCGTCTATGGCGCGGTCAGGAAGGGGGCGCGGGCCAAGGACTTCGAGATGGCCATTCAATGGCTCGTCGATGCTGGTTTGGTGCTGAAGCTGCGCCGTTGCCTCAATCCCACCATGCCGCTGTCGTTTTATGAAGACACGGAAGCCTTCAAGCTCTATCTGCTCGACGTAGGGTTGCTGGGTGCTATGTCGAACGCACCGGCGCGGTTGATGGTCATCGCCAACAAGGTTTTCGTAGAGTTCAAGGGCGCGTTTTCCGAAAACTATGTGTTTCAGCAACTCAAAACCCTTGGCGACCTGCCGCTCTATTATTTCAGCAAGGACAACTCGACGCAGGAAGTGGATTTCCTCATGCAGACCGATGAGCGCATCATCCCGATTGAGGTGAAGGCCGAGGAGAACACGAAAAGCAAGTCGCTGAACGGCTTCGTGAATGTTGATCATGCCGACAAGCACCTGAAAGCCCTGCGCTGCTCCATGCTGCCCTACGCCGACCAAGGCTGGATGGAGAACATTCCGTTGTATTCCGTGTTAGCCTACTTTTCTGACTTGGCGGAATAAAAAAACTGCCTTTTCGTTCTTTGTTCCAATATTATCCCTATCTTTGCATTTTCGGAGTTTGTGATAATCCCAAAAACGTGATAATATGATACTCGTAAAACAAGCTGGCGTTTATGTCAACATCTTGAATTGTAGGCTCAAGAAACACCTTGCAGAGGTGTTCAAGAAGCACGGCGTGAACCTGACGGCGGAGCAGTACCTCGTCATGGACACGCTTTGGAACGAGGGTACGCTTACCCAGCAGGCCATCGCCTTCATTATCCAGAAGGACAAGAACTCGGTGACGCAATTCATTGACAATTTGGAGAAAAAAGGTCTCGTGACGCGCTCCGTGGCCAAAGGTGACCGCCGCGTGAACAACATCGTCGTGACAGAAGAAGGCATGGCCTTGAAGGATTCGACCAAACAATTGGCCATCGAGACGATGAACAAGGCGATGAAGGACATTCCAGAGGAAGACGTGCAGACTTTTGTGACGGTTTTGAAGAAGATTTGCGGCAACATCAGCGACTTTTAGACATAAATTGCCATGAATTAAACACGAATTGAAAGAAATTGAATTTATGAAAAATTCGTGATAAATTCCTGATAATTCGTGTTTAAAAATGGAATTGGATAATTTTTCTTTCTGTATTCCGTTGAATGATTATCTTTGCAGACTTAAATATTTGACGATATGAAGAAAACATTGAAATTATTGTTGTTTTTGGTTGCGGTGGCATTGCTGTTGCCATCGTGCAACAAAGGCGAGGGCATGGGCGGCACGGGCACGGTGCAGGGCTTCGTGAAGTTGGTGCATCATCCCGACGACGACTATACCCTGACCCCCGACACCGTGAACGCGGCCAAGACCGATGTTTTCATCGTTTATGGCGATGAGAACTTTTTCGGCGACGATATTGAAACAGGTGCCGATGGCGGCTATCGGTTTGAGTATCTGCGTCCTGGCAACTATACCGTGTATGCTTATTCCACCTTGCCTTCGGGCCAGAAGGTAGCTGTGAGCGAAACGGTAGAATTGGCGCGAGGCGCTGTGGCTCAGGTGCCAACGCTCTACATTCACGATGGCAAGGCATACGGCACTTCCGTCGTGAAAGGGCGCGTTCATGCCTCATATTACCACAACGGCAGTTGGCGCGGTGAGGGCTGGGCTTGCGAACATCGGGTCTATATCCGTAGGGTGGGAGAGGAGGTTCCTTTCGACGACACCCGCGTGGGACCTGATGGTTATTTCGGTTTCCAAAAACTGCAACCTGGCGAATATGTAGTGTTTACCGCTTCCGATGACATCAACACGGAAATCCCTGATTTTGTTTTCCAAAGCATCACCGTCAGCGATGCAGGGCTGATTTATGAGCTTGAGGAACAGTTTGAAGTCATCATTAATGTATAAGGAACTGAAATCTTAAATCGTAAATTTTGAATATTAAATCTCTAATAATGAAAAGATTAGTAATAATTATGGCGTTTTTTGCCATTGGCTTCGGTACTATGGCCCAATCGGTTTCAGATGCCACTATCGCCAAGCGTGAGAATCGTCGAGGTATGGTGCTGAAGGAATGGAACACGGCGGCGGGCGACAAACGCGCTTTCCTCGATCGCGTGACGACCTATGACGCGATGGGCCGCAAGATTGAGGAAATCGAATACGCTTCTTACGGCCAGAAATGGCGTGTGGTGAGCGAGTACCCCGAAAACAGCGACATTTCGGCCAAGGTGGTGCGCGAGATTGAGTACAACGACCGCGATAAAGTGGTCAGAATCAGAAAGTTCGAGTATGACGAAGACGGTTCCAAGGTGCGCCAACTCAATTATTACCCCAACGGCAAACTGGAATCGGTGAAAACATACGAATACGTCCCGAAATAAGTCCCGTGGAGGAAATTCTTGACATAGTGCAGGGCATGAAGCCGATTTCGCTTGATGAGATGAGCGGTGTGAAATTGATGAACCGCATCGACACGAAATATGTGGTGACGGAGGCTCAACTGCATGAAATTCTTTTGGGCATCCGCGAAAACTATTATGCCCAAGAGGTGGAAGGCAACCGCCTATCGCCCTATAGCACTGTGTATTACGACACGCCGGAACTGACCATGTACCTCATCCACCACGACCGTCACTTGGTGCGCGACAAAGTTCGTGTTCGTACCTACGTTGACTCAAAACTGACTTTTTGCGAGGTGAAGCACAAGAGCAACAAAGGCCGCACGAAGAAGAAACGCATCGCTGTGGAACCCATTCCCAATATCTTGGACAACCCCGAAGTGGCGGCGTTTTTGGCCGAGAAACAGCCTTACGAGGTCAAGTCGCTCAGCCCGCATTTGGTGACGATTTTCGACCGAATCACCTTGGTCAACTATGGGAAAACCGAGCGCCTCACTATCGACTGCAACCTACGTTTCGAGAACCTACGCAACGGCGCAACCGCTTCGATGTCGCCTTTGGTCGTGATGGAACTGAAACAGGACGGTAGGGCAAAATCTCTCCTAAAGGATGTGCTTTTCGACCTGAGAATCAAGCCGTTCAAGGTCAGCAAGTATTGCATTGGCACCTGCCTGACTTGCCCCGAGGTGAAGCAGAACCGGTTTAAGAAAAAACTTAGGAAAATGGAGAAAATGCGGAATGATGAATGTGGAATGAAGAATCTTAAATCTTGAAATCATGAAATTTTAAATCTCGAAATATGAACCTGTTACAAATCAACCTGCAGGACTTTGATCCTGACATTGCACGCGAATTTGGTGGCGGTGCCAGCGGAATGGACTTCCTCGGCGTGCCGCTTTTTGATGCCCAAAGCCTTTGGACGATGCTTATCCGCTTCGTTTTCAACTTCTTGGTCTGTTGGGTCATCATCCATTGCTTCTATTACAAAAAGGCCAACCGCAAGGACTATTATTTCACCTTCCTCATGTTCGCGGTGGTCATTTTCCTCATCATTTCACTGATGGAGAATATGAAGATGAACATTGCATACGCCCTCGGCCTGTTTGCCATTTTCGGGATGATTCGATACCGAACTGAGACCATAAAAATTCGCGAAATGACCTATCTTTTCGTGGTGATGGGTCTGAGCATCGTCAATGGCATGGCATTGTCGACGAGCTATTCCGAACTTGTCTTGGTCAACCTGTTTACAGTGTTGATTATCTGGCTTTTGGATGGCACAAAGTTGCTGAAGCATACCGCAATGAAAATCATCCTTTACGACCGCATTGAGAACACCAAGCACGGCAAGGAGGACGACCTGAAGGCCGACCTTATCGAGCGCACGGGGTTGAATATCAGCAAAGTGGAAGTCGGGCATATCGACTATCTGAGAGATGTTGCCTTCGTTAAGGTTTATTACGAACCCATTGATGGTGAAGTGAATACGATTGACACGATAACGAAGTTGAAGGATTTTGATAATTAAGTTTTGAGTGTTTTGTAGGTTTTGTGAGAAAGGGAAATGAAAAGGCTACTCACCATAGTATTATTGCTGCTTTCGGTTGGTGTCTTTGCCCAAAGTGAAAGGTCGACCGACTTCGGAGGCATTGTTTCGGCTGAGGCTGAAGCAGGCTTGGGTGGACCTTTTGGCCTTTCGGTGGAGGAGGAGTTGCGTTTCGAGAACAATTGCACCCAATTCGACCGTTGGCTCAATTCCGTTGGGGTGGACTATACCTGCCTGCACAATCGCATGAACATCGGCCTTACTGCCGACTACATCCGCCGCCACAACGACCGAGGCTATTACGAGAACCGTGGCCGCCTCGGTTTGCAAGTGACTTATACTGAGGATTGGCGCCGTTTCAGGTTCCAAGTGCGCAGCAAAGCCATCGGCACCTTTTTCGACGAGCGCACGGGCGAACACCGCGTCAATCCGCGTTTGTATTGGCGCAACCGCCTGAAAGTGACCTACCAGCCGATGAATAGCCGCTTCAAGTATGCCCTCTCGACAGAACTCTTTTGGCTCACTAATGACCCCAAAAAAGGTGGCATTGACAACCTGCGCACCGTGTTCTCGGTCGACTACCGTTTGGCGCGGCAATACTCGCTTTCCGCCTTCGTCCGAATGGACAACGACTTGCAGGTGAAAGAGCCTGTGGATAGGTTTTTTCTTGGGCTGACTTTTAAGGCGAAATATTGAGATTTTTTCGTACTTTTGCACTCCAAAATCAACCAAAGTGAAAAAAGTGAAGAAAGTATTATTGTTCTCGTTGGTTCTGCTTCTCGCCTCCTGCAGCCGCATCGATGAAGTCGACATCAACAGTTTCGACCAGCCTAATGGCGAAGCCTTGCAGGGCAAGGTGGCGGTCTTCGGCAACGTGACCACCGAGATGCGCCAACACAGCGTCGTCGTCTCGCCCGTCAAGCAATGGAACGAAAGCCCTTCCGCATTGCCCGAAATCAACCGCGTTTTCGTGCTTTGCGAGGGCGACACGATTCCTTATATTGAAAAGGTGAATGACCGTAGCAACAAGACCTTCGTTTCGGAGCAACCCTTCCAAGGCGAGGCGGGCAAGACCTACCGACTCGTCGTCGAGACACCCACGGGCGACATCACCGCCGAGGACTATCTACTGCCTTTGGGCGATACGGACTACTTCCAACTGATGAAAGACAACATCAAATGTCGCACATACGAATCGACTTCAGGGGATGCCATGCATAGTTTCCAGTTCCCCAAGCACGTCTATACGCTTTCGGAGCAGCCTGCCATCACGGGAGTCACCTTCTATTCGCCCCAAAACACGCCCGTCGACAGCCTCAACTTCTGGACCTTCGTCCACTCCGACATGTCGCTGCAAGCCCTGTTCTCCGTGCAGTCTTTCACCAACGGCTACGACATGGCCGATTTGAGCCAGGAAGAGTGCTTCATCACGGGTTCGGTCTCGCCATCGTTCTACGCCTTCCTTTTGGGCATGTTCAACGAGTCCGACTGGAGCTTAGGCATCTTCTCCACCATTTCGGGCAACGTGCAAGGTAACGTAAGCAACGGCTTCGGCTATTTCTTCGCCTCAGACGTGCGACGCAAGGGTTTTACTTTCAGTGAATTAATCCCAGAAAACGAATAAGCCATGAAACGCATCCTCATCACCATATTGTTCCTTGCCGCTATTGTCGGCCTTCGGGCGCAGACCTATACCCTCAGCGGCCACATCACCGATGCCGCCACGGGCGAAACGCTCATCGGTGCCACTTTGTTTGAGGCTTCGTCGCAGACAGGCACTTCGGCCAATGGTTACGGTTTCTTCTCGTTGCGTTTGCCTGCCGGGAAACACAAGCTGCAATGCGCTTATTTGGGCTACAATACCCAAGAGGTCGAAATCCACATGGATGCCGACAAAACCTTGGAAATCAAATTGGAAGGAAAAGCCGTGGGTTTGGGCGAAGTCACCGTGGAGGCGGCCTCCGTCGAGCGACCGCAAAAACAAAACGAATTCAACGCCGAGATGCTGACCATCAACTCGATACGGAAACTGCCGAGCGTGTTCGGCGAGGCCGATGTCGTCAAGGCGGTGCAGATGCAGTCGGGCGTGAAAACCCTCGGCGACGCCTCTTCGGGCATGTTCGTGCGCGGCGGCACCAACGACCAGAACCTCATCCTCATCGACGAGGCTCCGATTTACAACGCCTCACACCTTTTTGGCATGATCTCCATCTTCAACCCCGAAGCCGTGAACCAAGTGACGCTTTACAAGAGCAACATGCCCGCGCAATACGGCGGTCGTGTCTCTGCCGTCCTCGACTGCAAGATGAAGGAAGGCAACATGAACCACCACGATTTTTCGGTTGCGTTGAGTCCCTTCGCGGCCACGCTCACGGCCAACGGCCCCATCGTCAAGGAAACGGCCTCTTATTTGGTTTCGGCGCGTCGCAGTTTCCTTGATTTGTTCGTGAAACCTAACGAGGACATTCCTCTCGTCCCCACTTTCTACGACCTGAACGCGAAAATCAACACCAAAATCGGGCAAAATGACCGCTTATACGCCTCTTTCTACAGGGGTCACGACGTCATCGAATCGAGGAACGAACTGCTCAACACCTGGGGCAACACCTCCGGCGTCTTGCGTTGGACGCACAACTTCGGCAGCCGCTGGTTCCTCAACACGGCCTTCATCGTCAGCGACTACCGCAACAGTCTCGATTTCCTCTACAAAAGGCGGAAATACAACTGGCACACAGGCCTTTCCGACCTCAACCTGAAAGCCGCCTTGAGCTACTACATCGCCCCCGACTGCGAGTTGCGCATCGGAGTTGGTGCCATCCGTCATGCCTTCACTCCCGGCGAATCGGACAGCACGGTTTTGAGCCTGCCTCGCTATCAGGCAATGGAATATTCCGCCTTTGTGCTCAACGACTGGAAACCCTTGCGCTGGTTGGGCTTCAACTATGGCCTTCACCTGTCGGCCTTCCACCCTTTGGGCGGCGGCGGGAAGACTCTGGTTTATCCCGAACCCCGAGTAAGCATGAACGTCATGCTGGGCGAAAACACGTCCTTGAAGGCCGCGTATGCCCGAAACGTGCAGTACATCCAAGTGCTGGAAAACAACACCTTGGACTATTCCTCTTTGGAGACGTGGTTTCCGGCTGTCGATGGGCTGAAGCCCGTCATCGCCGACGTGGTTTCGGCGGGCGCGTTTTTCGATTTTGCCGGTCAGTTCTCCACTTCGGTCGAGCTGTATTACAAGAAAGGCCGGAACCAAATCGACTTCCTCGACCATGCCCAACTCATCAGCAACCCGAATGTGCTGAGCCAAGTGAGAAGCGGCAACTCGAAGGCATACGGCGTTGAGATTAACCTTGCGAAGAGGGTCGGGAAATTCACTGGCGCCATGAGCTATACCTACTCAAGGGTGACTTATACCATCGACGGTATCAACGACGGCAACCCATATCCGGCCTTGTCTGACATTCCTCACGACTTCCGCATCAACGGCAATTACCAGTTCACGCCGCGTTGGAGCGCAAGTGCGGCATGGCAATATTCGAGTGGGCATCCCGTCACATTGCCTGTGGGTTTCTATGAATACTTGGGCCAGACCGTCCCGATTTACACCGAGCGCAACGCAAGCCGCACCCCAGCCTATCACCGTTTGGACCTTTCGTTTGCCTATCATTCGCCAAAGTACAACAACAGTTTCAACTGGAGCGCAAGTGTCGGAGTGTTCAATGCCTACAACCGCTTGAACCCGTTAGGGTATCAGTTTGAGACCAATACCAGCATGAACGAAATGCGGGTTTATGCCTACTCGATGTTCGGCATTATGCCCCATGTGTCGCTGCGGGCGGGGTGGTGACGAATGACAAGGAAGTTTGCCGTGTTTTGGGAAATCAAAAGCGTTGGCGCATAAAAATGCGTTTTCGCCTTGGAATAATGTGGTTTCGTATCGATTAGTTTCCCGTTCTCCCGAATTTGCAATGCGGAAGCCGTGAGGCTAGCATTTGCAATGCGGGATGAAACAAAAACAACACTCAAAACATAGCAATAACAACAAAAAATACACAACGACAAATGAAAGCATTAAACCATCTGAAACAAAAAGCCCTACTCCTCTTGCTGCTGGTGGCTGCGGGGAATGGAATAGGACAACATAAAACCCCATCCAAGAATGATGCATGGCCCGAGCAAGGTGCCCAATGGACCTATTGCTTATACACCGAATTAGGTGAGGTTTATGGTAAGGAAGTATGGCAAACGACAGGTGACAGTTTGATTGGAAACAAAATATACAACATAATCCAACCCGTCGATTCGATAGGACAACCTCTCTCTAATTCCAGAAAGATGCTCCTCTCTCGTTATGAAAACAATAGGGTCTTCCGTTATGTAAACGACAAGGAATATTTGTTCTTCTCTTTCGATCTCAACGAAAGTGATGTGTTTACCACATTCCGGTCGGCTGGGTGGGGTGCAAATGGTGTTCCCAATTACGGAAACGATTCCGCTTGTTGCTCGATGAAACCTCTCTTGGTAATTCAAAAACAAGAGGTAGAGTTAGGCGGGCTTCTTTTGAACTAATATGTTTTGAAAGACACATTGTTCACTGCTTTATATGGTCTTGAATCCGAACAAATGTATTGGAAAATGATTGACAGAATCGGCCCTATCGGCACCTATCCGTTCATCGACCTCAAAGAATCTGGATTCTCTGATGGAGCGGGTATTTGTGTTTATCAAACATGTCATCCCTATGCCCTTTTATCTGCCTATCAAGATGATGGTTTCAAGCAGACTTGGTTCGAATGCCATCCAACTGCTATCGCGGAGAACATCGCGGAAAAAGAAATCGAGGTTTATCCCAATCCTACTACTGGTGTTGTCTGCATCGAAGGAATTCCTGTTTCTGAAATTTTTGTTTACAACAGTTTGGGCAATAGGGTAAAAGTAATCCAAAACACGAATGATTTCGATATGGGATTCTTGCCCAAAGGTCTATATTTGCTTAGAATAATCGACAATAAAAACGATAGTTTTACGACTAAATTAATACTGAAATGACAAAAGACTCAAGGTGTTGGCGGACGGCACGGTAGGCTGTCAGGAAACTGGAATCCAAATCCGCCCCTACCTCTTCTACCCCAACCCCACCCAAGACGAGCTTCACCTGCAATTCTCCCCTGATGTAACGCCCAAAACCATAGAGCTTTACGACCTGCAAGGCCGCATCGTGCGCACGCAGCGCAATGGCCTCGAAAGCCTCAATCTGCAAGGTCTTTCGGCAGGGCAATATGTGATGAAGGTGACATTGGAGAACGGCAAGGTGTTTTCGGATAAGGTGGTGAAGGAATAAGAACCTCGTAGGGATGGCAAGATAGGAGGCTGGAGGTTTCAACCCTTGCCTTTCACAGACCAAAGTAAAAAAGTCGTTTTTCTTCGCGAAAAGCGGCTTTTTTCTCAAATAGGTTTCCTATTTTTGTACTCTCGAAAACAATCAAAGTTTTACGATATGAGTACAAATCAAAAAATGAGAAAATTCGGCGGCATCAGCCTGATTGTCACTGCATTGCTGCTGGCCTTCATGCCCTCGTGCGGCAAGAAGGGAACGACGAAAGGTTCGGAAATGTTCGTGGAGCGCATCCAGCCTTTGAATGAGGCCATGTTGGCCTTGCTCGACAGTTACACTTCGGGCATCATTGCGGCGGGCGAGCCTGTCATGGTGCGGTTCAACAATCCCGCGACGCTGAAAGTGAAGTACGGCGAACCCATCCCCGCCAAGGCTTTCGACTTCAAGCCCGCTTTGAAAGGCAAGGCCGTTTGGATTGACGAGAACACCATCGGTTTCCAGTACGACGACATCGACAAGGACCAGAACTATGTCTGCCAGTTCAAGATGGCCGACTTCGTGGATGTGCCTGCTGACCAGCAACTTGAGTTTGGCTTTGGCGTGCGCCGGCAGAATTTCAGCCTCGTCACGATGCAGCCCGTTTGCACCTCCAACGAAGAGATGAGTTATCTCATGCAGGTTGCCTTTGCCACGCCCATCGACCTTGAGGATGCCGTCAAAATCTTTGATGACGCTTTCCGCAAAGCCCATCCCGTGGAGGTGGCTTCGTTGGGCAACAACCTCTTTGAGTTTGAGTTGCAAGGCTTTAAGCGCCAGAAAGACGAATATGAGATGCCCGTCGTTCTCGATGGAAAGGCCATTGACTGCAAGGCGAGGATGGAGCGCAGCCTGACCGTTTATGCTCAGGATGTCTTCAAGCCCGTGATGTTCGATGTGGACAAGGCGGGAAGCAAGGGAACTTTGCTTTTCTCGCAGCCGCTGAAGGAAAACCAAAACCTTGACGGCTTCGTGAATTTCGACCAAAAAGTTGGCTATAAGGCTGACATTAAGGGAAATAAGGTGGATTTCTATTTCGATAAGTCCAACCTTTATCCTTACCAGTTGGAAAGCCTTCAACTGACCGTGGGCAGTGGTATTCGTGCCGCCAACGGCATGTTGCTGCAAAGCGATTATCAGTATGATTTCGACCTGACCGACAACCTCCCGAAGGTGCGTTGGACTGACGATGGTGTCATCATCCCCGATGTGAACGAAACTACCATCTATTTCGATGCCATCTGCCTTAACTCGGTGACTTTGAGGATTGTGCGTATCTTCGACGACAACATCCTTTCCTTCTTGCAGGACAACGAATTGAACGAAACTTACGGCGTGCGCAAGGCAGGTCGATTGGAGAAAAAGGTGCGTTTGGCCATCGACAACCCATACGCCAACCAGTGGAAGACCTTCCCGATTGTGCTTTCCGACTATATCAAAGTGGAACCGGGTGCGATGTACCAGTTGAGCCTCAATTTCGGTCCCGCCGACTACACTTTTGCATCTGATGAAATGCGTAGCGCAGTGTCTGAAAACGAGGCACTTGAGGCTTCCTATTGGGACGGCAATGCCTACGATTACAAGGAATACCGCTACGATGGCGAGTGGGGCGACCCGAATGGCTTCTATTATTATAATTATGTGGAGCAGAAAAAGAACATCGTCGTCAGCGACTTGGCCGTGACCGCAAAAATGGGTCGCAGCGACGCGGTTGATGTGTTTGTCTACAGGATTTCCGATGCCATGCCGGTTGCGGGCGCGCAAGTGACGGCATACAATTTCCAGCGTCAGGAATTGGTCAAAGGTAGCACCGATGTGCAGGGTCATGCGCAACTGAAGTGCGAAAACCGTCCTGCCTTCGTGATGGTCACGGACAAGAAAGGAAGCAAGTCGGTGATAAAGTTGAACGATGGCAATGCGCTCTCTTACAGCCGTTTCGATGTGGCGGGCGAGCCTGTCGAGAAGGGCGTTTCGGGATTTGCCTACAGCAACCGAGGCGTTTGGCGGCCAGGTGATGAGATGCAACTCAACCTGATGCTGAACGATTTCGAGTCGAGCGTGCCTGCCGACTATCCTGTTGTCCTTGAGGTGGTTGACGCGACAGGTCGCCTCTATGCCAAGCAGGTGAACACCAAACCTGTGAATGACATTTATTGCTTCCGCGTCCCGACCAATGTCAGCGACGAAACGGGAGTGTGGACGGCGCGTTTCAAGGTGGGCACAAGCACCATCACCAAGAACCTCCGCGTGGAAACCGTGAAGCCTAACCGCTTGGAAATCAACTTTAACTTGCCCGAAGTGGTCAGTTTGTCACGCAATGAGCGTGTCAATCTGACTTCGAGATGGCTCAATGGCATGAAAGCCAACGGCTTGAAGGCTGAAGTGGATGTGAAATTGCGCGGCGGCGAAACCTCGTTCAAGAATTTCGCCAATTATTCCTTCGTCAACGAAACGCAAAGTTTTGAGCCACAGGAGATTTCGCTGTTAAGCGGCAACCTCAATTCGGAAGGCGTCGCCAACATAGGTTTTGGCCCGATGAAGGACGTTTACGCCTCGCAGATGATGAACGGTATCTTCACGGTGAAGGTTTTCGAGCAGGGCGGCGACTTCAGCATTGCTTCCTTCAAGGCAAAACTTTCTCCCTTCCAGCGTTATGTGGGCGTGGATTTGCCCGAAACTTCCTCAAAATACGGCAGTTACTACGACACGGGCAAGGATTGGAAGTTCAATATCGCGATGGTCGGCGAGGACGGCGCGGCTTATCAGTCGGCGGTTGCCCTGGAATATGCCTTGTATAAGTTGGATTCCTATTGGTGGTGGTCGAGTGAGGATCAGTATTCGCTGCAACGCTATGCTTCAGGCACTTACAAGGCTCCCGTGCAAAACGGCACCTTGACCTGCAACGGAACGACTTCAGTCACTTTCAACATTCCTAACGAAAAATGGGGCAGTTATCTCTTTGTGGTGAACGACAAGCAGGGCGGCCATCAGTTCGCCAAAGTCATCAGTTTCGATTGGGGCTATGGACATTCTTCGTCCGCTTCTGGTGCGCCTGCGCAATTGGCCATGAAAACCACTGCCGAGAGTTATCAGGTGGGCGAGAAGATGGTCGTCACGTTCCCTGCCAACGACAAGGCCAAGGCACTCGTAACCGTTGAGGCTAACGACAGGGTTTTGCAGACCATGTTGGTCGAAAATCTCGGTCAAGAGGGCAAGGTGGAAATCACCACCACGGAGGAGATGGTTCCGAATGTGTATGTCTATGTCGCTCTGATTCAGCCACATGATGCCGCCAACGACATGCCGATTCGTTTGTATGGCGTGGTGCCGGTGAAGGTGGAGAAGAAGGATTTGCAGTTGCAACCCAATCTCCAAGTGCCCGAAACGGCCAACACGAACAAGAAGATTGAAGTGAAGGTGAGCGAGGCCCGCAAGCAAGCCATGACCTACACTTTGGCCATCGTTGACGAAGGCATTCTCGGCCTCACCAATTTCAAGACCCCGAACCCTTACGGCTATTTCAACAGCAAGCAGGCCTTGAGCGTCCGCACTTGGGACAACTACGCCAACATCGTTGATGCGTTCAGCGGCGAGTTGGGTTCCGTTTATGCCATCGGTGGCGACGGTATCCTCAATCAGGAAATCACTTTGGACAACCGTTTCAAGGCCTACGCCGTCACTTTGGGACCTTTCGAGTTGAAGGCGGGACAAGAAAACACCCATAGTTTTGAAGTGCCGCAATGCTCTGGTGCCCTGCGCTTTATGGTGGTGGCCAAGGGCAATGGAAAGGCTTTTGGCTCGTCCGAAAAACAGATGAAGGTCGTCGACCCGATTACGCTCTATCCTTCTCTGCCGCGAGTGGTTGCTCCCGGCGATGAACTGAACCTGAAAGTCCAAGTGCAAGCCCCGACGATGAAGAACAAGACCCTTGAGGTGAAGTTCAACAATAAGAACCTTGAATCTATAGATCCATTGCCTACCACAGTGAAAACAGTGGAAATTGATGGCAACGGCGAGGGTTTGATTGTCGTTAAGACCAACATCCCTAATACCATAGGTAATGCCGTACTCGACGTTTCGGTGCGCGGCGAAGGCTACACTGCCCAATCCATAACCGAGATGCCAATCCGTATGCCTTACGCTGAACGCAGAAGCACCGTCACCAAGGAGATCGAGGCTGGACAGACATTGACTTTGCCCTTCAACCTTGGAGGTATGGCGGGCACGCAGCAGGGCAACATCACTGTTTCGAGCCTGCTGCCTGTCGACCTCTTTGGCCGCATTGACTACTTGATGGATTATCCTCACGGCTGCCTTGAACAGTTGACTTCCAAGGCTTTCCCGCAACTTTACCTCAATTATTTCGTCCAACTCGACGACAAGGAAAAGGAAGCGATGCGCAGCAATATTGAAGCCGCCATCACCAACCTGAAGGCCTATCAGAAAGCCGACAATTCGATGACCAACTGGATTGGAGGCACTTACACAGACCCGTGGACGGAGATTTACGCTTTGCACTTCTTGGTGGAGGCTCAGAAACAAGGTTTTAACGTGCCGCAATACTTCATTGACGGTCTGCTGAAATACCAAGGCGACCGTGCCAAGCAGTGGAAGAACAACCCCGACTTCAAGCAAGGCGAAACGATCCAAGCCTACCGTCTCTTTGTGCTGGCATTGGCTGGCAAGGCCGAAATGGGCGCGATGAACCGCTTCAAGGAAATCGAGATGCACTATCCGCTGACCAAGGCGTTGGCCGCTGCCGCCTTCGCGCAAACGGGCAAGACCACCATTGCGCAGAACCTGCTGCCCAATGTGGAGGAAGGCGAAAGGATGTCTGACTATTACACTTCCTTCGGGTCCCGCACCCGCGATTTGGCTTTCCTGACCTACGTCCAAATGCTCTGCGACATTGACCAGCAAACGGTGCAGAACAACATCAACAGCGTTTGCGGTATGATTAGCGGCGACCGCTGGATGGACACCCAGACCACGGCCTTCTCGCTCTTTGTCTTAGGCAAGTATGCCGAAAAGATGAACCTAAGTAACGTCAACCTCTCCGCCACCGTAAAGGTGAACGGCGAGGAGCGCACGCTGAACACCAATATGGCTTCTGCTGGCTTTGGCTTCACACCTAAATTGGGCAACAACACTTTGGAAATCAAGAACAACACCAACGAGAAGATGATTGCCAACCTGTTCACCAAGACTGCCGTTGCCGAATACGATATGAACGAAAGCGGCAATTTCATCACAATGACGGTGAACTACACCGACAAGAACGGCAATCCCGTGAACCTCACCAACTTGACCGCTGGCACCGACCTGAAAGTCCAGATGACGGTGACCAACCCGAGCGAGTGGCAAGTCACGGAGTTGGCCTTGTCGTACTACCTGCCTTCGGGCTGGGAGTTGGTGAACGACCGTTTGAGTGGCGATATGACCGGCAACGAAGGCGCGAAGCACATCGACCTCCGCGACGACCGCGCCTACATCTATTTTGACCTGATGCCGCGCTCGAAGAAGACCTTCACCCTGAAGGCCAACGCCACCTACGAAGGCAACTACATGATTCCCGCCGTGCGCTGCGAGGATATGTACAATAACGAGATTTATTACCAGATTCCCGCTCGTGGGTGTGTGGTGAAGTAACGCTTCTGTAGTTTGCAAATGGCAATTGATTCCGCAGCTTTCCCGATGTTTGGAAGGCTGCGGAGTCTTTTTTTTGTCTATCACGACGATGAAAGCGATAGAGTAAAATTGCGCTCAGGGAACATTTTGCTGTTTTGAAAATTGCGCTCAGGGAACATTTTGCTGTTTTGAAAATTGCGCTCAGAGAACATTTTTATAAAATTGTTTGCACAACTAAAAGATGATCAGTAATTTTGCAACGGATTTAAAATAGTTTACTATGTCAGATTATGTATTTCGGCGCAAGGCATACCAAAAGATGCTGCAATGGAAGGAGGAATCGCAGGGCGAAACGGCACTTTTGATTGAAGGTGCAAGGCGCGTGGGCAAGTCCACGCTTGTGCGGCAATTCGCCCAAAACGAATACAAATCGTTTGCGCTTTTTGACTTTTCTAAAGTCTCGAAAGAAGAAAAAGCCTTGTTTGAGGATTTGTCGGACATGGATTTTTTCTTCAATCGTATGAGACTGTTGAAAGGCATATCGCTTTATGAGCGCGAAACGGCTATTGTGTTCGACGAGGTGCAGAAATTTCCTGTCGCTCGTCAAGCGATTAAGGCATTGGTGGAGGATGGCCGATACGATTACATCGAGACGGGTTCGCTCATCAGCATCCACAAGAATGTGGATAATATCATCATTCCGTCAGAAGAGGAGGTAATTGATTTGTACCCAATGGATTATGAAGAGTTTTTGTGGGCAATGGGCGATGCCGAAAGTATGGACTTGTTTCGCGAGGCATGGCAGAAAAAACGTGGCTATGGCGATGCTGTCAACCGAAAACTGATGCGTGATTTCCGTTTGTACATGCTTGTTGGCGGGATGCCGCAGGCGGTGAGCAAATACATCGTCACCAAGGATTTGTCTGCCGTTGACAAGACCAAGAGAGGCATTATTCGTCTGTATCGCAATGATTTTCAAAAGATTGACAAAACGGGCAAGGCGACAACGCTTTTCATGTCTATTCCATCGCAGTTGGCCAATAACGCCAATCGTTTTCAACCTTCCACGGTTATCGACAAAACCCGTGCAGAGCAGTTGGAAAGCCTCGTTTTCATGATGCAGGACAGCAAGACGGTCAATGTGTGCTATCATGCCAACGACCCCAATGTTGGGATGGACTTGTCCGCCAACCGATCTGCCTACAAGATGTTCATTGCCGACACGGGGCTTTTTGTGACACTGGCCTTCTGGGACAAGAACTTCACAGAGAATGTCATTTATCGGAAATTGCTGAATGACAGTCTTTCTGTCAATCTTGGGTATGTTTATGAGAATATGGTGGCGCAGATGCTTGTGGCGGCGGGCAACCGCTTGTTTTATTACACTTTCCCTGACGGCAACAAGCACAATTATGAAGTGGATTTCCTGTTGTCGCGTAAGGCGAAAATTTGTCCTATCGAGGTCAAGTCGGAAGGCTATAACACCCACCGCTCTTTGGATGAGTTCTGCAAGAAATTTTCCTCGCGCGTTGATGAACGTTACCTTGTTTATGCCAAAGACTTGCGCAAAGACAGCGAAACCACGCTTGTACCGTTTTATATGACGGGGTTGATATGAAGAATGTTTATGGGAATTGGGAAAGAGTATAGGGAAAAATGCTAATATTGCAGTTTCAAAAGGCAACACTATGAGTAAGTCGATAAACATTTTGGACAAGGATTATATCCAATGGATCAAAGAATTGAGCAGCCGTTACCGCAGAAGCCAGATTAAGGCGGCGGTGAAGGTGAACGAGGAGATGCTACGGTTTTATTGGGAACTGGGGCGGGATATTGTGGAGAAAAAGGCCGAAAGTCGATGGGGCAGCGGGTTTATGAAGAATTTGAGTTATGATTTGAAAGCAGCCAACCCTGATGCTACTTGTTTTTCGCAAACGAACTTGTTGTATATGAAGAACTTCTATCTTCTTTTTCCTCCCCAAACGGAAATTGCTCCCCAAGTTGGGGAGCAATTGGAGCCAGCAAACAAAATCACTCCCCAACTTGGGGAGCAAAATAAAACTGTTCAAGTTGAACAGGCTGGCACTCCTTTGTTTATGATTCCTTGGGGACATTATAAACTCTTGATTGATAAATTCAAAAAGAAAATGTCTCACAAAGAAGCCTGGTTTTATGTGACAAAAACCATAGAAAACGATTGGAGTAGAGATATGTTGCTTAATGTTATTGACTCCGACCTTTATCATCGTGAAGGAAAGGCTTTGTCAAATTTTTGTTCAACATTGCCCAAGGAATTAGGAAGTCTCGCCCAAGAACTTACAAAGGATCCATACAATTTCGCTTTCACGGGAATAATGGGGCGCTACAACGAGCGTTTGTTGAAGGATGCCTTGTTAGACAACATTACCCGATTCTTGGTGGAGCTTGGGACGGGATTTGCATACGTTGGCAAGGAATATCGTTTGCAAGTGGGCGAAAGGGAGCAGTTTATAGATTTGCTGTTCTATAACCTGAATCTGTCTTGTTATGTGGTGGTTGAGGTGAAAATCGGGAAGTTCGAGTTTGCCGACGTGGGGCAGTTGGGAGGCTATGTCGTTTCGTGCAACCATATTCTCCGCAAGGAAGGCCGCGACAATCCCACCATTGGCCTGCTCATCTGCAAGGAGAAAGACCGCATCCAAGCCCAATATGCCTTGGAATCGAGCAGCCAGCCTTTGGGAATCTCGGAGTACGAGTTGGAAAAGTTCTATCCCGAAAAAATAGAAGGCACGATTCCGACCATCAAGGAGATTGAGGAGAAGTTGAAGGAAATGAATAAAACCCATTGATGGTATTGATTATCAATGCAATCACCAAATTGGCAGAAGATTCTTGCGACGCTGTCGCAAAGATTCTCAGATGGCAAACAATTAGTTCAAAACTATGTTATTAATGAGTTTAGAACTCTCAATACGCAAAGCAAACGAATGCTCCATTTTTTGAGCAATATCACGAATGGTTTCATCGTCTGGCAAATAGACCAAAACATTCATCAAATCATTGTCGGAAACATTTGGTATGGCAGCACCGGTACGGTACATCATCATTTGTTTCAGAAACAACTCACTATGTAAATAATAAAGTAAATAATAGGGATTGATTTGAGGATTGCGTAAAACTCTAAAGCCATTTGTGCATATTGCACCCTCATATTCGGAGTTGACCAATGCTGTTGCGTGTTTTTTCGTCCCCACGGAGTTGCCAGCAATGGCAGTGACAATATCGTTTTGTTTCAATTCGTATGAGGCTCTACTGGGCAACTCGTGAACCAAATACGGTGTTGAATTAATTATTTCAAAGGAATTGGCATTGATGTCTGACAATTCAACGTACTCAACGGTGGCGTTTTTGTCTTTCAATTTTGAGCTTTTCGATTTCACTATTTCCACGATGTCGCCAAGTCGGACGGAGTTTTTTGACAGTTTGTCAAGAATCATTTGGTTTTCAGGAGAATAAAAGTCATAGTCGAAGCGTCCGTTCAATTCATTGTAATTGATGGAAAAAGAGTTGTCGCTATGGATTTCTCCTGCCTTTTGGAATTGTTTGTAGTCAATCACAATTTGGCTGAAATCTTCGTCTAAAACGGGAACGCCATTTTCAGAAATCACTTGACCGTATTTGTCTTTTTTATAAGTAGGTGTTCCGTTTTTGTTGCCCATGTAGCCAAGTTTTTTGACTTTCCCAAAAAACAATGGGTATTGCTGACGAAGATTGGTGGTTTCTTTTTCCAAAAACAACAGCGAAGTCTTGACCCCTGTACCGTATGGAATAAAAGTTTCTTGTGGAAGATTTACAATTCCCAATATCTTGGCTTTTTGCTTGATGTAATAACGAAGATACTCTAAAGAGGGATTCTCAAAATGACCATTGGGCAAAACTATGGCCATCCTCCCGCCTTCTTTTAGAAGTTGCAGGCATCGCTCTACAAAAAGGATTTCGGCGGGTTGTCCATTGGTCAAGGTTCTAGTTTTGATAAAACCGTTTGGGGTTTTTGTCCATTTGTAACCTAAATCAAATTTGGTAAGAATCTGGTTGTCTGTGATTTTTCCAGCAGTGCCAAACGGAGGGTTGGTCAAAAGGACATCAAAACCTTTATTGATGTTTTCGTTGTGTTCAGACAAAAGTAATTTGACAGCATCAAGGTCATCAAGCGAGTTGTGACAAACGATATTGCTTTTCACATTGGCTTCAAGCAATAGTTTCATTCTCGCTATTTTGGTGATATCCTTGTTAATATCCATGCCAAAAATCAGGTTCGAAATCAAGTCTTCTTTTTTTGCGTGTGGGGCGTTTTTCAAAATATGGCGAAAAGCGGAAAAGATGAATCCTCCACTGCCGCAACAAGGGTCTATTATGCTTTCGCCCAGTTTTGGGTCAATCATTTCAACACAGAAATCAATTACTGGTTCAGGTGTGAAAAACTGTCCTTTCCCGTCTTTTTCTTTGTGGGAAAGGAATTTTTGGAAAGCCAATCCTTTGGCATCGTTTGTCGAATCGGTCAAAGAGATGGCTTGCAGTTTGTTAACCACAAATCCTAATGACATATTTGACAATTTGATTCTTTCGTCAGAATCAAACATGTCAGGGTATTCGGTTTTGGTTTGCTCAAACAATTCCGTTATCCTTTCATAGATGTTTGTGACGGAATTGTTCTTCCGTAAAGCCTGAAACTCGTCGGAAGAGATATGGAACAGCCTCAAATGATTGTTCTCGTCGAAAATCTTGACGAATAGTATTTTTAAGAACTCATTTAACGTTTGTTGAGGCGACAAGCCATCGTTGGCATATATGAAATCGTGAATCTCCTCAAACCTTTTAAGCAGGTTGTCTTCAGGTTTTAGTTCAAAATCAAATAATTGCATGTCAAATGTGTTTTTGTCATTTAGATGGCAAAAATAACACACATTTGTGTAATATGCAAATTATCGTCTGTCTAATTGCGATTCGTCCATTTTTCTTGGTTTTGGATTTGATTCTTTGATGCAGGTGTCCAAATCGTCATACCAAGGTCGTAACAATTTGTGTCGTTCGAAGTTGTCTTTAGCGGTCAAAATGTCAATGGTGTAGTTTTGTTGTAAATGGTTCGGTGCTTTGGCTTGATGGTTTAAGTCTTGGCTGTTTACAAACACAAACTCATGTTTTCCAGTCCTTAAGAACAAGTCGAGGCATAAGATGTTGAATTCGGATGCCAAAGGGCCAGTGCTTTTGATGCCCAACTCGTCGGTTCGCGTTGAAGGCATGTGTGTTTGTATAAGGCGAATTGGGGCTTTTAGATCCCAATAGGCGTCTTCCGAAAAGTCTTTTTCTTGAAAACCATCAAGCCATTTCTTGATTTCTTCTTTTGAATTCCATAAACCTGACAGATTCGGAATACCTGGACCCGGATTTTCTTTCAACCATTTGAAGTCAGGGAATGGTTTCCCATGATTAGCAGCCAACCATGCTTCTTTAGCCATGTTGTATGCTCTTATTCCACTATTATAGATACTATTGATATGTTCTCCTCTTTTAACCGAGTGTTTTTCAAGCATTGTCAGGCATGATGAAAGTTTTGTTAGATTGGCTCGTTTTTCAGCATTGGATTTTACGCTTTTACATTCAACAACAAACCATTCGTCTTTCTTGTTTCCTTTGTTCCTTATGTAAAAGTCGCCTCGTGCATCTTCGCTTTTCGCATCATAGCCGCCGTCGGGCTTCTCCTTGATTCTCAATACTTCATATCCTTTTTCTTCAGCATATTTCTTGAAAAGTTGCTCTCCGATGGCACCGAAAAGATATCCTTCAGCACCATGACTGTTTGTCAAAATATCAAGAAGAGAGTTCCCGTCAATTCCAAACTTGTTTTTTGCTAAGTCATCTAATGTAGTCATGGTTTTCAATCATTTTAAATAGTTCGCTTATTGGTATTTGAAAGTAATTGCAAAGCTTTTCGATTATTTCCAAAGACACATTTCGAGAGCCTTTTTCGATGTCACCAATGTAGGTTCTGTCGATTTCGGCATCAAGAGCCAAACGTTCTTGAGATATGCCTTTGTTGTTCCGTAATTCTTTGATTACCAATCCAAATCTTTCTTGTATTTTCATTTTGCAAAGTTCTATAAATGAGGATGATTGTACAACGGACAATAGTCCTCAAATTACTTGTTTGTATTAAAACATTTTTTTGTGAATAGAACAAGAATTTCTGTAATTTTGCATTCAAGTTGGGGCCAATCCCCAATTCAGGCGAATTTGCAATTCGCCCGCAGTGAGTATAAGAATTTGAAATTCGGAAACAACAAATGAAAAATAGTAGGATAAACCTGATGCTTACCGTTTCGAGATAAAAAGACAACAAAGTAGAAATATGGAACAATCTCAAATAACAAAGGAATATTTTCAGGCAGTAAAAGCCATCAAACAGGCCATTTTGGAGAGCCGTTATAGGGCGGCTCGTTTGGTGAACAAGGAGGTGCTTGCCCTTTATTATGCCATCGGAGGCTTTATTTCGTTGAGAAGTAGGACAGCCCAATGGGGCACCAATGCCATCGGGGTCATTTCCGAATTGTTGCAGCAAGAACTGCCTGGATTGCGCGGCTTTTCGGAAACGAACATCAAGCGAATGCGTATTTTTTACGAGGAATGGAGAGGTCTGTTTGAAAATCGTCCGCCAGTAGCGGACGAATTAACCGACGTGATTATCCCTATGGGTAGCAATTTTATCAACTATCGAAAAAGATCCTGGTTCACGAACTACAACGATAAACGCCAGTACTGGCATACCCGTCAAGAGTGTTGAACGTCATCTTTCTGAATTAAGTCGTGTAGGTATAATACATTATCAAGGGTCAAAAAAGACAGGAGGATATTACATTGCAAATCAGGATAATAATTTGTAGTATGTAAAAATGAGGGAGTAAGTGAGGGAATAAATGAGGGAGTAAATGAGGGAGTAAATGCAACCATTCAAAAAACATAAAAAACTCAAAATAGTATTGCTGGTTTTGGTCGGCCTTTTCATAGCCTTCCTCTGCATCCCCACGCCACGTTTCGACAAGCCGTATTCCACCGTCCTGACCGCGAAGAACGGCGAACTGCTCGGCGCAAAAATCGCGGATGACGGACAATGGCGCTTCCCCGCAACGGACTGTTACTCACCGAAATACACGGCCTGCCTCTTGGAATACGAAGACCGCTGGTTTTTCTTGCACGGGGGCTTCAACCCGATTTCGTTTGTCAAGGCGTTTCGCGACAATATGAGGGCAGGGGAGGTGGTGCGCGGCGGCAGCACGATTTCGATGCAGGTGGTGCGCATGTCGCGCGACAACCCACCTCGGACTTACGGCGAGAAACTGCTTGAAATCATTTTGGCCATGCGGTTGGAGTTGCATTACTCCAAGCGGAGCATCCTCAACCTTTATGCCGCCAACGCGCCTTTTGGGGGCAATGTGGTGGGCATCGACGCGGCGGCGTGGCGTTATTTCCACACCACGCCCGACGAACTCTCGTGGGGCGAGGCGGCGACTTTGGCCGTACTGCCCAACGCGCCGGCACTGATTCACCCCGGACGCTCTCGCAATCGTTTGGAACAGAAACGAAACGAGTTGCTTCAACGTTTGCCATACTCGAAAGCCTTCATTCCCAAGCGGTTCAACCTGCCAAAACTCTCCGAAGAGGATGCCGAATTGGCTATGATGGAAGACATTCCCGCGAGGCCTTTCGAGATGCCGATGTTGGCCTATCATTACCTCGCCGACCAAGAAAAACGACACCACGGCGAACAAATCAGCTCCACCATCGACATTAATTTGCAGCAGGCCGTTTTGGACATCATGAAGCACCATCATGTGGTGAATGTGATGAACAGTATCGACAATGCTGCCGTGTATGTGGTTGATTACCTGAATGATGAAATCCTTGCCTACGTCGGCAATAACCTCGATGCCGAGGATGCCGCGATGGTCGATATGGTGAAGGCACAACGCTCCACGGGCAGCATTTTGAAGCCTTTCCTCTTCGCCGCCATGCTCGACGAGGGAACGCTTTTGCCGCAAATGGTCTTGCCCGATGTGCCGATGAACCTTTACGGCTTCACTCCGAAGAACTACAGCGGCGAGTATTGGGGCGCGGTGCCCGCCGACAAAGCACTGCAAAACTCGCTCAACGCGCCGTTTGTACACCTGTTGCGCGAATACGGCCAACAGAAATTCCACGCTTTGCTGAAGCAACTCCCGCTTCGTGGCATCGTTTTCGACGCCGACCACTACGGCCTCTCGCTCATCGTGGGTGGCAGCGAGGCTTCGCTGTTCGACATCACCAATGCCTACGCGAAAATGGGGCGCAAGTTGGCCTCGTATGTCAATGAGAATTACAATGTTAAGGTCGATGAGAAGGAGTTGCCGTTTTCGGCGGAGGCCATCGCCGAGACTTTCAATGTAATGAAAGGCCTGACGCGCCCCGTGAGCCAGATAGGGTGGGGCGGTTTCGCCTCGTCGAAGCAGGTGGCGTGGAAAACGGGCACCAGTTTCGGCTTCAAGGACGCTTGGGCGGTGGGCCTCACCGACCGCTACGCCGTGGGCGTGTGGGTGGGCAACTCCGACGGCGAAGGTCGCCCGGGACTGACGGGCGTGGGCGCGGCGGCCCCCTTGCTGTTCGACGTGGTTTCCAAGTTGAACGACAGTTACCGCTATCCCGCCAATACCTCGGAAAGCATTGAGATTGAGGTTTGTGCGGAGTCGGGCTACCCCAAGTCGGAGTATTGCCAAAATACCAAGAAAATCCGCGCTTGCAACGTGGAAAACCACACGGGCGTGTGCCCATATCATAAAAAGGTGTTCCTTGACGAATCGCGACAGTTCCGCGTGCAGCCCGACTGCTATCCTGTCGATCAAAAATGCTTCGAGGTGTACTACGTTTTGCCGCCCGTGATGGAGTGGTTCTACAAGAGACATTCGCCGCTGTTTCGCCCGCTGCCGGCCTTCTATCCGGGCTGTGGCGCGGCGCACCCCGACGAGGTGATGGCCTTCGTTTATCCCAAGAGCGATGCCAAGGTGACCATCCCCATCGGCATTCGCGGCGACCGCCAGCAGGTGATTTTCGAAATTGCGCACCGCAACCCGCAAAAGACCATTTTCTGGACCTTGAACGACCAATTCTTGGGTCAAACGCGCCTCAACCACCAAATGCCCATCGATGTGGAAAAAGGCACTTATCGCCTTCGCTGTGTGGATGAAGATGGGGTTGAGTTAAATCGCAGAATTATAGTGCAATAACCCTGAAAACCATCTAACGATAGTAGTCGGAATCGCACTTTTTTTTCGAGATTCCGACTACTATCGTTTGGATTTTTACCACGAATAAGCCTCCGCAGTCATCCATTTGCCTTGCGCTTTCAAAACATGCTCAATCACATCGCGGACGGCACCTTTCCCTCCCGGTCTTTCGCTGATGAACTTGCTGATTTTCTGCACCTCGGGCACGGCATCGGCGGGGCAGGCGGGCAGGCCCACGCATTGCATCACGTTCAGGTCGGGGATGTCGTCGCCCATGAAGATGATTTCCTCCGGCTTCAGGCCTTTCGTTTGCATGTATTCGTTGAGTTTCAACACCTTGTCGGGGATTCCTGTGAACACGTCCGTCACGCCGAGGCTGTTCATCCTGACGATGGTCGAGGGGCAGACCGCGCCCGAAATGACGGCCACGTTGTAGCCCAATTTCGAGGCCAATTGCAGGGCGTAGCCGTCTTTCACGTTGGTGGCGCGCAAGGGATGCCCTTCAAAGTCGCAAAAGACGGTGCCGTCGGTCATCACGCCGTCAAAATCGAAGATAAAAGTGGTGATTTTGGAAAACAGGGATTCAATTTCTGTCATGGTGAGGTTGTTTTTATGCCCCAAAAATAGGGAATTTTTGGCAAATAAGGTTTGATAACGCAAAAATGCGTAAATTTGCACCCTATTTTTGAAATTATGAGAGTCAGACATCAAACGGATAACGTAGAAGAGATTGTGGCCGCAACGATTGAGGCCATGGAAGCCGTGAAAGGCAAGGACATCGTCACCCTCGATTTGAGGGAAATCACTACTGCTGTGACGGACTATTTCGTCATCTGCCACGCGCCATCGAAGACGCAGGTGGATGCCATCGCCGACAAGGTGGAGGAATTAGTGTTTAAAAAAACGCAAAACAAGCCCTACCATGTGGAGGGCCGCGACAATACGGAATGGATTTTGATAGACTTCGTCGATGTTGTCGTTCATGTGTTCTTGGAGTCGAAGCGGAGTTACTACAAATTGGAGGAACTTTGGGCCGATGCCGAGAGAATCGTGAAGGAAGCGGAAGAATAATCTTTTCAAAATCAATTGTTTACAAATGGAGAATAAAGAGACTCAAAAGACTGGCGACAACCCGAGCCAGCCTTCGCAGCCCAACCAACCGAACCAGCCCAACCAGAGACCGAATGGCAAAAGGCGGTTCAATCTGATGTGGATTTATGCCATTTTGTTCGCCGTGCTGATCGGTATGCAATTTTTTGGCAGGGATGCTGTCACCCCGACAGAGGAAATCGACCAAGGCAAGCTCATCGAACTGCTGAAAAACGAAGAGGTGGGCAAGATTGAACTCGTCAATCGTGAGGATGCTGAAATCTACCTGAATCGGAAGGGCTTGGGGGGCAAATTCTCTGACGCGAAGACCGATTCGGACGGACTCACCCTCACTCCGAACTACACCTATAAAATAGGTTCGCTCGACCGTTTTGAGGAAATGGTGGAGAACGCCCAGCAGGATGTTTCTAACCCAGTGTATATCAGCAATGTAAGGCGTAGCAACTGGATGGGTAGCATCTTGGAATGGATGATTCCTTTGGCCCTGCTCGCCGTGTTCTATATCGTGCTGATTCGTGGCATGGGGCGCAGCATGGGCGGCGGTCCCGGCTCGATTTTCAACATTGGAAAATCGAGGGCGCAACTCTACGACAAAAACACCAATGTCAATGTCACTTTCAAGGATGTGGCGGGCTTGGAAGAAGCCAAGGTGGAGATTATGGAAGTGGTTGATTTCCTGAAGAATCCGGAGAAATACACCAAATTGGGCGGCAAGATTCCCAAGGGCGTGCTGCTTGTAGGCCCTCCCGGAACGGGTAAGACCCTGTTGGCCAAGAGCGTAGCAGGTGAAGCCAATGTGCCTTTTTTCAGCCTTTCGGGTTCCGACTTCGTGGAAATGTTTGTCGGTGTGGGTGCTTCGCGCGTCCGCGACTTGTTCAACAATGCCAAGTCGAAATCGCCGTGCATCATCTTCATCGATGAAATTGACGCCATTGGTCGCGCCCGTGGCAAAAATGCTCTCACAGGCGGCAACGACGAGCGCGAAAGCACGCTGAACCAGTTGCTTACGGAAATGGACGGCTTCGGCACCAATTCGGGTGTCATTGTGTTGGCCGCCACCAACCGTGCCGACATTCTCGACAAGGCGTTGCTCCGTGCAGGTCGTTTCGACCGTCAAATCTATGTGGAACTGCCTGACATTGTGGGTCGTAAGGAAATCTTTGAGGTTCACATGCGCAACCTGAAACTTGGCAACGATGTCGATAAGGAGTTTTTGGCCAAGCAGACCCCGGGCTTCTCGGGTGCCGACATTGCCAACGTGTGCAACGAGGCCGCACTGATGGCCGCCCGTAAAGGCAAGGAAGAGATTGACAAACAGGACTTTTTGGATGCCGTCGACCGCATCATCGGGGGCTTGGAGAAGAAGAACAAAATCATCACCGCAGAGGAAAAGAAGGTCATCGCCTTCCATGAGGCAGGCCATGCCACCACGAGTTGGCTGCTGCAATACGCCCATCCTTTGGTGAAAGTGACCATTGTGCCGCGTGGCAATTCGCTCGGTGCGGCTTGGTATCTGCCCGAAGAACGTCAGATTACTACCAAGGAGCAGATGTATCACGAAATGATTGCCACCTTGGGCGGTCGCGCTGCCGAGCAGGTGGTCTTCGGCCAAATCTCGACAGGAGCCCTTTCCGACCTCGAAAAGGTGACCAAACAGGCCTTCGCTATGGTCACTTATTACGGCTTGGACGACGAAATCGGAAACATAAGTTACTATGACTCAACGGGTCAGCAGGACTATAGTCTGACCAAACCCTACAGCGAAAAGACTGCCGAAACCATCGACCAACAGGTGAGCAAAATCATCGAGAAGGCTTATCAAGAGGCCATTGCCATTTTGACATCCCATCGTGACGGTTTGTCGCAATTGGCCACCAAACTCATCGAGGAGGAAGTCATTTTCGGCGAAGACTTGGAACGCATCTTCGGCAAGCGTCCGTGGGGCAACTCCGACGATGAGAAACTGAAGAACGCTGCACTGAAAGCGGCGGAACAACAGACCGGGAACGAACCCGTTAACGAACCCGAAAACGCATAAGGCCATGACTTGGGACAACAAAGAAGAGAACAACGACATCACCCTTAAGGAACAAATGCTCGCCAAGGTGCGCAACGCCCTCATCGAGCGGCAGGAGGCCTTGTTCAAGGACATCGACCAGCGCACCGAAACGTGGATACCCATCAAGGAGGAGGACGGTACGGCCATCACTTTCGTGCAAAATTTCAAGGAACACGGGGGCATTTTCATCTACCTTGAGAGCGAGGCCGAATTTGTCGATTGTCTCAAGCAATTGGCCTCAGAAAACGGATGGGAGCCGCTATGGTGTACACAACCCGAAATGCAAAGCCTGCTCAGTAGATACAACATCCCGTTTACGGAAAGCAAGGAACGCGAGCCGAAGCAGAAACTCGTCAGCCTGACGGGTTGCGAGTGCCTCGTGGCGCAAACGGGCAGCATCATCCTCTCCGATTCGCTCACCAAGACCCGCGAGGCCTATGCCATCCCCGACATCCTCCTCGTGTATGCCACTACGGAGCAAATCGTGCCGGGAATGAGGACTGCGTTCCAAACCATGAAAAGAAAATACGCCAAAAACCGGCCTTCGCAAATGACCATCATCACGGGGCCGAGCCGCAGTACCGACATTGAGCAGACTTTGGTCATCGGGGCCAGCGGCATCCGCCAAGTGGCGGTGTTTTTGGTGGATGAGGAGTGAGCGTTTTGGATTGTGCAGGGACTAACGTCGCCTGCTTAATGATATGCCATCCCTCCGGGACTTTGTTTCGGTACGAAGGAGCCCCAAAGGGGTGACAGCATAGTAGGCAGGCGGTGTGAACCCCTGCCGAAAAGCGAATCAACGAACCAAAAATTCATGGAAAATTCTTGGTACATTCCTGATAATTCGTGTTGACGGAAAAATACAATACGCTATAGTTTATTTTTCGACTGTTTTTTTACAAGGATTGGCAAAGGCGACCTTTTAGGTATGGCCAAGGAGGTTTCGGAGAACAAGGCTGAAACGGCAATATCCATCAGTGCCGAGGCCTTTTCCGTCAGGCTGCGAGCGGCTTCCATTACGTTGTTCCAGGTCAGGTAGTTGTTGAGGTACTTGGTGGACACGCCCCTGAACGAGGCGAGGAAGGCCTTCAGCCTGGAGTGGTAGGCGTTGAGGTGCTGTATGTGGTAGATTCCCTTCACCGTGCCCTTCCCGCCCTTGATCTGCACCAGCCCGTTGCCGTTGCCCTTCGAGAACTTGCGGTACGAGGCCTCGCCGTCCGTGCAGAGCGTGGCCTTGGCGGACACGTGGCCTCCAAGGACGGCCTTGACGGCGGCAGCCGAGCACTTGCCCAGCTTGGCCACCCTGCCGATGGCCTTGCCCTTGCGGTCGACGGCGCACGGCAGGCAGACCAGCTCGTCCGACAGCCCGCGCTTGTGGTTGCAGCCGCCCCGCTTCCTCGGCTTGCGACCGCACCCGCCGCCGTCGAACGCCTTCCTGTCGCCCTTGTACGAGACCGGCAGGAAAGCCTCGTCGGCCTCCACGATGCCCGTCAGTTCCGTATCCTTCAGCGCATCGCCTATCGCGTCCAGCACCTTGTGCCTCCACACGAAGGCCGTCGCGTGCGTGATGCCGCAACGCTCCGCCGTCTTGTCCAGCGACAGGCCCTCCGACATGCACCGCAGGAACTCCTTCCACACCGACGCGCTCTTGTGCGTGCCGCTGAATATCGTGTTCTTCCTGATGGAGAACGTCTTGCCGCAGTCCTTGCAGACGAACTTCTGGCTGCCGTTGGCACGCCTGCCGTTGCGCTGAACATGGACGCCTCCGCATATCGGGCATACCCGACCGCCAGAGAACCGCTTCTCCGTCAGCATCGTCTCCAAATCCTCATTGCCGTCTTGGGCTTCTTCGAGCATCTTCAGGAGCTCGGCACGCTCTCCTTCCGGCAACTGCCTGAACAGTTCCATTACGCTCTCCGCCGTGTGTCTTTGCTTTTCCATGACTCAATAACGAAATAATCGGTCTATTATTGTACTACAGCCATACAATATATGGCAATCAGTGTTGCTTTAATTAGAGAAAAATTAAAAATAAAGCGGAAAAAATTTGTTTGAAAAAATTTAATCCGTATTTTTGCAGCGATTATCATCAAAATGTCTAAGAAGATGAAAAGAACTTTACTGCTGCTTTGCTTGCCCCTCGTGACATTGTTTTTCTCCTGCTCGACCGATGTCGACCTTTACGCCGAGTATAAGGAAATGCCCATCATCTACGGCCTGCTCGATGCCACCGCCGACACCAATTTCGTCAAGATCACTCGAGCCTTTTATGTGCAGGGCGACGCTTACCAGTCGGCACTCAACCCCGATTCGAGCAACTACGCGGGCAAACTTGACGCTCGCCTCATCGAGTATTGCAACGGCGACAGCGTCCGCGAAATCATCCTCGACACCATCACGCTCCACGGCAAGCAGCAGGGCACGTTCTATTCGCCCGACCAGAAAATGTATTACACCACTGAGCCGTTGAATATGAACCAATCGGGCAAGGAATACGCTTACGAATTGAAGGTCGTCTTGCCCCATCGCACCTTGGTCGCCACGACCGACATGGTAGGCAACAGCGCATTTGGGCCGCAAAGTCTGGCCGTGAATTTCTCCAAGCAATACACCTACTTCGGCGCACCTCCAAGGCAGTTCCTGTTTCGACCTGCTAAGGCTGCCACCTTCTACGATGTCAGCATGTCGTTCACTTTCTTTGAGCAACGCACGCCCGACGATGACTCGGTGTCGCGCTCCTTCACTTGGAAAATCGGCACCTTCACAGAAGATTATTTCTTCCTCCACACCGAAGGCGATGCCTATATCTTCCCGTACCATCCTGCGGATTTTTACAACGAGTTGCGTGAGTTTCTCGGTGCCGACACGGCTGTGGCCGGCCTGAAACGCTACATCAGCGACTTCCCCGTTGAGGTCACCATTGCGGCGGGAGGGGAGAATCTACGGCAATACATTTACAATAATGACGTATCCCTTGGTTTCAACCCGGGCGACAACGAGTTCTCGCTCATCCCAGGCGGCTATGGCGTGTTCTCGTCGCGGATGACGGCGAGATTGAAAGTGCGCTTGGCGGGTGAAACAATTCCCGAAATGGTAGCAAATCCCTATTGGGGTTTCAAGTTCATAGGTGGTCAGGAATGACCTTATTTCAAGGTGTCGATAATCGCCTCAATCGTAACCCCTTCGGCTTCGGCAGTGTAGTTGCGGATGATGCGGTGGCGCAAAATCGGGACGGCCACGCGCTGCACGTCCTCAATGTCGGGGGAGTATTTGCCCGTCAACAGGGCGTTGGCCTTCGCACCGATGATGAGGTATTGCGAGGCACGCGGACCGGCACCCCAACTCAAATAACGGTTGGCCCAATCGTGGGCTTTCGCGGTGTGCGGACGGGTCTTCGCGACCAGATTCACCGCATATTCATACACATTGTCGGGCACTGGCACACGGCGCACCAATTGCTGGAAATACAGGATTTCTTCAGGCGAAAGCACTGGGTTCACCTCGGCAACCTTGCCCACAGTGGTGCTCTTCACGATGTCGATTTCCTCCTCATAGGATGGATAGTCGAGCAAGAGGTTGAACATGAAACGGTCCAACTGGGCCTCGGGTAGGGGATAGGTGCCTTCCTGCTCGATGGGGTTTTGCGTGGCGAGGACGAAAAACGGCTCCTGCAACTTGTAGGTTTTGCCCGAAACGGTGATGCACTTTTCCTGCATGGCTTCCAAAAGGGCGGCTTGCGTCTTGGGCGGTGTGCGGTTGATTTCGTCAGCGAGGACGATGTTGGCGAACACGGGGCCTTTGATGAACTTGAACTGCCGCGACTCGTCCAGAATCTCAGTTCCTACGATGTCGGAAGGCATCAGGTCGGGGGTGAATTGGATGCGGCTGAAACTCAAGCCCAAGGCTTTTCCTATCGTATTGACCAACAAGGTTTTGGCCAATCCGGGCACGCCCACAAGCAGCACATGGCCTTGGCAGAAGATGGACAGGATGGTGTTGTGGATGATGTCATGCTGTCCGACGATCACTTTTCCGATTTCCTTGCGGAGGGTTTCATATTTCTCGACCAATGCCTTGGCACCGTCGACGTCTGAAGTGTAGTTTGTCATTATTGAATGTTCCAATCGTAATAAAAGTCGTTGTTTTTGTATGTGTCGTCAAGGCGGATGTAGGCCTTGGCGGCCTTGTCTTTCACCCATTTTATGATGGCTTGCTGGCGTTTATGGTTCAAGGCCCAACTCTGGATGAGGTTGTAGTCGTCCTTCAGGTTGGCTTGGTGGGCTTCGGTCTTGCTTTTCACCATGACGAGGCGGAATGCGTCGTTGTTCTCGTTGGTGGTCATGGGCAAGGGGTCGCTCACCTCACCGACTTCGAGACGACCGACGACGAAGGCCAAGTTTTTGTATTCGGAGTAGCTTTGCTCCAATTCCTGCAAGTCTTGTAGGCTGAGGCGGTTGCTGCCTGTGGCGGCGTTGGTGAGGTAGCCGCCGTTGCTCTTCGAGTCGTCGTCGCTGAATTTCTTGCAGGCTTCCTCAAAAGTCATGTCGCCGTTGCGGATGAGTTGTGCCACCGAATCCAATTGGTTTTGGGCTTTTTCAAGCGATTCGATAGGCACTTTCGCGGTGAGCAAAATGTGGCGGCAGTTGACCATGTTGTCTCGTTTTTCAATGAGTTGGATGATGTGGAAACCAAACTGTGTTTCCACCACGTCAGAGATTTCGCCGTCGCGTAGGTTGAAGGCCACGTTCTCAAATTCGGTGGCCCATTCGCCTCTTTCCGTGAGTCCGAGTTCGCCGCCCTGACGCGCCGAGCCGGGGTCTTCGGAATAGAGCACGGCCATGGTGGAGAAACTGCTTTCGCCCTCAAGGATGCGCTTGCGGATTTGGTAGAGGCGGTCTTTCACCTGAAGTTTCTCGTCGATGCTAACGGGCGGACGCTTCACGATTTGCACGATTTCATACTCGGGACTGATGGTCGGGAGGCTGTCTTTCGGGATGTCGTTGTAGAAGATTCTCACTTCGTTGGGCGTCACCACCACGTTTTCCATGATTTTGGCTTGCACCTGCTCTTGAAGCATGTTGTCTTTCGAGGCTTGCCGCACTTCGTCCTTGATTTCGGCCATGCTCTTGCCGAATTGGGCTTCCATCTTTTCTTTCGACCCGAAGCGGCTGACAAACCATTGGATTCTGCGGTTCAGTTCGGCCTCCACTTGCTCGTCGGTGACGGTGATGCTGTCCATCTCGGCTTGGTTGAGCATGAGCTTTTGCAGCAGCAGGTCTTCCAGAATACGACTCCTGATTTCCTTTCCCGAGCCTTCGGCAATGCCTTGCACGCGGTATTGGATGTATTGGTTCTCGATGTCGGATTGCAGGATGATGTTCTTCCCGACCACGGCCACCACCTTGTCAATGACTTGGGGCTGACGGTTTTGCGCCATCGTCGGCAAGGCCAAGAACAATAGTGCTAAGATAATCCAGTTTCTTTTCATCAATTCAAAATTCCAAGATTCAAATTTTAGATTCATAATTCAAAGATTCGATATATCGTTGATTCTGTGGTCGTTGAGCCTTTCGAAACGACATTCTATTGGTCGGCTTTGTATAATGTTGGTGAACCCACATACACCTCAAACGCCCTTTCCTTTCTCGCTTTTTCGTAGAGTGCGACATTCATCTTTTCGAGCAGGGCTTCTTTGCGTTGGGCCAGAATGACGCTCTTGATGTTGTCGCTCACCATTTCCAGCGGCGAGATGCTTTCTTCAAGGATATAATCGACGAAGCGTACCATGTAGGTGTATTCGTTCATGTCGAAACAAACGAACTTCTTCTTTTTCAGGAAACTCTCGGCATTGAAGATTTCAATCGGGATGATGTTGGTCAACTCGTCAAGGCGTACCCACTTGTCAACATCGACATTACTCTTTACGGCATAGTAAGTGGCTTGAATGTCAATGTTTTGCAGCAACAAAGTGTCGGGGTCTGACAGCAGTTTCTTGAAATCGGCCTTTTGTTTGCAGTCCTCCTTGAGGATGACGTAAGCCACGCGAACCATCGTGCTGCGCAGTTGGAAATCCTCCTTGTTCTGCTCGTAATAGTCGGCGATTTCGTCTTCGCTGATGACGGTGTCCAACTTTTGGTTGATGAGTTGGCTCTCGTAGGCATAGATGACCAACGAGTTTCGGTATTCCTCCAGTTGTTTTTTCAGGTCGAGTTCTTCTTTGTTGAGGTTGATTTCGGCCTGATGCACAAGCACTTGTCTCTTAATCCATGAGTCGATGAAGTTGCTCACGCGCTGAATGCTGTCCATGATGGGGGTGTTTTCGGGTACAATCCCCACGAGATCCGACTCATAGAGATATTTGCCGTAGCACTCGGCCACCACCACTTCCTTCGAGTTTTTCTGGAAGTAGTCGCAGCCGCCCAGCAGCATTAGGAAGACGATACCGATGAGAGCCACCAACTTGTTCATTGATACATCTTTCTGACCTTCTCCAACACGCTCTCGTTGATTTTTACGGGATATTTTTCCTTCAGCGTCTTCACCCAATTTTGTTCCAGCTCCACTTGATAGTCGGAGGTGACGAGGCCACGGGCTTCCTTGAGTGTCTTTTGCTCAGGCTTGCGCACTTCACGAATGCACACGATGACTGTAGATTGGTCGACGGTGGAAGGAATTTCGTTTCTCACCCCGACCTTCCATTCGGTTTGGTCAACAAATTGGTTGTCACCCTTTTGGTAGTAACCTTTGCGCACAAAGGCATTGGTGATGGAGTCGCGCTGGAAGGCGTTTCTGAGGCTGTCAAGTTCAACGCCCTTGTCGAGCAAAGCTTTCACTTTGGGTAGTGCCTCGGGGCGCGTCACGGTGATGATGGTGGCATAGGCGCGGTCGCCCCACATGTATTTGGAGGCGTTGCGCTTGTGGAACTCGGCGAGGCCGACGGTGTCTTTCACGGCCTTGTTCCACACTTCGCGGTCCATGAGGTCGAAGAGCAGGATGCCGTCCTTGTATTCCTGAACCAAAGCCTTGAACTCGGGATATTTGTCCTCCAGATGGGCGTCGGCGTAGTTCATCACGGTTTCGTTACGGAAGTTCTCATACAATTGGTAGCCGTAGGTGGCTGGCGTGACGTATTTTTGTGTGGTCATATTGGCCTTGATGTAGGTCACGAAGTCGCTCACTTTGGTAGGGTTGTTCTCCAAGCTGAACAGGGTGGCGTTCATGTCGACTTCGGCGGCGGGTTCGTAGGCGTTGCGGAGGATGCTGCTGTCGATGGTGGCTAAGAAAGCCTCAAGGTTCTTGTCATTCTGCTTGAACTTGTATTCGCTTTTCACTTGCCTGAGCACCAGTTCTTCCGACTTCTTGGAGCGCATGTCCTTCTCGATGCGCTCGCTCAGGGCCTTGCTTTCCTTTTCAAACGAACTTACGCCCGACTTGCCCAGCAGTTTGATGATGTGGAAACCGTAATTGGTGCGTATTGGTTTTGAAATTTCGTTGATTTCCAATGATTTGCAAGCCTCAATGAACTCGGGTACGATGCGGCTGACGGTGAAGTTGCTCAATGCACCGTTGCGGGCTACTGTGCCTTTGTCGTCGGTGTATTGCTTCACCATTTCGTTCCAGTTCTTGCCGTCTTTGGCCATCAGCTCCTTGTAGATGTTGTCGGCTTTCTGCTTCATGGCGGCCACATCCTCGGCGGGCGCGTCGAAGGGCAGTTGCAGGAAGATGTGGGCGGCTTGGATGCTGCCCATAGCATCAGTCACGCTATTCACTTTGATGATATGGTAGCCGAAATCGCTGCGCACTGGCATTGAGATTTCGCCTTCCTTGGTGTTGTAGGCACCTGTCTCAAAAGGATATACCATGTCGAAAACGGTGAAATAGCCGAGGTCGCCGTGGTTGCCCGGGCGGGCAGGGTTTTGGTCGGTGGCTTTCATGCCTTTGGCCGAGGGGTCGTCGGAGTATTGGTCGGCCAACGCGCCGAAGTCAGCGCCTTTGGCAAGGGCTTTCTTGCGGATGTCCATAGCCTTGTTGTAGGCCTTCAGGGTGTCCGACGGCAGGGCGTTCTTGTCGCAGCGGATGAGGATGTGCGAGGCGCGTATGTCCTTGAGTTTGCGCTGATAAGCCTCTTCGATCAGTTCGTCGGTGATGTCGTCGCTGCTCATAAAAGGCTTGGCCAATTGCTTGCGGTAGCCAGCCAGTTCCTTCTTGAACTTCGCGCTGGTGTCCAATTGCAGCCGCTCGGCCTCCATCACCTTCATGCGGAAGGTGGTGAAAAGTTCGAGATAGTCGTCGACGGACTTCTTCTCAATGACATCGCTTTTGAGGTTGTTCTTGTAGTAAACATCGGTGAAATCCTTCACGGTGATGCTCTGGTCGCCGATGGTCATCAGCACTTCCTTGTCGGTTTTCGACTGTGCCTGGGCGAAAAAGGCTGGCATGACAAGTGATGCCAACACAAACATTTTCAAAAAGTTACGGTTTTTCATTCTTGATATTAGTTGTTTGTTCATTATTCCAATAACGCAAAACGGTGGATTTTATTTCAATCCGCCGTCCACTTCCAATCCGTTGGCCAATACGCTGATGTCGTTGACTTGGATGGCCTCAAAAACAGTCTTCACCTGCTCGATTTGGCCGAGATGGAGCATCAATCGCTTGTCGGGACGCTTCTCAATCAAGCCTTCGGGAATCTTGTTTTTCAGCAGACCGAGTACTGTGTTGAGCATGGTGTCGGTGCCGAAGCCCGCGTCGATGCTTACCAATAAGTCGCTGCCAATCAATTCGATAATGGTGAGGTTGGCGGAGATGTCCTTCTTGACGAAACCCAAATTAAGCGGATAGGTCACGCGGACGGTCTTTGAATCCACGGTAGAAAATGAAATCTGTTGGTTGGTCTTTTCTTGCAGTATCGACTGTAGTTCGGGAAAAGTAATTGATGCTTTCATGTCAACTTCTCTTGCTATAATTAGGTGCCTCTTGGGTAATGGTCACGTCATGCGGATGGCTTTCGAGGATGCCTGAATTGGTGATGCGGATGAACTTGGCCTTCTTGAGTTCCTCAATGGTGTGTGAGCCAGTGTAGCCCATGCCCGAGCGCAAGCCGCCAACCATCTGATAGACCACTTCTGAAAGCGTGCCTTTGTAAGGAACACGACCTGCGATGCCTTCGGGGACGAGCTTCTTCGCATCTTCCACGTTGTCTTGGAAATAGCGGTCCTTCGAGCCTTGTTGCATAGCTTCCAGCGAACCCATGCCCCTGTAAGTCTTGAACTTACGGCCTTCGTAGATAATCGTGTCGCCCGGCGATTCATCCACGCCAGCGAAGAGCGAACCTGCCATGATGGACGAGGCACCAGCGGCCAAGGCTTTCACGATGTCGCCCGTGTAGCGGATGCCGCCGTCGGCGATGAGCGGGATGCCCGTGCCTTCCAAGGCTTTGGCCACATCCATGACCGCCGTGAGCTGCGGCACACCGATGCCAGCCACCACGCGCGTAGTGCAGATGGAGCCGGGACCAATGCCCACCTTGATAGCGTCGGCACCTGCCTCGGCCAGGGCTTTGGCGGCCTCGGCGGTGGCGATGTTGCCCGCCACGATGTCTATTTCGGGATAGTTGTTTTTCAGGTTGCGCACCATGTCAATCACGCCCTGCGAATGGCCATGTGCCGTGTCGACGACCAAAGCGTCAACGCCTGCATCAACCAAGGCGGCAGCGCGTTCAAGGGTGTTGGCGGCAATGCCCACGGCGGCGGCCACGCGCAAACGACCGCGCGAGTCCTTGCAGGCGTTGGGGCGCGCCTTCACCTTAATTATATCTTTATAAGTGATGAGGCCGACGAGGCGGTTGTCCTTGTCGACCACTGGCAGTTTCTCGATTTTGTATTGTTGGAGGATGTCGGCGGCCTTCTCGAAAGAAACCTCGGTAGTGGTGATGAGGTTTTCCTTGGTCATCACCTCGGCGATGGGGCGTTCCAAGCCGCGCTCGAAGCGCAGGTCGCGGTTGGTGACGATGCCGACCAACACATTGTGGCTGTCCACCACGGGGATGCCTCCGATGTGGTATTCGCTCATCAGGTCGAGGGCGTCTTTCACGGTGGCGTCGACGTGGATGGTCACCGGGTCGCTGATCATGCCGTTTTCGGCGCGTTTCACCTTACGCACCTCGGCGGCCTGCTTGCCGATGGTCATGTTCTTGTGCAGCACGCCGATGCCGCCTTCTTGGGCGATGGCGATGGCCATGCGGCTCTCCGTGACGGTGTCCATACCGGCG
>CACXUM010000005.1:0-78369 GCA_902770835.1 uncultured Bacteroidia bacterium
CGCCACCGAGAACCCGCTGTTCCAGCAGTTCATGGCTCTGGTCGACAAGTACCGCAAGATGGGTGTCCGCACCAACGCCGACAACCCGGAAGATGCCCAAAACGCCGTCAACTTCGGCGCCGAAGGTATCGGCCTGTTCCGTATTGAGCACATGTTCTACGGCAAGAACAGCGAAGAGCCGCTGGCCAAGCTGCGCAATATGATCTTGGCCAACACCACCGAAGAGCGTGTGGCTGCTTTGGCTGAACTCGAGCCTTACATCAAGAACGCTGCCAAGGGTACGCTGAAGGTCTTGAACGGCAAGCCGTTGACCTTCCGCTTGATGGACCCGCCCTTGCATGAGTTCGTGCCTCATACTGAAGAGAAACAACGCGCCCTTGCCAAGGAGCGTGGCATCACTTTCGAGGAAATCAAGAAGCGCATCGACGCCCTCAACGAAGTGAACCCGATGATGGGTCTGCGTGGTGTGCGTTTGGGTATCGTCTATCCCGAGATCACCGAGACCCAGTTCCGCGCCCTGTTCCAGGCCACCGCTGAACTGATGACCGAAGGCTTCGACCCGCATCTGGAAATCATGGTCCCGCTGACCATCAATGTCAAGGAGCTTGAGCACCAGAAGGCCATTGCCAACCGTGTGAAGGCTGAAGTGGAAGCCAAGTTCGGTGTCAAGATCAACTACATGTACGGCACCATGATTGAGATTCCTCGCGCTACTTTAGTTGCCGATCAGATTGCCAGCGTAGCTGAGTTCTTCAGCTTCGGCACCAACGACCTCACCCAAATGACCTTCGGCTTCAGCCGCGACGACGTCAACGCCATCGTGAAGGACTACATCGAAGAGAAGATCATCCCTGCCGACCCGTTCAACACCCTCGACCAAGAAGGCGTTGGCCAACTCGTCAAGTTGGGTGTTCAGCGTGGCCGTAGCCAGCGCGCCAACCTGAAGTGCGGCGTCTGCGGTGAGCACGGCGGCGACCCCGCATCAGTCCACTTCTTCTACAAGACCGGCTTGAACTACGTGAGTTGCTCGCCGTTCCGCGTGCCCGTGGCACGTTTGGCCGCTGCTCAGGCCGCTATTGAGGAAGAAAGAGCAAAGTGAAATTCATTTGATAGTTGATATTTAGATTTTTTCAGATTGGAGCCATCGGAAACGGAGGCTCCTTTTTTGCATGGTAATGGCAATTTCAAACCACCTCAATCCCCTCCTCAGAAAGATACACCAAATACCCCCGAATTTCCTTATCAGTCATGCTCCTAATGGCTGAAACATAGTCATTTAACTGCTCTTTGTGCTTCGGGTCTTTCTTGCCCGTCTTGTAGTCAAGGAGATAGATGGTATCAGGGAGTTCAGCGTAGCGGTCGAGGCGGCGGATTTCGCCTTGGTGAAGGATTTCGCACTCAGTTTTCACCTTAGCAGAAGGCGAAAAGGCTGGTGCAATCTGCTCGTTGTGAGCCATTTGGTTAAACTTGTCGCGAATCCAATCGGCAATTTTTCCGTCAATGGTGCCATTCGCGACGACCAGCGACAATGTCTTTTCCACATCATCCACATTATGTAAGTTCGCCAAAATCTGATGGACTTTTTCGCCAAACTCACGCGGAAGCAGTTTATCGCTCTTCAACTGCCAAACCACGGTCGGGTCAGGGTCGACGGTGATTTTCTGGAACCAATCGGCTGAAACAGAATCCAGCAGCGTTTCCGCAACATCATTCACTGTTTTCTCCTTTGGATTCCTGAAACCATCATCTCCAAAACGATAGATTAAAGTCTCATCATCAGGCACTTGATGGTCTTCCATGTCTTTTAGGAAATCGCGGATGATATTGGGCTTTTCGGACTTGCTTTGCTTTGCGATGATGTAAAGGCGTTGCACGGCACGGGTGAAAGCCACATAGAGCAGGTTGAGATTGTCCAAACGGTTGCTTTCCTTCTCTTTTTCAACCTTTTGCAATGCCAACTTGCCCATGTTTTCGGCATTTTTGTCCAATTTGAACAGCACTTTCTCCAAATTTGGAATCGGGACGAAACCCAATTCTTCAGGTCGCAGCCATTCCTCCGACGCTTTGCTTGGATTCAGTTTTTCGTCCAAGTCGATGATGGCCTCGGGATAGATGACCACGGGAAACTCCAAGCCTTTCGATTTGTGTATCGTCATGATATTCACCGCATTGCCGCTCACCGACTTCACGGCAAGCACATCCTGTTTCTTGTCCCAAAACGACAAGAACTCGGCAATGCCCTCCTTCGTTCCCGTCTGCCACTTGAAAACCTCCTCCAAGAAGTAGTTCAAAAATGCATCGCGGATGGTGTCGAAATGGAAGATTCTCAACAAGTTGGCGCAAAGGTCGTAGAGGCAGGTAGCTTGGGAAAGAGCGGTTTGAAGCAAACCGGCTTCACCTATGCCCAACACGGTTTCCATCGCTTTCTCGCCTTTTGCAATGGCTTTCACATCGTCAAAACAGCCACTGACATCACATTCAAAATCAGGATTTTGTGTCAGTTTCCAGTAATGCAACACATTGGCGACATTCGGTTCATTGTCGCCATAAATCAAATACCGCAATGTACACACCATCAACTGGACCTTATCGGACGATTTCAGCAAAATCGAGACCTGCGAAATGACTGGTATTCCACTATCATTCAAGAAATTAGCCATTTCAGAGCCATAGTCCGACTTGCGTGTGAGCAAGGTGATGTCTGAGTATTGATAGCCTTGGTTTTCGGTCAGGTCTCGGACAATGGCCTCTACCCTATCAAAGCAATAATTTGGTTGGCTTTCAACATCATAGAGTTCCACTTGCACCAAACCACCTTCGGTTTTGGCTTTTTTTTGGAAAATGCTCACGCCTTCATTGATACCGGGCTTCTCTGCCACATACACTTTTTGCGATTCAGGCGCAAGTTGTTGATAAACAGCATCAAAGAAAGCATTGTTGAAATCGACCACATTCGCAAACGAGCGGTAATTGGTGTCCAAATTCTTGAAGGCGAAATTGTCCTTCAAATTCTGCTCATATTGCACAAAAGCCGCCTCGCGTTCATCCTTGGGCAAAGCATAAATCTCAGGCAAATTGACGATTTGCTCCACCTCGCCACTGCGAAAACGATAGATGGACTGCTTGCCATCGCCAACCACCATGCTCATTTGTCCGGCAGCCAATCCGTTGTCAATCAGCGGCAAAAGGTTCTGCCATTGCAAAATGGAGGTGTCTTGAAACTCGTCCACAAACACATGGCGGAAATGCTCGCCAATGCGCTCATACACAAAGGGAACCGAAAAATCGCCCATCATGGTATTGAGCAATTTGTTGAACTCCGAAATGTGAACCACCTCTTCCTCGTTGGCCAATTGCTCAAACTCAACCCGAATCTGCGCACGAAGGGCATAAAGATAAAGCAAGTCGCGCTGCGACCTGTAAAACAAGAACTTACCCAACTCCACTTCATAAAACGCTTTCAGTTCATCAAGCACGGGCAGCAAAGCCGCGTTGACGGCCTCGGCTTGTGTCTTACCCAACTGTTTTTCAGCATCTTTCGAGAGGCAATTCCGCTTTTCAAGCACTGCATTGAAGCGGCTGCTTGGCTGCTCGTACACCTTTTTCGAGAGTTTCCTGACGAAACCTACAAAACCGTTTTTCCCGTAAGAATAATGCTCGTCACGAAGGCCAAAATCACGTTCAAGCGTTGTGAACTTGTCCAAAAGATCCTTCAGGTGTTGCTCAAAATGGCGGACTTTACCATTCAGGAAATCAAGCGTTTGCTTGTATTGTGCTGCGTTCTTTATGTTGTTGTTTTCATCTTTCTGGTAAGCCTTCTCTGTCATCAGTTTCGTGATGAAATCGGTGAGCTGGCTTTCGATGGCCGTCGAGCGTTGGTTGTCAAATTGGTTGTTGCTGAAATCGACCAACAATCGGGTCAGGAAATCGTCTTTGTCGCTGATTCTCAGGCCTAAGTTCTCGGTAATCGTTTCCGCCACCTCGTCCGTATCGATGCTGACGGTGTATTGGCTCGGCAAACCCAAATCATGGGCGAAACTCCGCGACAGTTTCTGCACAAAGGCATCAATCGTGCTGACACAGAAACTGCTGTAATCGTGCATGATACGGGTCAACAGGCTTTGCGCGTTTTGTTTCAGATTCGCATCGGAAATGCCCAATTCCTCTACCAATTTCGATTCCATTGATTTCGGGTCAAGTGCCTTGCTGTCAATAATTTCGCAAAGCGCGTTCACGATTTTGGCCTTCATTTCGTTGGCGGCTGCATTGGTGAACGTGATAGCAAGGATGTTCCTGAAATTGGCTACCGAACCTCCGTCCTTGAGGCAAAGTTTCAAATATTCCTTGATAAGCGTGAAGGTTTTTCCCGCTCCAGCGGAGGCCTGAAAAACCTTGAAATTGGCGGCTTTTTCCATGATAATCAGTTGTTTCCTTTCCTTCGGGGGTTGATAAGCGGTTGGTTAGGCGCAACGGGCTTACGCCTCTTGAACAAGTCGCGAAGGGTATTGAACGAGCGGCTATACGACAAACCAAGTCCCTGCGTGTAGGGCGCCCTCTTGTCGAAGGCAATGCTGTTGAAGTTCGAGTTGTAGTTGGAATGGTTGTAGAAATGGGCTTGAAGTCGCCCATCGCGGGTTAACTTGTAGTACAAGTCAAACTCGCCGACAATGCTTGAAGCATTGCTCGCATTGGGATTGTTGGCGGTCATCATGCCAAGGTTGGTCTCGATGGTCAGGCGGTTCTCGAAAAGCTCGGTATGCAAAGCCAACTGATACTCGTCGTAGGTATTGTAATTGCCCGACTGGTAACGAAGCCCCAAATTGAGGTTATTGGTAATTTCAAACCGCGTGCTCGCGCCAATCATATTGGAAAGACTCCATGAATCTGCGGCTCCACCAGCAACGTTAGCGAAGGAACCCAACACCAGCAGCGACAACGCTTGCGAAGTCATCACCGCTTGGTTGGTTGTGTCGACAACCGAAAACACCGTTTGCGTGATGTCCTCGGAGGTATTAGGCAGATTCATTCCGAAAGTGATGGTCGGGTTGAGCAATGCACCTTTAAGGTGAATCAAACATTCCACATTGACATTGGAATTGGCTGTAGAGTCGATTGGCACGCCCAAGCCAGAAAGCGGTGCTTTAACGGAATAGGCACCCGTAGCGTCGATAATACCTTTGGTGGGGTCGCCCGACCACGAAAGCGTGCCACCCGATTTCAGGTTGAACATCCTCGTAACCACGTCCATAAGGGTCAGTTGGAAGCGTCCCGACTTGATAGTGTAGCCGCCAAACATCGTAAAGTCTTCCGAAGTGGCAGTGTTCATCTTCACATTGCCGTTGCCAGAAGCCTCAATGGTGCCAAGTTTGCCCGGAAGAATGATTTTCAGATTGGCATCATCGGTGGCTTTCACGTTGAGTTTCATACTGAAATTGCTCTTCGGCTTTTCCTCTTTTTTGAGCATTTCTTCCTCGTCTTCATCCACTGCCGCATTGTTGACGAAAACAATGAAGTCATTGTCTTTCACCGTACTAGAACGATTGAGCGGAATGGTGACATGGGTGCCTCGACGTGTTAGGGCGTCAATGCTCAATTTGATGTTGTTGAACGGTCCGGTCACGCTAATCAGGCCATCGGCTACTGCCGTGCCATAGAAGGTGTTGTTGTCCTTGCTCGAAGTGGCCAAAGCCAAGAAGTCTCGTGGATGGAGTTTCAAGTCCAAGTTGAAGTCTTTCAAATTGTTATGGTTGATTTTTCCCTCCACAATAGCAGTATTGCCTAAAGTATCGGTAAGCACCATATTCTCAAAAGCGATGGTCTTGTTGTCAACCTTGATGGTAGGACTGAAAGTGTAGAAAGTGTTCAGGTAGCCAATTTTGCAACCACCGTCCTTCATGGATATATAACCTTGAATATCAGGTTGTTTAATCGAACCTGTAATGTCAATTTGACCATTTCCGTAACCTTGCATCCGCGTCACGACACCTGTCAGCAAAGGGCTGAGGATATTGAGTTGCAAGGAGTCCAATTCCACGGTAAAATCAAGGTTGTCGGTCTTTCGCGCCGTGTAATAGGAGCCGTAAACATTCAGGGTCTTTTTCCGCTGGTCGTATATGTTCGCTTTCAGGTCGATGGACTTGTTATCGTTGTTCCATAAACTCGAAACCAAGGCATTGCCTACGTTGTCGCCATTCACCGCAATCCGCTGAATGTCAAGGTTGGCCAACACCATCGGATCTGCTTTCAGGCTGCTCACCAAAGCGTCGCCCGAAATGAAACCGTCAATGTTGAAGCCTTTGAAGAGGAAATCGAGATTGGAAATATCGAACTTTTGGAGTTGCAACGAAATGGTATCGCTTTCATTCATGGGCACATAGCCATCAACCCTAATGGATTGCGAATGATGGGCAAACATCAAATTGGAGATGGCCACACGGCCATTGGTAATGTCGACAAAGTTGTTGGGTGATACCTTCCAAAGCGAGTCGTTGATGAGCATTTCCGCTGAGGTGATGGAGAAAATCCCACCATGCTCGTGGGGATGGAAATAAGTGTCAATCTGCGATTTGTTGTGGTCTTCTTCGTCCTGATCATCCCAACTGATACTTGTGGCGATGGTGTCGTTGGTCATTCTCGATCGTATCGAAAGGTTCTCTATTCCAAGCACAATCGTGTCTTTTTCGGAGATGTTGCTCCAAGCGATTTCGCCCACCGAAAGAGAGCCGAACAGTGTTTTTCGCGTGTTGAAATTTTTCAATTCAAAGTCGTTGATAGTCAGGTCGCCAAACATAATGCTCTTCGAGCGTGCCGTAAGGTTGAGCATTCGCGACTGCGAGGTGAATGTGGCGTTCACTGAGGTGTTTTTCGCCACCTTCAGCGAAGGCATCATCAGTCGGCTGATGGTCTTGGTGTCTTTCAGGTTGAGTTGGACGATGAAATCCTGCTCCACATCGTTTTTCTCCCTGATTTTCTGGAACTTTTCCATGTCACCTTTCCAAATGGGGAAGTTGACGAAAGAGTTGCCGAATTCGTTGAGCACAGGCATCAAGTGCGCGAAATTCACCTTGCCGGCCATCTCAAAATCGAGGAAGTCGCAGTTCACTTTGATGCGGCGTTGCATCAGGTTGTCGTCGATGATGGATGCGTTGAAGTCCTTCATGAAATACTGACCACGGCTATCGGTGTAAAGTGTGCTGTCGAGATGTAGCACGCCTTCAAGGTTGTCGATGTCGAAGCCGGTCATGTTCACGTAGATTTTCGTGCTGATTTGCGAGATGGAGTCTTCGTTGAAAATCTTCAGCGCGTGCAGGTCGGCATTGCGGATGATGGCCTCAAAGTCGGACTTGGGGTGTTTCGGGTCGACGAAATCAATCATGCCGTTGAAATCGAGGTAAAGGCTATTGTCGTTCACTGTCAAGTTGCCGTTGAAACGGTTCTCCTGCATCGCCCCGTCCATCTTGATAATGTCGATGCGATTGCCCAGCAATTCTGCATGATAAGCATTGCCGTCCACTCGAAACTCAGGCTTGCCGTTTTTGGGGAATTTGGCCGTGAAATTGGCATTCAGGTCGAGATCGCCAACAAATTTCGAGGCATTAGCCACAGTTCCTGCCTTCACTCGCTCGGCATTGATGAAGCCCGAAAACACATTGTCGCCCTTCGCGCTATTGGCACGGGCAATGGAGGCATCGATGTCGCCAATGCCTGAAGTGAGGGTAATGTCGGAAACGAAATTGCTGTAAGAACCCTTAAAATTCAAAGAGATACGTCCCTTATCCATCGGGCGCAACGACTCAGGCATCGGAATGGTTTTCGTGCTGGAAGGAATATAGAAATTCGCCAAATCGTCATAAGAGAACTGCATATTCCTGATATTCAGCGTGTGATAGCCGTTCTCAAAATCCAGCGGGTGCATACTGATGTTGCCTTGAATCATGGTGGACCTGCCGAATCTCACCTGAAAGTTATCGACGCGGAAATGCTCAATAGGCCCCGTAAAACGCCCCTCAAATTGCAGACGGTCAGGCATTTTGTACATCACTTCCGTAAATACGCCAATGTCGGAAAGCAGAACATCGGTCGGATGGATGGTCGCATCAAAGACAACGGAATCGACAAAACTGTCGAAGTCATCGAAACCGTTGAATAACATGTTGAGGTCCAGGTCGAAAAGGCTATTGTTGGTTTCCATCTGCAATCCATTGAGGAAAATGCCTTTCTGACAGATGACTGCATTGGCCTTCAAGTGCTTCAGTTCCAGTCCGCTAAGTTCTTTCGCACTAAGCAAACCGATGTTGGCGTTAATGGAGTCGCCAAACATGCTGAAATCCCTGACTTCCAGATTGATGTCGTCAAGGTCGAGGTGGGCATAGTCCATAAGGTTTCGCTCGGTTTTATCGGGTCTGTCCTTGTTTTGGTTCCAAAACACGAAATCGATGTTTTTCAGCGAAATCCTGTCAATGACGATGGCCATAGGTTTCGATTCCTTTTCCTTCACCGTGTCGGAGGCAAAGGCATCCACCAAAAAGGCGAAATTGAGTTGGTTCTCGCCCTCATATTGTATCAAATTGGCCTCCGTGTTGCGCAATTCCACGCTTCCAAGGTGGATTTTGCCTTCAAGCAGGTCGCCGATGTCGATTTTGGTACGCAAAGCACCGATTACTGCCAAATTATTGTTTTTCAAGTCCTTGACAGTAACATCATCAATGAAAATGCGCAAATCGGGCGTAACAGCCAAGCGTCCCACTTTGATGTCGGCTCCTGTTTTTTCCGAAAGGAAACCACCGGCAAAACGCACCGCAAACTTCTGAATGATAGGGTCTTGTATGGCAACGAAAACGCTCACGATGATGGCAATCAGCACCGTAAACAAAATCAGAATGCTATGGATAATCTTTTTTTTAATAATTTTGACCCTCCAAATTGAGACCCATGAACGAATACATTTTAGGCATCGAATCCTCTTGCGACGACACCTCAGCCGCTGTGCTTCAAGGCACCCGTGTACTCTCCAATGTCATTGCTGGTCAGAAAGTCCACGAGCAATACGGCGGCGTTGTTCCAGAGCTTGCTTCGCGTGCCCACCAGCAGAACATCATCCCCGTCATCGACACGGCCTTGAAGACTGCAAAGATAGAAAAAAATCAGTTATCCGCCATCGCTTTTACGCGCGGCCCGGGACTTTTAGGTTCGTTGCTCGTAGGCACCTCATTTGCAAAGGCTTTCGCGCAAACCTTGAACATCCCCATGGTGGAAATCGACCACATGAACGCGCATATTTTGGTGCATTTTGCCACCGACGACACCCATACCGAAGTGCCTGATTTCCCATTTTTGTGCCTCACCGTGTCGGGCGGCCACACCCAAATCGTGGTCGTGAAGGACTATTTCGACATGGAAGTCATCGGCAAGACCATCGACGACGCGGCGGGCGAGGCCTTCGACAAGACCGCGAAAATCCTCGGCCTGCCTTATCCCGGCGGACCTGTCATTGACAAGTTGGCCAAAATCGGCAATCCCGATGCCTTCACCTTCGCCAAGCCCCAAATCCCCGACTTGGACTATAGCTTCAGCGGACTGAAAACCAGCATCTTGTACACCGTCCGCGACAACCTGAAACTCAACCCGAACTTCATCGAGGAAAACAAAGAAGACCTTTGCGCCTCAGTGCAAAAAACCATCATCGACATTTTGATGAACAAATTGGTGAAGGCCAGCAAGCAAACCGGCATAAAAACGGTGGCCATCGCTGGGGGCGTGAGTGCCAACAGCGGCCTTCACGATGCCATGCTTGCCCTCGGCAAAAAATACCACTGGAAAGTTTTCATTCCCCGCCTCTCCTATTCCACCGACAACGCCGCAATGGTCGCCGTGGCCGGATATTTCAAATTCTTGAAAGGCGACTTTGCAAGCCAAGATTTGGTGCCATACGCTCGTCAGAGTTTGAATCCGACAAGGTAGAACCGTCAATCGGGTTCCTGTCCGACCAACTTGGGCAGCAATGAAAACGCATACAAGGGCAAATCGATGATGTTGTTCCCCTTTTCGTAAGATGCCATCGATGTGCGGATTACAGATTCTGGCTTGTAGCGTTTGACAAATTCCTTCAACGACTTGGCTTGAAGATTTCGTTCGGCCTTGACCTCTATTGGAATGATGGCGTCTTCCATTTGTATCACAAAATCGACTTCCGCAATACCTTGATCAGGTGTCCAATAATGGATTTTAACTTCATTGAACAGCATAAGTTCTTGAAGCACATATTGTTCGGTAAGTGCGCCTTTGTATTGCTCAAGAAAACCGTTCCCTTGCATCAACGACCGCGCACTCAAACCAGCCATCGCGCCATGCAAGCCAATGTCGAGCACATACAGTTTGAAAGAATCAGCGTCCTCAAAGCCTGCCAAAGGCAAGTCGCCAGTCTTCACCCTCGTGACTTTATATGCCATTCCCGCATCGCACAGCCATTGCACAGCCGTTTCATAATCGCGCCCCCTCGCTCCCGATTTGATTGCTGAATAGATGAATTTTTTGTTCTCTTTGGCCAATTGGGAAGGAATGGCGTTCCAAAGCAGCGACATCCGTTTTGCAATCTCTTTGGGAGGATGCTTCGAGAAATCATGCTCATACGACTTCAAAATCGACAACTGTACTTTACGGACGGCTTTATAATCCGATTCGTTGACGAAAGTCAGAACTGCCTCTGGCATGCCTCCTACATAATAATATTGCCGCAACAAATCGGCAAACTGCGAGGAAAAGGCATTGATGCTCACTGGGTCGTTTGATTTGAGAATTTGCGTCAGCCCTTCTTTCCCCAAAGCATCCAAAAACTCTTCAAAAGAAAGCGGGAAAACGTTCAAGAAATCAACTTTCCCGACCGGAAAAGAATCGTCTTTATGGTCGATGACACCCAACAAAGAACCAGCCGCAACAACATGATATTGAGGTGCTTTCTCCCTAAAATACTTCAACGAAAGCAAGCCGCGACGCGCATGTTGTATTTCGTCGAAAAACAACAAAGTCTCACCTGCCACAATCTTCTGACCCGTCGCCGACTGTATAGCCATAAGTATCCTATTGATGTCGAAATCCGCTTCAAACAGGCTTCGCATCTCTTCCACATCCTCAAAATTGACTTCGACATAATTCTTGAAAGCGGTTTTACCGAGTTCGCGAGCTAACCAAGTCTTCCCCACCTGACGCGCCCCTTCCAATATGAGCGGCTTACGTGTGTCGTCAGAAAGTGCCTTCCACTCCACCATTTTCTTCAATATTTTACGCCTCATAATTGCAATTTTTTGAATCAATGCGCAAAAATACACATTTTTAATGAATTACAAACAATTTTGGCAATTTTCTTGACGACTTTATCAAGAATTTGGCAATTTTCTTGACGACTTTATCAAGAATTTGGCAATTTTCTTGACGACTTTATCAAGAATTTGGCAATTTTCTTGACGACTTTTATTCTTCAACGACCTTGCAATAGCATCATATCCACCGTCACCAACGCGGCCATAGCCTCCACCAACACCAAGGCACGAGGCAAGGCGCACACATCATGCCGCCCTTCAATGGCGATTTCGCAAGACTCACCCAGTCGATTCACGGTTTGTTGAGGCTGGGCAATGCTCGGTATCGGCTTGAAAGCCAAGCGAAAAACGATGTCGTTTCCATTGGTGATGCCGCCTTGGATGCCGCCTGAATGATTGGTCAAAGTGGTGATTTTGCCGTCCTTATTAATAAAGGTGTCGTTGGTCTCTGAGCCTTTCATCTTAGCCAATGCGAAACCATCGCCGATTTCAAAGCCTTTCACGGCGGGCAGGCTAAACATGGCATGAGCCAACTCAGCAGAGAATTTGCCGAACATTGGATCGCCCAAACCCGCAGGAACGCCCGTAATACGACATTCCACGATTCCACCTACCGTATCTCCTTCTCTTTTAGCCTGTTCCGCATCGCCCATGTAAACCACTTCAGCATAAATCTTGATGCCCTTTTCATTCAAAATCTGCTTGGCAATGGCACCAGCCACCACCATCGGCAAGGTGGTGCGTGCCGAAGCCCTACCCCCACCGCGCCAGTCGCGGAGGCCATATTTCTGTTCGTATGTGAAATCGGCGTGCGAAGGACGATAAACATCTTTCAAGTTCTCGTAATCCTCTGGTTTGCAGTCCTCATTGCGCACAATAAAAGCAATCGGAGTGCCTAAAGTGACACCATCGAGCAAACCCGAAAGCCATTCAACTCGGTCGGATTCCTTGCGTTGAGAAGCGGTAGAAGATTGCGCCGTCTTTCGTCTAAGCAACTCAGAATCAATGAAATCAAAATCCAATTTCAATTGTGAAAGGCAGCCGTCGATGACACCGCCTATGGCCGCTCCGTGCGACTCGCCGAAAGTGGTTAGCCTAAAAATGTGACCTATCGTATTCATAGCGACAAAAGTACGGTTTTTTGGTCAGTTTCGCCGAAATTATTTACTTTTGCAGCCGCTATGGACAAAAAGAACACCAACAATATCAAGATAAAGAACAAACGCGCCTCGTTTGAATATTTCCTCGTGGAAACCCTCACGGCGGGCATCGTGCTTACCGGCACGGAAATCAAGTCCATCCGGGGAGGCAAGGCAAGTTTGGCTGATTCGTATTGCAGTTTCAAGGGTAACGAACTGTTTGTCATTGGGATGCACATCGCCGAATACGCCCAAGGCACCTACAACAACCACGACCCGAAGCGCGACCGCAAGCTGCTCCTCAACGCCCGCGAACTGCGCAAACTGAAAAACAAAGTGCAGGAAAAAGGCTTCACCATCGTACCCGTCACCTTATTCATTAATGAGAACGGCTTGGCCAAACTCGACATCGCCCTTGCACGAGGCAAGCACTATTATGACAAGCGCGAAAGCCTGAAAACCAAGGACTCGAAGCGGGAATTGGAACGGATGTTTTAGTTGAGAGTTGAGAGTTATCAACAGGAGCAACTGCTAACTATCAACTGATTAAAAGCAATAGCCCACTCGGATCGTGAAGGGTGAGGCATAGGGAGTATCCATAGAGCTATTGGGTTGGAGAAGGCCCCAACTGAGATTATAAAGCGCCAAGAAATACACATAGCTGCCATTTTCGGCATATTGCCGGATACCGCCGCCCACAAAGACCGTATTGTACCATTTTTGGGATACCGTTTGGCTGTTCCATCTTCTGATGCCATACAGAATCTCGTCCTCGGCATGGAGAAACAACCCCCTGTAAATCTGAACACTCATATATGGAGCCACACCAAAATAATGGCCATAGGTATTGCCATGCCACCTATCGAACAAGCAGTCCAAATCATAGATGCCACGAACCCCAATTTCCCAAGGATTGAAAATTCTGTAGCCTATTTGGGGTGCAATTGACAGTCGAAGGTAGCTGGTATTTAGGCCGAAACCGAAGGTTCCGCCATAGACAACTTTCCCTCCCAAATCGGGAGTTCCTTGTAATCGTTGGGCAGTTGCATGACCGAGAAAGCCAAAAATCATCATGCCAATGAAGGCAATAATCGCGAAACGTTTCATTTTTCTGTGAAATCTATAAATCAACAAAGTTTATTTTGCGCAAAAATACAATAAAAACCGATTCCGCTCGTATCAGATAATAGTTTATTTTTGCCGTTCAAGATTTTGTTATGAAAAAAACACATATCCTATTCATAATCAGTATTTTCCTATTGGCGATCACCTCTTGCAAGAAGGATGGCCAAATCAACCCCGATTCCAACCTGAAACTTGAGTTTTCGGCTGATACGGTGCTTTTCGACACAATTTTCACTTCGTTAGGTTCGACCACGCACGAATTGAAAATCTACAACCGACATGGTGACGACCTGAAAATCAGTTCCATACGCTTGAACGGAGGCGATTCATCTCCTTTCCGCATCAACCTCAATGGCGAACCTGCCACCGAGTTCTACGACAAAATCATCCCCGCCAATGACAGCCTTTTTTCCTTCTTGCGCGTCACCATCAACCCGAATGACCTCAATACTCCTTTTGTGGTAGAAGACGAACTGGAGTTTGTCACCAACGGCAACACTCAGATTGTCAAGCTGTTGGCATGGGGACAAAACGCTAATTACATCGTTGCTGACAAAACCGTCAACTTGGGCGGGGTCATTTATCCTTACCACATCGTTGCCGACAGCCTGCAAACCACCATTTGGACGAAGGATAAACCATACGTCATTTACGGCTGGGCACTCATCAATTCCTACGGCACCCTAAAAATCGAGGAAGGCACCCGAATCTATTGCCATCAGGGCGGCGGCATCTTCTCGTGGAGCGACGGACAACTCATCATCGACGGCACTGCCGACGAGCCTGTAGTCATCCAAGGCGACCGGCTGGAGGCATATTATAAGGACATGCCAGGGCAGTGGGAACAAATCCTGATGATGGACGGTCGTGCCGGAGCCGACCACAGCATCAGCCACGCCGTCATCCGCAACGGCACCATTGGACTTAATTGCCAATCGAGCCTGAAAGTGACCGAATGTGCCTTGCGCATCAATAACACCATCATCGAGAACCAAAGTGTCTACGGACTCCATTCCATCCTCTATCCCGTTGAGGCTAAGAACTTTGTCATCTCCAACTGCGGCTACTGCAACTTCTGGGCCTTCGGTGGCGACTACCGTTTTGTGCATGGCACAATCGCCAATTATTGGAACACCAACGAACACGACAACAACAAAAACGCTGTTGTGGTGACAAACTACGCCATCGACAGCCAAACCAACGAACTTTTCTATTATCCTTTCCACATGGAAATGGACAACTGCATCGTTTACGGCAAGCAAAAAGACGAAATCAAAACCTCTTTTGGCCCCGATGCCGATTCCACGTTCATTTTCGACCATTGCCTGATCAAGTCAGAGCACTTCAACGGTAACATGGCCGGATTCAGCCATTGTCTCTTCAACTTGGAGCCTTATTTCGCCAATGCCATGGGTACCGACTACCACATCGACAGTATTGCCTCGCCTGCTATCGGAACTGGTAACCCATTGTTTGGCAACGAAATACCTTACGATTTGGACGGCGTTTCGCGTATTGGCTCACCCGATATGGGCGCATATCAATTTGTGGGGGACAAATAACAAGAAAATCCCAGCAAAAAAACGCGCCGGGATTTTCAAGAACCAAAAACCAAAATTTATGAAACCTTTTGTAGCCGTTTTCACGGCCACAGGTCTTAATGATAAGAACCGCTGCAAAAGTACAACTTTTCTTAAAACCAAAAGCACTTCAACCGAAAAAAAATGGATTTTGGACAAACTTTCTAAAAACCTTACCCTGACAGGACACATTATCAGCATCTTTGAGGACTTAATCAGATTTTTTTTCTCCAAACTCTTGACAAAAGCGGTTTTCTTGCCTAAATTTGCAACCTGAAAATTCAAAACAACAATAAAATGGGAAAAGCGATGGACAAACTCACCGAAAGAATCATTGCCAATGACGGACTCAACGAGACCGAGGCAAAAGCCAAACTCAATCTGATTTACATTAAGATGAACCAATCTGAAGTCAAAGAATTTGTTGACGAATACATCGATTGGCTTATGACCGAGAAAAAGCTGAACTACAAGGCTATCTTGCAGACCACCGACCACGATCTGCATGACATGTTCTTGTCGGAGTTCAAGCGTTAAAACTCGCCGTGGCGCATGTCATAAAGATCGTCAAGATGCTTCTTGAGCCGACGCGCCATGGGTCGGAATGTATAGTAAGTAATTGTGGCAGAGATAGGTGCGCCCACCAAGGGTAGCACCTTTCCCATTCCTTTGGCAAAGCCTTCCTTGGTCATGTTGATGCCAATCCATTGCGCAATCTTGATGATGTAATGCGCCATGATGCCCTCAGAAATCTTGATGCCCGCATTCTTCGACATCTGCCCGACCACCTTGGTCAATGCCTCCACAGCCAATTTGTTGCCCATCATCACACCGACGAAAAGGGTCATAATGTTGAGCGACTCGTCGTCCAATTGTTGGTTGACATTGGTCAACGAGGGCCAGCCATAGAGGTAAATCAGTTTTTGCATCAGCGAGAGGATGTGGCCGTAGAACTGGGTGAGGTCGGTGGGGATGGTACCCGCCATCCACCAGCCGCCAGGCAAGCCCATCAAAGCCGAAGTGCCACACACCATAGTCAAATGGTAGTTGATACATTGGTTGGCCAATTTGTCTATTTCCTTTTTGTTCAACACTTTGAGAGGTGTGTCGTCCAAGGCTGTCATCACCTCCATCGGAGTACAGAACTTGGTCAGTTCCTTTGTCAGGAACTCTTCGCGGTTCACCTTCACGAAGGGCAATCGCAGGCTGGTTTCCAGCACCTTGTTCCACAGACTGACACTTTTTTCTTTGTTTTCTTCGCTCATATCTTCGATTTTTGCGCAGGGGTTTACACCGCCTGCCTATTATCTTTCTTCCCTACGGGATTGGCTATAACGCCAAACTAAACATCTATCAACTATCAACTGACTCTAAACACTCAACTCTAAACTCTAAACTAATACACTTTGCAGGGGTTTACACCGCCTGCCTATTATCTTTCATCCCTACGGGATTCGCTACAACGCCAAACTAAACATCTATCAACTGACTCTAAACTCTAAACACTCAACTCTAAACTAATACCCATACTTCTCTTTCCATTTTTCCCGCAAACTCTTCCGCAGTTCGCGCTCGCGCGGGTTGTCTTGAGGCTCATACAAAACCGTGCCAGAAATCTCGACGGGCAAAAATTCTTGCTCCACGAAATTGCCTGAATAAGCGTGTGCGTACTTGTAACCATCAGCGTAGCCGAGGTCTTTCATCAGTTTTGTGGGGGCATTGCGCAGATGCAAAGGCACTGACAAATCGCCAGTTTCGCGTACCAAGGCTTGTGCCTTGTCGATGGCGGCCACGGCTGCGTTGCTCTTCGGCGACGAGGCCAAATAGGTGACCGTTTGCGCCAAAATGATTCGGCTTTCGGGCCAGCCGATTTTGTTCACCGCATCGAAACAAGCATTGGCGAGCAACAATGCGTTAGGATTGGCATTGCCGATGTCCTCCGATGAGAGAATCAGCATACGGCGAGCGATGAAAAGAGGGTCCTCCCCTGCCTCAATCATTCGGGCGAGGTAATACAATGCAGCGTTGGGGTCGCTGCCGCGCATACTCTTGATGAAGGCCGAAATGATGTCGTAGTGCATCTCGCCCTGCTTGTCGTATTTCACGAGGTTGCTCTGTATGCATTGCGTCGTGAAATCGTTGGTGATGACCAATTCCTCGGCGGTTTCGTCCAAGTCGTTCAGCGAAGTGACAACCAATTCTATGGCGTTCAGCAATTTGCGTCCGTCGCCGCCACTAATTTGCATCAAGGCTTCAGGCTCTTTGACGGTGATTTTCTTGCCGAAATCGTATTCCAAAACCTTCACTGCCTTCGCCAATAGGATTTCCAAATCCTCTTTTTCCAACGACTTGAGCACATACACCTGACAGCGCGACAGCAAAGGCGAAATGACCTCGAAACTCGGATTTTCAGTGGTCGCGCCAATCAGTGTGACCAAGCCGCGCTCCACCGCACCGAGCAGCGAGTCCTGCTGCGACTTGCTGAAGCGGTGGATTTCGTCTATAAATAAAATAGGTGCCTCGGGTGCCATCCGCGCACGGTCGATGACTTCGCGCACTTCCTTCACGCCGCTACTGACCGCGCTCAGTTGGAAAAACTGCCGCTTCACCTGTTTAGAGATGATGAAAGCCAAAGTGGTCTTGCCCACGCCGGGCGGTCCCCAGAAAATCATGGACGGCACGCGCCCCGTCTCTATGGCACGGCGCAGCACGGCATGTTCGCCGATGATGTGCTTCTGCCCTATATAGTCGTCGAGCGAGGTCGGGCGCAGGCGTTCCGCTAATGGGATGGTGGATTGCATCGCTGGATATTTTGCGCAAAGGTACAACTATTTTTTGGCCTGCAAAACAATTTGTAAAAATGGCATTTTATGCTTTGGAAAGCAGAAAAAGTGGCAAAATTTATGCTTTGGAAAACAGAAAATACTAAGTGGATGTTTGGGATTGCTGAATTGAAAGAAGGAAAAAAACACTTCAACAAACAAAACTGCAAGATTTTCACTATTTTTGTCACATTAAAATCAATATTGAATCCTTTATGAATACCATCAAATTCCTCCTCCTCATCGCCTTGCTCGCCGCCTTCAACGCGGCGCAGGCTTGCACCAACTTCCTGATTACCAAAGGTGCCAGCGTGGATGGCTCCACGATGATCAGCTATTGCGCCGATTCGCACATCCGCTATGGCGAACTCTACTTCACCCCTGCCGCCGACTGGCCGGCAGGCAGTATGCGCGTGTGCTACGACCGTGGCACCAACGCCCCAAGAGGCAGCGTGCCGCAACCGCCTCACACTTACCAAGTTGTGGGCTATATCAACGAGTTTCAGGTGGCACTCGGCGAGACCACTTTTGGTGGTCGCGAGGAACTTATCGACCCGACGGGCATTGTGGATTACGGCAGCCTCATGTTCATTGCCTTGGAACGCAGCAAGTCCGCCCGCGAAGCCATCAAAGTGATGGCAGACTTGGTGGAAGAATATGGCTACGGCTCTGACGGTGAGTCATTCAGCATCAGCGACGCCAACGAGGTTTGGTACATGGAAATCATGCCCAAAGGCTACACGCCGCAAGTGACCAAGACCGGCGACACCATCAATGCCGACCGTGGCGCGGTGTGGGTGGCCATCCGCATCCCTGACGGCTATGTTAGCGGTCATGCCAACGCCGCGAGAATCACCACTTTCCCCTTGAGCGACGGCAAGACCTCCATCACCGACAAGGACTGGAAAAAACTTTACAATGAGCAAGTTGAGGTCATTTACAAGCACGACATCATCGACTTCGCCCGGCGCAAGGGATATTTCAGCGGCAAGGACAAGGACTTCGATTTTTCGGCGGCCTACGCCCCCGTCGATTTCAGCGCGGCCCGCGTGTGCGACCTCCGCGTTTGGACGATGTTCAACAAGGTTTGCGACGGCATGGACGAGTATTGGGACTATGTCACCGGAAAAGACCTGACACACCGTATGCCGCTGTATGTCAAGCCGAAGCAGAAAGTCAGCCTCAGTGATATGATGGCTTTCCACCGCGACCACTTCCAAGGCACGGAATTGGACAAAACCAAGGACGTGGGCGGCGGTCCCTTCGGTTCGCCCTTCCGCTTCAACCCGCTTTATTGGGAATATGAGGGCAAGCCTTACCTCAATGAAAGAAGCATTGAAGTGGTGCAAACGGGTTTCTCCTTCATCGCGCAGAGCAGAAACTGGCTGCCCAATCCCATCGGCGGCATCATTTGGTTTGGCGTGGACGACACAAATTCAACAGTTTACACACCCTTCTATTGTTCCATTACCGAAGTTCCGATTGAATACCGCGTGGGCAACGGCGACATTTTGACCTATAGCGACAACGCCGCATTCTGGGTCTTCAACCGCTTGGCGCACTTCAAATACCTATTTTATAATCGCGTTATCGGCGACATCCAAAAAGTACAGAACGAGTTGGAAAACGGCTATCAGGAGCAGGTGAAAGAGACCGACAAACTCGCTTTGAACCTTTACGGGCAAGACCCGCAGCAGGCCATTAATTACCTCACCTATTTTTCCAACCAAGCCGGACATCAAACCGTGGCACGTTGGAAGGAATTAAGCAACTATTTGTTGGTCAAGTATTTGGACAGCAATGTCAAGCAAGAGGAAAACGGTGAGTTCAAGCGCAACGGCCACGGCTATCCAGCCCGACCCAAGCAGCCCGGCTATCCCGATTCGTGGAAGAAAGCCGTGATTGAGCAGACGGGAGAGCGGTTCAGAAGGCCGGAATAAGACTTAAAACAAGAAATCGCGGCAAGGTCATTCCTCACCGCGATTTCTTTTAGATGCGCCGCTCTTACAGCCTTTCGTTTACCACATCCCAGTTGATGATTTGCCAAAGAGCGTTCAAATGGTCTGGGCGACGGTTCTGATAATCAATGTAATATGCATGTTCCCAAACATCGAAAGTCAACAGCGGCCTCAAGCCTTTTTGCACGGGATTGCCCGCGTTAGTTTCTTGGGTGATGACGAGTTTCCCTTCCTTATCGACAGAGAGCCACACCCAGCCTGAACCGAACAGCGTGGCACCCTTTTTCGTAAACTCCTCCTTGAAGGCCTCAAATGAACCAAATTGTTGATCAATCCATTGGGCAATCACGCCTGTAGGCTGGTTGTCGGCTTTCGGGGTGCGGAATTGTGTGAAATAGAGGTTGTGGTTCAGGATTTGTCCGGCATTGTTGAACACGCCACCATCGGCAGTCTTCACAATTTCTTCCAAAGGCATTTCCTCATACTTTGTGCCTTCAATCAAGCCATTAAGGTTGTTGACATAGGCTTGCAAGTGTTTTCCATGATGGAATCCCAAAGTCTCCTTGCTGATGACGGATTCCAGTGCGTTTGCCTCGTAGGGCAATTGGATTAATTCGTATTTCATGTCGTTTCGTTTAGATGAATTTTGCGCAAAAATAAACAAAAGAGAGATTCCTTTTTCAGAAACCTCTCATTTTTTCACTGGTTCATGTACATCTGGTAGAGCGGAGAATTCGGTTCCGTCTTCAGGCGTTTCAGGGCGCGGTCGCGGATTTGTCGGGTGCGCTCGCGCGAAATGTTGAGTTTCATGGCAATCTCTTCCAACGAATACTCTCGCGTCGAGCCTAATCCGAAATACATGCAGATGATGGTGCGTTCCTTCTCGTTGAGCATGTCAAGTGACCTGCGGATGGCCCTGCTGGTCGACTCCTTCTCTACTGCAGAATCGGTTTGCACCTCATCCTCAGTCACATAAATGTCCAAGAAGTTGGTGTCGTCTTGGTCGTCAATGGGGGCATCGGTCGAAACGGCACGCGAGTTGAGGCTCATCAGTTGGTCAACCTTGTCCTCGGGCAAATCCACCGCATCGGCGATTTCCTTGACGGTGGGGCGACGTTCCAACTTCTGCTCCAACATCGAAACGGCCTTCTTCACCTTCGCCAATGCGCCCACTTGATTCATGGGCAAGCGGATAATGCGAGCCTGCTCAGCCACGGCTTGCAAGATGCTCTGGCGAATCCACCACACGGCGTAAGAGATGAACTTGAAGCCTCTGGTCTCGTCGAAACGCTGTGCGGCCTTCACCAAGCCGAGGTTGCCTTCGTTGATAAGGTCTTGGAGGCTAAGTCCTTGGTTCTGATACTGTTTGGCCACCGAAACGACAAAGCGCAAGTTGGCCTTCACAAGTCTATCCAAAGCGGCGCGGTCGCCGGCCTTGATGCGCTGCGCAAGTTCGACCTCCTCTTCGGTGGTCAGCAGCGACTCCTTCGCAATGTCGGAGAGGTATTTGTCTAACGTCCCCGTGTTGCGGTCGGTAATCTGTTTTGAAATCTTCAGTTGTCTCATTTCTTCAAATCTTTTATTGTTTTAACTTTGTTTTGTTTCATTTTCTCTCATCATGCCTTTCTCCTCTGTTTTGATTTTCGCATAATCTTTCGGCTTGGGAGAAACGGCGCGAGGCTCGTCCCTCCCAATTCCAAAAGTAAAATATTATCAAAAACCGTACCGAAATCTCTGGATTTCAGGAAAATTTGAACTTTTTCTTCAATTAATTGAAGTAGAAGTTCACCACCATACCGTTAGGATAAACGCCTTCCATGCTCGTGCGGCGTGAGCGGTTGTTTTTCAGGGCGTTCTCCAAGTCGGTCTTACTGTTCACGGCGTTGCCGTTCACCTTCGTGATGACAAAGCCTTCCGTGATGCCCGAGCCCATAAAGCGACCTTGGCGGATTTCAACGATTTTCAATCCGCTCTTGATGTTGAGGCGGCTCATGTCGTTTTGGTTGACGGGTTGCAGCATCAGGCCGAGGTCGGAGTTGAAGAAACTCTCGCCCTTCTTCACCACATCCACATTGCCAGCCTCGTTAAGCAAGGTCAGTGTATAGTGATGGTGATGTCCGTCGCGGTTCACTTCCACGTCGATTTTGTCGCCCGGACGGAACTGGCGGACGCTCTCCATCAGTTGGGTGCCCGTGTTCACTTTCTTGCCGTTGATGGCCGTAATCACATCGCCGTTTTTCATGCCTGCAATTTTGGCAGCGCCGTCCTCAATCACTTCCGCAACATACACACCGTCAATGTCTTCCAAGCCTTCCTTTTCGGCCAACTCTGCGGTGAGTTCGGCGTAGCGGATGCCCAAATAGCCGCGCTGGGTTTCGCCATAAAGCAAAAGGTCATCGACCACCTTGCGGACAATGTTGGACGGAATAGCGAAGGAATAGCCTTCGTATGAACCTGTATGCGAAGCAATAGCCGCATTGATGCCAACCAATTCGCCCTTAGTGTTCACCAAAGCACCTCCACTATTGCCCGGATTGACGGCAGCATCAGTCTGGATGAAAGATTCAACAGATGTTCCTTCACCTAAGATGCTGAGGTTGCGTGCCTTGGCACTCACGATGCCTGCCGTGACCGTCGAAGTCAAGTTGAAGGGATTACCCACAGCCAACACCCATTCGCCGATGCGGACATTGTCGGAATCGCCGAAGGTAAGATACTCCAAATCAGAGGCATCCACCTTAATCAAGGCCAAGTCGGTGGTCGGGTCGGTCCCGATGATGGTAGCGGTTTTCTTCACCTTATTATTAAAGGTGACTTCCACCTCGTCAGCACCCTCCACGACGTGGTTGTTGGTGACGATATAGCCGTCAGGGGTTAGCACCACGCCAGAACCGTAAGCCACCATCGTGTTGTTGCGGGTCTGTCCCGGATAACCATACAATTGTCCGAGCAAAGCACCGAAAAAGTCGTTGTAAGTAGTGCTTTGCCTCACCACTTTCGTCATAATATGGACCACTGCGTCAACGCTGCGCTCGGCGGCATCGACGAAGTCAGGAGTGCTTTCGGTGGGCACAAAGGCCACGCGCTGCACTTTGGATTGCTGAACCTGCTCTATTTCAGTGGCAGGCTCTTGCTGTTCAGTTTGGTTTTCGCTAACATTAGCGTTTTCGGGTTGATTCGCGCACGATGCCGCCAACAACAGTCCGGCAAGCATCAAAGTCATACTCACTTTTCTCATCTCTATTGGGTTTTAATTGTTTATCGTCTCATTAATGCTTTTTTTCCGCCATTATTGCGCCGAAAAGCGTATTTTTGTCGAAAATTTCAGCGGGTGAGGTTTATCAAATTATGTGCCAACCTGCTCACAAAAGAGGGTTTTTCAACGAATTAAGCGAAAAATGTTCATCAAAAATGACACAATTGCGCTTCGTCGCGCCGAGCCAGAGGATGCCGACTTGATTTTCCGCTGGGAAAACGACCGCGATATTTGGCGGGTGAGCGGTACCCATGCCCCCTATTCGCGCTTCCAAATCGAGCAATTCCTGTTGAGCGACAACGACTTGCCCTCACAAAAGCAACTCCGCCTGATGATTGACCTGACCGAAAACGGACAAACTATCGGCTGTATCGACATCTTCGACTACGACCCCATCAACAGCCGCGCCGGGTTAGGCATCCTTATCGATAAAACTTTTCGCCAACAAGGTTATGCCAAAGCCGCATTGGAGTTGTGCATCACCTATCTTTTCAACGATTTGCTACTTCATCAAGTGTATTGCTCCGTGGACGAGACCAATACGGAAAGCCAGAAACTGTTTGAAGGACATGGATTTGAGATTTGCGGCAGGCGAAAGGATTGGATTAAGGCCTCGGAGGGTTTTATTGATGAGCTGGAGTATCAGAAGATCAAAAGCCATTGTTAGTACGTCAACAACTGGGTCTTCGACTTTTCGTCAACATAAGTAGTCTTGCCACTAAGACCGACATGGCCGCTGATATCAATGCCAATCTCACCGTTATCCGGATATATATACCCAACCACATCATCACGCCATTTGCCCCAGAAGAATTTCCTACACATCACCTGCATTCGTATAGGACCGGAAAGGTATTGCCCCTTATCAAGGTTCAGCGGAAAGGTCTTCGAGCCTTTAAAACTGAGCTCATGCTCAATGCAGCGAAGGTATCCGTCCATGGCACAACTATCTTTAAGCACCTCAACCTCGACAAATTCACTATTTTCATCCGCCTGTTCAAACTCCACCACATTATAGTCAATCCGCATTTTGAGTTTTGAACCCAAGAAATGCTTTGCATTGTTGCGGAAAGTACAAGTCACCATGTGCGGCATAGGCATATACTCCACCGTCGTGTACTTACCCGTGGTCGTCACCTTGGCCGTCTTGCCCGAATCCAAGTAACGTACCGTATAGTAAAGTGGGGTCCCAGCGTTGGTTACAGCATCGATACTGAGCGATTTCGACATGGCAGTATCAATATCACTGCCGTTGAGCATCATGGCGGATGAAATCGGATCACTCCCGCTGACCCACATCCATTTTTTGTTTACTTTGGAATTCTCCGCAATACTCTGGGCCGAAATGGCCGTCTGTCCGAATATGCTCAACGTATCGTTATCGAGAGAGGTGAACGCTGACGATGCGTAATCCTCGAAGCAGTAGGCACGGCGACCGTATGTCACGGAGGTGATAATGGCCAAGGGAGCCTGATTCATCTTTTCCAGCACATCCTGTCCGGTTACATTAGCTCCGAAATACTTCGATTTGTCCACCTCCCAAGTGATGGAAGCGGTATAATACTGCTGCGAATAGTCCTCCACTTCGGTAATCGACGACTGGTTATTGGTGACAGAGGTCTGCACGTTGGCTTTCATTTCCAAGAAACTCACACTCACACCAAGGTTCATCGCCATTTCAGTTACGCTTGACACATACGTCTTCTTATAGTTCAATCCCACCGGAGGCCTATAATCCGACGACTGCAATATGCTGTAGAGGGCCGATTGGATGGCGTCGGCACTGTTCTTCACGCCGCTGACGGACGTAGACTTGCCTTTTCCCGTGTTGAAATCCACCCTAACAGTCACCGCACCATAGTCGAGACCAACCAGGGTGGGATTGCCGTTAGCCAAGTCTTGGTCGGCGTAAACAACGGCACCAGGAAAGATATTGTCGAGATTCTCGGCAAAAATATCCTGCTTCGATTCGTTCACTTGGTGAACGACTGTTTTCAGTTTATACGCCACATTCCCCGAAATAAAGATTGCCGGCACCGCCTCCTCCTCTGGTATATGATACGACAGTTTCATCTCCTTGCCAACAGTTTGCTTCAGAACATCGTTGATGCTCTGATGTGTGTTGTTCTGTGCTTGCACCGCGAGCACGGCAAAACTGAGCACGGCAACCAAAAGAAACAACTTTTTCGTAAAAATGTATGGTGTAATGCCCATAATACTGTTTTCGGTTGCAAACATACGACAATTTCTAAAACTATGGAAAAAAAACACATGTATGCTGAAACAAAAAAACTTGTAATTTTGTAGCCCGAAAATACTTCAACCATGATAAAGACAAAAACCACATTGTTCCTTAATAAATGGCTATCTCGCTCAGAAACAGGAAAATACAATTGATTAAAACAAAACCAAAACACAAATTATGATCGAAAAATACTTAGAAATCCTGAAAAGCCTCAATCTCAGGATGGGCCTTAGCCAAAGCCTTTCGACAAGCATTGCCGAAACGGTTGCCGCTTTGTCGGTGGTGATTGTAAGCATTATTATCTACTTCATAATCAAATTCATAATCAAGAAGACCGTCTACCGAATCATCCAACTTTCGACGAACAAATACGACGACCTTCTCATCAAAAACAAGGTCATTGGGCGCATTTGCCTGCTCATTCCCGCCCTCATCACAGGCGCTTTGGTTGACAACGCCCTCCCCCATTTCCCCGAAACGGCGGCTTTCCTTATGAAACTGGTCAACATCTTCGAAATCGTCATTTGCACCATGATTATCAGTGCTTTCGTCACGACTGGAGAAGATTTGTACAACACCCGCGAAATGTCGAAAACCAAGCCGCTTACCGGCATGGTGCAAGTCACCAAAATTGTGCTTTATGTCCTGACAGGCTTGGTCATCATCGCCTTTGTTTTGGGCACCAAAATCAGCAATATCCTCCTCAGTTTGGGTACCATGTCGGCGGTCATTCTGCTGATTTTCCAAGACGTCATCAAGGGATTCGTGGGCGGCCTGCAACTTTCCATCAACGACATGCTTCGCCTCGGCGACTGGATTGTGATGGGTCCCGCTGACGGCAATGTCATAGAAATCAACCTGACCACCGTGAAAGTGCAGAATTGGGACAACACCATCACCACCATCCCGACTTACAACTTGGTTTCCAATCCCTTTACCAACTGGCGCGGCATGTCGGAATCGGGCGGACGACGCATTGCACGCACCATAAACATCGATGTTAACACCATCCGCTACTGCACGCCTGAGATGGTTGAGAAATACAAGCGTTATTCCCTAATCAAGGACTATCTCATTCAGAAAGAGGAAGATATAATTGAATACAACAAAGCCAACAACATCGACACTAACGAGATACTGAACGGTCGCCAACAGACCAACTTAGGCGTTTTCCGCGCCTACATCAAGGCTTACATCAACAACAATCCCAAGTTGAACCACAACCTCACGATGATGGTGCGCCAGATGCAACCTACCGAATTTGGCGTGCCGTTGCAGATTTACACTTTCAGTAGCGACAAACGGTGGGTCAACTACGAAGAAATCCAAAGCGACATTTTTGACCACATCATTGCCGCCGCGCCCATGTTTGACCTGAAGATTTACCAGAAGCATTAGTTTAGAGTTGAGAGTTTAGAGTTGAGAGTTTGTTTAATGTTGAAAGTATAAAGATATGAATGTAGGAATTGCCTTTACAGAGAAATATTTGAAACTGATGTTCAAGCAGTTGCGCGATGCCTCGCCTGAAGAAGTGCAGGAAGAATTGGAGCATTGCCGCCGCGAAAACCGCCGAACCGTGCGCATACCGCGCTATTTCAGGGGATTTTTCACCGAAGAGGAAAAATTTGTCGCCTCTACTGGATTTGAGATGCAGGTTTTCAGGCACAACCACCCTTCACGAAAACTTATCCTTTACCTCCACGGCGGCGCATACATCTATCCGCCCGTGTTTTTCCATTGGCGTTTTCTGCACGACCTTTGCCTGCGCACGCATTTTGACGCACTGATGCCCGTCTATCCCAAGTCGCCGGAATACACTTGCGCGTTTTCCGTGCAAACTGTGTTGGATTTCTACAAAAGCATCTCTGAATCAAGGCGATACGATGAAATTCACCTTGTCGGCGATTCGGCGGGGGCTTGCTTGTGTTTGGTGGTAGCCCAAGAAGCCCACAAAAACGGCTGGCAAAAGCCCTTGACCACTACCCTGCTCTCCCCTTGCGTCGACCTGAGCCACAGCAAAGAACAGGAAATGAGGGCGTTGCAGGAGAAAGACCCCATGCTCCAACTCGACCGCGTCATCACCTTGAACGCCGTTTGGCAAGGCGATTTGCCCGCCCAGCATCCGTGGGTCAGCCCTGTTTTCGGCGACTTCAGCGGCATCGACAACCTGAGCGTCTATTTCGGCACCGACGAAATCCTCCAGCCTGATTCATTGTTCCTCAAGGAAACCTACGAAAAAGCCGGCAAAACAGGCATCTTCCGCGAGTATGCAGGCATGTTCCACACCTTCGCAATGTTCCCGATTCCAGAAGGGTTTAGGGCTTTGAAGGAGATTACGAACAACATAAAAAAACAACAAATCAAAGATTCATCATGCAAAAAATCAAACACTTAATCAAAGAAGACCTCAAAGGCTGGAAGCCTTTCGACATCATCTGGTTAGTGCTGGTGAGCGTCATTATCACAGTGATGTCCATCCTGTTCAAATACGACAAAGCCAGTGACCAATTCTATTGGATTCACATTGTGGCAGCGGCTTGCGGCATCATCAATGTGGTTTTGGGCGGCAAGGGCAAACTATCCAATTACCTCTTCGGCTTCATCCATTGTTGCCTGATGATTTACATTACGCTAATTTCCAGACTCTATGCCGATTTCGGCGTGACCGTCTACAACTTCGTAATGCAGTTTGTGGGCTTCTTCACTTGGGCGAAAAACATGAACCACGAAACCCATGAGGTGATGAAAATCCACATGCCGAACAAGTCGAGATTCATCAGTTTGGCTGTCATCATCGTGGGCACAGTGGGGTTTGGCCTGTTGATGAAATATTTCACCAACGACATCGCGCCTTTTGCAGATTCGGCCAAAGCCGTGATGCAAGTCGTGGCCATGATTCTGATGGTCAAGATGTTCAGCGAGCAGTGGTGGCTTTGGATTGCTATCAACTGCGTCAGCATATTTATGTACATCAAGGCAGGCAACTTCCCTATCACTATGATGTATGCCGTTTATCTCATCAATTCCATCATCATGTGTGTGCGCTGGGAGAAGGAAGCCACTGCCAATGACAAACTATTAAGACAATAACACTATGCGACACCTTAGTTTTCTTTTCATGCTCTTGTTTGCCTTCATCTTTACAACAAAGGCGCAGACACCCCCGTTGGCGAAACATGTCGTTTTGATCGGCCTCGACGGTTGGGCCTCCCACGACTTTGATAAAGCGCACGACGTGCCCAACCTGTTAAGCTTGATGAATAATGGAAGTTACACGATGCACAAGCGTTCCGTCATCCCTTCAAGCTCGGGCGTCAATTGGGCGACAATGTTCATGGGAGCGGGACCGGAAGTGCATGGCCACACCACCTGGAACTCCAAAACGCCCGACGTTAGCCCAATGTCCACCAATGCCCACGGCATCTTCCCTACCATCTTTTCCCTTGTCCGCGAGCAATGCCCCGAAGCCGAAACGGGCTGCACCTACGAATGGGAAGGAATAAAGTATGTCATTGACACGCTGTCCATTAGCTATATTAAGGATTTCAGGGAAGACTGGCAGTCGGTGGAGCGCAACTGCGACCATATCGTCCAGTATATCATAGACAAAAAGCCCATGTTGTTCGTCCCCGTCTTCGACGGCATTGATGGCACAGGACACAGTAGCGGTTGGTACACCGAGAGCTATTACGATTACCTTGCCCGCATCGATGTTTGTGTGGGGCGCATCATCCAAGCCCTCAAAGACGCAGGCATTTACGACGACACCATCATCATCGTCACGGGCGACCACGGCGGTCACGAGCAAGGCCACGGCACCTTGGCGATGAAAGACATGGAGAGTCCTTTTGTCGTATTTGGCAAGAACGTGAAATCCGGTTATTTGATTGAAGAGCCTGTGGTGCAATACGATATTGCTGCCACCATCGCTTACATCCTTGGTTTGGAAATGCCTTCGGCGTGGCGCGGCAAGCCCGTTTTAAGTGTTTTCAAGCCATAACAGCAATTCAAAATGAAAGACAACCAGCAAAATACAAAACTCATCGGGGCGTTGGCTGTGGCCTTGTCCGCCATGCTTTGGGGCGTGGACGGCATCCTGCTCACCCCGCAACTCTACAACCTCAACACGGCCTTCGTGGTCTTCGTCATCCACCTCTGCCCCTTCGCGCTGATGAACGTGTTCTTCTTCAGGGAATACCGCCATCTGAAAACCATGTCGCGCTCCGACTTGGTCTATTTCCTGCTCATCGCCTTGTTTGGCGGCGCCTTGGGCACTTTGGCCATCGTCAAGTCGCTGTTTTTGTTGCATTTCAACAGCCTGTCTGTTGTGGTTTTGCTCCAGAAACTGCAACCCGTCTTTGCCGTCATTTTGGCACGCATCATTCTGAAAGAACGAATCAAGAGACATTTTGCACTTTGGGCCTGTGTCGCCCTCATTGGTGGCTATTTCCTCACCTTCGGCTGGTCGCTCCCCGACTTCAGCACCGAGGGCATCACCACGGTTTATGCGGCATTGCTGTCGTTGTTGGCGGCTTTCTCCTTCGGTAGTTCGACGGTGTTTTCCAAGAAGATTTTGGGCAACTATTCCTTCGTCAGTTCCACCTTTTTCCGCTATGGCTTCACCACGCTCATCATGCTCGTCATCGTGCTTTTTGCAGGCCATATCGGCGACTTCTCGCAAGTCACGCCGCGCAATTGGTTTTTCATCGCCCTCATCGGCCTGACTACGGGTTCAGGAGCCATCTTCCTGTATTACTACGGCTTGCGCCATGTGAAAGCCTCGTTGTCCACCTTCCTTGAACTGATGTACCCCATCACCGCCGTGGTGTTGGACTATTTCGTCAACGGGACAAAGTATTCACCCGTGCAGTGGATTGCCGCTTTTGTGATGTTGTTCGCGATTGTAATGTTGAATGTGGACAGGAAATCAAAATAATTTGCATACCTTTGCAGCATCACCAAAAAACTAACATCATGGAAAACGAAATCAAGAGAGTTTATTCCGGCTCGGTAATCAATGCGGAATACATCGGCAGCGTGCTTGACAATAACGGCATCCAGTTCCTTATCCGCAACTTTCAGGAAGAGAGCCTCGTGGCCGGCTGGGCGGCAGGCACTATCCAAGGCGACGCCTCGGTTTATGTCTTCGACAAGGACTACGACAAAGCCATGCTGCTTTTGGATGAGATTAATGTCGGGGAAATGGAGGGGGAGTAAAGGCTCTATACTTAATAGGTCATTCCAGCTAAGTCAAAATGTCGGCAAGGATGGAAAAAGGATATGGCGATGTGAACACATGGGAGCAATTTAGGGGTGTCCTTCCCAAGGACAGCGGCCCAATGTCCGAAATAAGCAGTGCAATAATTTGAAAAACCATCAATACGGCATCGACATCAGCAAGGAAAAAGTGAACATCTGCATAAGAGGGGGCAAAAAGAACCTCCAGAAAAGTGAGTCCCCTAACACTGTAGCATCCATCAAGAGCAAACTGGCCGACCGCGACATGCTGCTCGATGACCGCAAGAGGTACGAGGCCAAACTCCACGACCAGAAAGGTTTCATGGACTCTATAGACTACGCCCAAAAGAGCAGCCTTTGGACTGCCGTCATCAAGGTCCTCAACAAGCAGATGGCGCTCCTCGACGAGCAATTGGACGCGCTGGTCGCATCGGACGAGAATACAAGCCGTCAGGTTGAGCTGCTCAATTTGATGGACGTTGTCGGCGGCAACACACATGAAGGACGACGAATACAGACGGTACTATGATAAGAAAACCTGCCTAACCCATTGCCAATTCTAAGGAATAGATACAAGGCTTTTGAAAGCAATTATCGTTTTTATACCAACGGATTCTTCGATGAAATCCATTGATAACCAACATCCCTCCTCAGCCAAGTCATCTGCCGCTTGGCATACTGCCGCGTGTGGATTTTGATGAGTTCCACGGCCTCGGCAAGAGTGCATTGCCCATCGAAAAAGGCGAACAACTCCTTGTAGCCCACCGTATTGAGAGCGTTCAAATGACGCTTGGGATAAAGCGATTTGGCTTCTTCCAACAAGCCTTGCTCCATCATTAAATCAACACGTTTGTCGATACGCTCGATGAGTGCCTTGCGCTCCCAAAGCAGGGCGTATTTCTTGATGTCAAAATCGCGCTTGACGGTGTTTCCGCTGCGAAACGAGGTGAAGGTCTTGCCCGTTTGGTAGCAGACCTCCAAGGCGCGTTGCAACCTTCGTGGGTTTTGCTGGTCAACGATGGCAAAATATTCAGGGTCAAGGCGTTGCGCTTCATCTTGCAAGGCTTTCAAGCCGCCTTTTTGGAGTAAGTTTTCCACTTTTTCCCTGATTTCGGGCTGAATGTCGGGCATTTCGTCAATGCCATTGCAAACCGCGTCGATGAAAAGACCTGAACCACCAGTCATAATCACCGTTTCGTGGTCTTGAAATAGTTTGTCCAAAAGTTGCAGTGCATCCCGCTCATAATCAGCCACATCGTATTTGTCCTCAATGCTGATGTGATGCACGAAATAGTGTTGGACTTGACTCAGTTCTTCTTTGGTTGGAGCAGCGGTGCCGATGCTCATTTCCTTGTAGAACTGACGACTGTCGGCAGAAAGGATAACGGTGTTCAGTGCCTTTGCAACTTTGATGGCAAAAGCGGTCTTTCCAGAGGCAGTTGGGCCAGCGATTACTATTAAGGTTGGCATCTTTTTTTCTTTTTCGGGGCTTTGCCGACAGTAGGGCATGCCCCACTGACCCTATCGGAGTCGGCAAGCCCTACAATTCTAAATTTTATTCGGTACTGGTCCATTGTTAGCAACAATAATCGGCTCTTGGATTTCCTTTACCACGCTGAGGCCCAACTTTTTGCCTTCCTCTTTCATAAAGGCGTATGCCTCGGTGAAATTGTTGCCGATAACCCCATCCAAAATGGCCTCGCGGATGGCATTTTTGATGATGCCAACCTCTCGACCTTCAGGAATTCCAAAGGTTTCCATGATGGCGATGCCATCAATGGGTGGCTGCCAATTGCGCAGATGGTCTTTGGCCTCGATTTCCTTCAGTTTCTCCTGCACAATCTCAAAATTGTGGTGGAACTTCTTGATTTTCTCCTCGTTCTTCGAGGTGATGTCGGCGTGGCAAAGCAACATCAGGTCGTCGATGTCGTCGCCAGCCTCGAAAAGCAGGCGGCGCACGGCGGAGTCAGTAACCACATCCTCGGCGAGCACGATGGGTCGCATGTGGAGCAGCACCATCTTCTGCACATATTTCATCTTCTCGTTGAGGGGCAACTTCATGGCAGCGAAGATTTTAGGCACCATCTTCGAGCCTTTGAACTCATGCCCGTGAAATGTCCATCCGGTGCCGTCCTCCCAGCGTTTGGTTTGGGGTTTGGCAATGTCGTGAAGCAGGGCAGCCCAACGAAGCCAAAGGTCGTCGCTCTTTTCTGCCACTTGGTCAAGCACTTGCAGCGTGTGCAAGAAATTGTCCTTGTGGCCTTTGCCTTGCACAATTTCCACGCCTTTCAATTGGCTGAGTTGTGGGAAGATAAGTTTCAGCAAACCGCTCTCATCCAGCAACTTGAACCCGATGGAAGGCCTTGGCGAGAGGATGATTTTGTTCAGTTCCTCGGTGACGCGCTCCATCGAAACAATCTTGATACGCTCAGCGTTGCGTTTGATGGACTCAAACGATTCAGATTCGATGTAAAACCTTAATTGTGAGGCAAATCTGACGGCACGCATCATGCGGAGAGGGTCGTCAGAATAGGTAATGTCGGGGTCTAAAGGTGTGCGCAATAGTAGTTCCTCCATGTCGGCCATGCCTCCGAAACGGTCGATGAGAGTGCCGTAGTCGTCGGCATTGAGACTGAGTGCCAATGCGTTAATGGTAAAGTCGCGGCGGCTGATGTCATCCTCCAAAGTGCCATTTTCGACCACTGGCTTGCGACTGTTGCGGTCGTAGGACTCTTTCCTCGCGCCCACAAATTCCACTTCCATGCCTTGATAATTGATCATGGCCGTGCCGAAAGCCCCATAATATTTGGCTTCCTTGTGACCAGGCAGAAGGGAAGCGACCTTTTTCGCCAAGGTGATGCCGCTACCCACGGTGACTACATCGATGTCGTTTGACGGACGGCGCAGCAAAATGTCGCGCACATAGCCACCAATGACATAACTCTTGTAGCCCAACTCATGGGAAGCGTAAGCAATCACCCTAAATATCTTACTGTCAATATGTTTCTTGAAGTCGTAGTTCATGCGACAGGGGCTTCTTCAAGGATTTTTTGCTCGATGGGGATGACCTTGGCGATGGTTTCCTCGTCATTTTCGGCCAAGTCAATGCTGATGAGGTCGCCGATGTGGAGATTGGCGGAAATGATGGCCTCTGCCAAAACGTCTTCCACATATTTTTGGACGGCGCGTTTCAGCGGACGGGCGCCATACTGTTCGTCCCAGCCCTTTTCGGAGATGAAGTCCAAAGCCTTTTCAGTGAGTTCAATCTTATAACCCATCTCCTCAACACGTTTCACCACCTGACGGATTTCAATGCCGATAATCTTGTGAATGTCCTTCTTTTCCAATGAGTTGAACATCACCACATCGTCAACACGGTTCAAAAACTCGGGGGCGAAAGTGCGTTTCAAGGCATTGTCGATGACGCTCTGCGAATACTCGTTCTTGGCGTTGAGTTTGGCCTGCGTGCCAAAACCAACCCCCTGACCGAAGTCCTTCAACTGGCGTGAACCAATGTTGGAGGTCATAATGATGATGGTGTTCTTGAAGTCGACCTTACGGCCCAGGCTGTCAGTCAATTGGCCATCGTCAAGGACTTGAAGGAGCAGGTTGAACACATCGGGATGGGCCTTCTCGATTTCGTCCAAAAGGACGATGGAGTAGGGTTTACGGCGCACTTTTTCAGTGAGTTGGCCGCCCTCTTCGTAACCGACATATCCGGGAGGCGCACCCACGAGGCGCGACACGGCAAACTTCTCCATGTATTCGCTCATGTCGATGCGGATGAGCGCGTCTTCGCTGTCGAAGAGGAACTTGGCCAACACCTTGGCTAAGTAGGTCTTGCCGACACCCGTCGGACCGAGGAAAATGAACGAGCCGATGGGCTTGTTCGGGTCTTTCAGTCCGGCGCGGTTGCGGCGGATGGCCTTGGTCACCTTCTTGATGGCCTCGTCCTGACCGATAACGGTGCCCGCCAACTCGCTTTCCATGTGCATCAGGCGGTCGCCTTCGTTCTTGGCAATGCGCTGCACAGGCACGCCAGTCATCATGGCAACCACCTCAGCCACATTCTGTTCCGTGACGGTTTCGCGATGGGCGACAGCGTTGCTTTCCCATGCCTTTTTGACAGTGTCGAGGCGGTCAAGAATCTTCACTTCCTCGTTGCGATACATGCCCGCCTCCTCAAATTTCTGCTCGGCGACGGCGGCTTTCTTGTCCTTTCGCACCTCTTCCAAGCGTTTCTCCAATTCAGTGATTTCGCTCGGCACATCAATGTTCTTGATATGGACTCGCGCACCAGCCTCGTCCAAGGCATCGATGGCCTTGTCGGGCAAATGGCGGTCGCTGAGGTAGCGGTCGGTGAGTTTCACGCAGGCTTCGATGGCTTCGGGCGTGTATTTCACCAAATGATGGTCTTCGTATCGCGGTTTGATGTTGTTCAAGATTTCGATGGTCTCGGCGGGTGTGGTCGGCTCAACGAGAATCTTTTGGAAACGGCGTTCAAGAGCACCGTCTTTCTCAATATACTGGCGGTATTCATCCAAAGTGGTGGAGCCAATGCACTGCAACTCGCCACGCGCCAAAGCCGGCTTGAACATGTTGCTGGCATCCAATGAGCCGTTGGCGTTGCCCGCCCCAACCAAAGTGTGGATTTCGTCGACGAAAAGAATGATGTCGCGGTTGTTTTCCAACTCATTGAGAATGGCCTTGATGCGTTCCTCAAACTGGCCGCGATACTTGGTGCCGGCCACGATGGAGCCGATGTCGAGCATGACGACGCGCTTGTCGAACAAGGTGCGCGGCACACGGTGCTGCACAATGCGGATGGCCAAACCCTCCGCAATGGCCGACTTACCCACGCCGGGTTCACCTATTAATATAGGGTTGTTTTTCTTGCGGCGGCTGAGGATTTGGGCGATGCGTTCCAATTCGCGCTCGCGACCCACGATGGGGTCGAGGCGACTTTCCTCGGCAGCTTTGGTGAGGTCGCGCCCGAAATTGTCCAAAACGGGTGTCTTGCTCTTTGCGGCAGGGGTTTTCTTGGGCTTTTCCTGTTGCGGACGAATATCGTTCATCAGGTCTTCGTAGTCCTCCTCTTCGGTAAAGACATTCGAGGCTGAGCCAATGGCTTCCTCCGCCGAATCCTGCGGCAGGTCGCCGTGTTCCATGCCGAAGCGAATCAGTTCCTGCTTGAAGTTGTCGTAGTTGATGCCCTCAAACTCAAGGTTTTGCGATATGATGTTGTTCTTCTCGTGCAGGATGGCCAACATGAGATGTTCGGAGCGCACAATCTCCGAATGGAACTCCTTGGCAATGATGTAAGTGAACTTCAGCACACGCTCGGCCTGCTTGGTGAGGGGCAGGGCCAAAACGGTGCTTTTGTTGACATTTGCGGTCCGCACCGAGGCTTCCAATTTTTTTGAAAAGACTTCAATGTTCAGGTTGAGGTTCTCCAAAATGCGGATGGCACTGCTGCCTCCATCCTTCAACATGCCCAAAAAAAGGTGTTCCAACCCGACGTATGCGTTCCCCAAGCGTTGCGCCTCTTGGTGACTGAGTGACAAAATGGCACGCACACGGGGAGAAAATTTTGCATCCATATAATTACAATTCGTTTATTTTCAATAATTTAATAAAAATCCAAGTTCTTGCCTTGTCCGATTCTTTCGGAGCGCAAAGGTACGAACAAAAACTGCGCCGCGCCAATATTTTGCTTCTTTTCAAGATTATCGCAGACGAAAACTCAAAAAACCACCTTCCAACTTTCGATGCGTCGGGTGGTGGTGGAGAAATTCACACCTATTTTATAAAGCTTGCGTGGGTCTTGCTCAAAAGGCTTCGCGTATTGTTTTTCCTCGATTTGGGCAAGGGCTTCGTCTGCGGACTTGTCAATCTTGAATTCAAAAATGTAGATGTAGTCTTTGGTTTGAACGAGCATGTCCATACGTCCGTCTGTAGTGTGGCGTTCCACTTCGGTATAAAATCCCAACATCTTGAAAACGAGGCTGGTGACATTGTGGAAATACAGTTCCGTATCGCCAACAATCTGGTAATCCTGATTGGCAAACATGGCTTCGAGGCGCGACATGAACTTTTCGGGCTGGCCATTGCGTACCTCCGTGGTGAATTTTATCACAAAAGAGTCTGATTCATAGATTTTTAAAGGCGCATAGTTCCTAAACAGGAATCTTGAGAAACCTCTTTCCACTTCACCGTTAGGGAACCCCAAAGTGTAAGTGCCGAAGTCGGGGTTGTAGTCTTTTATGGTCAGGTAACCGCTTTGGTAGAGCAAGGGCAGAGGGTTTTGGTCGATGGAATCGAGGCTGCCCAAAAGGTCTGCCGTGATTTCCTCACGGGTCATATTCTCTAATTCATAGTTGTTGCGTTTCAGGGTTTCAACGAGGAAAGTCGGGGTGCCGGTTTCGAACCAAAAGTCCTTGAAATCATGACTGTCGAGGGCGTTGATAAGACTGAACGGATTGTAAACCCCGACGCTGTTTTCGCGGAAATGGTATCCGTCGTATTCCTTTTTCAGCCGCTCGTAGCAAGCGTTTTTGTCTATGCCGTTTGCCTCGGCCATTTGGCCGACCTCGTCGTCGAGGTAATCATGGATTTCCTTCTCGGTGATGCCACATGCAGCGACAAACCGAGCGTCCAATGAAATGTCCTTCAAGTTGTTCAAGTCGCTGAAGACGCTGACTTTCGAGAACTTCGTCACGCCGGTAAAGAAAGCAAACCTGATTTTTTCGTCCATGGTTTTGACGATGGAATAGAAAGATTTCAGTTTTCTGCGGTATTTGTCTTGCAAATCCTTGTCATGGGAAACATAAAGCAGAGGTTTGTCGTATTCGTCCACCAGAATGACGACCTGCTTGCCTGTAATCCTCACGGCATTGTCAATCACATGCTGGAAACGTTCTTCTGGCTCACGGTCCTTGAACTCGTCGCCGTATTTCTTTTCCCAATACTCCAAATGCTTGTTGAGTTCGGCATGAAGTGATTCCATGTTTTCATAGTCTCTGGAGTTCAAGTCGATATGCAATACCGGATAAGCCGACCAGTCTTTCTCCAATTTTTCAATGGCCAAACCTTTGAACAAATCCTTTTTTCCTTGAAAATAAGCCTCCATCGTGGAGAGCAAAAGGCTTTTTCCAAAGCGGCGTGGACGGCTGAGAAAATAATAACCGCCGTTGACAACAAGTTGGTGCATCAATGCCGTTTTGTCAATATAGAGGTAACCGTCCTCGCGGAGTTTCTTGAAGTTCTGTAAGCCGATGGGATATTTTGTCATGACGCTATGCGTTTTGGAATACGTCTGCAAAATTACAAAAAATCGCCATACTTGCATTACCTTAGCTTTTTTTCCCAACTTTTCGGTTCCAGCGGATTGCAAATCCGCTGGAACGGCAAGAACGGCAACTGTAACAAAGGGGAAGTTTTTGACCTGTTTTTGTCAAACCAATCCAAAAAAACTCTATCTTTGCACCCTTATTAAAAATAGAGAAAACTAACCCGGAAAATGGACGAAAACAATAACATTACTCCTGAAAATCAGGAAGATAATATCCCTGAGAACACTGGAGAAAAAATCATCAAGGTCAATCTTGAGAACCAGATGAAGTCGGCTTACATCGACTATTCGATGTCCGTCATCATCTCGCGTGCCTTGCCCGACGTGCGCGACGGCCTCAAACCGGTGCATCGTCGCGTGCTGTTCGGCATGAAGGAATTGGGCGTCACCTCGCGCAGCGGCTACAGAAAGTCGGCGCGTATCGTCGGTGATGTGCTTGGTAAGTACCACCCGCACGGCGACTCGTCTGTATATGACGCTATGGTGCGTATGGCCCAGTGGTGGTCACTGCGTTATCCTTTGGTGGACGGACAGGGCAACTTCGGCTCGATGGACGGCGACAGCCCCGCAGCCATGCGTTACACTGAGGCACGCTTGCAGAAGATTGCAGAGGAAATGCTCGACGACTTGGACAAGGACACCGTCGATTTCCAGAACAACTTCGACGACACCACCCAAGAGCCTACCGTGTTGCCTACACAGATCCCCGCCCTTTTGGTGAACGGCACCAACGGCATTGCCGTGGGTATGGCTACCAACATGGCTCCGCACAACCTCAGCGAGTGCGTTGACGGCATCATTGCCTATATTGACAACCGCGAAATCACTGTGGCTGAACTGATGCAATACATCAAGGCACCCGATTTCCCGACGGCTGGCGTGATTTACGGCTATGAAGGTGTGCGCGAGGCGTTTGAAACGGGTAGGGGACGCATCGTTTTGCGTGGCGAAACCCATTTCGAGGAACACAATGGCCACGAGCGCATCATTGCCACCTCGGTTCCGTATCAGGTGAACAAGGCCGAAATGATCAAGAAGACCGCCGACCTCGTGAGCGAAAAGAAATTGGAAGGCTTAGCCGACATCCGCGACGAGTCAGATAGAAAAGGTATCCGCGTGGTGTATGAACTGAAACGCGATGCCAACCCCGACGTGGTGTTGAACAAACTGTTCATGATGACCCCGCTGCAAAGTTCCTTCAATGTGAACAATGTGGCTTTGGTGAACGGACGACCTTATACCTTGAACCTCAAGCAGTTGATTGAGCATTTTGTGGCACACCGTCACGAAATCGTGTTGCGTCGCACGCGCTTCGAGTTGAAGAAAGCCGAAGACCGTGCCCATATTTTGGAAGGTTTGGCCCGCGCCATCGACATCGTTGACGAAATCATCGCCACCATCCGTGCCTGTAAAGGCGGCACGCCCGAAGCCAAGCAAGCCATCATGGACAAGTTCGGCTTCGACGACCCGCAGGCCTCCGCAATCGTGGCCTATCGCCTCGGTCAGTTGGCAGGTCTCGAAATCAAGAAGATCTTGGACGAGTTGGACGAAATCCACGAGCGCATCAAGCATTTCCACGAAATTCTACAAAATGAGGAATTGCAGTTCCAAATCATCAAGGACGAATTGTTGGTCATCAAAGAAAAATATGGCGACGCCCGCCGCACCCAAATCATGCCCGCCGCCGGTGAGTTCCGCATGGAGGACATCATCGCCGACGATGCCGTGGTCATCACCATCTCGCACCTCGGTTACATCAAGCGCACGCCGCTGACCGAATACCGCGTGCAAAGCCGTGGCGGCAAGGGTTCGAAAGGCTCCGCCACCCGCGACACCGACTTCATCGAGCATATCTTCACGGCCACCAACCACAACCATTTGCTTTTCTTCACCGAACAGGGTAAGTGCTACAAACTCAGGGCTTTCGAGATTCCAGAAGAGGGCAAGAACAGCAAGGGTCGCGCCATCCAAAACCTATTGCCGCTTGACAAAGACAATAAGGTGATGGCCTATCTCAACGTGAAGAGCATGAGCGATGAGGACTATCTCGAAAACAACTACATCATCCTCTGCACCAAGAAGGGCATCATCAAGAAGACAACCTTGGCGGCCTACAAGAACGTGCGCCAAAACGGTATCATAGCGGTCAACATCCGCGAGGACGACCAACTCCTTGAAGCCTGCCTGACTTCGGGCAACGACGAGGTGCTGATGGCCGTGCGTTCAGGTAAGGCTGTGCGCTTCAACGAGCAGACTGTCCGCCCGATGGGTCGTACCGCTACGGGCGTGAAAGCCATCACCTTAGCCTCTGAAAATGATGAGGTTATCGGTATGGTCTGCATCAACGACCCGCAACAGACCGTGCTCGTTGTTTCGGAAAAGGGTTTCGGCAAACGCTCCGACATCGACGACTACCGCATCACCAACCGTGGCGCAAAGGGCGTGAAGACCTTGAACATCACCGACAAGACCGGCGACCTCATCGCCATCAAGGGCGTGACCGACGACGAAGACCTGATGATCATCAACAAGTCGGGCATCGTTATCAGAATGGCTGTCAGCAAGTTGCGCGTGATGGGTCGTGCCACTCAGGGCGTGAAACTCATCGACTTGCGCGGCAACGATGAAATCGCCGCCGTGACCAAGACCGAGCATGAGGACGAACCAGAAGAAACCGCAGAAGTGGTTGAGCCAGTCGAAACGCCTACCCCAGATGGAACCGAGGCCGTTGAGCCTGTTGAAACGCCGAATCCAGATGACGAAAACACTTTGGAACAATAATTGCAAGGAAACACGATAACAAACGAAAATGTTAAACTTTAAATAATCGAGAAAATGAAAAAAGTAATGATTTTGTTGGCCGTCCTGCTCACTGCAAACGTGATGATGGCCCAAAAGAAAGACAGAACCGACGCCTACATGTACAACAAGAACGGCCAATATGCCAAGGCTATGGCCTCCATTGAAAAGTGCGTCAATCACGAACAATTCTTGGGGATGAAGCCCAACGACCAGTCGCAGGCTTGGTTGTATCGCGCCGCCATCTACCAGAACATCATCCAATCGGGCGACGAGGCTTTGATTGCCCAAGCTCCCAACGCTTTGGAAATCGTTTACGAATCGCTGATGAACTGCATGAAGAACCACGATTATCTTGAGGAAAACAAGCAGGAAATCTATCAGCGTGTTGGCTCGGTCATGAACACCTATTATACTAAAGGTGCCGACGACTACAACACGGGCAAGTTTGCCGAGGCCGCTCCCATGTTCAAGAAGGCTTACGACATCGCCAAGAGCCTTGGCAGCACTGATGCCAACGACATGCTGAACTTTGCCGCCACCTCAGCCCTGAGAGCCGAGGACTACAACACTGCCCTGTCCTACTTCACCGAGCTTCAAGGCAACGGTGTTGATGGTGTGGATGTCTACAAGCACCTCGCCGCCTGCTACAATGGCATGGGCAATGCTGAACAAGCTATGGCCATGATTAACGCAGGCTTGGAGAAGAACCCCGGCGATGCCGGCCTGATTCTCGAAAAGGTGAATGCCTACCTGAAGGAAGGCAAGGGCGCCGAAGCCGTTGAAGACCTCAACAAACTGCACCAACTCGACCCCGAAAACGCCCAACTGCTCTTCGTGCTCGGCACCATCTACGGCGACGAGAACAACGCCGACGTCTACGATGTGGAAAAGGCCCGCAAATATTATGAGGATGCCCTCGCCATCAACCCTGACTACTACGATGCCATCTACAACATCGGCGTGCTATACACGGGCATGGCCAACAAGTATATCGAGCAGGCCAACGAAATCACGGGCTTCTCGAAGGCCGAACAGGAACAATACAACGGACTCATCGAGCAAGCCAATGGACTGCTCCGCACGGGTCTTCCCTACCTGCAACGCGCCTACGAAGCCCAGCCTTCCGACGACGTGAAGAACGTGCTGCGCTCCATTTATGTGAAGCTCAACATGACCGACGAAGTGAAGGCTTTGGACGGTAGAGAATAATGTTTTCATAATTGTATTAAGGTGAGCCTCGCGAAAGCGGGGCTTTTTTGTTTAAAAAAATGCGTATTTTCGCTTGCATTGATGAAAAACACTATCTTTGCGGAGAAAAACTAACTCATTATCCTTATATTATGTTTGAGATTATTCACAAAGAAACCTTTGCGGCGGAAACCTACCTGATGGATGTGTATGCGCCGCGAATCGCCCATTCGGCTTTGCCAGGGCAGTTCCTTATCGTCAAGATGGAGGAAAACTCTGAACGTATTCCGCTGACCATCAGCGACTACCACCGCGTCAGGGGAACGGTGACCATCGTCTTCAAGGCCATTGGCGAATCCACCAAGAAGATGGCCGAGTACAAGGAAGGCGACCGATTTGCGGACATTGTTGGTCCTTTGGGCAAGCCCTCCGAGTTTGCCACAATGACCGCTGAGGAATTGCGCAAGCGCAGTTTCGTCTTCATCGGCGGCGGCGTGGGCATCGCCCCGATTTATCCCCAAGTGAAGTGGTTGAACGACCACGGCGCCACGGCTGACTGCATCATCGGTGCGCGTACCAAGGACTTGCTGATTTTCGAGAAGGAATTGGCTGAGGTCAGTAACCTGTATGTCACTTCGGATGATGGTTCCACGGGTCGTAAGGGATTGGTTACCGATGTGTTGCGTCAACTCGTGGCCAGCGGCAAGCAGTATGACGAAGCCGTTGCCATCGGTCCTATGATCATGATGAAGTTCGCCACCAAAACCTGTGAGGAGTTGGGCATCCGCTGTACGGTGTCGCTCAACTCGATTATGGTCGATGGTACGGGCATGTGCGGTGCCTGCCGCGTGAGCATTGGCGGCAAGACCAAGTTCACCTGCATCGATGGCCCTGAGTTCCTCGGAAAGGATGTTGACTTCGACGGTGCCATGAAGCGTCAGGCCATGTATAACAATGTGGAAACGCGCAAGCAACTCGAAGCCGAGGAAAAAGCTGAAGGCCATAAGTGTCACATCGGAGGCATTTCAGAAGAAACCTTCGACAAGAAAAAGCGCGTCCCGGTGCCGGAGCAAAAACCCGAAATCCGCGCCCATAACTTTGACGAGGTTTGCTTGGGCTATTCGGCTGACATGGCCATCATGGAAGCCCAGCGTTGCCTGCATTGCAAGAACCCGCAGTGTGTGGCACATTGCCCCGTGAATGTTGACATTCCTGGCTTTATCGCCCGCGTTGCCAAAGGCGACTTCGAGGGTGCTGCCGGCGTCATCAGTTGTGACTCGGCACTGCCTGCCGTTTGCGGTCGCGTGTGTCCGCAAGAAACGCAGTGCGAAGGTTCCTGCGTGATGGGCAAGAAGTTCGAGCCTATCGCTATCGGCAAGCTGGAACGTTTCGTCGGCGACTATGCCATTGAGCATGATCTGCACTTCAGCAGCCAATGCATCCCGAACGGTCACAAGGTGGCCATCATCGGTAGCGGTCCTTCGGGCTTGACCTGCGCCAAGGATTTGCTCTCGATGGGATATGATGTCACCATTTTCGAGGCCTTGCACGAATTGGGCGGCGTGCTGATGTATGGCATCCCGTCGTTCCGTCTGCCGAAAGACACTGTCGTGAAGAAAGAGGTGGAAAGCGTACGCAAGTTGGGCGCCAAGTTCGAGAAGGACGTGGTCGTCGGTCGTACCATCACCATCGATGAGTTGATGAAACGCGAAGGCTTTGAGGCAGTCTTTGTCGGTTCGGGAGCCGGTTTCCCGATGATGATGAACGTGCCGGGCGAGAACCTTTGCGGCGTGGTTTCGGCCAACGAATTCCTGACCCGCAACAACCTGCTCTTCGCCTACAAGGAAGGTTACGAAACCCCGAACTTCGTCGGCAAGAAAGTCGCGGTGGTCGGTGGCGGCAACGTGGCTATGGACGCTGCTCGTACCGCATTGCGTCTTGGCTCGGAGGTGCATATCGTCTACCGCCGTTCCGAGGCTGAACTGCCTGCGAGAGTGGAGGAGGTGCACCATGCCAAGGAAGAAGGCGTCATCTTCGACCTGCTGACGGCTCCTGTCGAGGTATTAGGCGACGAAAACGGCTGGGTGAAAGGCTTCAAGTGCGTGAAATGCGAACTTGGCGAGCCTGATGCCTCGGGTCGCCGCAGCCCCGTCCCGATCAAGGATTCGGAGTTTGTCCTCGATGTCGACATGATTATTATGGCTCTCGGCACTTCGCCTAACCCGCTGATTGGCAGCACGACCCGCAACCTCGACTTGAACAAGAAGGGTTGCATTGTTGCCGATGAAGTGGGCACGACCTCGCGCCCCGGCATCTTCGCTGGTGGCGATGCGGTGAGCGGTGCTGCCACGGTCATCCTCGCTATGGGCGCTGGAAAGAAGTCCGCAAAGGCAATTGATGAGTATATCAAGAGCTTGCATTGATGTTTACGTCATTGTGAGGAGGAACGACGAAGCAATCCAGACAATAGTCATTTGGCTTGATGTCTGGATTGCTTCACTGCGTTCGCAATGATGCAAATCGTGTTATTCCTTAATCTCCACATAAAACACCGTCGGGTCGTCGTCTTCCTCGAAAGATTCGTCGGTGTAGTATTGTCCGGGCTTGTCGTCGTCTTGGAACAGGAGAAGTGTCACCTTTTTAAAAGGAATGGGCTGTCCGGCGCGGCTGTAATAGTCGATGTTGGCCTCAGTAAGGCCTTCCAATCGCATCATTTTCAGCATCATGGAGAGGTCTAAGTTCACGTTGAGCAGTTCCTGTTTCCACTCAATGCTGATGACCGCCGTGGTGTAGAGTTTGAAATTCTTTACTTCAATCTTTTTCATAGTGCCTGAAATTTTCTGCAAAAATGAGAAATTTGCATGAAAATTGCATCCATTTGCCCCAAATTTTATACTTTTGTACAACAATTTAAAACCTAAGAAAATGCGTAAGACTTTGATTATCATTGTAATGGCTTTGCTTTCGATGCCTTTGTTCGCACAAACCATTGAAAGCGTTGATGTTTCGAAAGCCCCTGACGGCAAGTTTACGACCAAGTCGGGCGATTGTACCATCGAAGGCATGGTGCAAAACGGGAAAAAAGTGGGCACTTGGATGGAGTATTTCAACAGCACTCCCTACCTGCCCAAGAAAATCGTCTCCTACGAAAACGGCAAGCGCAACGGCGTTTTCGTTGAAATCGACAAGACGGGTTCCATCACGAAAAAGGCTGAGTACAAGAACGATATGCTCGATGGACAAATGAGCGAATGGTTCCGTGGCGGACGGCTCTCGAAGTTGAACACCTACAAGAACGGCCAACTCGACGGACAGCAAATCCTGTGCTACGAGAAGGGCGGCAACCTTGAGGTTTCGAGTTACAAGGAAGGCCAGCGCGACGGCGAAACGACTTGGTTTGACGAAAACGGCAATAAGAAAATGACCATCGTCTACAAAGACGGCCAGTTCGACGGCAAGCAAACCACTTATTATCCTGACGGCTCGCTGAAGAGCGAAGCCACCTACAAGAACGGCAAGTTGCAAGGCAAGAAACAGACCTACGCCGAGAAGCAGAAGCCGCAAGTTGACAAGAAGGAAATAGACAGCAAGAAGGAAAAAGAGAGTAAAGAGAAAGTGAAGGGCATCCAAAAGGATGTGAAGAAGCCTTGAACCACAAATTCGGATTTGTTGTTTTCATTTTATTGGGCATGGGGCTTTCGCGGCTTCATGCCCAAGATACTATTATGCTCCATGCGGTGGAGGTGACTGCGGAGCGCAACGACATTGAGGCACTGAAACCTTTGGTGGCGAGGAAGTTGGACACGCTTGTGCTGCAATCGAAAAGCACCTCCAATTTGTCGGACTTGCTCATCCAGCATAGTCCCGTTTTCATCAAGACATACGGGCCGGGCGGCACTTCAACGGCCTCTTTCCGTGGCACAACGGCCAGCCATACTTTGGTGTTATGGAACGGTTTCCAACTCAACGCGCCCACGCTCGGGCAGGTGGATTTCAGCACCATTCCCGTGTTTTTGGCCGACGATGTGAGCCTCAATTGGGGCAGCGGCACTTCCAACAACAGCGGAGGGTTGGGCGGCACGGTCAACATTGACAACACCAACCATTTCGGCGATGGTTTCCTCCTTGATTTGAAACAGACTTACGGCAGTTTCAACACGCTTGGCAGTTTCGTCACGGTGGGCAACTATGGGAAGACGTTTTCGTTTCGCGTGAAGGCTTACCGCAACTCGTCGGACAACGATTTCGAGTATGAGAATTTGGCCACCATACCTCACCAGCGCATGAAACAGCGCAACGCCGATTTCGTTGACTACGGCGTGATGCCCGAAATGAGCTTGATGTTAAAAAACTGCGTGTTTTCGGTTTCCTCGTGGAACCAATGGAACAACCGCAACTTGCCGCCTATCATGCCTAACGTGTTCAATGTCAACTCGGAGGAATGGACGCGGGACAACTTCTCGCGCAATTTCGTGTCGTTCAAGACCTATTGGGCGACGGGCAACCTGCAACTGAAATCGGCTGCCTTTGTGGAAAACCAACGCTATTTCCTGTTGACGCGCATCCCATCCAACGACGACACGGTCACTTTCATCAATTCCGAAAACCACGCCTTGGTGTTGCACCAAATCGCCAACCTTGAGCAGCAACTTTACCGGACTTGGACGCTGAAAGCCAAGTTGCAATGGGACAACGAGCGGGTGAGGAGCAACAACTATGAGGGCGAGAAACGCCGCGATGTGGTTTCGGCATACGCAGCCGTCGATGGCGAGCCTTTCGACTGCGCAAAACTCAGCCTTACAGCCCGTTACGACTGGACCGATGGCAAACCGATGGGACTTTTCCCCACGGCGACTTTCTCCTACCAAATGCCTTTCTGCAAGGCCCTGAGCCTAACTTTAGGCTACAGCCACAACTACCGTAATCCTTCGTTGAATGACCTTTATTGGTATCCGGGCGGCAATCCAGACCTCTTGCCCGAAGATGGACGCACGGTGGATTTGGCCATAAAATACGGCCTGCAAAAAGGCCCATTCAAGTTCGACTTACGCTCGGGAGGCTATTTCTCGAATGTGAAAAACTGGATCCAATGGATGCCGACTTCATACCGGTTTTGGGTGCCTGAAAACGTGGCGAAAGTCTACGCACGCGGCATAGAGAACCACCTTGACGCGGCGTTTGTTAAAGAAAATTGGAAAATCACATTGTCGGGCAATTATGTCTACACTGTGACTACCGATGAGAGCGAGAAGGCCGAACAGCAAGGCACCAAGGGCAAGCAACTCATCTATATCCCGCGCCACCACGCCAACCTTTTCCTCAACACGCAATGGAAGACTTGGAACGTGAGCTACACCTTTGAATTTACAGGTCGCCGCAGCACTTCCTATTCCGAGCAGCAATTTTTCGCCTACGACCTCCCGCCCTACATTTTGCACCACATTGCCATTGGCAAGCAAATCAAGAAGTTCCGCATCGAACTCCGCTGCAACAACCTCTTCGACACCGACTACCAAAACGTGATTTGGCGGGCGATGCCGGGAAGAAGTTTTGAGGTGATGGGGGAGTTTAGGTATTAGTACCCCTTTTTTTTAGCGTTACTAAACGATTTTGTAGATTGGCTTGCGCAGAATCGGAGATTTGTTTTTTACACGAATAACCATGATGTACCACGAATTTCCATTAATTTCTCACGTTGGAGGAGGCACACCGCTTTATCGGCTGGGATTCACACACCGTTTTCATCGACAGGGCTCACACCGACAGGGGTTCACACCTCCAGCCTACATTGCTGCCACCTCTTTCGGGGTTCCCGCGTGCCGACACAAAGTCCCATAGGGACGACATATCAGTAAGCAGGCGACGTTAGTCCCTGCACACCCCCACCCTGCACACACGACACACCCACCCTGAGTATGACCACGCAGCTGCCGCAAATCGTGAGATTCGATGACGTGAAACGAGTCAATGCGACAGCCCAACAACCCCATAATACAACAAAAGGCGACCCGAAGGCCGCCTTTCGCGTTGGTTTTTAGTCTGTAGTCTATGGCTCGTAAATGAAAGTCTTGTTATCACTTTGGTTGGCGGCTACGCTACCATCATACTCAACATCACCAATGGTAATCGTGCCGCAACTGCCAACTGCATTCGTGGCGCCCAAACCAATGCATTTCATTCTTGGAGCCGTACTAGATTTTATGGCAGTAACTTTTGTTACAGTGTTAGTGATGGTGATGTCGCCGCATGTGCCAGACGTACTAGTGCCGATACCAGCGGATCCAGATCCTGTCCCTTCGGCCACAACAGTACCACCGCTTATTAAGATATTGCCACATTCACCACCATTACTACCTATACCGGGAGCACGACTACCACCTGTAGCGTGGACTTCGCCGCCAGTAATGGTGATATCGCCGCAAGTACGGTTTTCATCATATGTGCAACCAATGCCAGCGCAACCACTCGTTCCGGATGAACCCCCTGTAGCGTAAATGATGCCGCCTTCTATTCTGATGCTGCCACATTCTCCATATCCACCACACGACGCTTCAGGGGCCGCGCCAATGCCCGCACCATAAAGAACCGCGGTGGCATGTAGGATGCCAGTGCCTTTGATGACCATCGTAGTTCCATTTTGAGTATGAACAGCAGCACAAACACTATTGGTTTCCGAATCCACATGGTTTTCTCCCTCAAGAATGATGGTGCAAGTATCACCGGGTTGATAGCAAGCATCAATGCCACCATGGATGTTTACATTGCGCAGCGTAACGGTAGCACCCGGTTGGATATAAAGACGTCCCGACATTGAATTTGACCCTGTATTATACAGCACTTGGCCGTTTCCTCCGTTGTAACTGTTTTTCCCATCAAGGTTCACATACTTTGGTATGTTCATTGTCATGGTTATGGGTTCATCATTTTCGTTGACAATAATATATTCATTGGAGCCTATTGTCGAAATAGCAGGGCGCAAGCCAAGGTAGCAGTTGCTTTCGTCTGTGTCCTCAGTATAAGCAGTACCGAATGAGCCAGCCGCCAAAGCAGCTTGAGGCAGCACGATGGCCCAAGTTTCGGTGCTTCCAGTGGCAACACCAGGCATCTTTATCAAGCCGCCGTCTTCTGAGTTTATGCCGTAGGTGAAGCCATCGTCAGTTCCTTCTGCTTCAGGATTGAAATTAAGGGTCACCTTATTGTTCATACCCGTAATGCAAATGGCTGCAGTTGAAGGCGTACCCTCACCGTAAACTTCATGATGGAGCATTTGTTCTTCAATGTGGCAGAGTATGCGCCTGCACCTGTGAAAGCCTCGTTTGAAGGGCTGTAAGAAATCACAGGGTAATTCGAAGATTGGTCGGAGATGACAACCGTGGCAGTGTTATTGGTTTCATCAATGGTAGGCGTGAATCCCACGCCACCGAGGAAGTAGAAATGCAGTTTTCCACCATAATCGCTCTCGGGAATTTCCACCGAGCCGCTGAAAGTGCCATTCGAATAAATCAGTGTGCCAACGCAGGCGTTGTTGTAGCCCACATAAATCACGTCGTTTGTTTCAAAGTTGACAGTGGCATAGCCTTCGGCACCTGCAGGGTCAACAATCACCCTTGAATTGCTGTTGCCCCCATTCACGTTGAGCGTAATGGGCACCAGATGGCTTTCGGCATTCTGGTTGTTAGTTTGTTCCTTTTTGCATTGCGAGAGGCCAAGCACCAAGGCCAAGGCAATCACGAAACAGGTCATTCTTCTCATGGCTTAGTCCTCCTTCTTTTTGAGTGCAACATAGCCCAAACCAGCTACCAGCATAATGGCAATACCGCTGCCAAGGGGAGCGGAATCAGGTTGGCCAATGCCTTGGTTGGAGATGTCGAATGTTTCACCACTACGGGGCTGAGAGTTCAACATTCCATGGTTCTTGTTGCTCTCGGTCTTGTAAGGATTCTGCAAAAGCCCGTGATTGATTTGGGCGTCAAGTGTGGCCGGCGCCATCAGGGCTGCCAGCCCGAGCGAAAGCACGATGGCTTTCAAAGTATTAGTCTTTCTCATTTTTTTATTGATTTAAAGATTTAAGATTCAAGATTCAACTACAGATTGCACTGATTTTACGGAGTGGATACAGAAGTAATTATGCTGCCTCGAAGCGGACGGATACGGATTTTCGTTTAATCCGTTTAATCCGTAGTTCCGATACAAAAAAATCCAAGACCGAGCCCCTGTGGCTCCGCCTTGGATGAGGTGTACACAAAACAAGGAAAGGAGATTTACCCCCACCGTAAAATATTGATAATCAATTGATTATGAATAAATTCCATTGTCTTGTCACGATTTGTCTTCGATAAAACTTATGTTTTCGGGGCGCAAAAGTAGTGAAATTTGTTGATATTCAAGAAAAAACAAGAAAAAATCCCCCAAGAAGGCTCTCGGAGGATTTTTCTTTCAGTGTTTGAAAAGCCTTTACAGCAAGTGGCAAGTGACAGTCAAGCCGGCCATCACGATGCTCACCATGCTCATCAGTTTGATGAGGATGTTGAGCGACGGGCCGCTGGTGTCCTTGAACGGGTCGCCGACGGTGTCGCCCACCACGGTAGCCTTGTGGTTTTCAGAGCCTTTGCCGCCGAAGTTGCCTTCCTCGACATACTTCTTGGCATTGTCCCAAGCACCGCCAGAGTTGGCCATGAACACGGCCAAGACGAAGCCAGTGGCCAAGCCGCCGATGAGCAGACCCAGCACGCCGGGAACACCCAAAATGACACCCGTCAAAATCGGGACGAGGATGGCGAGGATGGAAGGCACCAGCATCTCTTGCTGTGCGCCCTTCGTGGAGATGGCCACGCAACGCTCGTAGTCGGGTTCGGCCTTGCCCTCAAGGATGCCCTTGATGGTGCTGAACTGGCGGCGGACTTCCTCCACCATCTTCTGGGCCGCACGACCCACGGCGTTCATCGTCATGCCGCAGAACACGAAGGCCATCATGGCACCGATGAACACACCGACGAGAACGACAGGATTCATCAGATTGACGTTGTAGGCTTCCATGAAGTCCACCAAAGTGGCTTTGGCGGCTTCAACGCCATTGGGCAGGTCTTGTCCGATACGCACCAAGGCAATCTTGATTTCCTCAACGTAGGAGGCCAAAAGCGCGAGGGCGGTCAAAGCGGCAGAACCGATGGCGAAGCCCTTACCCGTGGCAGCGGTGGTGTTGCCAAGAGCATCGAGAGCGTCGGTGCGTTTGCGCACTTCGGGTTCGAGGCCGCTCATTTCGGCATTACCACCGGCATTGTCGGCGATGGGACCGTAAGCGTCGGTGGCCAAGGTGATGCCCAAAGTGGAAAGCATACCCACGGCGGCAATACCGATACCGTAAAGACCTCTCGAAAGGTTGGCTGCCGTAAACTCAATGTTGAATCCGTTGGCACAGAGGTAAGCCAAAACGATGGCCACGCCCACAGTAACAACTGGAATGGCCGTGGAAAGCATACCCAAGCCCAGGCCAGAGATAATCACCGTGGCAGGGCCGGTCTTTGAGCTTTCGGCCACTTTTTGGGTGGGTTTATAACTTTGCGAAGTGTAGTATTCTGTGGCCTTTCCGATGATGACACCAGCCAGCAGGCCAACGACAACGGAAAGCGAGGTTTGCCACCACATATTGGCCAAGTCGCCCGTTTCCTTACCGAAGAGGAAATACATAATGCCGAAAGTAGCCACGGCGATAAGCACGGCGGCAGCGTTGGTGCCACGGCTCAATGCACCGAGAAGTTCCTTCATGCCAGCATTTTCCTTGGTCTTCACGAGGAAGATACCGATGATGGAGAGCAACACGCCCACAGCGGCAATCAGCATAGGAGCCAGCACAGCCTTAAACTGCATGCCTTCGACGGCGGCAGTGGCGAATGCCGAAGCACCTAAAGCCATTGTGGCGAGGATGGAGCCAGCGTAGGACTCATAAAGGTCGGCACCCATACCGGCCACGTCACCCACATTATCACCAACGTTGTCAGCGATGGTGGCGGGGTTGCGCGGGTCGTCCTCGGGGATGTTGTACTCAGTCTTACCGACGAGGTCAGCACCGACGTCGGCAGCCTTGGTGTAGATACCACCACCCACACGGGCAAACAAAGCCTGCGTGGAGGCACCCATGCCGAAGGTCAGCATGGTGGTGGTGATGGTGATGAGGTCGTTTTCGGCTCCGACAGCCTCAAGAAGGCCTGTGCCATTCAGCACGAGGAACCACACGGAAACGTCGAGCAGGGCAAGGCCCACCACGACGAGACCCATGACAGCACCCGAACGGAAAGCCACTTGCAGACCGCTGTTGAGTGACTTACGGGCGGCGTTAGCAGTACGCGCCGAAGCGTAGGTGGCTGTCTTCATGCCGAAGAAGCCCGCCAAGCCCGAGAAGAAACCGCCCGTGAGGAATGCGAACCACACGATGCCGTTCTGCAATTTGAAGTAGGCCATGATGCCGAAGATGGCCGCCAAGACCGCGAACACGATAATCACTACCTTGTACTGTTGTTTCAGGTAGGCCATCGCACCCTTGCGGACGTGTGCAGCGATTTTCTTCATCAGGTCTGTTCCTTCGTCTTCTTTCATCATCTGCTTGTAGAAGATGAAAGCAAATGTCAGCGCCAGGATTGAGGCGGCTAACACGATGTAAACAATACTGTTACTCATAAGGTTATAATTTAGTTAGACTTAATTTGCCCTTAAGGTTATTGTCTTAGACGGGACAAAAATAAGGACAAAATGAATTGATACACCAAATTTTTTGTCAGTTTTTTTCATGGATGCAACTTTTTTTGTCCATTTCCGAAAAAGTCCCTACTTTTGACGATTGAAGGAAGAAGGTTTTGTTCCGAAATAGAGGCTTGACAATCAGTTTTTTAGCGCGACAATACCTTCCCGACCTTCCAAAAACGAGCGAAAATGAACAAAGTCAGTTTGGAAATCATCGGCTTGACCTACAGCGAATCCTCAACGGGTGCCTACGTCCTGATTTTGGGCGACAGGAACTCGCGCCGTCGTCTGCCCATCGTCATTGGGAGTGCCGAGGCCGAGTCCATCGCCATAGGAATCGAAAAACCTCGCAAAGGGCGACCCCATACCCACGACCTCTTTATCCGTTTCGCCAAAGAGTTCGGCATTGAGATTAAGGAAGTGGTTATCAATCGTTTCCGCGACGGCGTTTATTATGCCATGTTGGTTTGTCAGCATGGCAACGACCTCACTATGGTCGATGCGCGGCCATCCGATGCCATTGCCATTGCCGTGCGCTGCGGTTGCGGGATTTGCGCCTACGAGAGCGTGATGGAAGAAGCCAGCATCATTATGGACGACATAGAGGAACCATCAACGAACCAAAACGCTACGGATGACAATATTAATAAGGTGGAGGAAAACGAGAGCCTCGACATGCTCACCTTGCACGAGCTGGAAGACCTTCTGCAAGTGGCCATTGATAATGAGGATTATGCGAAGGCCGCGCTGATTCGGGATGAAATCAATGGGAGGAAATAAATTTTTTATATCATTGTAATCCATTATGCTGCAAGAAGATAGACACAACGAATTCAAGCAAGCCTTTACCGAGGATGTGATTCAGACTTTGGTCGCTTTTGCCAATGCCAAAGGCGGAACAGTGCATATCGGAAGACGCGACGACGGGACTCCTTGCGGCGTGACCCTTGGAAAAGAAACCATCCAGAAATGGATTAACGAAATCAAGCAGAAAACAGAACCGTCCATCATCCCTGATGTTGACATTGAAGTGATTGAAGACAAGCAAGTTGTAACGCTTCATGTGCAAGAATACCCGGTTAAGCCCGTTTCGACGAGAGGAAGATACTACCGCCGTCAGGCCAACAGCAACCACTTGCTTTCGGCTGTTGAGATTGCCGACATGAGCCTGCAAACCAAGAACTCGAGTTGGGACTACTACATCGATAGAGAACACACCCTCGACGACATCAACCTTGAAACTGTCCAATTTGCCATCAACCAAATGAACCGACACGGGATGGACATCACGGAAAAGCCTATTGACTTCCTGAAGAAAAAGGAACTCTGCACCGAAAACGGCCAACTTACTTACGGTTCCTACCTCATGTTCAAAAAGCGTGAGGACATTATGACCACGATAGAATTGGGGCATTTTCAGGACAAAGAAGGCATCGTAATCAAGGACTCGATTCGCTCCAAGTCGAACCTTGTCAGTCAAGTCGGCGAGGTCATGTCGTTCATCAAAAAACACATCAATATGGCTGTGGAGTTTTCGGCTGAGCAAACGGAAAACATCCAAAAATGGGACTACCCTTTGGAGGCTATCCGTGAAATCGTGCTCAACATGATCATTCACCGCGACTACCGCTCGGCTGCCGATTCGGTGGTGAAAGTCCTCCCCGACCGCATCGAGTTCTACAATCCCGGAACCCTGCCCGACGACATCAGCATTGAGGATTTGAAAACGAACAACTATAGCTCTCGTCCTCGAAACAAGCAGGTCGCCGACGTTTTCAAAGACATGGGCGAAATAGAGAAATATGGTAGTGGTATCAGGCGTGTGGTCAGGATGTTCACCGAAGCGGGACATCCCTCACCCGAATGGAAGCAGATTTCGGGCGGCATCATGGTGACTGCTTGGAACGCCAACATTTTTGGCAATAATGAAACAGCTTTTGGCAATAATGAAGAGAAATTTGGCAATAATGAGACAGATTTTGGCAACAATGGGCGTGTTGTTCGATTAAACGAAGCACAAAAAGACACATACGAATACATTTTAGAGCATGAAGGTTGTAAAACATCGGATATTGCCAACCATTTTGAAAAACCGTATCGTACTGTGTACAAACATATTCAGTATTTGTTGGAATTGGGGTTAATTGAACGTGTTGGTAGTAGAAAAAGTGGAGGATACAGAATTAAACAATAAGTTTTTGGTAAAATAAATGGTAAAATAAATGGTAAAATAAATGGTAAAATAAACGGCACAAAAACGGCACAAAAATGGCACAAATAAACGGTATAACAAGTGTCAAATACAAATTCTTAAATCTTTGAATATTAAATCTTTAAATCCAGAAATATGAAAGCAATCAAATTTAGGCTTATCGTGATGAACTTCCTCATCTTTGCGGTGTGGGGGGCTTATCTTTGTTCATTGGGCATCTATCTCAGCAAGGTTGGCATGGGTGCCAACATCGGGAGATTTTTCGCCATTCAGGGCATCGTTTCCTTGTTCATGCCCGCCTTGATGGGCATTGTCGCCGACCGTTGGATTCCCGCGCAAAAGTTGCTTGGTATCTGCCATTTTATCGCTGCCGTCTTCATGGCCTTGGCGGGCTACATGGGCATGAAATACGGTAGTGCCATCAGTTTCGGGCAATTGTTCCCGTTCTACGCACTCAGTGTGGCTTTCTTCATGCCGACCATCGCCTTGGGTAACTCCGTGTCGTACAACGCCTTGAACCAAGCTGGCCTCGACACAGTGAAGGCCTTCCCCCCTATCCGTGTGTTCGGCACCATCGGCTTCATCCTCTCCATGTGGATTGTCAACTTCACAGGCTTCAAGGACGGCTACCAGCAGTTGTTTGTTTCCGCCGCATGGGGACTCGTTCTCGCCGTATATTCTTTCACTTTGCCCAACTGCCCTGTGAACAAGAATGTGGAAAGCAAATCGTTTGTCGACACTTTTGGTTTGCGTGCATTCTCGCTGTTCAAGAACCCGAAGATGTGCGTGTTTTTCATCTTCTCTTTCCTGTTGGGCATGTGCCTGCAAGTGACCAACGGCTTCGCCACACCCTTCCTTGACGCTTTCGGTGCCGACCCGCAATATGCAAACGCCTTCGCGGTGAAACACAACGTGTTTTTGTCATCCATCTCGCAGGTGTCTGAAACACTTTGCATCCTGCTCATCCCCTTCTTCCTGAAGAAGTTCGGCATCAAGAAGGTGATGCTCATCGCCTTTGTTGCATGGGCATTGCGTTTCTTTTTCCTCGGTGCAGGCAGTCCGACGGGCTTCGGCCTCGTGCTGTTGGTACTATCCATGATTGTCTATGGCGTGGCTTTCGACTTTTTCAACATCAGCGGTTCGCTTTTCGTTGACCAAAACACTGATCCCAGCATTCGTAGCAGTGCCCAAGGCGTGTTCATGATGATGACCAACGGCTTTGGTGCCACCATCGGCTCATACTGCGCCCAAGCTGTGGTGAACCGCCTCGTTTTCAACCCCTCAGCCAACTCGAATTTCGACGTGATGAGCGGCTGGTCGTCGGCATGGTATGTTTTTGCAGCGTTTGCATTAGTGGTGGGGATTTTGTTTGCGATTTTGTTTAAGTATAAACATCAACCTGAAAGCAAATAACTTACTGTACAACAAATAATAAGCCCTGCCGATAGCAATGACTTTCAGCAGGGTTTTGTTTTATTGTCTACTTTGATTTGTTCGAAAGCTTTGCTTGCCAATTCATTGATATTGTAGATGCACTCAAGAATGTGTTCAAACCATCCCTTTTTCCAAACCCTACAAATCCATCTCAAAATGCGGAATCGGCTGTAACTTGAACAAGTTCGTCACATGCTTGTGGTCGATGCGGGCTTTGGTGTCGGGATCGTCGCAAATGCCAGTGCGGATGTATTTGTCCAAAACGGCGTAGGTGAAACCGAGGTTGTCCTCGTCGCTCTTGTTGGTGAGGCCGTCAGAAGGAGTCTTTTCAACCAATTCAATGGGCAAGCCCAACTCCTTCCCTATCGCCTTGACTTCCTGAACGGTAAGTCCGCCCAAAGGCGAGAAATCGCCTGCGGCATCGCCGTAGCGGGTCGAGTAACCCACCCAATCCTCAGAGAGGTTGCAGGTGTTGGCCACACGGCCGTTCATCGACTGGGAAATAGCGTATAAAGTACTCATTCTCAGTCGCGGCGGCAGGTTGATGGTGGTTTGGCGGCTGACTTCGGCATCCAAAGTGCCCAGTTGCTCCTTTACAGCGGAAATCAAGGCATTATAGGTGTCGCCGATGTTGACGCAGCAATGGCGAATACCAAGGTGGTTGATGAGTTTATTGCTGTCGTCAATGTCGGGTTGCACGCCGTTGGGCATGGTCACGCCGATGACGCGCTCCTTGCCAAGGGCTTCGGCACATAGTCCGGCTACGACGCTGCTGTCCTTGCCGCCCGAAATGCCGATGACGGCATTGCAGCCTTTGCCATTCTCTTCAAACCAGTCGCGAATCCATTGGACGACTTGGTCTTTTACTTGTTTTGCATTAAATTCCATTATATTCAAATATTAAAATTCAAGATTTAAAAACTTACATAAAACTGCTGCCGCCGATGAACTGGCGCAGCATGGAGGTGGCCGGAATCTCCTTGTCGGAAACGGGCGTGAAATAATGCAGAAAGCGAAGCAAACGGTGCGCCTCGGTGTATTCGGGGCTGTTGTTCGGCACCGTGGCCAAAATGCTCTCGGCGTGGTTGCGCATCACCGCAAACTCAAGCAGATAAGCCGAATTGAACATCACATCGGCGTTTTCCTGATACGGGTAAATCCACTTCTCCTCAGCGGCACGCACACTGGCCCATTGGCTGATGGTCTGCCGCGCCGTGAACGCACCTTTATTATAGTCGCGCACGATGCGGCGTAGCAGGCGGTTGTCGTCGGTCGGGATGATGTTGTGGTCGTCCAAAGCTGTGCTGGTCAAGGTGGAGATGAAGATGCGGAACTTGCTCGATTCAGGAATTTGTTTCGTCAACATGGGGTTCAGGGCATGGATGCCTTCGAGCAACAAAACCGAGCCTTCCTTCAACTGCAAACGCTTTCCATTGTACTCGCGCATACCCGTAACGAAATTATACTCAGGCACTTCGATTTCCTCGCCTTGCAACAAGGCAATCAAATCGTGCTCAAGGGCTGCATGGTCAACGGTATCGAAATTGTCAAAGTCGTAGGTGCCGTCAGGCAGTTTTGGCGTGTCAACACGATTGACGAAATAGTCGTCCGTCGAGAATGAGATAGGCTTCAGTCCACAAGCTTTCAGTTGGATGCTCACGCGGCTGCAAAAAGTGGTCTTGCCGCTGCTGCTTGGGCCGGTAATCAGCACCAAACGCACGGGATTTTCGCTGTGATAGCGGCGGTCAATCTCCTCGGCGATCTTCACAATTTTCTTCTCCTGCAAAGCCTCCGCCACCTGCACCAACTCCCTCGCCATCCCATTTTGGCAGGCATGGTTCACGTCGCCGACCGTGCTCAATCCCATGATTTCATTCCACCTCAAACTCTCCGAAAACACCTCGAAAGTCTTGGGCTGGTCTTCGGTTTCGGCCAAGCGGTCTGGGTGGTCGCGGTCGGGAACGCGCATCAATATACCGTCGCGATAGGCATCGATGTCCCAAATGCCCAAATAGCCCGTGGAGGGTACCAAACGACCATAGAAGTAATCCGCAACATCGCCCAAAGTGTAGTAATCAGTGTAGGCTTTACCGCTGGTTTCCAACAGCTTGACCTTATCTTCCTGACCCATTTCGCTGAACATCCGAATGGCGTCCTCAATGCGAGCCTCGTGGCGATGAAACTGGATGTCGTCGGCAACAATGGCCCGCATCCTCACCCTCAAGGCTGCAATATCGTTGACGTTGAGCAACTGCCCGTCACTCTTGCGGATTCGGCAGAAAATCCCTTTGGAAATCGGGTGGTCCATGTTCAACTTGCAGCCCGGAAACAGGTCGAGGGCAGCCTTGTAGAGCAAGAAGCCCAACGAGCGAAGATACACCAAACGCGCCGTGTGATGCGTGAGGTCGATAAACTCCACATCGCGACTGTTGTAAACGCGGAATTTCAGCCCCTGCGAAACATTGTTCACCTTGGCGGAAATGATGGGATACGGCTTGTCGAAATCAAATTCGGGCAGCATCTCAAGCAAGGTCATGCCTTCCTTGAACTCCTTGGTTGTCTTGGTGTTGATGCAATAAACTTGAATCATAATCCTGTTTCTTGGTTTTGCACGCGATTGAGGGCATCAATGGCCAACTTGTAGTCGGGTTGGGTCTTCAGCACCTCTTTGTAAATCTCGGTGGCTTGCGAATAGTCGCCCATCTGCTCCAACACGCGCCCCATGTTGTATTTGGCATCCAAATAGTTGGGATTCAAGGCCAAAGCCTGATTGAAATAGTCCAACGCGGCTTCGTTGTTTTCGAGGTACACATAGTTGACATAGCCCTTATTGAACAAAACGATGTAATTGTCGGGACGCAGCATCAACAAAGTGTCATAATGCAACAAGGCCTCCTCGGGTTTGCCGTGGCTTTGCAGGTAAAGCGCCAACTCGTAGCGGGCCGTCGGGATGTCAGGAAACTGCTGCTGCGCCTTGCGGAGATAGTCCATCGCGTAAGGCGGTTGCTGCGCGGCATAAATGCGGCTGATTTGTTCCACGGGGTCATAGAAACTGTCGTCCTGCTCCGAGGCCAACTGAAAGTTTTTCAACGCATTAGCCGTGTCTTGCTTAGCTGCCATGTAGCACATTCCCTTCACGAAATAGGCCTTCGGATTGTAGGATGAAAGTTGCAGCGACTTGTCAACATAACCGATGGCGAGGTTGAAATTCTGCTGCAAGAGGTTCAGTTCGGCCAACTTGACCAATGGACGCGGGTCGAGTGAATTGATTTCAACGGCGCGGTTGAGGGTCGAGGCGATGTTTTCTTGATCGCCCAAAGCATAATAGACATCTGCCAACAACAGATAGGTTTCCACATTGTTAGGCTCCAATTGCAGCGACTTGTTGATGTCGACCATAGCCTGCCCGATTTGCTCAGTGGCAAAATAAGCCTTGGCGCGATTCATGTACAGCCTCGCATTAGTGCTGTCCAAAGCGATGGAATCGGAAATCAATTCGATAGCTTTCGCGACCGTCACTGGAGCATCAGGCTCTTTTGGAGTCGTTTCTTGATTGGTTTTCGGCGTGTTGTTGCAGGCGAAAAGGGCGAGCAACAGGCCGAAGAATAGTAGGTTTTTCTTCATGGTTATTTGTTTTGGGCTTATGGCCAATGACTATAGCCTATGGCAGCATCCCATAGAAGTTGAAGTTCAACTTTCATAATGCTGCCAAAGGCCATGTGCAATCAGCCATAGGCCATTGTTACTCTTCACTCTTTTCCAACGCCTCGAAAATCTTGGCAGTCAGTTCATCGGCAAGTTCGGGGTTGTCCTCGATGAGTTTCTTCACCGAGTCGCGGCCTTGAGCCAATTTCGATTCACCATAACTGAACCACGAGCCGCTTTTCTTGATGATGCCCATCTCCACGCCGAGGTCGACGATTTCGCCACTGCGCGAAATGCCCTCGCCATAGAGAATATCAAACTCAGCCTTGCGGAACGGCGGAGCCACCTTGTTCTTCACGACCTTCACCTTCACGCGGCTGCCCAACACATTCTCGCCATCCTTGATTTGGCTGACCTTGCGAATGTCGATGCGCACGGAGCTGTAGAATTTCAAGGCATTGCCGCCCGTGGTGGTTTCGGGATTGCCGAACATCACGCCAATCTTCTCACGCAATTGGTTGATAAAGATGCAAATGCAGCCCGTCTTATTAATGGTTGCAGTCAGTTTACGCATGGCTTGGCTCATCAAGCGGGCTTGCAGGCCCATTTTGCTGTCGCCCATTTCGCCTTCAATTTCACTCTTAGGGGTAAGGGCGGCCACGGAGTCGACGACAATGACATCAATCGCGCCAGAGCGGATGAGGTTTTCGGCAATTTCCAAGGCCTGCTCACCGTAGTCGGGCTGCGAAATGAGCAAATTCTCGATGTCGACGCCCAATTTGGCGGCATAGAAGCGGTCGAAGGCGTGTTCCGCGTCGATGAAGGCGGCGATGCCACCCTTTTTCTGTGCCTCGGCCACCACATGCAGGGCCAAAGTGGTCTTACCCGAACTTTCGGGACCGTAAATTTCGATGATTCTTCCTTTCGGCAGACCTCCCACGCCGAGGGCGTAGTCAAGTCCGATGGAGCCGGTGGAGATGCTTTCCATCTTATCCGCTTCCGCGCCAAGGCGCATGATGCTTCCCTTGCCGAAACTCTTCTCGATGTTTCCCAATGTGGCTTCCAAAGCCTTCAGTTTCTCCTGCCTCAGTTTGGCGGCTTCCTCTTGTGTTTTTTCTGTTGTCATTTCTGTTAGGGTTTTAATTAATAATATGGTACAAAAATAGTAAACTTTGACTTTCCTTGATGACTTTGCTTCGATTTTATTTTTCGACATGCCCAAGTACCAATCACGCTGCAAAGTAACGGTGTTTGTCAAGAAATAGCCGTTGATTAAACGTTTGTAGTCGACTGTAGTCGTTTGCTGTCGTTTGCTGTCGGGTATAAGATTGGTTTACAGCGTTTTCTTTTGCGGAGGTTGAAACCATCCGATGTGTTAGGTTCGCCCTTTCAGGGCTTATTGGACAGTCTCTCGCTTTGTTTTGGCAGAGGTTAAAACCTCCGATGAATTAGGGTCGTCCTTTGACTTCGTCGAATCTGCGATTTCAGGACTTTATCTCCCATTATAGAAAACGACGATTTTTCATAAGGATACGTCCACATTCAAAGAGTTTTCCTACTTTTGTGCATTGAAGTCGAAGATTCGACGGAGTCCTGAAAGGACGACCATATCACAAGCGGGGGTGCAACCCTCGCCCAGCCCCGTAGGGGCGAAAACACTAAACTCAACCATCATGGGAAGCTCACTCGCAAAAAACGACATACACATCGTATTCCACATCAAGTACCATAGCATGGAAATACGCGACGAAGACCTTGTACAGGTATTCGCCTACATCGGCGGCCTCATCCGCAACATGGGCAGCATTCCTATGGAAATCGGTGGCATTGGCAACCATATCCACATCCTCACCTCACTGCCCAAGACTATCGCCTTGTCCGATTTCGTGAAAAACATCAAGGCCTACAGCAGCAAGTGGATCAAGACCTTGGACGAAAGCTATTACGAAGGTTTTTGCTGGCAGGCTGGCTATGGAGCCTTCTCGGTGGATTACAGAAATCTTGACCAAACCGCACATTACATCCGCAACCAAGCGGAGCACCACCACAGGACGGAATGGCGTGAAGAATACCGACAACTATTGGATGAGGCTGGCATTGAGTATGACGAGCGATATGCTTTTGAGACGGATTGACTTTTGCAAAGCCCTGAAATCGAAGATTCGACGGAGTCAAAGGGCGAACCTACCTCATCGAGGGATTTCAGTCCCCGACACATCAGCATGACCATAACCCTCTTTCTACGCGGAGGTTGAAACCTTCCGTTGTAATAGGTTCGCCCCTTCAGGGCTATGACCCACTTGCAAAGCCCTAAAAGGGCGGCCCTACCCCATCGGGGATTTCAATCCCCGACAGCGCAACCCCCTACTTCAAAAACCCATACTCATAAACCTTAGCCTCAATCCGCTTGGCCAAAAGTTTCATCTTCTCGCGCAAGTCTGAAATAAGTTCCGTGTAGGTTTCATCATCGCTCTTGGCGTTCATAGTGCCTTTGTCGTTGGTGCCTTGGAAATGCAGGCGTATGTCGTAGAACGAAGCATCGGCGATGGCATTGGGCTGGCTGTGGTAATAACGCCACAAGGCAAGCCCCGCGTCGTAAACGGCCTGCGCCTCGGGCGACATACAATCAATTATCCTATTACACGTATTTCCATTATTTTCACACGAATTTTCATCAATTCCAATTTCTGATAATTCGTGATTCATTTTTGGTAATTCGTGTTGAATAATATCTTTCTGGAAATCAAACAGCTTTCCTGTTGAGTTTTCCGTCTTGATTTTCCCGCTGAGATAGTCCGCCATAAACGTCGATTTAAAGGTCTTGCGGCAGCCCACCTGCTCGCGGGTGAAAGGAATCCAATGGTTCACTGTCGGCATCTGCGTCCCCGCAGATGGCAAGGCTGTATTTCCCAACTGCGGGACGCAGTTGACGACACTGATGCGGTTCTGCCCGTGAAACAGCGTGAATATCAGGCAGTCCGTCTGAAATTCCTTGTCGTCCTTCCAACCGTCGTTGGGATAGAGGAATTGGTCGCGGTCGTTGAGCCAAGTGGCTTCAATGCATTGACGAACAGCAAGATAAATTGAAATTTGAATTAAATTGTTTTTATCAATACTAACAAATATTCCATGTCTGTTAGTCTTTTCATTAATAATGCACACATACTTTTGATTTGCAAAATCTGGTGCATCAGCCATTAATACTCCAACGGTCTCACTTGAAGTAGTTTTTTGCTTTTTAAGCCAATCATTTATTTTTAAAGTGTTCTCAGTTTCGGTTATTATTGTTTTCGACTCCAATTCATTTCCATCCGCATCGAAAACATGTGCTTGACAATTCAATTTCTCTGAAGTTTCGTTAGTATTCCAAACAAAGAAACCGATTGGGAACTCTCCTTTAACATTATCAAAAGTATTTCCTGGCACAATGAATAGTTTTTCAAGTTTTGCATTAAACTCTCTTCTAAAATCCTGAAAATTAGATGCCTGAAACACTTTAATCTTTGAAAACTCACCGAGAATACAACCATTTATTTCCTTGAATATCCGAATAAAAAACAAAGCATACAATTCTTTAGAGGCTTTTCCAATAATGTCTTTATACTTTTCGTATATTTTATTCGTATTCGTTACTCCTGACTTACTTCTACCTGTACCCGTTCCCGCCTCCGCATAAGGCGGATTAATATAAACCACCAACTTCTTCCGCTTTTCCGGGTCATTCAGAATCTCTTGCAGCTCCTCGGGGCATTTCGAGAAGTCGTCGTTGAGGAAGTCGAACTGAAACACGTGGTTTTCGGCCATCTTCCAGCCGTTGGCGATGCGGTCCATCATCACGTCAACGTCTTGTTTGTCAAGGGTCGAGGCCCACACGCGGTCGTAGTTCGTCAGGCCGTTCAGCAGGTTGCCCGTGCCGGCGCAGCAGTCCCAAATGTAATACTCGTCTTGCCACGTCTCGCCAAGCACGTCGGCCAAATATTGCTGGCTCTTCTCCACCTAAATCTGGGGCGTGAAGTAGGAGCCTTTGCGCTCGCGGATGTCTTGCGGCACAAGCAGGTCGCGCCGCCCGATGATGTAGTTCCAGTATTCCTCCTTGGGCGGTCGCGCATAGATGCTCCAAAACTGCTTGTAGGCCTTCTGCTTGTCGTTGAAGCCCACCGACGAGGTGGAAACCAGCCCCATCTCGTCAATCTTCTTGGCCAGTTCGTACTTGGTCTTGCGCAGCACCACATAAAGCGAGTCCTTCAGCGACTCCTCGTTGCTCGAAAGCAGGTCGGCAAGGAAGAAGTCGGCGGAGATGATGCCCGCCTTGTTGGCCTTGGCCCAATCCACTGAAATTGTCGGCCTCACCTTGTCGCTCCACTTCTGGAACACGAAGGTGAAGTTGTTTTTCGTGACCGAAATCTTCTCCGTCGCCTCCTTGTCCGTCTTGAAATTCAGTTTGATAAACTCCTTGAACTCAGCGGTTTGTGTTTCAAAATAGAAAAGGATGCTGTTTTCTTCAAGCAGGTTTTTGCAAAGCGCATAGAGTTGGCGGAACTCCTTGGTGTCGTGGTTCGAGGGAGTGACGTTCCAGTTGAAGTCGTTTTGGTAGAAGATGCCTTGTATTTCGTGGTACTCGATGAAGGCGAACTTCTCCGCGTCGAATGCGCCTATGTATTTGGGCGGCAGGTATTTCTCGAAGGTGCGCTCCTTGCCGATGGTGAGGATGAGTTGCACAAACGACTCGAAAATGTCGTGCGAGGTACCTTGTTTGGCCTCGGCCCAAAGCAGCGACTTCAGGTCATCGTTCTCAAACTCGTCGAAAATCGAGGTTTGCCCCCGCTCGACGATGTTTTTGGCAATCACGAAGTCGATATTGCCGATTTGGGTGTATTTGTAACTGTTGAAGAAATCCTGCTGCACCGCACTTTTCAGCGGTTCTTCTTTTAGTTTTTTGTAGTCCATAGCCTAAATTTGGGGACAAAGGTAGCGAAAACAAATGCAATTTTTATGGAAAAAAGGAAAATTTGTTGTCAGTACGGATATTTGTACTATCTTTGCGGCGTCTTGATCAAACAAATGCTGCAACAATGAAAAAGATAACACTTGAACTGACAGAAAAAGAGTATGACTTGATTCAAGCCATCAGGAATTACAGAAAGAGTTTTATCTTTTCAGGTCGCGAAATTGAGTATTACATTGAAAAGACCTTGACGGAATTAATGGATGGAATAGAATAAGAACCAACAGGTTACTCATAAAATCGGAATCCTTAAAAACAATAACACTATGGCAACAATGACTTTGAAGGAAACCCAGCAGGGAACTATGAAAAAACAACTGGAAGATATACTTTTGGCCATTTCGTGGCGTGAACTTGCAAACCGCTACTTCGAGAAGTCGGGGTCTTGGCTCTACCACAAACTGGACGGGGTGGATGGCAACAAGAAGCCGACGGATTTCAACACGGAAGAGCGCTACCAACTGAAGGGTGCGTTGGTGGATTTGGCCGATCGCATTCGCCGTGCCGCCGACTCGATACAATAATCCACCGTCCGATTTTTGCTGTTGGGGATTCTGACAATGAAAGCATTATACTTGCTCTAAATCGCAGTACAAGGGCGAGTTTTTTTCATTCTTCAGTGTAAAAAATGCTTTAACAACCTTGGCTTATTCAACATTCACTTACACTTCTGATACAAATCAATCTCTTGATGGCATAATAAAACGAAGTTTGAGACAAAAGTAAGTCCCAAACTTCGTTTGTTAGTGACAGAAAAACGTTGTGTCACGACCTTGTTTTCGGCGAACCGTGCAGATTGCCGTTCTCATCCCAAATCTCGGGATGGTCTTTCTTGTATTGGGCAAAGAACTCCTTGAACTGGGCAACTTCCTCTTCCTTTTTCTTCAAGATGTCTTCCCATTCCTTGGCCTTTTTCCGTTCCACACGGCGGCTTTCAATGCGTATTGCAACAACGATCACGGCGATAACCACTATCATTATCCAGATTTCAGCCGGCGTCATTGGCACGTAATACATCGTTCTTTTCTCCTTTCTTGCCGCAAATTTACAACAAATTCCGTTCCTGTCAACAAATTATTATCAGGGCTTAATAAAACAATCCAAAATAGCCATCTGCACCTCACCGTCATCCAACTCAAAGCCATAGATTTCGGCCTCGTCAGGGTTCTCAAAGTAATCTTGCCATTCCTCAAATGCCTTCGAAATCGGGATGTGCCCAATGAATGGCATTTCCGTGAAATCCGACAGTATTTCGTCAAAATCGATGCCATAGCCGTTGCTGTATTCTGAAAATTCACCAGTTTCTGTGTTGTGCAACATCATCAACACAACTTGGTTTCTTTTGATTGCCGCACGGACATCAAGCAAAAAGTCTTCTTTTGTTTTCATATTTGAATATATTGAGAAAGATTACCTTAGTTTAACATCGAATCACGCCGCAAAAATAGAAAACACCTGTTTCAAATCGCGGTACAGGTTCAAAGTTTTTTCGTTTTTTTACGCGAATTTCGATAAAAAGGACAAATATAAGGCTAAAATCTTTGTAAATCCCTATGTTTGCAAGGGATAAACTAAGGTCAAAGTCTATGAACAAAATATGCTTTTTTTTACGGATGCCTGAAAGTGAAAAGAAACGGTCACAAGAACGGCGTCCAGATTTACAAATACTGGCGATGCAAACGACAATTTCTCGGCGGCGAGCGCGTGAGCGACACGGAGCTTGGGGACGAATATGTGACGCACCAGCAGACCTACTCGCAGGAGAAGTCCGACTGCTCGGCCAAGACCGTACAGCGGAGAATTGTCCAATTGAGGATAGCCCTTCACTGGTACATTGATTTCCAGCTATCACTTGTCGGGTTGCTCTCTAACAGAGCCCGATTCCGCTTGCCAGAACTGCAAAACTAGCACTTCCTCCAACGCCCTCAACAAACAGGTGAAAACCTCCAGCCTTACACTTGTCCATTAGACCAGGAATTATAACACAAAAAAAGCCAAGAAGCACTCACGCACTCCTTGGCCTTTCGATTGTATCGGCAAAGCCTTAATTCCTGAAAATCAGCCCTTCGCTATTCACATCCACAACGATGGTCTTCGTCTTGTCAACCGACTCAGCCAAGATCATCTTCGAGAGCGAGTTGGGCAACTCACGCTGCATCATACGCTTCACAACTTCAGAAAAACATCACATAATAAACCGGCAGATAGGTAATCCCTTCCTCGGTGAAGACATTTCGGTCGTTGGAAAGCACATACGCCTTTTTGACATTGTATTCTTTCGTCGTGACGAAGGTCGAGAGCGCACTGTGGACGGTGTAATCCTTGCCCGACTTCACCTCAATCGGCACCACCGACAACAGCATGTCGCTTTCCACAAGGAAATCCACCTCGCCATGCTTCTTGTTGTCGTAATAAAACAACCGATGTCCATGAGCGTGAAGCTCTTGCGCCACCACCGACTCATACACAGAACCCAAATTGATGCTCTTAATGTCATCCAGTACGGCGGCCACATTGCGACCATACAAAAGCCCTGTCAAAATACCTACATCATTGAGATACAGCTTCAAAAGGTTTTTCTGCATCGATTCCAAAAGCGGGAACTTGGGTTGCGAAACGGCCTTCACCTCCAAGGCGATACCCGCATTGACCAAATAATCAAACTCCTCCAAATAGTCATCGAAACGCTTGCCGGGTTTGTTTTCGATGCGATTGGCAAACACCCGCTTCCGCTTATTTTCGAGATTGGACGGCACGGAATCATACACATTCCTGATTTTCAACTTGTTTGCGACATCATATTGAGAGGCATCCGCGCCGTAATAGTCATGCACTTCCAGCTGCACACGCCTCACTTCCACAATATCGGTCGTCGCCAAGAACGTGTTTACCGCATCGGGAAGGCCGCCAATCAGCAGGTATTTCTTGAATAAGTCAAGAATCTTGGCATGAAAGCCTTCGTCAAGTGGCAGTTCCTGTTCGAATTGCTTTCTGATGTGGTCGATTACATCTTGACCCAAACCGTTGGCAATAAGAAACTCCTCGAAATCAAGTGGATACATGTGCCTCACTTGAATGCTTCCTATCGGGATGGAAACCGACTTGGCCAACGCCACGCCGAGCAATGAGCCGCTTGCGATGTAGGTGAAACGGTCATCGGCTTTCAGGAACTTCAACATCGTGAAAAGATGCGGATAGGCCTGAATCTCATCGAGAAAGACCAAAGTATTCTCCTTGTTTCCCAACTTGCCTTTGGCGACCGAACTCAAACGAAAATAGAAGTCCTCCGTAGTTTTGGCCGACTCAAAGAAACGCGCCCCGTCGGCATCCTCCAACAGATTGATTTCGATGTAGTTGTCAAACATTTGCTGCCCGACATGGCGGATGATAAATGACTTCCCTACCTGACGGGCACCATCAACGACCAAAATCTTGTTCGGCTTGTTCTGCCAATAATCCCTAATTTCTTTTTCTATTTTCCTGAATAACATATACTTAACACTTTTTCCGTCAATTTATCACCTAAAAAACACACTTTTTCCGTGATTATTACACCGCAAAAATACACTTTTTCCGAAAAATAGAGCCTCAAAAATCACACTTTTTCCGAAAAAAACCTCCAAGTTTGTAACGTTTTTAGGAATTCTAATACAAAAAAGCCAAGAAGCACATCATGATAATAATTATCCACTAAAAAGTGTAATTTTTCAATAAATTTCCACCTTATAATAAAATATTATGTATATTTGCGCCGTGATAGCAGATATATTATGATTAAGACAAAACAAGAAGTAGAGGCATTTCTCGGTCAGTTTGGCATCAAGTTCGATGTTTGGGGCATCTTCTATTTGGACAGAGACAAAAATGAAGAAGCCTTGAAGGCATTGGGCATCACACCTAAGGCAAGGGATGAGATTGTGCGCCAATTACAACCTGACGATTATGTGGAAACCTTGCCCGCTGATTTCTTCGATGAAATGTGGGTGTTCGGGAGAGACATGGACGGCACCGAACTCTATATCAAGATTGCCATGGGACGACCAAACGACCGCACTATATGTATTTCGTTCCATATTGCGGAACATCCTATCAACTATGCATTCAAAAAGGAGGAATAACATGGAAAAGTATGTCGAGATAAAAAGCCCATTTACTGGCGGAAAAGTAAAGGAAGTCAGCACCGTGGAAGAGCACGAATTCCGGAAAGAGCGATTTTCGGTTCATGTGCGCTATTATGTCTGCGAAGATACTGGCGAGCGGTTTACCACAACGGAGCAAGACGAACTTTTGTTCAACGAACTCTATTCCCAGTATCGCGTAAACCACGGCATTCCATTCCCAGAGGAAATCAGAGGCATTAGGCTACATTATGGTTTGAATTACCAACAAATTACTAAGATTCTCGGTTTTGGTGCCAATCAGTACGCGCAATATGAAAAGGGACAGATGCCTTCGGAATCCAATGGTAAGCTGCTATCGGCTGCCATGAACCGCCAATTCATGCTTCATTTGTTGGAAGACAGCCGTGCCGAATTTGACGAAGCCGAATATAACAAGGTGTATCAATCCATATTGGCTTCGGAAGCCAAGCCCGAAAACGAAGTACAAAAGCGGCTCATCTATCGCGACATCCGCCGTTCCGTCTATAATGGCTTTGGCCAATTAAACGTCGAAAAGGTTTCCGAAATGGCCAAGTTTTTCATTTGCAAAGAAGGCGGCCTGTTTCCCACTAAACTCAACAAGGAGATGTTCTATGCTGATTTCCTGCACTACAAGCTGCACGGCCAATCCATCAGCGGGTTACAATATCAAGCCATCCAATACGGCCCCGTCCCCGTCCATTACGACACCATCTACGACAACATTGACGGCATCAGCAAAGAGATTGTTGTGGCGCACGACATGGAAAGCACTCGTTTGAGTTGCAGTTCATACGACACTAACGTATTTAGTGAGCAGGAATTGAAAACGCTTGGTGATGTTTTGGCCAAGATTCAGCCCATGAGCACACAAGAGGTGATAGGCAAAAGCCATTTGGAAGACGTTTGGAAGAATTACCGCGATAGCAACCAACTGATTCCTTATTCTGAGGCGTTTTCGCTCGTCTTAGTGTAAGATAAAGCACTATTATTTGAGCACCTACGACCCTCAAATTTCGTCTTTTCAAAGAAAAATGGCACTATGGTACAATAAAAAAGCTACGAAGGATTATTCTTCACAACTTTTTTATTCACCATTCATTAAGAATTGAATAAAAGCTCTAACTTTGCACATCAAAACGCACCAATATGGATACTTTTTTTGATTATGGAATTTTCGAAAACTTGGCTCGCTTTTTCTATCATCTAACGGGGAAAGAAGTTCCTAATACGATTATTGCTATATCTTTTTGTTTGTTTTGGGTTATTATCGTTGTTGGAATAGTGCTTGGAATTGTTCACAAAAACAACAAATGGCGTAAAAAACAATTGGATGATATTCTCAAAGATTATGGCGATTATACTAAAAGGAAAGAAAGAAGATTATATATAGACACAGGACTTCAAACAACCCCTCCAAACGATTATGAAGAACCTAGTGAAGCACAATTTCAAGACATGCGAATAGGTAAAAAAAAGAAGTGGTATTTCAAAAACAGTTCTATCGATTTTTTTATTGACAATGTTTTTCGCAAAAATAACAGCAATCCACCATACTATTGTGTTTTAGGTGGTTCAGGGATGGGTAAATCTACATTTATAGTGCATTTAATACGAAGATACATAAACAAATACAATAAGAAATCACTTCCCTACCCTATTAAATTGGTAAATTGTGGCGAAAAGACAGAAGACAAAGACAATTATATAATAAACCGCATCAATAATATTAATGATAAGAACAATACTATTCTAATTATTGATGCTTTAGATGAGAGCAATGCTGCAATCAGTAATTTTAATGATTTTTTCTCTTCACTTAGAGATCTAATATGTCAATTCCGAATTGTGGTATTAACTTGTCGAACACAGTTTTTTGAAAAATACGAAGACGAACCAAGTCTTTTACCAACTCGCGACCCAAAGACAAAAAAACAAAAACAATTCAAAAAGTATTATGTCTCGCCCTTTTATGATTATGAAATCCAGCATTATTTGAATAAAAAATATCTGTTAAAGTTTTTGGCAAAAAAGAAAGCAAAATTGATAGTAGAAAAATGCGGACCACTAATGGCCAGACCTTTACTTTTATCATATATTGACGACTTAGTAAACTCGGACATAAAGAATTATACAATATCAAAAATTTACGAGAGAATTATTGACAAATGGCTTGAACGTGAGGCCAATTTTGCAGTGACGAACGAAAAAGACAAAGACCAATACAAAAAAGATCTGTTTAGCTTTTCATCAGAAATTGCGCTTTGTATAGCTCAAAACCATGAAAATGAAGGGACAATTAGTGACATTATCAACAAATATTCTTCAATAATTAAAGAAAAAAACCTGAAAGGACGTTCTTTATTAAACAGAAACTCCAAAAACGAGTACAAATTTGCACACAAATCTTTCATGGAGTATTTGGTAGCTAAACAATTATTCGAAAATAAAAACATTCCATTAGATTCTATCGATTGTATTTCGAACGACATGATTCCCAAGTTCTTAGTTGACATAATTGCTTTAGAGGATAAAGGTTATAACTATATAAAAATAGTTTTTTCTTCTACAATTTCATGGAAACCACAAAATAGTTACTATAATACTAATACTATTTTCATTAGTTGTGATGTTACAGATAATAATATAAAATATTTATTAGAACTGCTCCAGCCAAAGTATTCTATTGGAATAATTGAATTTGATTGCAATTATGATTACTCTAAAACATACAATTTGTTAGAACAATACAGCAAGTTAAGCCATTATCAGTTAAAGTTTTGGAATTACAACTTCAGGGACGATTCCATTATAAACATTATAAAACCCCTTTTATATTCAAAATTATACAAGATTGATTTTTACATAAAAGACAAACAGACTTTTGACACAGGCGCCATTGAAGTTTTGAAATTTTTATGGTATACACAACATAGTTACCCAAGATTTCCATCAACAATTACAATATTAGTTCACTATTTACAAAACGGTCAATATATTGATTATATAGATGCTTTTTCCAATAAATTTCTTTTAGAAAAAATAGAATACGATATGGAAAAAAAACAGGAAAATTAATCAAAGTGTTTCCCTGATTTTATTGTTACTTCTCAATACTACTTAAATTAGTTTCTAAACCCTATATCATCACCTTGTACATTCACGATGATGGACTTAGTCTTGGCGATTGAATTAGCCTGAATCATCTTCGACAACGAGTTGTGCAACTCACGCTACATTATTCGCTTCACAACTCCCGAAAAACATCACATAATAGACGGACAAATAGGTAATTCTATCTTTCTGAATAACATATATTTAACACTTTTTCCTTAAAAATCATATCTAAAAAACACACCTTTTCCAAAAAAGATATCAAAATTGCAGCGTTTTATAATAAAAAAGCCAAGAAGCATTTTAGCACTCCTTGGCTTTTCGCTTGTACTGGCAAAGGCTTTTAATTCCTGAAAATCAGCCCTTCGCCAGTCACATCCACGATGATGGTCTTCGTCTTGTCGACCGACTCGGCCAGGATCATCTTCGAGAGCGAGTTGAGCAACTCACGCTGCATCATACGCTTCACGGGACGCGCACCGTACTGCGGGTTGTAGCTATGCTGCGCGATGAAGTCCACGGCGGCATCGGTGATGTCGATCTTGATGTCGTTGGCGGCCAGCATCTTCTGCACGCTGCGGAACTGCATCCTCACGATGTCGGCTATCTGGCTCTCGTCCAAAGGCTTGAACATGATGATGTCATCGACACGGTTGAGGAACTCTGGCCGCATAAACTGCTTCAACTGCTCCATCACCTCATTGCGGGTCTTCTCGAAGACTTCCTCGGCGTTGGCATCGGTCAAGCCGGCGAAGTTCTCCTGGATGATGTTCGCGCCGATGTTGGAGGTCATAATGACGATGGTGTTCTTGAAATCGACGGTACGGCCTTTGTTGTCGGTCAAGCGGCCATCGTCGAGCACCTGCAAGAGGATGTTGAACACGTCGGGGTGTGCCTTCTCGATTTCGTCCAACAGAATGACGGAATAGGGCTTACGGCGCACGGCTTCAGTAAGTTGGCCGCTCTCTTCATAGCCCACATATCCTGGAGGCGCTCCGATAAGCCTCGAAACCGTGTGACGCTCCTGATATTCAGACATATCGATACGCACCATAGCGTTCTCGTCGTCGAACAGGAACTCCGCCAAGGCCTTGGCCAACTCGGTCTTACCCACACCCGTGGTACCCATAAAGATGAAGGAACCGATGGGTCGTTTGGCATCCTGCAAGCCCGCACGGCTACGTCGGATGGCATCGCTGACGGCGGTGATGGCCTCGTCCTGACCCACCACGCGCTTGTGCAGTTCGTCCTCAAGGTGCAGGAGCTTCTCACGCTCGCTCTGCATCATCTTATTGACCGGGATGCCCGTCCAACGCGACACGATTTCGGCCACGTCGTCGGAGCCAACTTCCTCGTCCACAAGCGGGTGGTCGCCTTGCGCTTCAAGCAGGTCGGCCTTGGCCTTCTCGATGGCGGCCTCCGCCTCGCGAATCTTGCCGTAACGCAACTCTGCCACACGGCCATAGTCGCCGTCGCGCTCGGCCACCTCGGCCTGATGCTTGTAGGTCTCGATGTTATTCTTCTCTTTCTGAATGAGTTCCACATAATGCCGCTCGGTCTCCCACTTGGCTTTGATGGCGGTGCGCTTGTCGTTGAGTTCGGCCAACTCCTTCCCTATCTCCTCCACCTTCTTGGTGTCGTTTTCGCGCTTGATGGCCTCGCGCTCGATTTCCAACTGGCGGATGGCGCGTTCCACGTCCTCAAGTTCCTCGGGCACCGAGTCGATTTGCAGACGCAGACGCGAGGCGGCCTCGTCGATCAGGTCGATGGCCTTGTCGGGCAGGAAACGGTCGCTGATGTAACGCACCGAGAGTTGCACGGCGGCGATGATGGCCTCGTCCAAGATACGGATGTGGTGGTGGGTTTCGTAACGCTCCTTCAAGCCACGGAGGATGCTGATGGCCGAAGCCTCGTCAGGCTCATCCACCATAACTTTCTGGAAACGACGCTCCAACGCCTTGTCCTTCTCGAAATATTGTTGGTATTCCTTCAAGGTGGTGGCACCGATGGCCCGCAACTCGCCACGGCTCAGGGCCGGCTTCAGGATGTTGGCCGCGTCCATCGCGCCTTCGCCGCCGCCCGCACCGACCAAGGTGTGGATCTCGTCAATGAACAGGATGACTTCGCCGTCGCTGTCCACGACCTCTTTGACGACATTTTTCAGACGTTCCTCAAACTCGCCCTTGTATTTCGCGCCGGCGAGCAAAGCACCCATATCCAAAGAGAACACGGTCTTGCTCTTCAGGTTTTCCGGCACGTCGCGGTTGACGATACGCTGGGCCAAGCCCTCCACGATGGCGGTCTTACCCACGCCCGGCTCACCTATTAATATAGGGTTGTTCTTGGTGCGTCGGCTCAAGATTTGCAGCACACGACGGATTTCCTCGTCACGGCCAATCACGGGGTCGAGTTTGCCCTGTTGGGCGAGTTCGTTCAGGTTCTTGGCGAAACGGTTCAGGCTGTCGTAGTTCTGCTCGGCATCCTGCGAGTCCACCTTCTTGCCCTTGCGGAACTGCTTGATGGCGGTTTCGAGGTCGTTCTTGTTCACGCCTTGTTCCTTCATCATCTGCGAGGCAAGGCTGTTGCTCTCGAAGATGGCCAACAGCAAGTGCTCGATGGAAACGTATTCGTCGCCCATCTTCTTGGCTTGGGTCAGGGCGTCGTTGAAGATGCGGCTGACCTCCGAGGAATAATACAACTCCGTGCCGCTGCTGCGCGGTTGCGAGTTGATGGCTTGGTCGAGGGCATCGTTGAGCCGTGCCACATTGACGCCCAACTTTTTCATCAGGTTGGGCACCAAGTAATCGTCGGCGAGCAACGCGCCCTTCAGCAGGTGGATGGCCTCAACGGTCTGGCTCTGATGGCTTTGCGCTATCTCTTGGGCCTTCCCGATGGCCTCCTGCGCTTTGATTGTGAATTGGTTGATGTTCATAGCTTGTTTTCCTTTCTATTTTTTTCGGCGGAGAGCACATCAAATATTCAGCCAACACGAACAGCCGCCAATGCCCGTTTTTCTTAAAACACGAATTATCAAGAATTTACCACGAATTTTCATTAATTTGATATGACAAATTGACACATAATCAATGAGTTAAGGGTTGGTTTTTGTGACAAAGTGACAGAAAATCCATCACCCCAAACAACTCTTCCACCTTCGCCACTATTCGCTTCTGCTCGGAAAGCGGGGGAATGCCGACTTCAATGTTATAAAAGATATCCTTGTTCAAATGCGGTATTGCAGCACCTTTCTTCGAGTTTCTCAAAGTCTCCTTATAACTGCGAATAATATAAAGAACATACGGTAAGTAAAGTTCCGAACTAACCCACAATTTCTTAAAAGTGCTGCCCATATAACCGTCAATAGGTGCGGTAAAAACTTCTCCAGAGTTTTCTCCATCAACAAGAATAATGTTGTCCCCTTTCTTGACGAACTTTCCGCTCTCCAAAATATCACCCGTCTTTTTGCCTCTGAGATATTTTGCATCCAAGCAAATCTGAGACCCCGTTTGTTTTTCGCCATCGGATAATTGACAAACATCTTTAAGTCTGACGAAAACCCAACCTTCTGGAATCGGGCAACTGATTTCTTCTGGTTGCAAAGGGGGTACTGAAGCATCTTTTGCTTTTAAAACTTTTTCCTTCACCAACTGTTCCTTCTCCTTGCGGATGCGTTTCAGCAACTCCAATGCAGGTTCCTCCTTCGAGTCTTGCGACACCAGGCGGCCTTGGATGGCTTCCTGCAAGATGCTCTGCCGCAGGCGCGCGGGCAGGCTCTCGTTCAGCTGGTCCAAGGCCTGCTGCGCCTTGCCGTAACGCTCCACCAAAGGCATCAACTCCTCTATCTTCGCCACAATGCGACGCTGCTCGGCGAGAGGGGGAAGAGGAAAAGGTTTGTTCAAAACATAGTCAGACATTATTCTTTGTTGTCCTGCTGTCCCCTTATACACAGCGTCATTCATAAAAAATGGCGTAGCATGGAAATACAATATGTATTTTCTGTCCATTGTTTCACCGATAACTCGAAAAACATTTAACTCAGTAGTACCACCTGCCACCCCATTTGGCAAATCACACATTATTGCCGACTTTAAATTTGTGATGCACGGCGTTATTTTTGCAAAAGCTATATCTCCATCAGCCAAATGAGTGAAACCACTTTTTACATCTTTCCATTTTTTCACATCAAATCTAAATCTGTTTTGGAGCCCCGATTCGATATAGGTCATCGGAATATAACCAGCATCAATATCATCATCACAACTATTTCTTGGGTTAAAAACAAAAACATCTTTAAACCTCACCCACTCCCAATTTTCAGGAATTTCAAACGGAATCTCGTCCTCTTCAATCGGCTTGCTCTCCAAGTCTTTCTTCTTCAGTTTGCCTTCTTTCACGAGGCGTTCCTTCTCCTTGCGGATGCGCTGGAGCAGCACCGAGGCGGGCTCGTCGGTGGGGTCCTGGGGCACCAGCTTGCCTTGGATGGCTTGCTGGAGTATGCTGTTTCTAAGTTGTTGGGCGTTCATAGGCTTTGTTGTTTTTCGTTGGCTGTGGGTTCGCAGGTCTCCCGGCCTGCGGAAAGAGGGTTGGAATCAATAGGTCTGCAGGTCTCCGAGCCTGCGGACGAAGATACTGCTTCTGTTATCGCAGGCTTGGAAACCTGCGAACCGGTTATCGTTAGCGCGGGCGTGGAAACCCGCGAACCTGTTGGCGTGGGCGCTGTTGTTGTGGCAGGCGCGGTGTCCTGCAAAACAGTTTGCGCAGGCACAGAAACTTGCAAAACAGTTTGCGCAGGCACGGAGACCTGCGAACCAGAACCTGCACTGCTCCAACGCCAATCAGCTGGGTCAGCAACAAGTCCCGCTTTGGCAGGATTGTTGTGGATGTAATTGACCACCTTTTGGAAATGATTATCGTCGCGGATATATCGGTCAAAGTATTCCATCATCCACAGTTTTCCTTTGCGATTGAGTGCCTTGTTTATAGCGTGTGTAGTATACGACTTCCAATCATACATGATTTCCGACAATGACATGCCTTCCACTGGTGCAATCAGTGTATGGACATGATTGGGCATAATGCACCAACATATCAACTCGTATTTTTTCTGATGATTAAAAAGAAGGGTGTCCTGTACGATTTGAGCTATGCTGTCGTCGCGCAACAGACACTCACCTATGCCTGCATCTTCGTATTGGTCAATGAGTTTGAGGAGACGGTGGATTTCTTGCTGATGGGTTTTGTAGGGTGATTTTGTTGGCGCAAGCTCGGAGACTTGCGAACCTTGTGGCGCGGGCACGGAGACTTGCGAACCTGTTGCCGCAGGTGCGGAGAATTGCGAACCTTGTGGCGCAGGCGCGGAGACCTGCGAACCAGTGAGATGATTGAGGGTTGCTTTCCATTGCTCGACGACGTGCCTTGGCACTGAATCATTCAAACGGAAAGTTATCATCTGATATTGCTTGTTCTCGATATGAGGCAAGTAATTTCGACAATGGTCTTTAGGGTGTTTGATGGGTCGTTGCGCTGGCGTGGAAATTTGCGGATTTGTTAGCGCAGGCGTGGAAACCTGCGAACCGGTTGACGCGGGCGTGGAAACCCGCGAACCTGGTGTCGCAGGCGTGGAAACCTGCGAACCAAAAGATTGTTGCGCGTTCATAAGCCAAGCAAAGTTTGGATTTTCGTCAGCGTGTCGTCAATCTGCTTGTCCAAGGCTTCGCGGCGCTTGTGGTAGTCGGCCAGCAACTCGGCGGGCGGCAGCACTTCCTCGTCGGCCTTGGGGAACTTGCATTGGTCAAAGTTGCAGGCCTTGGCCATCAAGTCCTCCACTTTGAAGCAGCGCGACTTTTCGTCTACCACGTTGCCTTCCTCGTCGGTGGTGACGATTTCCTTGCGGTCGGTCCACCAATCGCAGATGGGCTGGCAATGCTCCACGCGCATGGGTTTGGTCTTGCTGAAGTGCTTGTAGCCTTCGGGCATGTCCAAGCGATAGAACCACGTCTCCTTGGTGCTGAAACCCTCGGGGGCATCGTCGGCTTTCTCGTTGTTGAAGAAGATGATGTTGGTG
>CACXUM010000005.1:78418-170434 GCA_902770835.1 uncultured Bacteroidia bacterium
GGATGATGGTGTGTACGTTGAACTCGCGTAGCAGTTTCTCCTTGATGGCCAATTTGGCATTGTCGGTGCCAAACAGGAAGCCGTCGGGCAAGATGACAGCGGCGCGTCCGTTCTCCTTCAAACGGTACATGATAAGAACCATGAAGAGGTCGGCGGTCTCGCTCGAACTCAGGTCGGAGGGGAAATGCTTCTTGATGTCGTTTTTCTCGCTGCCGCCGTAGGGAGGATTCATCAGCACCACGTCAAACTTGTCGTCGTCGGTGTAGTTGAGCACGTCTTTCGCCAACGAATTGTCGTGCAGCACCTTGGGCGAGTCGATGTCGTGGAGCAGCATATTGGTCACGCACAGCATGTAGGGGAACTGTTTCTTCTCGATGCCGAAGATGGACTGGGCATATTTTTCCCTATCCTCAGCCGTCTTCACCTTCTTGTCTAAGGCATTCAGCCAGCTGGTGATGAAGCCGCCCGTGCCGCAGGCGAAGTCGGCCATCTTCTCCCCAACCTTGGGCTGGATGATTTCGGCCATGAAATCGGTCAAGGCGCGAGGCGTATAGAACTCGCCTGCCGATCCTGCGCTCTGCATCTCCTTGAGGATAGCTTCGTAAATCTCGCCAAAGGCGTGGCTTTCCTCGTAGTCGCCGAGGTCGAGTTGGTCGATGACGTTGATTACCTGACGAAGCAACACGCCGTCTTTCATATATTGGTTGGCGTCTTGGAAGGTGGTGCGCACTATGGCGCTGCGCATGGGTGTTTGCGGTGTCACCTCCAGATTCTTCAAGGTCGGGAACAAAGTGTTGTTGACGAAGTTAAGCAAGGCATCAGCTGTCAGGGCTTCGCCCGTGCCGTCGTCCTTGGCCCAGTTGCGCCAGCGGCAGTTTTCGGGGATGAAAGAAACGTAATTGTCCTCGTTGAATTCCCAGTCGTTCTCCTTTTCGTCATATACTTTCAGGAACAACATCCATGCGATTTGCTCAATTCGCTGGGCATCGCCATTGATGCCGGCATCGTTGCGCATGATGTTGCGGATATTCTTTACAAAATTGGTAAGTGCCATCTTTATGCTATATTATAAATCAAATCTTCCAGTTCTTTGACCGCATCAAAGTATTGTTTTTTGCCTCCGAACAAGTCCGCTATCTTTTTTGGCGCACCCATTTGTCGGAAGGGGTCGAGTTTCAATGTCGATGTGTTTTCAAGTTGGGAGATGCCGTCGTCAGCATACTTGTCAAGCAAGGCTTCAAGCACCTTTCGGGCATCCTCGCCATATTTATTGAAGATGTCGCGTTTTTTCACGTTTTCGGCGCGTTCGCGACGGGTCAATGGCTTCTTGCCGTAGGCGACATGACAGATGAAATCAAAGTCGTCAACATCGGCCATATCCTGCTCTTCCTTCAAGGCTTGTAAATCGATGCCGCTCTCACGCAGTAAATCCGAAATCTCGGCTTTTTTCTCCGCAGCATTCCAATGTCGGATGAAATCATCGAGGTTGGCGTAGGTGTCGTTGATGTTCTTTTTGGTGTAGTCGGTAATGCTCTCTATGCGAAGCAGCTTGCCATCGACATCGTACACCGAAACCGTCTTGTTGATGACGAGGACCTTGCAGCCATGCTTGTCGACGACGGGTTTGGGATCGTGTTTCGTATCCTCGCCCGCCATGGTAGTGGGCGTTTCTTCTCCAACCGGATACTCTTTAGGCGAAATCGTTCCGTATTGTTCATCCACTTCAATGGGTCCATCCCAATCGGGGTCGGCAAACAGGCGCGTAATATTGCGGAAGTCCATGATAGTGAAATGTGTCTTGCCTTCCTTTTCGCGAATGCGGGTGCCACGACCCACCATCTGCTTGAACTCCGTCATCGAGTTAATGTTTTGGTCGAGCACGATGAGTTTCACCATCTTGCAATCCACACCAGTGGAGAGCAGTTTGCTCGTGGTGGCGATGACGGGATATTTCGAGGAAACCGAGATGAAATAGTCGAGTTTCGACTGCCCGTATGGGTCGCTGCCCGTGATGCGAACCACATAATCCGGGTTTTTCTTGCATAAATCGGAGTTCTCGTTGACCAAAGCCGAGCGCATCCTTTCGGCATGGTCCTCATCAGCACAAAACACGATGGTCTTGGCCATGCGGTCAGTCTTTTTCAGGTACTCCGTAATCTCATGCGCCACCTCATGGATGCGGTCTTCTATGATGATATTGTAGTCGTAGTCGCGGTTGTTGTAGATCCGATCCTCAATGATGTTTCCGAAGATGTCGCGTTGGCCTTTGGTAGGTCGCCACTCATCGCCGATGTTGGTCGTGATGTTGATCACCTTGAACGGAGCCAGAAAACCGTCATCAATGCCTTCCTTCAGGCTGTAGGTATAGATAGGTTCGCCAAAATAGTTGATGTTAGACTGGTATTTTGTCTCTTTTGGCGTGGCAGTCATACCTAATTGGATAGCGCCGTCGAAATACTCCAGAATCTCGCGCCAGTTGCTATCGTCTTTGGCGCTGCCACGGTGACATTCGTCGACGATAACCAAATCGAAAAACTCAGGTTTGAACAGTTCCTTGTAATTCTGTTTGCCTTCCTGACCGATAAGTTGTTGGTACAAGGCAAAGTAAACCTCGTAAGCGGTAACGCCGCCTTTGATGTCCTGTTGATAGTTCACCTTATGGATGGTTTTCTCCAAGGGTTTGAAATCCTGTTGGATTGATTGGTCGACTAACACGTTGCGGTCGGCGAGATAAAGCACCTTCTTCACCAAACCCGCTTTCAGCAAACGATACACGATTTGGAAGGCTGTATAGGTTTTTCCAGTTCCCGTTGCCATGACGAGCAGCAGGCGGTTGCGGCCTTGTGCCACGGCATTCACCGTTCTATTGACGGCATTGCGTTGGTAATAGCGCGGCGGGAAGATGTCCTGTCCCGTGCAATAAGGTTGCTCGATGACCTTCATCTCCTCATCGGTCACACCTTGGCCATCATTGACTTCGGCGAAAAACCGTGCGTAAAGCTCTTCCTTGGTCGGGAATTCATCCATTCCAATTGCACGTTCCTTACCCGTAAGGAAGTCGTATTCCTGAAAGCCCATACCATTAGAGCTATAGGCAAACGGAACGTCCATCATCTTGGCATATTCCTTGGCTTGTTGTAATCCAAACGAGACAGTATGATTCGCATCTTTGGCTTCAATAATGGCAATAGGCGTTGCACGATTGTAATACAGCACATAATCGGCAAACTTGGGCTTGCTACGAGCCGCAAGATTACCTTTCATGTTGATTTTGCCGTCCGTGAGTTTTACCGTTGTCTCCATAGTGATGTCTTCCACAGACCAGCCTTTATTGAGAATGGACGGCGTGACATATCTCAACTTGATGTCTTCTTCAGATAAGGAATGAATATCCATAATACTATTGGTAAAGATTGCAAAAATACAAGTTTTTCGTTTGTACTACTCTTTTTTCAACAGCTTTAAATCACAATCTTTTCACGAAACATCAAAGTATTTCCTACTTTTGCCCCGTCAAAAACGGACACTCATGCAAAACGAAATACAAACCGAAGTCGAAACCCAAACCAAGACCACCCATTGCCTCAACTGCGGCACCGAGTTCGAAGGGAATTTCTGCCCCGAGTGCGGACAAAGCGCCGATACGGGACGCTTCACCATGCGTTTCATTTTCGAGAACCTATTGGCGGCATTCCTAAGCAAGGACGGCGGCATCTGGTTCACCTTCAGGAACCTGTTCACCCGCCCTGGAGCGATGGTCGTCGAAATCCTCAAAGGCAAGCGCAGACGCTACTTCTCCCCTTTCCCCATGCTGTTTTTCACACTGACGGTCTATATTTTGCTGTTCTCCATCACTGGCAGTCGTGGCGACCTGAAAACGATGGAAAAAGAGTATTTGGAAACGAAGGAAACGGTCGATGCCAGCCTTGACGAGAAAACCAAAGAGGCCATTTCAAGCGTCAACGAGCTAAAACGAGTTTTCGGCGTGGGTATGAAGATGTACAACACACACTACACCGCCGTCACCATGCTGACGATTCCCTTATTCCTCTTCGCCACGCGGATGTGCTATGGCAGAGCCAACAGAAAACGTTACTACCGGGCTGAGTATTTGATAGCCATCGCCTATTCATTGGTCATGGTGGTTCTCTACCGATGTCTGGCCAGTCTTGTGTTTCTGTTTTCGGATAACGCTTTTGACACCATGGGTGATTTGATCCCTCTTGTCATTGTTGCGGCTTTCACCGCTTGCTTCCGTAAAATATTGGGATTCAATACAATAAAATCCGTGTGGCGAAGCTTTCTTGCAATGGCCTTGTATTACACGATTTTATTGATTGCCATATTAGCTATTTGTTTGATTGTCATCCTCATCATCTATATTCCGATCATCAAGCAGAGGAACGGAGGATGAAAGGTCATTTCGCCCGCCAGAAACTCGGCGTGAAAAGCAGCAGAATGGTGAAGATTTCCAATCGCCCGACGAGCATGTCGAACGAAAGGAGCCATTTGGCGGCATTGGGAATGGCGTCGAAATTGCCGCTCGGTCCTGTGATTCCTGAGCCAGGACCGTAGTTGCTGAAACAGGTCAGGAAGGAAATGCAAGAGTCCTCCATCTTCATCCCTGTTGCAGTGAGCAACGCGACATTGATAATGAACAAGATGAAGAACAACGAGAAAAACGAAACGACGCGCTTCACCGACATCTCCTCGACCCGCTGGTCGGAAATCTTGATTGTATAAACACTGGATGGGTGAATCAGCTCGTAAATGGACTTCCTGATGTACTTGAACAGCACAATAACACGTATCATTTTAATTCCACCGCTGGTGGAGCCAGCACAGCCGCCCACAATCATCATCGCAACCGTCGGAATGAGGAAGAGGCGGCCCCAAAGGTCGTAGTCGTAGTTGCTGCCTTGGAAACCCGTGTTCGACAGCACTGCCACCACATGGAACAGCGAAGTGCGCACACGCTCAGCCTCGCTCTGCGGATGCGAAGCCAATTGTTCCTCTGTAATCACATCAAAATGAGGGGCAAAATAGAATCGAGCCATGAAAATCACCGTGAATCCGAGAATGGCAACCAAGTACCAATGCAGTTCCTCATTGCGCCGAATCACATCGAAACGGTTGTTGAACAGGAAATGATACATGGCAAAGTTGATGCCCGCCAGAAGCATGAAGAAGATGCAAACATACTCTACATAACTCGACTGGAAATAACCGATACTTGCCTGATGCGTGCTGAAACCGCCTGTGGCAATGGTCGTCAGGGCGTGGCAAACGGCATCAAAAGTGTTCATCGGGCCAAGCCGGTAGGCTATGGCGCAAAGCAGCGTCAAAACTATGTAGATGATCCAAAGCAGGCGCGAAGTGGCACCCATCGTAGGCGCCAATTTCTCCACACTCAAGCCCGGCGCCTCGGCAGCGAAAAGCGACATTTTCTTGGAACCTTTGGCCACAGATGGGATAAAGGCCAAAGTGAAAACCACAACGCCCAAGCCTCCCATCCACTGCATGATGCTACGCCAAAACAGGATGCCATGCGGCTGACTGTCGATGTTGTCGAGCACCGTGGCTCCCGTGGTTGAAAACCCCGACATCGTCTCGAAAAACGCATCGGTGACATTGTCCATCGTGCCGTACATCAGGAAAGGCAACATCCCGAAAAGGGAAAACAGCACCCACGACAAAGCCACCACAAAAAAAGTGTCCCGAATCTGCAAAGTGCTCTTTTTTAGCATGTTGCCAGTGTTGTAGAAAAGCAATCCAACCGCACCCGTAAGGCCTGCGGTCAGGAGGAAATAAGGGGCATCGCCCTCGCCCGCCGTGTGCTGATAGTGCAATGCCACCCCTGCCGTCAGCAGAAGTGCCGCAGCCTCAATCAGCAACAATACACCAAACAACTTGCTTTTCATATTGTTTCATTTATCCTCCCCGATGTTTTTGATCCCGAGGTTTCACGCTGGATTTTTTGACCCCGACGTTTCACACCGGGTTGTGTTATTTCGCCCTTTCAGGGCTATGCCCTCCTCTCAAACAACTCTAAACTCTACACTCTCAACTCTAAACTGTAAACTGTAAACTAACCCCACGGTTGCGCCCATCCCTCGCCATAGTCGAAGTCGTCGCCATCCTCCCCCTCATCCTTTTCCTTATAAGAATGGTCGTCGTAGGGCTTCAGCCATGTCCTGAACTTGTGCGAAGGTATCGCGGTTATCTCGCCGTCGGCCTCGGGCGAAACGGCAATGTCAATTTCATCGTTGGCCAATTCCTTGAGCCAGTGGCTCAACTCCGAAAAACCCATATCAGTCACGGAGTAGCCTTCCCAGTCGCCTTGCGCGGCTTTCGCGGCCAATTCCTCTGATTCCCAAAGCGGCATGTAGGGTTCACCGTCATTGTCCTCCAACATGGCGAAAAAGCCTTCCTTGGCCTCAAGCAGCCACACCTTGCGCGTTTCAAGGACGGCGTCAATGAATCTTTTGAGTTTGTTTTCCATCGTTAGCGTCTTTTTTGTTGTTGCTGCAATTTGGCCTGCTGCTTTTGGGCTTCTTCAAGGCGTTTCTGGAAATTCGACTTCTTTTGCGGCTTCTTCTTGTTTTCCTCGATGGTGGCACGCACCTTGTTCTCGTCAATCATCCTGCGGAAAATGAACATCTGGATAAAGGTGATGATATTCACCAACATATAGTAATAACTCAGGCCAGAGGAATAGTTGTTGAAGATGGCGAAGAACATGATGGGCATGAGATACATCATCCACTTCATGGGCTTCATTTGCGGATTGCTCGTGTAGTCCATCTGCTTGTTGTTCACCCAAGTATAGATGAGCGTGGTGATGGTCATCAGGATGGTGAACAGGCTGAGGTGGTCCATGCCGAGGAATTTCGGGAACTCAACGATGCTGTCGTAGGTCGAGAGGTCTTCGGCCCAAAGGAAGGGCTGCTGGCGCAACTCGATACTGGCCGGGAAGAAGCGGAAAATGGCGATAAGGATGGGGAATTGCAACAAGGCGGGCAAGCATCCCGAAGCGGGACTCACGCCTGCCTGACGCTGCAAGTTCAGAATGGCTTGTTGCTTCTTCATGGCATCCTCCTCCTTGGGGTATTTCTCGTTGATGGCCTCCATTTCGGGCTTCAGCACGCGGGTGATGGCCGACGACTTGTAGGACTTGAACGCCAAGGGGAACAGCAAGGTTTTGATAAGGATGGTAAGGATCAGGATGACGATACCATAGTTCCAGCCGTAGCTGCTCAACCAATTGAACACGGCGATAACACCATAGTTAATCCACCTGATTAAGAAGAAGTTACCCAAGTTGATTTGATCTTGCAAACCAATGCCGTAACTGCGCAAGGTCTTGAAATGGTTGGGGCCGAAATAGAGTTGCATCGGGATAAGGTTGGTTTCCGACCGCGTGTCGTAAGGCACCTCGATATTGGCCGACATCGACTTGAAATAGCGCGGGTTGTTCGACTTGCGGGTGCGCATGGCCATGTGAGCGTTCTCGAACTCTTCCTTGGCCACAATCACATTGCAGAAGAAACGCTGCTTGAACGACACCCATTTCAGTTTGCTGTTCACCGTCTGCTCGCCGTCTTTCTGCTCATTGAGGTGGTCTACATCCTTGTCGGTCAACGACCTGTAATACACCGTTTCGCCAGCAAAGCGGTCGGTGCTCTTTTCTTGTTTCATCAGGTCTACTTCCCAATCGATGGTCATGTAGTCGGCGTTGGTGGCAATCACATCCCTCAGCCCGACCGTGCGGATGTCGAAGTCCATCATGTAGTTGTCGTCGTGGATGGTGTAGACATATTCAATGTATTTGCTGGCATCGTCAGTGGGCAAGCGTAAGGCAAAAACAATGCTGTCGCCCTCGGCTACGGTCATATCGCCACCCTTGTATGGCCTTCCGTTCATGTAAGGCTGGAAATAGAACAAAGAGGTGTTCACAATGCGGTTTTGGGCAAAAAACGACAGGTCGAACTTTACCGTTTCGGGGTCGAAGGAAATCAGCGGCAGCGAGTCGTAGGTCTTGTAGTCCTTCAACTCAACTTGTTTCAAAAAGCCGCCTTTGTTGCTGAAAGTCAGCTTTTGGAGTTTGTTTTCGATGGTCCAAGTCTTTTCCGCGCCTTCCGCTGCAACGGCGAATATGCCGTATTTGTCGCGTAGGGTGTTTTGCACAAGTTGCGCTCTGCCAAGAGAATCCAAACCTTCCAACTGAATCGTGTCCGATTGCAGGATAGCCAACTTGGCATCAGCTTGTCGGCGTTCAGCTTCACGAATCGAGTCCAAAGCCATTTCTTCGAGCCTCACCCTACGAATGGAGTCTTGAATACGCTGTTGCTCAGCCAATTGCTCCTTCGATGGGGTCATAAAATACATCCAGCCAAAGAGAATGGCCGCGATGAGAACAAAACCAATTAACGTGTTTTTATTTTCCATGGGAATGATTTTTCAAAATGAGCGGCAAAGATACGAAAAATAGTGTGACGAAGGCTTGATTTTCAATGAAAGCAAAAAGAAATCACATGAGATAAAACCGAATCAACCCTTCAGCCGGTGACTTCATCACCTCGCCCAACGTGAGGCCTTTGGCGGACATGGTTTCTTTCAAGATGTCTTGGAAATGATAGGCGATTGAGCCTATAAAACTGACTTTCATTGATTTGCAATCCTCAAAGCGCAAAACAAAAACCTCAATGAAGGCTTGGAAACAGCGTTTTACCAAATCGTGAATGAAAGGATGCAATTGGTTTTCGCCAGCAAACTTAGCAAACGAGGCCAAATACTTGGAAGGCTGTTCGTTATGATACAGGTTTTGAACGAAATCCTTCAATTCCAAACGGTATGCTTCATGGAATCTTTGCCTTAATTCCTCTGGCATGAAACCATAAAAATAGGCTTTCGTCACCTCCCTGCCGATGTACATTCCACTGCCCTCATCACCAACGAAATAGCCCAATGAAACGGCTTTTTCAACAATTCTATCACCATCGTAAACACATGAGTTTGAGCCTGTTCCAAGGATGCAAGCAATACCTTTTTCGTTCCCCAAAAGGGCGTGGCAGGCAGCCATAAGGTCATGGGTAACATGGATTTCGGCATTTGGAAAATGGTTTTGGAACGCCTCTTTTATTAATTGGCAGTTTTGTTCGCTGCCGCAGCCTGTGCCGTAATAATGGATGGATTGGATTTCGCTGGGAAGAGACACGCCATCGAACATCACTACAAGTGTTTGAATGTCAGCATAATTCGGATTAAAGCCTTTGGTCAGGAAACGGCTTTTCACCTCGTTTCCGTCCAAGAGAATCCATTCCATTTTAGTGGAACCGGCATCGACAATCAATCTCATGCTTCCAATACTTCAGAAGGAGTTCGTTTGATAAGCAAGGGATAACGCTCAGGGTGACGAAGGCTGTCCAACTCTAAGTCAACATCCAAATTGGGCCATTCAATAGCCTCATTCCCAGACATTTGGATATTCAGCACATCATTGATTGAGGCCTCGCGCATCCACGGAACGCGGTTGTAGGACAAGAAATAATCCTGTCCGCCAACGCTAATCATAATGCCCTGGCCGTTAATCATCAAGACGCTTGCCGATGTGCTGCTTGTATTGCTCTTTGAATCGTTCTGCATGTTTCTCTACGATTTTTTGTATGTCGTTCAATTCATGTTTGGAAAAGCCGCTGTTCTTGGCCAATTCAACTCTTGGTTCCAACCAAAACTTGGCCTCATGGCCATCGCCCAATACATGGATGTGCATCCGTTCCTCTTCATTGGAGAAAATCTTGAACACATAACTGCTTTCCCTGCCAAAAACTGGACTCATCAAGTATTATTTTCTGCAAAAATAGTTATTATTTGCAAATAACTCATCAACAATCATTATTTTTAATAGTTTTGCACCCAATTTAAAAACTCAAAACCCAAACGAAATGAGAAAATGGCGCATTGAAGACTCCGAGGACCTTTACAACGTGAAAGGCTGGGGCGGCAACTACTTTTCCATCAACGAGAAAGGCCACATGACCGTGACTCCCAAAGAAGGTTGTGCTTCGGTTGACCTTCCGGAACTCGTTGACGAACTGTCACTTAGGGATGTTTCAGCCCCGATGCTGCTGCGTTTCCCCGACATCCTCGACGACCGTATCAACAAGATTGATTCCTGCTTCAAGGAGGCTGCGAAGGAATACGAATTTAACGGGCAAAACTTCGTGGTGATGCCTATCAAGGTAAACCAAATGCGCCCCGTGGTCGAAGAAATCGTCAGTCATGGCAAGAAGTGCAACATCGGTTTGGAAGCCGGCTCGAAGCCCGAACTCCACGCCATCATCGCGCTTGGCACCGATTCCGACTCGCTCATCGTGTGCAACGGCTACAAGGACGAGGAATTCATCGAATTGGCCTTACTCGCCCAGAAAATGGGCCGCAAGATCATCATCGTCATCGAGAAACTGAATGAGTTGAAAATCACCACCAAAATCGCCAAACGCCTGAAAGTCACGCCAAATTTGGGCGTAAGAATCAAGTTGGCCAGTTCAGGCTCCGGCAAATGGGAAGAGTCGGGCGGCGACGGCAGCAAGTTCGGCCTCACCTCCTCAGAACTTCTCGAAGCCCTCGATTTCCTTGACGAACACGACATGAAAGATTGTCTGAAATTGGTGCATTACCACATCGGCAGCCAAGTCAGCAAAATCAAGAAAATCAATGTGGCCCTTCGCGAAGCGGCACAGTTTTACGTGCAACTCTACAAGATGGGCTACCACATCGAGTACGTCGACATGGGCGGAGGACTCGGTGTGGACTACGATGGAACCAGTTCAAGCAGCGCAAGTTCTGTCAATTACAGCATTCAGGAATACGCCAACAACGCCATCTACACCATTGTGGATGCCTGCGACAAGAACGAACTCCCCCACCCCAACGTGATTTGCGAATCGGGACGTGCCCTCACTGCCCACCATTCCGTGCTGATTTTTGAGGTGCTGGAAAAGACCTCGTTGCCCGAATGGGACGACGACGAGGAACCCGAGGAAAACGACCACGAACTCATCAAGGAACTTTATGATTCTTGGGACGAACTCACCAAAAGTTCCTCTTTGGAGATTTGGCACGATGCGCAAGAGATTCGTGAAGAAGCACTTAACTTGTTCAGCCTCGGTTTATTAGACCTCAAGTCAAGGGCCAAGATTGAACGCTTGTTCTGGAGCATTGCCCGCGAGGTGAACCATATCGCCAACAGCCTGAAACGTGTCCCCGAGGACTTCACTTCGCTGCCCAAATTATTAGCCGACAAATACTTCTGCAACTTCTCCCTGTTCCAGTCGCTGCCTGACCTTTGGGCCATCGACCAACTTTTCCCCATCATCCCGATCCAAAGGCTTGATGAAAACCCAACGCACCTTGCCACCTTGCAGGACATCACCTGCGACAGCGACGGCAAAATCACCAATTTCGTTGCCAAATCGACGCAACACACCATCCCTTTGCATAGTTTCACCGACAAGGAGCATTATTATATAGGTGTGTTCCTCGTGGGCGCGTATCAGGAAATATTGGGCGACTTGCACAACCTTTTCGGCGACACCAACGCCGTGCATATTTCGGTGGACGATAAAGGCTATTACATTGACCAAGTCATTGACGGCGAAACCGTTGCCGATGTTTTGGAATATGTGCAATACAGCCCGAAGAAACTCGTCCGCACGGTGGAAACATGGGTCACGAAGTGCGTGAAGGAGGGCAAAATCACCGTTGAGGAGGGCAAGGAATTCTTGTCCAACTATCGGTCGGGGCTTTATGGATATACTTATTTGGAGTAGACGAAGAAATAAATTATGGAGTTACAATATAATGTTTTTAATCCATAATTATTATGTTCATTGAAAGTCGTTGACAACATCTTGAGGGAGAAACACTTGGCTTGTGATTCCATCAAGGGATGGATGTTTAAGAAACAAGGCAAGTACAATTTCTTTACCTTTCACGAAAGGCAACGACTTTGCCTTAGTTTCGAGTTCGTGGAAAAGTAGCATTGCGTTTTCGCCTTCCGTCCATTTACATTCTCCGATGAGCATTTTCCGTTTGTCGGTTGACTCAGCGACTACATCTAATTCGATGGTTTTCTTTTCGTTGTTTTTGATGACGGTTCCCCACCAGCGGGAGGCCATGCCCCAAGTGCTATCCAACAAGCGGTTTCCGCTTACGGCATTGCGACAAAGCCGTTCCCAATGCAAGGCCACGAAATCGGAGAATGTGTCGCTAATGGTTTGGGCAACAATATTATGCCTACGAAGGTTGATTAAAGATCGGTTGGGAACCACATAGCGATAATACATTCTCATAAAAGGATCGCAAATCTGATAATAACTGCGTTTGCTGTTGCGTGGGCTTTCTCCAAAAGGTGTTTCTCGCTCAATATAACCGAGATTGATGAGTTTGGCCAAAGGTCCGCTAAGGTCGGTGGCATTTTTTTGCATCCTACCCGCAATTTCTGAAAGCCGGTTGACACCATTGCCAATCAGCGACAACAATGCTGCCGATTGCGTTGTATGCTGAAAATCATCAATAAACAGTCTCGAAGGCTCATCGTAAAGTATGCCATTAGGGTCGATAATGTGTTGGGTGATGGCTTCCGTCAACGAAGACGATTGTTCCCTGATTTCCCAATAACGAGGCACACCACCCCAAACAGCAGATTCCTCAATGGTTTGGATGGCATTGCCGCCCAACACTTCCTGCAAAAACCTGACTGGAATAGGCTCAAGTTTTAGTATGGCATCCGCACGGCCATACAAAGGCGAGGCCGCATCAAGCACAAAACCTTGCATCATTTGTTGCGACGAGCCACAAATGATGAGATTGAACGGCAATTGATGGGAGTCGATATGCCGTTGCAGCACCGAAGGCAGGCTGGGACACGACTTGACGAGATAAGGGAATTCATCGATGCAAAGCGTGAAACGTTCCTTTGCACGATGGGCAAGACTGCTGAAAAGGCTATCCCAATCAGGGTAAAAAACCTTGTCGAAATCGGGGAATCTTGTGCCAATCGTTTTCGCCATCAACGCAAGTTGTTGGCTCTGTTCTGTTTGATCGGCCATAAAGTAAACATCTTGATCGTCAATCACATGGCGGATAAGCGTTGATTTGCCCAAACGTCTGCGTCCATAGACAATGACGAATTTGGCATGTCCGTCTTTGCCAAGTACATGTTTCAGCCTCAATATTTCGTTTTCCCTATCAACAAATCTCATACTATCATAAATTATGTCCGGCAAAAATAATGTTTTTATTCCATAATATGAGTTTTTTCTGAAAAACATACAAAAAAAGGAGCCTCGCGGCTCCTTTTTTATTTATGCAAACATCTTCTCAATCACATCCTTGTATTTCGCTGTGATGACTTTGCGCTTGGCTTTGAGCGTTGGAGTAAGAAGGCCGTTGGCGATGCTCCACTCGTCGGCGAGAAGGACTTGTTTCTTGATTTTTTCGGTTTCGCCCAAGCCCTTGTTCAATTCGTTGACTTCCTTTGCGTAACGCTTCAGCACTTCGGGATTCTTGATCATTTCCTCGTTGGTCGTGTAAGGAATCTTCTCCTTGGCGCACCATGCCTTCAGGTCGGCGAAACTCGGTATGATGAGCGCACCGGCAAACTTCTGGTTTTCGCCCACCACCAAAATCTGCTCAATCAACTTGGAGGAACTGAACTTGGCCTCAATCACATCAGGGTTGATGTACTTGCCGCCCGAAGTCTTGAACAGGCTCTTGATGCGGCCCGTAATCTTCAGTTGGTTGTACTGGTTGAATTCGCCCATGTCGCCCGTGTGGAACCAACCATCGGCATCGATGACTTCCTTCGTGAGCTCAGGTTGCTTGTAATAGCCCATCATCACATTGTGGCCACGGCAGATGATTTCCCCGTTTTCGGCAATCTTCACCTCAATGCCCGGGAGCGGTTGCCCGACATAACCCACTTCGCGTCCATGCGCATTGCGGTTGCTCACAGCGATAACAGGAGAAGTTTCTGTCAGGCCATAGCCTTCAAAGACAGGCATTTTGATGGCGGAGAAAAATCCGGCAATTTTTTGCGAAATGGCGGCGGCACCCGAAACGATGATGTCGAAATTCTCGGCACCGATGTTGGCCCTGATTTTGGAATAAACGAGTTTGTCGGCAATGCCCAACTTGATGTCGTAGAACCAATGGCGGCTGTCGGAAGAGATTCTGTAACGCTCGCCAAGATGCAATGCCCAGAAGAAAATCATCCTCGCGATGCCTTTCTGCTTCTTGCCCGACTGATAAATCGCGTCGTAAAAACGTTCCAGCACGCGCGGCACGGCACACATCATCGTGGGATGGATTTCGCGCATGTCGTTGGCGATAGTGGCCAAACTTTCAGCGTAATAGATTGACATTCCACGATATTGGTAGCAATAGTTGAGCGCACGCTCGTAGGCATGGCACACGGGCAGGAAACTGAAAGCCTTGTTGGAATGGTCGCTGATGGTGTAGTGGAAGTTCTTGAACTGGTTCATCAGGTTGTGGTGCGAAAGCATCACGCCCTTGGGCGTTCCCGTGGTGCCAGAGGTGTAGATGATGGTGGCACACTCCATTTCGTCAACGGCGGCCTTGCGCTTCGCCAGTTCATCGGCGTGAGGATGTTCCTTGCCGAGTTGCAGCATTTGGTCGAAATAAGGATATTTCTCGCGGTCGACCATGGTGTAGACCATTTTCACGTTGGGCGCATCGGGCAGGATGTTGGTCACTTTGTTCATCACGGAAAGGCCGTCGATGACGACCAGTTTGGCATCGCAGTCGCTGAGGATGAAGCGGTAGTCCTCCTCGCTGATGGTGGGATAGACTGGCACGGAGATGGCCCCAACTTGGCTGATGGCCATGTCGAGCATGTTCCATTCGGGACGGTTGGTCAGGATCATGGCTACCTTGTCACCTTTCTCAATGCCCAACTCAATGAGGGCATAACTCAGTATGTCAGCGTTCTCCTTATAGGAATTGGCACTGTAATTCACCCATTTTCCATCCTTTTTGCCAGCAAGCGCGACCTGCTGGTTGGGATACTTCTCAACATAATTGTCGAGCAAGTCGAAGACTCTTTTTATTTCCATAACCAAATTTTTCTCGTTTCAATAAGGCCACAAAATTAGGAAAAAACCTTTAATGTCAATTTTTTTTCGCTAAAATCACAATTTTTTCAATGCTTCGATTTCTTCCTTTTCTTCATCAAATAAGCTCCACTTAAGGCGGCCAACATAATCAGGCCATCGCCGAGCGGAAGGTATTGGTCGGAGTCGAGGCCTTCTATCGGGACAATGAGGCCAAAGTCCTCGGTGTTTTGGCGCATCGTGCCTTCAAACTCATCGTCCATGATGAACACTTGGGCTTTCGCGGGACAAGCCACGAGCAAAACCGTGACAACTATCAACAGTATGTATTTCAACTTTTTCATTGCTCTAACTTATTTTTTGTCGATAATTACTTTTTGAACCCTTGTGCCCTCGTTGTTGGTCAGGCGCATGAGATACATGCCGCAGGCCACATTGGGCAGGCCTACCCTACTCTGGCCGCTCACCGTCTTTTGCCACAACACTCGGCCATGCACGTCGATGAACTCCAAGAGGCCGTCGCCGGTCACCACCCATTGCGAGCCGTCGAAGAAGACGAAGTTGTGGTCGCCCTCGTCGAACTCGTCCACGCCCGTCACATCGAAGACGATGTAGAAGCGCGAAGGATAGTCGCCCTTGTGGCCTTCGAAGGAATAGGTGTCGTTCCTCAGCATGTCGTATTGCACGCCAGCGATGTTGTCGATGAGGTACATGCTGTGGAAGTCGCCGTTGGCCGTGTTCCACTTGATGGTGAAGATGTCGTCGTCCTTCGCCTCGAACCACAGCGGCACGCGCTCCACGCCTTCCTCCGCGAAGAGGGCGGCATAGTAGGTTCCGTCGTGGTGGCCGTAGAAGAGGCCGTCGCCCACGCGCAGTTCCTTCAACTTGCGGGCGCCACCCCATTCGGGACGATTGAACTCGATGACCGTCACGTCGGCGCAGCCCTTGTCGCTGCTCAGGTAAAGGTTGACCAGCGGATAGGCAGGGCGCTCGTCGCGGAAGTCGCCTCCAGTACCCACATTAGCACGCGACACCAACATGTTTTCCGTGAATTTCAAAGTTCCACCACCTGATTTCGCCTTCACATAGAAGCCTTGGTGTGGATGCAGATAAGGGTCGGCGTAATCACCATTTATCGAGCTGGTCACAGGATAGTACCTGAAGGCAGTACTGGCCTTACCGCTTTGCTCGTTGTACTTGTCAGCATCGTAAATCACATAGAAAGGCACATCTTGAGAACCTTCATTAGTATTAATGTTCACCGTACCCAAAACACTACTATTGGCCGTCCCAACTAAATTAAAGTCCAAATAGCCGTGATAGGGATTGCCCACCAAGTTCCAACCTGGGAGTTTAGACTCTGATGTGTTCGTCAACAAAATACCCAAACCCGCATCATTGCCATCGCTCTGGCTAATGTCCTTGTTCAACTTGCCGTGGCTTTGCATGAAAGTCTCGGTGCCGATGGAAGCCATATAGCCACGACCTACAATGAGGTACTCCTCGTTGACATTCTTAGGTTTCCCATTTTCTTCATCATAAATACCGTAAGGCTTATACTCAAGATGCCAGTGATCGTCCTCCCCTCTGGTGTCGGTGTGCCAGTGGTTGGGACCGTTGCGCTTGAAGTTGATCCAGTGGTAGTCTGGCTCGGTCCAAGTGTAGAAGTCCATGCCATAGGGGTAACGACCCCACTCATCAGTGTTTTCGATGCAACCTTCTCCAAACCTATCTCTATACTGGCTTGGGAAGTAACCATCCACCCATTTATTCTCATCAAAACTTGAAGAATTTCTGGGGCTTTGGCTATTCACCCAACCCTTCATCCAATAGCGGTTGTCGCCACTTACACCGTTATTTAGCCAACTGAACTCTGTTGATGGATTCGTCCAAATGTTGTTGTAATAAGTCCCGACATAGCCACTTGAATAAGTGTTTCTGTTGGTATTATTTTCATCAGAATAATCAGCGTTCAAATAATACTCGAATCCCAACGGAGCCATTTGCAGCGGAGTGGAGAACATGTGCCAGTCGCGAGGCAAGGGGTAGCCACCCATTCCCAATCCGTTGAGTCCATAGTTGACGCCCGGGGTTGAAGTGGCTTTGCCGCAAGAGTTGTCGAAGGTGATACCAACATAGTTGTTTCCATAGTCCGCCAAAGAACCTGCATGAAGGATGGACACATCCTCATGGATGCTCACTTTGCTTTGGGTAATAGCCAAATCTCCTCCTACTTCATCAACATCACCATAAACAAAGAGATAATCTGGAATATCTTCCTCTGTTTCATCATCTATCTTCTTTTTCTCCAAAGGTCGGGTGAGAGCTGAATTAAGAGCATCGCCATCACGCACTGTGCCGCCATACTGCAAGGCTGGGCCACCAGCGTAAGTGCCTACACTACGGAAATCACCCTGACCAATGTAGGCATTTGCATCATTACTATAGTTATCAATCAGCAGCACGGGTAGGTCGTCATTGATTTCCTGCAATCCCGGACGCGCCCAGCAAGCGTAGGTATGGCCATTGTGGTTATTGTCATCCACCCATTTGTTCAGCACTCGGAACATGGGTTTATTGACAGTCTCGGTTCCTTCAGTTATCGGCACCGTATTGTCCAAATACATGTAACCATAAATATCGGCACTGGAAGCAGGCGTGAAGTTCTTATTGAGAGTACCATCAGCAATAAGGTCTGACGTGTAGCCTTCCTCTAAATAGCATTTGCTGATGCTGCCGCCCTCAACACTCTTCACAAGGCCATCCATTGGGAAATTATCAGGTAAAGTGTTTTCATGCATGGACACATAACAGTTCTCCACAACCGCTCCTTGGTTGGTACCCAACAGTCCTCCAACCGTTTTTGGATGGTTTACATTTCCAGTAAAGACACCAAATGTAGCATTGACAAACGAGTTGAAGATGTCGCCAGACGAGGACTTGCCCACCAAACCGCCCACCTCGCCAGTGGTTAAGGCTCCAACTTGCATAATTGGCATGGCCATTGACGAATGGATGTGGCCATTATCCATCTGAGCCACCAAGCCGCCCGCAACCACTTTATTTGCGAAATCATAGGCGGGACAATTGAAGGTGATGGCAGCTTCGCTGTTCGATACCATAGCACTTGTGCCGACCATCCTACCCACCAAGCCACCCATATTGTGTACAGCAGATGTCTCTACTGTCGTCATCGGGTGAATCATGCCGCTCACCACGAAGGTACGGTTGACCTTGCCATTGTTGACATAGCCGAACAAGCCATAGTTCTTGCGCTCATAGCGGCGGTCGCCAAAGCCGATGTAGTCGATGCTAAGGTTGGTGATCAGATGACCCTGGCCATCGTAGGTCCCGGCAAATGACCGGAGACCTTCGCTTTGCTCGCCTATCGGCACCCAAACATACTGCTGCAAGTCGATGTTGCCGGTTTGGCGGATTATTGGTTTGTCACTGAAATTGGTCGAGGTTTCGCCGTTCAGACCCATCGACTGGCTGATGAGCCAAGCGAGGTCATGAGCGGAATTGATTTTGTCGTAGGCGAAATCATCACTCACATCACCGCTCAGATCGCCAGTTTGAGGTGCCCGTCTCACCACATTGGCCCATGTCCAGCCAAAGTACAAGGTCGTGTTGTTCAGTGCTTTGGACATAGATGAGCTATAGTAAGTGGTTCTCGTCTTTCCTTCGATGTTGGGGTTGTGACCATTGACGAAGAACCAGTTCTGGTCGTCGGTGAAGTTGCAGTTCTCCCATGCGGCTTGGGCATCCAGGACATCATTGTAAACCATCACTGGTTCTTCAAGGGTGCCGACATTGGTCGCTGCTCGCACAGCCTTCGCCACTGGCGAGAAGGTGTTGTTCACATAGTTCACCGCCCTATTGCGAATCGGGCTGGTGATGCCGATTTTCGTCGTAGCATCATCTGTAGTTGTCAGTACATCCGTAATGGTAAGGCTCTTGTCGAAGGTGGGCAGATAAACGTTGCTGTTTACAACGTCCGTGCCGTTCTTCTGCTTGTTGCCTTCGATGGTTACCAAGCCTTCCACATTGACTTTGACATTGTCAGCTGCATCGACATACAAGCCGCCGCCATCGTGAACGCCCGACGCTGCTGTATAGTCGGCGTTATGATACCATGTAGTGGCCGCATCCGTGTTATTGTAACCGCGCTGCAAGAAAGTGCCGTTGGTCACGACATCAGTGCCCGAAGTGGTTCTGGATCCCTTCAGGGTGAGGGTTGCCCCGCTTGTGGTCACCACCAAAGGCTTGCCGACATTCAGTTTCTCCGTGGCATAGCGTGGGGGAATCTCAAGCTGCGTCACTTCGGCTCCAGAGTATTCATACAGACCGTCCACCACAACGTTATTCATCACCAATGCATCGCTGACGTTGATCATCGCGCCATAGTTGGCTCCAGGACCCTTTTTATCTCCACTTGCCAATCCGTTATAACTGGTAGCAGTTGGTGTGCTTGGAGAAGGATAAGCCTCAGGATCATCACTCCAAACCGTGACATCAGTCTCGCCGTTGCTCATCTTGTGCCCGCCAGGATAGCGGAACAACTGCAACGGATAGGTAGTACTCAAGTTCAAAATCTCTTGTTCAAACGCTGAGCTGATGGGACCCACCACAAAGATAATGTCTTCCTTGGGATTAAATATGTAGCCACCACCTGTAAGAGTAAAAGGATTGGGGGTCTGGTCAACGCAGATGCCACCTTTAATATCAGTGCCACTTGCTGCGCCAGTGATGGTCAGTTTGGGTTTGTCGGGGAAGTCACCCCAATTTTCTCCGTGGCTCTTGTCTTGGCCCCAGCCGCCAGTGCGGATGCCTCTGCCGTCAACATACCATTTATGACCCAAAGTTACCGGCAACACCCACATGCGGTAGTCTTCTGTATCCAGATTAAAGTCATCGCGTTTGGCCACCTTGCTGAGGTTGTAGTACGGGTATTGCTTCGTCTTGGTGTACTCGTCACCGCCATCATTGTTTGTTTCTGGATAGGTATACCCCAACACCTCTATCTCTGTTGAAGTAAACATATTCTTAGCAATGTCGTAACTCAGGAAGCCGCCGTCGCCTTTGTTCCAAGTGTTCTCCGTCACGTCATAACCAGCAATGGGGTTGACATTTGCCGTCAACTTGGGTCGGGCGTAGGCGAAGCTCTCCATGCCATAGATTTGGAAAGCATCGGCACGCATACGGAAGAAGCCCGTCAAGGCGCCGTATTTAACCTTGTTGGCAATTTTGTCTTTGTAGCGCACCATCATTCTCGAGTCGCCATTGAAGATGATGACATTCTCCTCGGCGGGCGACAAAGCAGTGCCACTGCCATTCAGATACAACATGTTGTCGTTTCCATTGATGCCTATCCATTGGTAGGAAGCGTCGCCAGCAGGGTTTTGATGTCCGTAGGAATCGCCAGAAGTCAGCTTCAGGCTTCTCACCTCCTTGATGGAGTCCATATAGGCGGGATGGGTTACGGAGCCTAAGACGATGCCGCTGGCATTGGTGGCATACAAGCCATTGTCGACCTGTAGCACACCGAAGATTCTGTCGGGATACTGGCCGGAAATGTCGGGTTCGCCTGAGAACTTGACGTTGGCATTGTCGAACAAGACGACACCGGCACGTTGCAAAGTGGTCAGCTGACGCGAGGCCGCCGTCAACTCGGTTGCGGCATCGCCTCCGGGGTTGCGCGTGCCGTAGTTCTTGACCATAATCAAACGACCGGCCTTACCAGATTCACTGTGGGTACCGCAGCCGTAGAGACCGCCGCCGATGTTCATGTACAATTCCTCATCCGGGTCGCTTGAGGTCGTATTGTAGCCAGTACCGTCGATGAAGGCGCGGTTGTAACCCGAAACGTCGTACTGGTTCCATGCGGATTGCTGTTCGGTACCGTAATAGTTGGAGCCACCAAACACGTTGCCACGAATGTCAAGCTTGGCAGCTATGACTGGATCAGGTTTGTGTTCGTTGAACGTATTACTGATGGCGTTTTCGATGGCGTTTTTGCCGATCAAGACAGCCACCGAGCCTTTCACCTCGCCACTGAAGCCAGCACCATAGACATTGCCCAAGACGGTGCCGCCGCTCATGTTGACGAAGGAGGCCCATGCCGTGAGATTGGCCGGGTCGCCGTCGATGCCCCTGTAGCTGCATCCGTAGAGGTCGCCTTCGATGGTGCCGCCCCACATGTTGACCCAACGCTTGGCAATGTTCGTACGACCTGTGGGAATCTCACGACTACCGCCGAACACGCTGCCATGTACCAAGCCACCCGACATGTTGACCACTTTATACTGTTGCACCACACTTTGGCTACCGCCACCAAACACATTGTTCCAGATGACGGGCGAGTAGTTGACACCGTTGTAGGTCGAGTTCTTGATGTTGACGGTGGTGTAACCATACACCTCACCTGCCGTTTGACTTTCGCCATTGAGCAGCAGACCACGTCCGCCACCATACACATTGCCGTCGAGAGGCTGGCTGACTACATCGCCTGCATCGCCGATGATGCCGCCCTCAATGTCGACAATGGCGTTCATCCTCACATGGCCATCCTCGCCGCCGCCAAACACCGAGCCGTAAATCCGAGCCGTTTGGCCAATGGTGACATGGGTGTTTTTGACGTATGCCAAATTGACATACTCGTCGCCCGATCCGCCGTGGCCTGAGCCGAACACGTTGCCGAAGTTCTCGTTTTCGTTAATCGTGCCGACGGTGCCGCCGACGATGGTCACTGAAGCCAAGCCGGTATGGTAGTTTCCGTTGGCATCGGGGGTCTCGTTGGCATTGCCCACAGAGGCCAAGTTGCCGCCGCCATACACGTTGCGGACGATATGGCCGCCATACATATTGACATTGGTGTTGCCTCTCACTATGCCGGCGGTTGCGCTGTAGTATTGAGTGCCGCCCTGCGTATAAGTGTCGATACCACGACCAGCGCCATACACGTTGCCATGATAGGGGTCGGCGCAAGGTGTGAGGTCGCCGTAATCATGGCCTCCAATCTGTCCGCCAAAGATGTTGACGTAGGTGTCTTTCAGAACGTGGCCATCTTCGCCAGAGCCGAACACCGAGCCTTCAATCCAAGTCTCGAAGCCTTCCCTTTCCTTGATGTTCACCACAGTTTGCTTTACCTGCGCCAATTTAGGATAGATGGAAGTGGAAGGACCGGCGATGCCCTTGCCGCTGCCATACACGTTGCCGCCCACTTGGTCGTGGTCGTTGGCAGCCCCGTGGCCTATCTTGATTTCGCCAGTCTGAATGTCGCCGCCCACATTGACCAATGTGAAGCCATGGTTGTTGCCCTCTTGCATGTTGCCATCTTCGTCGATGCCGACCGAGCCCAAGCGACCGCCGCCAAAGATGGAACCGAGCATGTGGCCTTCGGTGACGGTGACGGTTGCATTGCCACCCACGCGGCCTGCCGTCAGGTTAGATGCCGAAAAGTTTTGGCCTCCACCGAAGATGTTGCCGTCCCATGTGGTTTCGCCCGTGGTGCCGAGGGTGCCGCCGTTGAAGTTCACTGCGGCATCACCCAACACGTGGCCGTCGGAGCCGCCACCGAAGACTGAACCCCAAACTTGTGGCGAAGAAACCACATCGCCACCTTCGCCGATGTGTTTCTCGACTGTGACGTGGGTTTCGTTCACATTACAATAAGCCTTATAAGCATTGTCCTCATCTTTGTCGACACCTTTCGAGCCGCCATAGACGTGGGCATTGAGGCCGTTCATGTCCATGGGACCCACCTCGCCGCCATTCACTATGACAGTGGCCACGCCTTTGACAAAGTTACCGTCCTTCACCATGCCCACGCTGGCCACCTCGCCGCCACCGAAGACATTCTCAAGCACTTGGCCGCCGCTGATATTGACAAAGGTGTTGCCATATACGCGGCCTGCAATCTCCACAGGACGTTTGTAAAGGTTGCTTTCGGTGGAGTCGTTGGCGTAAGTGCCATCATACCTCATGTCTTTGCTGCCTAACCCCCCGCCATACACACTGCCGAAGTGGTAATGCTTGTTGTTGCTGGTGCCATTGTAATCAGGATGTTTCACATCCGTTCCGATGGTGCCGCCCATGATGTTGACAGTGGCATTGTCGCGCACGGTGCCGAATTGGCCGCCGCCGTACACCGAACTCCAGATTTCAGCATTGCCGCTGACGGTCACCTCGGTTTGCTTCACCTTGCCCAAAGAAGGCCAAAGGGGATTGATGGTAGTGCCGTCGAGTTTGGTAAGGCGACCCATTGCACCGGCAAACACGTTGCCACCGTAGGTGGCTTCCAGCTTCTTCTCAGGATGCTCGGGGTCGGGCGAATAGAGGTATTCGTGGGTGTTGCCGATGCGGCCTCCGCTGATGTCGATGGTGACATAGCCGTGCGTCTTGTCTTCTGTGTCTTCTTGGAACTGGCCGTAGTTATCATCCTCTGGGGCAGTGAAATGGGTGCCCACCGAGGCCAAGCGACCTCCGCCATAAACGGAGCCGAGCGTGATGCCGTCTTGGATGTCGACTTTGACATTGCCGCCCACGGTGCCAGCGGTGAGGGCCTCGCCTGAGAAGCCACGACCGCCGCCGAAGATGTTACCGTCAACATAGGAAGTGCCGGTGGTGCCGATGATGGCTTCGTCCTTGATGACCACTTCCACATCGTTCATCACATGGCCTTCCTCGCCGCCGCCGAAAACGGAGCCGTAGATGATACCGCCGCTTACCTCAACATACACACTGTCCACATTGGTCCACGTGTCGAATTGGGTACGCGGGTCGCCCTTGCCTGCACCGAAGAGGTAGCAAGTGAGAGGATGCGCTGCAATTTGCGCCAAAGTGCGCGGCACACCGATGGTTCCGCCAGTCATGATGATGGTGTCGTTGCCGCCTGAGATATTGTCAAGATTGTCATCATACAGACCCACGTCGGCGGTCTCGCAGCCACCATACACATTGGTGAGGATGTGGCCGCCGGTAATCGTCACTTTGGTGTTGCCATACACCTTGCCCGACTCGCGGTTCCACACGGCAGTGTCGGCTGTGTTATTATAGTTTCTCGTGATATAAGGCAGGAAGCCCGAACCGCCGCCATACACATTGCCGAACCATGTCTTGCCGTCGCAGGGGGTGTTGCCCGCTGCAATTTCGAGAATGTCGAATGGCCTGTAAGGTTCGCGGTAGGGCCAGTGGTAGCATTCGTACAAGGCATCTTCCGATGCCACATCGTCCAAATCGGTATGTTCCGTTTCAAAATAGTCGATCGGGTTGAAGAATTGGTTGTTGTCCTCGCCGTCGGTGTACAACACATCCGCCGTTCCGCTGTTGCCCGCGCCGATTTGTCCGCCCGCGATGGTCACCTCCGTATCGCGCAACACATGACCGCTTGCCGAACCGCCATACACTGAGCCTTTCACCCAAGGCCTGATCGTTTCGCTCGTGTTTTCAACGGTCACTGTGGTGGAACCCACGGTGCCCATGATGTCGACAAGATTCTTGTGGCCGTAGACGGTACTGATACCCTGAGCATAGTTCGCGGGGTTGTCGGAAAGGCCCTTGCCGCCGCCGAACACGTTGCCGACGGGGTTGCTGGCGAGAGTATAGGTGCCAGGTACGAGCGTATAACTCATCACCGACCTATCCACGCCGATGATGCCGCCCTTGATGGTGACATTGGTCTTGCCTGTGCCCGGCTTCATGGCGATGTTGGAGATTTCATAACCGTTTGGGTCTGTGGTCCATGTGTAATGGCCCACATTGGCCGTCTCGCCGCCGCCGTACACCGTATTTAATATACGGGTGGGAACAGCGGGATTAGCCTGCGAGATTTCCACATTAGTGTTCTTGACCAAGGATATGAACAGTGCCGAGGCCGAGGGGTGTCCGGGAAGCGTGATGCCCACCATGCTACCCTTACCTCCGCCATACACCTCGCCGATGGGCCTGTCGATAAAGGAGGTCACAATATCCTCGCAGCCCACGATGCCGCCTTTTACCTCGACGTTGGTGTTGCCGTGGTTTTCGCCGTCCAGCATGGTCATTCCATCGAGGCCGACACCCGTCACGGCGTGACGGCCACCTCCAAAAATGGCGCCATAGATTGTGCCGCCTTTCATCTCCACGTGGGTGTTGCCCGCCACGCGGCCTGCTGCATAATTCGTCTTGAGGAAGTTGCGTCCGCCGCCGAAGATGTTGCCGCCCCAACTGGAGATGGTGCTGTGCTCGGCATCGTAAGTGCCGATAACGCCGCTGTTGAGGGTGACATAAGTGTCGCCCAACACGTGGCAGTCGGAGCCGCCGCCGTAAAGCGAACCGTAAACACGACCAACATTGTCACCCGCCTCGTTAAGCTCAACGGTGACATTGGTAGAGTTGATGTTACAGTATTCCTTGCGAAGGTTATAGGGGTCGTTGCCTATGCCCTTGCCGCCGCCAAACACGTAGGCGTTCAAGCCGGTGCCGTCCATAGGGCCGACAATGGCCGAACCACTGACGTTGACCGTGGCATTGCCCGTATTGGATACGGGAACAAAGTCGTCATCCCACTCTCCCACGCTGGCCATATCGCCGCCGCCAAACACGTTGCAACGCACCGCGCCGCCCGTGATGTTGACAAAGGTGTTGCCATAGACGTGACCCGCCAAGTCGTTGACGGAATCCAACACTTGTTGGGAAGGATTGGTCAAGTTCAGATGTGTGTAGGCATCCATACCATAGCTGCCGCCGTAGACACTGCCGTAGCTGTAGTAATCCGAATTGCCCGCCACGATATTTTCCGTTCCAATGGTACCACCGGTAATATTCACCTTGGTATCGCCCCAAACAGCACCTTGCTCGGCACCGCCATAAACAGAGCTCATGATGGTGGGGGTGCCGCTGATGTTGACTTCCGTTGCGCGGCAATGGCCGTGTTCAGTTCCGACAACGTAACCGTCGTTATCGAGTTTAATATTTCCTTGACCGCTGCCGTACACATTACCTGTACGAGTGTAGGTAATCATTCTCATACCGTTGATGACTTCATACAGCGTCCATTTGGGCGCACTGGCACCTGTGCCAGTGGAATAAGCATAATCGAATTCTTTCTCCGTTCCGATGGTCGGAGTGCCATCGATGGTCACTTTGGTGGCACCGGTTTTTTGTGTGTACCATGTGTCATAGTCGTTCCAACGGCCCACATTGGCCATTTGGCCGCCGCCATAGACGGAGCCATAGATGGTGGGACTGTTGTAGATGTGGACCATGGCATTGGCCGAGCGGCCAAAATCATCCTCCCTGAACTCGTTCAGGTCGCCACGGCCACCGCCGTAGATGTTGCCCACGCGAAGGTCGTTCAGCAACAAGTCGAGGCCGCTGTGGTTGTGATTGCCGATGGTGCCTCCACTGACTTCGACCCTTGCCAAGCCATGGCGGATGGAGTCGTACACATGGACACCATCCACTAAAGATTCGTATGATTCAAAGCTGCCGTTCACATCCACGCCGGTGAGGGCTACAGAGCCGCCGCCATAGATGTTGCCCAACACGGTGCCGTCGGTCATGATGACCTCGGTGCTGCCACCCACACGGCCAGCGGAGAAGCTGCCCGATGTGCCTTGGCCGCCGCCAAAGACGAGGCCGTCGTCATGCAGGCCAGTGGTGCCGATGGTGCCGCCCGTGATGTTGACGACAGCATCTCTCAACACATGGCCATCAGCACCACCGCCAAAGACGGAACCATAAACATGGCCAGTTTCTCCAAGGTTGATCGTGACCTCGGTGCTGTTGACGTTACCGTATTTCTTGCGGAGATCGTCGGGGTCGTCGCCTATGCCCTTGCCGCCGCCATACACGGAAGCGTTCAGGCCGTTGGGATCCAAGGGGCCGATAATAGCCGCGCCACTGACATTGACCTTGGCATGACCCTTGATTCCGATTGTGTTCGGGTATGGAGCTGGTACAAAGTCGATAAGGTTGTCATTGTCGTCCAATACTTTGTTCCAATATCCCACACTGGCCATGTTGCCACCACCGAACACGTTGCCACAAATGGAACCGCCCGTGATGTTGACGTATGTGTTGCCGTAAACACGACCGGCATAGGAGTTAGCGGTGTCTGCCACCGCTGCATCGTTTGAATGCAAGTGTTTGTAGCTGTCCACGCCATAGCTGCCACCGAAAACGCTACCGAACCTATAAAGATTTGAAGCAGTTACCCATTCATCAAGATCAACATCCAAGCTGTCCGCCTCTATGCCCGACGTTCCGATGACACCTCTTTCAATTTTCACCTTGGTATCGCCCCAAACTGCGCCTTGCTCAGAACCGCCAAAGACAGAGCTCATGATATGGCCGCCATCATTCATGTTGATGTTGACTATAGTTGTGCAGCAGTGACCCTGCTCAAATCCTTCAGCGTCACCTTCCTCGTCGATTATCATATCACCCTGACCGCCGCCAAAGACATTACCCGTACTGGTGTGGCTGATCATTCTCACATCATTGATGGTATCATACAAGGTCTTTATGGGTAGAGGCTCAGCTATCGCATAATTATCATGGTCGAACTCAAGTGCCGTACCAATTTGTGGAGCGCCGTTGATGATCACACGGGTGGTTCCCGTTTGTGTCGTATACCAATCGGAGTAATTGTTCCAATGGCCGACATTTGCCATCTGGCCGCCACCGAAGACGGAACCATAAATGGTAGGACTGCCGCTGATGCTGACGTCGGCATTGGCTGCACGACCAAAATCATCCTCCAAGTATTCGTTCGGGTCACCACGGCCACCGCCGTAGATGTTGCCCAGTTTTTGGTTGCTCCTTAACAAGTCAAGGCCATCGTTGGCGGGGTTGCCTATGATGCCTCCACTGACCACAACCTCGGCCATGCCGTGCTGAATGGAGTCGTACTTTTGGTCATCATCGATAAAGGAAGCAAAAGTGCCATCCACATCCACGCCGGTGAGGGCGACGTTGCCGCCGCCATAGATGCAGCCCATGACGGTGCCATCAGTCATCACAACCTTGGTGTTGCCGCCCACGCGGCCAGCACTGAAGTTGGAGGTATTACCTTGTCCGCCGCCGTAAACATGACCGTCTCCGCCATGCATACCATCGGTGCCAATAATCGGTTTCTTGTCTTTGGTGTTGTTGCCTTTCTCCACGAGGACGCGGGTACCGGCAAGCACATGGCCGTTGGCGCTGCCGCCGAAAACATTGCCATAGACGAGTGCGCTGTCGCAAACGATGACCGAGGTACTGTCCACATTGGCATGGGTGGTGTAATGGGTAATGAAATCTTCATCAACCTCACCTTGTCCACCGCCGTACACATTGGCGTTCTTCTTATCTGCCACGAAAGGCCCGATTTGGCCGCCGCTGATGGTGACATGCGCCACGCCTGTGGTGTTGTCGGAAAGGTCGCCGTTACCCACAGAACCCATCTGGCCGCCGCCATACACATCCTTGAGAATGTGGGCATTGCCTGAAATGTCGATATAAGTGTTGCCATTCACTCGACCGTAGTCAGCGGCATCCATGTATTGTTCGTTGACAGGATTAGGTGAGCCTTGGCCGCCGCCGTATATAGAACCATGCAGATACTGTTCATCTCCTATGGTTTCCCACGAACCGACTGTGCCGCCGCTCATTTCCACCTTCGTGTCGCCTGTTACGATGGCCATCTCGCCACCTCCGAAGACGCTCCTCTTAATCAAACCGTCTTTGATTCTCACCGTGGTGCCACCAGTTACCTTGGCACAATCAATGTCAGTGTCGTTACCACAACCGGCTCCATAGACGAAATTGTCAACAACGGTGTTGCTCCTATTGATATTCACACTGGGGTTGCCTATCACTTTACCATACTCACCGCCGCCATACACACTGCCCTTGACATAAGCACGCGGCGTTCTTCCTTGCACATGATAGATTGAGTCGCCATAGGCATCCAAAGGAATATATTGCGCCATAGTAGCATGGTTATAGCCAATGTTGACCATAGGATTGGAGGTAACCGTTGCCGTGTTACCTTTACCGGCACCAAACACATTCTGACTGATGCCATCAGTATCCTTGATATGCACCACATTAATCACGGGTGAAACCGGCTTTTGTGGCACATCCTCGACGATGATGTCATCTGGAGTGTATGGAGTTTCTTTACTCGCGCCATAGATGTTGGCAATCTTAAGCGGGCAATTGTCTTCCACATCAAGCACGTTGACGGTGACAACACCTTCGATGTTGCCGTTGACATCGCAACCGCCGAAAACGTTGGTGTGGGTGCCGCCATAAAGGTTGACGGTCACATTGCCGCCCGTGCCTGCGAGGTCCGGATGGCTTTGCATGAATGCTTTCACCTCGTCAGAATAATCTCCAGTTTGCCAATCGATGGGATATTTCTTTATGTCGGCAGGAATGCCCTGTGAGCCTTCCGATCCGCCAAAGAGGTTCGTAACCTTACCGCCATAGACATTGAGGGTGACATTGCCGTAAATGACTGCCGAGTGGGCACCGCCATAGAAATTGTTGTATGGGGTTGGGTTGGAGCAGCATTCGAGGGTGGCGATGATTTCGCCAATTTCAGGCGATATGTTGCCGCCACCATAGCCATTGACAATGGCCAACTCGCAGTCGGAATCTTCAGCGACAACCAAATTGATTTCGTTGACATTGCCATAACCGTTGCTGCCGCCAAAGAGTTCGTCGATAAGTCCACCTTCGACAGACGTAGTGGCGATGCCGTAGATATTGGCCGGGTCGGGGTTGCCGTTACCGCCGCCAAACACGCTGTGTATTCGGCCACCCTCGATGATGACATTGGCATCGGTGGTGTAGCCTGCCGTCGCACTGCCTATTTCAGCGGCATTGCCGCCGCCATAAAGCTCGTAGATGGTGTTCTCTTCACAACCATACACATGTACCGTGGCCTTATTTGCCGCAAGTTTGGGCGTATAGTTGGCTCGGTTGCCGCCGCCAAACACTTGATAGAGGGCAAAATTGTCGGTGCCATTCGGGATTGTGGCCAACCATTCTGGAGTTGCTCCTGATGCGGGAACCGTAGGATAAGCATTGCCTCCCGCTGTAGTGGGTTGGCCGGTGTGCGCCGTATGATAGACATGCACTTCCACATCGCCGTATGGGGTGCCGTTGTAGTTGTTGGCGCCATAAACCCCGCCTAAGATGGTCGTGCCCACATCGGGGATACCCATCTGGCTTTCACTGCCGATGTAAACTTTAGCGTTGCCATGGGGATTGGTTCCGTAGCCTCCCAAATAAGCGAAGGAAGCACCGCCAAACACGCTGCCTTGCACCGTGCCTCCCAGCACATCCACACGGGCGTTGCCATAGACACGGCCTGCCAACAAATCGGAACTGATGTTGGTAGAGTCGTTGTTGTGTGTCACATTGTAGGCTGAATTATGGCTGCCGTAACCGCCGCCATACACGCCGCCTATGTAGTATTGGGTTTCACCATCTCTGCCATCACCGTTTCCGCCTCCTCCATTTGTTGACATGGTCACAAGAGTGCCGATGGTGCCACCATTGATGACGACTGAGGTGTTGCCCGCCATGGAGCCTTGCTCTGCGCCACCGAACACGCGGCTCTTGATGGTGCCGCCGTTGACAACCACCTTGGCATTTCTGGAACGACCCATCGAAACCCAGTGGGGAGCCGTTATATTGACATCGCCTTGGCAGCCGCCAAACACATTGCCGGTGCAAGTGTGGATGATGGTGCCGTCGTCGTCATAGATGGTCCATTCCGGATTAGTAGCGGCATATTCTTGAGTGAACTCATAGTCCGTGCCGATAACGGGATTATCGGATTCTCCTTCCCTGCCAATGGTCACTTCGGAAGTGCCTGATTTGTCGTAGAACTTGGCTTTGCCGTCTTCGGTATACCAATAGCCGACACCCGCCATTTCGCCGCCGCCAAACACGGAGCCGTAGATGCGCGGGCTGCCGCTGATGCCAACCTTGGTATTGGCCACGCGACCGGCCAAGATGTCCTCATAGTTCTTGGTGTCGCCTTTTCCAGACCCAAAGACGTCGCCCACGCTCTCGTTGCTGCCGTTCAGCAGTTCGTTGCCGTTGGGATTGCCGATATTGGTGGAATAGGTGGTGACACCATTAGCGGTAGTAGCAGTACCACTCACGTTGATGGTGGCCAAGCCGTGAATCGGCTTGTTGTTGAATGCGGAATCATAAACATGTTCCGTCACGTATGGATTGCCCAACATGTTCACGCCGGTGAGGGCCATACGGCCACCGCCGAAGACAGAGCCTTGTATGGTGCCGCCATCCATATCGATGGTGACATTGCCCGCCACACGACCGTTGGTGTGGTTGGAGTTAAAGAAGTTACGACCGCCGCCGAAGATGTTGCCGTCCCAAGTGGAGAGACCATCGTCGCCGATATTGGCTCCTGAGTGGACAATGACGGAAGTGCTTCCCAACACATGGCTGTCGGAACCGCCGCCATAGACCGAGCCCCATATCTTGCCGCCACTGATGGTGACAAAAGTACTGTCGACATTGGAATAAGCCTTGCGCAATTCATCAGGATCGTAGGAGAAGCCCTTGCCGCCGCCAAACACGTAGGCGTTCAAGCCTGTGTTGTCCAAAGGACCAATGACGGCCTCACCACCGACATTGACCGTGGCATTGCCCCTGAAAGCAGGTCTGTCCGGGTCGTTTTTGGCTACAATGTCGATAAGATTGTCATTGCCGTCCAATACCTTGTCCCATATACCCACGCTGGCCATGTCGCCGCCGCCAAACACGTTGCCACGGACTACACCACCCGTGATGTCCACAGAAGTATTACCATAGACGCGGCCCGCCAAGCCATTGACGGAATCCAACACTTGTTGGGAAGGATTGGTCAAGTTCAGATGTGTGTAGGCATCCATACCATAGCTGCCGCCAAACACACTGCCGAAGTTGTAAGTCGGGTCAGAAACTTCCGTTCCAATAGTGCCGCCGGTGATGTTCACCTTGGTATCACCCCACACGGCGCCACGCTCCGATCCGCCAAAGACCGAGCTTCGGATGGTGGGTGTGCCACTGATACTGACTTCTGACGAACCGCAATGACCATGTTCAAGTCCTACAACATAACCGTCTTCATCGAGTTTCACGTCACCCTTACCACCGCCGAACACGTTACCCGTGAGGGTGTGATTGATCATTTTCACGCCGTTGATGACATCGTAGAAAGTCCATTTGGGCGTAAGGGTTCCTGTGCCCGATGAATAGTCGGGGTCGAATTCTTTCTGCGTTCCAATGGTTGGAGCGCCTGAGATGGACACTTTAGTGAAGGCAGTGCCCTCATGGTACCACTGGTCGTAATCATCCCAAAAACCTACATTAGCCATCTGTCCGCCACCATAGACGGAGCCATAGACGGTAGGGCTGCCCGAGATTTTGACAACGGCATTGCCCACACGGCCTAAGTCGTCCTCTCTATATTCCTCAACGTTACCACGGCCACCGCCAAAGACGTTGCCGACATGCTGGTCGCTCAACAACAAGTCGAGACCATCATGGGCATAGTTACCGATGACACCTCCACTGACCTCGACCTTGGCCCTGCCGTGGTTGACGGCATCGTATGGAGAATCAATCCAGCCTTCCACATTCACGCCGCCAAGAGCCACAAGGCCGCCGCCATAGATGGAGCCTAAGACCTTGCCGTCAGTCATCCTGACATGGGTGTTGCCACCCACACGACCGACAGGGAATCTTCTTCCTTCGGCATCGAAATAATCCACATTACCCATGCCACCGCCAAACACGAGGCCGTCGAAGCCCGAGAATCCCGTGGTGCCGATGAGGGTGCTCTTGCCTTGTTCCTGACCGATGACCACCAGAGTGCTATCCAAGACGTGGCCTTCCCTACTGCCGCCGTAGACGTTGCCGAAAACGGTGCCGCCTGTGAGGTACACCTGGGTTTTCTTCACGTTGGTCATGGTGTTGAACATGGAGCGGGGGTCGCCCATGCCTGCGCCGTAGATGTTGCCGCTGAGCGGATTTGCCGCAATCTGCACGGCAGTGCGCGGTATGCCAACGGTGCCGCCGTTCATCTTGACGGTGCTTTTGCCCTTCACGTCGGTGGTCTCATTGCCGCCGTAGACGGCAGTGAGGATGTGACCTCCCGTGATTTCCACACGAGTGTTGCCGTTCACCTGACCTGCCGTGCGACGCCACACGCCAGCCTTGATGGGATAGTAGCCCGAGCCGCCGCCAAACACGTTGCCGAAGAACGAGTGGCCGTTGGTGCCAACCAAGGCACCGCCTTGCGAGTTGTAGCCCGTTTCATCGGCGAAGATGTCGTAGAGCTGGTTGTTCGAGTATTCCCAAGCGTCGCACTCATGGAAAACACCGGCAAGCGAGCCAGTGCCAAGCGCAGTTTCGATAGTGCCGTTGTTGATGGCTGTGATGGCAGTTGACCATTTGTCTTCTTCATAGATGGGATCAAAATAATGGGTATTCCCGGTTTTGTAATGCCCGGTACCAATCTGACCTCCTGCAATCTCGACAAAGGTGCTGTCCAACACCAGGCCGTTTTCGGCGCCGCCATACACGGAAGCGGTGACCACGGGCCTGATGGTGTTCTCGCCTGAAATGGAGTTGATGATTTGCAAATGGGTGCAATTGACCACGCCTAAGGCAATGGCTTTGGGATAAGTGATGGAGTCGGCCACGCCTTGTCCGCCGCAGAAAATCCAGCCACGGTCGTCATCGTCGGGGTTGTGGTCTTCCCAAGGCATCAATGAGCCATTGAGACCCACTGAACCGCCTCTCATAGTCACGGTGGCCAAGCCGGTGTTTTCAGCGCAAGCCGTGGGGAATTGCACTTCAGCATTGGGATGATTGGGGTCATTCGCCGGATAGGTCACCGTGGTATAATTGTAGGTACCCACCGAGCCCATCTGGCCGCCGCCGTAAACACTGCGCTTGACGGTGCCGCCCCTCATGTCGACGGTGGCGTTGCCTTTCACCAAACCGGCAATCTCTTCTGTTTCTATGCCCATGCCGCCGCCAAAGACGGAGCCTTCGACGGAACCACCAATCATGTTTACATTGGTTTCTTGCTTCACCTGTCCGTAGGAGCCGCCGCCATACACATTGCCGACCACTGTGCCGCTGCCATTATTGACATTCACCACGGCATTGCTGGCAGAGGCGAACTGCGTCAAAGGAGCATGTTCGTCGATGATACCACGGCCTGCGCCGTAAACGTGGCCGCCGTAGAGAGACCCTGCTGCCGCACCACTACTCACGACCTCGCCGATGGCACCGCCATAGATGTTCACCGTACAGGTCGAAGTGCCGGGATCATAGTCTGTTGTTGGAAGCGGACCCACAGTGGCCATTGAACCGCCACCATACACATTGCGGTGGATGGTGCCGCCGTTGACCGTAACGTTGGTGTTCAAAGTGACCGAACCTGCCGAAGGGCAGTAGTCATCGCTAGTTCCAATCTTGTCGGTACCCTGACCGGCACCATACACATTGCCGCGATAGGCCCATTTGTCATCAGTAATGTTGCCTTCTTCAGGATCATATTCTACTCCAATTTCGCCCTTGTTGACGTTGACATAGGTGTGCCAACGCACATGGCCATTGTCGCCGCCGCCAAACACCGCGCCTTTGATGGTGGGACCTGTCGTCACATTGGCATCAGGGTCGCCAATGTTGACAATGGTCTTGTTGACATAGCCGAGGAAGAAGTCGCGGTTGTAGTCGTAGAGCGGGTTCAAGTTGACGGTATTGAAAGGCGCGCCCTTCGACGAGCCGAAAACAAAACCGTTTTTGTAGCCATCGCCCGGATAGCCAGTAGTGCCAATGGTGCCGCCCGTGATGGTGACGGTGCAGGTGCCGCTGTTCTGGTAAGGTTCGGGCAAGGCTGATACATTAGTCAACTCGCCATAGCCCATATAGTTGCCCTTGCCCACCGAGGCGAAGTTGCCGCCGCCAAACACATTGTGAAGCACTTGACCACCGCTGATGACGACCTCTGTATTGCCGTAAACCTTGCCGGAGGTGATGCTGCGTTGAGGCGAAGGATCCAAATCGGAACTCGGATTATTGGGATCTTTCAATGCAACCATATAGGTATCCGTGCCATCGCCGCCGCCGAAGACCGAACCTCTGACGAGGCCGTTGGTCAGCGTAACCTTAGCGTTTTCGTACACCGTGCCGTTCTCGCCCGAGCCATACACCGAGCCAATGATGACATTGGGTGTGGCATCAGTGACATTACCTGTGGGAGGTGCAAAGTTGACCTCGACCTCAGTCTCGCGCACGATGGCCATGGTTTCCATTGTGCCAAGCGGGCCTACATCGCCGCGTGCCGAACCAAACACGTTACCGCTTTCGGCAACAGGTGCCGCCAAGGTGCCGATGTGGCCGCCTCGGATGTTGACTTCCGTCTTGCCGGTGGTCACAGGCTCATTGTTTGCATCGGTAATCGTGGTATACGTCAATTTGTAAGGCCAGCTGAGGGCGGCTGAGGTGTTGGTGTTGGTGTGTGCTTCGTCAATCGTGAACGAACCCACCGAGGCCACGGCGCCAGCGCCATACACGCTGCGGCTGATTTTGCCGCCATAGATGTTGACCTTGGTGTTGCCTTGCACCACACCTGCCAAGGGGTTGTAGGCCCATGTGGTGTCAGCCTCAGTAGTGCCTGGGTTCTCAATACTCACAATGTATTGGTCGGTACCGCAACCTGCGCCGTACACGTTGCCACGGTAGGGGAATTTCTTCTCCTTTTCGTCAGCAGTCATGGCTGCATACTCATCAGCCGTGCAGCCGATGGTGCCGCCAAACACGTTGATGACGGCTTCCATATAGGTGTGGCCATTTTCGCCTGAGCCATACACCGAGCCGTTGATTTTGGCGTTGCCGGAGAGGTTGGAGGCTTCGCCGGTGCTGGCATTGACGGTGCCCGTGCCGATGTTGACCTCGGAAAAGGCAACGTAGGTGACGTGATCGAGGAAATTGCCCGGTTCGGCAATCTCGCCTCGTCCCGAACCGAAAACCATGCCGTTATTGTCGCCGTCGGTGCCGATTTCGCCTCCCGTGATGGTAATCTTGGAATGGCCGAAGCCAAGATAGGGGTGCGTGGGATTGATCAACTCGGAAGCATTATAGGTGCCCACCGAAGCGATGGCACCGCCGCCATACACGTTGTGAAGCACATGGCCGCCCGTTATCTCCAAGTAGGTGTCGCCAAACACGCGGCCTGCGGTGATGCTGAGGTTGAGTGCGTTGTTTTCCTTGTAGCGTGCCGTGCCGCCGCCGCCGGCAAACACGTTGCCATGCCAGCCGCCCAAGTCGTGTCCGATGGTGCCTCCGTTGATGGTGACGTATGTATTGCCCTGCACATGGCCGTTGGCACCGCCGCCATACACGCTGTTATAGATGGTTCCGTCGGTCACAGTGACATGGGTGTGACCCACGTAGGCCTCGTCTACCACTTGGTGCAAAGGAGCAAGAGGTTCCAATCCGTGAGGCCCTGTCCCGGGCTTGCGCGGACGACCCGGCAAACCACGACCGCCGCCATAGACATCGCCGTTGTTGAGGCCAGTGAGACCTGCGGTAGCACTAAAACTGCCAATGGTGCCGCCGTTGATATTAACGTATGTGTGACCGCCAGAGGCAATGCCAATGATGGTGTGGTTATCGTCATCGTCGCTCGTTTCTTCGACGAAAGTGCCCACCATAGCAATAAGGCCACCACCAAACACACGGTTGTAAATCTTCGCGTTTTCTTCAATAGTGACATGGGTGTTGCCATACACACGACCCGAAGTGTAACAATACTTCGGGTTAGCGAACCATGAAATAAAATCGGAACCTTTGCCGCCGCCGAACACATTGCCACGGGTAATCTCGCGACCCACGCCGTATTCGTCTTCGATCAGTTCGCCTTCAGTGGCCTTAAGATGAAGTGTGGCTCCGTTATAAGCGCCACCTACAACGGTGTATGCAGCAGGGGTGCTGGTGCCATGCAACGGCACACCGCCAACGATGGCATTTCCACCAACGATGACATTGGTGCTTGTCTGCACATGGCCATTCTCGCCGCTACCGAACACATTCATCACTTGGGCATTGCCATTGATAGTGACGAAAGTCTCATCGACGAAGGAGAGATGCCTGAGCGCACCGCCCGAAATACCTCGGCTCGAGCCGAACACCCAGCCTTCGTTGCCTCCGAGATACTTGAATGCCGAGTCTGCATAGGCCTCTTGGTTCGCTATGCCTGACGCTGCCAGTTCTTCAGCCGTGGCAGTGGTCAAGTCTTCCATCTTGGGGCCGATGAGTGCATTGCCCGTGATGGTCACCGTGGCCTGTCCGCCCGATTCATAGGCGGCAATACCCGTTTGTTGCGGGATGGTGGCGATACCCACCGTGGCAATATTGCCGCCGCCATACACGGCACGGCGCACCACTGCATCGCCTCCGACATAAACGGTGGTGTTGCCTTGCACACGACCCGCATTGGGGTTAAAGATGGGCGAACCATTCGGGTTGGTACCTATTATCTCATAACCATTGCCGCCGCCATACACGTTGCCGTAGTCGACACGGGTGATTTGGACATCTTTGTCATATTTGCGTTCCTCCAAACCCAATTTCTTGCCCACGGTGCCGCCATTGACGGTGACAGTGGTGTTGCCCGTACCGTCGTCGGCGGTCTTCACCACCTCGCCGATGTTGCCACCGCCGTAGACGTTGCCTTCGATGAGAATCTGCGCTTGCGCCATGCCGCTAACGAGCAACATAGCCGTCAAGATGAATGTCTTTCGTCTAGTTTTCAAAATCCTGATGTTACGAATAGGTTTATATTTCATCGTAATATAATGTTTTATCGATTAGAATTCATGTCGTTGTATGCTCTTCCTTCTGTAAAGGTAGCTGTCAATGTGGCATCTTCACTGCCCATGGTGAAATGGGTGGTGGTTAAGGTAGCGTCAGTCACGCTGGAACCTGTTCCTGTAACGGTCCATCCAGCAAAGTTATAACCTGCTGCCGGGGAGACCACAACGGTTACTGAGGTTTCCGGAGCCACATAGATGGGTTCGGTGTAGACCACACCATTCACCCTGAAAGTACCACCCGCTGGCGGGTCTGCCACTATCGTAAGTTTCTTAGCGGGAGCATAATATGCCGTTAAGGTGGCATTCTCCGTTCCCATGGTAAAGGTTGTGTTGGCCAAGGTCGTTTTGCCTACACTTGCACCTTCGCCGGTAACTTCCCAATGGCTGAAGGCATAGAGCGGAGCGGCTGTGGCAACAATGTTGATGTCTACATCCTCGCCAACGGTGTAGGACGGACTCGGTGCATTGCTACCAACCGTGACCGTGCCATGTTCGGAAGCGACGCTCAAATTGTGCGTGTCGGGGTCGACAAGCACTTGAGGGTTGCCAACCACATTACCATAGTTGCCGCCGCCATAAACGCTGCCCTTGATGGTGACAGGTTTGTTGGTCGTGCCATCGCCGATAATCACTTTCGGGTTGCTTTAGACCACACCCTCGTTACCGCCGCCAAACACATTGCCCTCAAAAATCTCCTCTTGCTGGATTCCTGGGGTTTCGTTGAAATCGTATGAACCGCCAACAGTGGCTTTGATGACATTCACTTTGGGAGAAATGCCATCGCTGTGTTCCGGAATGTATTCAGTGTGGTTGCTCGCGCCGTAGATGTTGCCTACAAAGAGTCCGCAACTGTTTTCCTCGCTTTCCACGATGACGGTGATCTTGCCATCCACATTGCCTTTGGTATCGCATCCTCCATAAAGGTTGCCGACGGCACCGCCTTTCACGATGACGGTGATATTGCCGCCTTCGCCACGCCAGTCTTTGCCCAAAGCCAACTGCGTGTCGATGAAGTCCTTCAATTCCTGCGAATAAGCTTCGGGATGATTTGTCAGTTCCTCTTCGGTTGGGAAGCGCTTCACATGGGCTGGGTAATCTTCATTGCCTTGACTGCCTCCGAAGAGCGAGCCGATGGTGCCTCCCGTCATGATGACGGTGATGTTGCCATAGACGGTGCCCAAACGACATCCGCCGTATGCTGAAAGATACTTCTTTGCTTCGGAGCAGTCGAGGGTGAGCAGCATTTCACCATACTGGTCGGCCTGGTTGCCGCCTTGGAAGAAATAGTCGATAATCAATTCGCCACACGGACCTTCCGCTTGGAGGTCTTGCTCAATGTTGATGCAGTTACCCTGTCGGTTGGAGCCTCCGAAGCACCAACCCACACGGCCGCCTTCGATTCGGCTATAGGTGTGATGATATGCAGGATCCGTACCGACGTTGGCTGCTGAAACTACGCCGTTGCCGCCACCGAAAATAAAGTTAAAGCGCCCGCCTTCCACAACGGTGGAGGCGCTATTCGAGTCGGCAGCGTTGCTGCCGCCAAACACATCTTCTATGGTGTTTTGGCAGCCATGTATGTAGACATTGGTCGAACAAGTGGAAGAAGCAAAACCGTTTTCTGGGGCATAATCAGCCTCGTTGCCGCCGCCAAACAACTGATCGATTGCGTATGTACGGTCAGAGGCTGTATAATCAACTACGTCCTTGGCAGTGTGGTTCGTTTGGTAAACATCCACAAACACATTGGCTTGGGGAGAGCCATTGAGGTTGTTGCAACCGAAAATGGAGCCGTTGTCAAAGGATGCCTTGCCAAAGAAAGTGGGCGTGGCTGCGCCATCCGTACCACCAACTATGACATACACTTTGCCAAAAACCTTGGCTTCCACATCGGTATGGCCAGCGCCAAGAGATGCCTTGTCGCCCAGACCGCCACCGTAGGTGTTGCCGTGAATGGTGCCGTTGTCAATATGGATGGTGGTGGTATTATCATCGTCAGTGTTGACATTGCCCAGGGCAGAACCGCCATAGAGGTCGCCGTAAAGATTCAGGTTCTCATTATGAATCTCGACGGGCGTTTCACCCGTATTATCCCACATGGTCTGGCCAAAGTTGATAAGCACGTTGCCCGCCACCGTTGTGGGTTGGCCATAGCCGCCGCCATGAACATTGGCTCGAGCTTCTGCGGTGCCGATGGTGCCACCTGTGAGGGTGATTGCCACATTGCCAGCAATGCTGCCTTCGGCATTGCAGCCACCATACACGCCTGCGCCTACAAAACCATCACTCATCGTGATGTTGCTGTTGCCCGAAAAACTCTGAGTAATTTCCGGATCGGGATTCACATCCGCAGTGGACACGCCAGCCTCGTTGCCGCCACCGAAGACGCTTCCTCTCACCGTGCCGTTAGTAATGGTCACATGGGTTTCGCCGCTCACGCCGGCATCGCCGCCGCCAAAAACGCTTCCATTCACTGTGCCTTCTTCATCAATCATCACATGGGTTTCGCCGCAGGGACCAGCCAAGCCGCCGCCAAAGACATTGTTCGTGCAAGTGCCACCCAAGGCTTTAACATTCGTTTTAGAGCAATACGGTGGAGTGACACCACCCGAATACTCGTAGCTGCCGTTGCCGCCACCAAACACAGTACCAGTGGAGCCGTCCGTGACAATCACTTGCGTGGTGCCGCCCACATTGCCGCTGATGTCGCTGCCGCCGAAGAAGGTGGCTGGATGCTCGCCGCCGTCGACAAGCACCAAGGTATTGTTGCTCACGCCATTGCTGCGGCAACCGCCATACACATAGCCTGTCACCTTGGCATTAGTGGACACTCCATCTCCTAACCCATTGGGTTTGTATTTGTCGCGCAAATGTACCATACTGCCAAGGTTGTCATACCCATTATAGGAAAGGCTGCCCGTCATGGCGCCCTCGTTGCAGCCACCATAGATGGTGTGAGCCTGTCCCTTTAGCATGATGATGTCGGACAAAATGTCCAAATCGCCTTTGTTGTTGCCACCAAATATAGTGCCAACCTGATCGTAGGCGCTTTCACCCGTGGGCATCTTTGCAACATTGACGAACACGGTGATGCGGTCCAAAACAGTAACGCCGTTCCCACCGCCATACACCTTATTAATATAGCCGCCCTCGTCTACCCCACCCTCTGCATCAATGTTGACATCAACGAAAGTGTTGGATTGGACGGGCTTGTCGGTAACGTCGCAGTATTCGTTCTCGGTATAAGTATAGGCACCGTTGCCTCCTCCATACACAGTATTGATTCGAGGTTTGCCTGTGATACCCACGTAGGTCTTCACGCCGATGGTCTTCAAATTGGTTTGGCCATCGGAAGCCCAATCATAACTGGCAGGCAACACGCGGTTGGTGATTTGGGCCACCTGTCCCGCACGGTCGTTGCCGCCATATAGGGCGCCGCCTTCGGTAAGCTCATCACCGATATAGCCGATGCTACCGCCCGACACCTGAACCGCATTGCTGCCGAAAACAGAGGCGCGGTTGCCGCCACCATAGACACTGCCTTCCACAACGCCGCCATCCATCTGAACCGAGCAGAAGCCCCTGAACGTAGGATAATTGTTCCCATTGGTGGTGGCATTGATAAAACCTACGTATGCCAAATTACCTCCGGCATACACATTGCCTTTGACGGTGACGAAAGTTTCATCATCGACCTTACTCACCTTCACATGGGTTTCGTTATGCGAAGGGATGATTTTCCCGACATGGTATTGGCCAGGGGTGAAATTGAGGCCTTCGATGTATCTCACACCGTCGTTGCAATGGTAGAAGCCATTGCCACCGGCGAAAAGGTTGCCATAGATGGTGCCGCCTGATGCCTTCACGTAGGTGGCGCCCTGCACGGCTTGTTTATGTTCGTTGGTCAATTCTTCATTAGGTAATTCAAATGTTAGTCGCGTGCTTCCCACGTCGCCGCCGATGTTGCAGCCGCCATAAACGGTACCCACATGGCCGTTCTTGACTTCCACCCAAGTGCTGTAGGCTACATTACTCATCTGGCAACCGCCATAAAGATAGTCGACCAACATATTGGCACTATTCATCACAACATGAGTACCATAGTAGATGGGGAGCGGATCTTCGCCAATATAATCGCGTTCGAAGTCTGCAGCTATGGTATTCGTTGGTGCATCAGGGATTTGTGCCAACATCTGGCCTGAATTGCCTCCGCCATACACGGTGCCTACACTGCCTCGCGTCAAAGTGATTGTAGGCAGGCCAGTCATGTCGGCTCGGTTGTTGCCGCCGAAGAGGGCACGCACGTTGTAGATGCCCGTGCCGTCCCAATCATAGCTTCCATTGATTTCGCCGACATTATCCTCGACCCAGCTACTGACTGCGTTAGTGAAAGTCTTGGTACGTGGGCAGTCGATGACCACAAGGGCATCATCCACGTCAGCAGCGTTGCCGCCAGCGAAGACGGTGTCGCACATACCACCCGCGATGGTGATGTCGGTCGTCAAGCCCACAACCTTGTTGCCACCGCCAAAAACGTAACCAATGCCATAGTTGCGGCCAAGACCATCAGGATAAGCGGTCGAGTTGCTTTTCGTATTGTTGACCTCAATATGATGCTTGCCATCGGTTTGGTTGCCGCCAAAGTTGTTGCCGCCAAACACAGCGAAAGCCGTGCCGCCGTTGACGGTGATGGAGGTACCGTCATCGGGGTCGGTATTGGTGATGAAGGCGTTCTTTGCGCCTCCAAAGATGGAGTCGACCTTGACGGCATCATTGGCCACTGTAATGTTCGTCTTGACGATTTTTGGGAAGACAAGGGTGTAAACAGCACCCGTCGTGTTTTGCCAGACCACCTCGCCCACCGTGTGCGACTGGGTCATCATATTCACCGTCCCGTTATTTGGCACGTCGAAAAAAGAAAAGTGTTCGTTACTAGCAGGAACGAAAGTGGATCCGTCGTAGGAATAATAGCCGTTGCCGCCGCCATACACATCGCCAATCCTGACTTTGGAGGAGGGCTGACTGTTATTATAGGTCCTAGCATCAGGGTCATCGGCAGTTACACCCAACTTGATGGTCGAGCCTGCGGGATCTATAACTTCTCCTGCAATGTCGTTGCCGCCATACACCGCGCCGATGCTGTCGGTGTTGATGATGACCACCTCGGTTTTGCCGCCCACATTGGCCATGCGGCCTCCGCCAAACACCGCGCCACCAATCACGGTTGGTGAAGGGTCGTGAATTGAAGCGATTGAGGATCATCGGAAGTGCAAGAAGCCTTGACCTTGTAGTCGTATGTCGTGGAGTATTCCAATCCGGTAATTGTGTAAGAGTTATCATTATTCACTTCTTGCGAAGACCACTCTGTTGCATCAGACTTTTTCCACGACACCGTGTAACTATCGTCAGTGGCAGTCCACGAAACGGTGACACCCTCATAGGTAACATCCGCTGAAAACTGCGGGTTTTGGCATCGTGTTTTGACTGTTACCGTGGCAGAGGTGGTTTGCCTGGAATCACCATCATAAGTGACGGTAAGCGTCAATGTGGCCGTCTTATGTCCCGTGTTGTTTTCAGTGCGATAGTAGAGTGTCGGAGAGGCTAAAGAACTCGTATGGACATACGTTGTTCCTTCATCCGAGAAGGAAAGATACTCCGCGCCCTCGCCCGAGATGGTCCATTCGTAGGACCATTGCGCCGGGTCACCACTGGAAACTGCTTGCGCTGATGTTGGTGGATTCTCATTGGAGGAACCATCATCAGGGTAATAATAGGTATGGTGCGTAGTCGTTGGAGAATTACCCGGAGTGGTCACTTCATCAAATTCATATTTTTTGAAGGCTGGTATGTAATAGAAGGGTGTGATTGAAGCAGAAAGGCTATGGACAGTATTGTCGGGAAACTCCATTTCGAAGCCTACCAGGTCGTCCAAACCGCCTTGGTTGGAAGTGATTTCCATAGGATAGTAATGGTCCTGCACAAAGCGGAAGCGACCAGCATTCGGCGTAATGTCATAAGAATATGCACTTGACAGTCCCCAATTGCTGCCATCACATTCCACCCAATACACTTCCCAGCATTGCTCGTATTTCCATTCTGCAACACAAGTTTCTGCCGTAACACCATTGTATTGGTGTCCACGGGCCACGCCTGCGCCCTCGGGCCAGTTGTCGTAGTCCCAGTCGTAGAAGTAGTAGTTCTGGTCGGTATTGTTAAGCAGATAGACCTCGGGCTTTGAATCTGAGAGCAGCAGTTCGCCTCCGGCCGTCAAGGGCGCGGAAAGGAATCGGTATTGGTTGGCGTCGTCGATGAAATAATAGTTGTGGTTGGTGCCCGAAAGGTTGATTTCGCGACCCGAATACCAAAGGCAGTCGGGGCTGAACGTGGTGGCATCCTGAAGCACATAGTTGTCGCCCACTTTGACATGTGCCAGATAGTGTTCGCCTCCTGTTCCATTATAATAGGTCTTCTTGATGACATATAGATTGTCCGATTGTGCAAAGACATTCCCCGCCAAAGCGAAGAACAGGAGGCAGCAGGCGACCATACGCATTGCCTTAATCATGCCGTTATCAATGTATTTCATTTTCGTTTCTGATTTCTTCATTTCTTCGTCTCCTTCCTCAATCATTATTTGGATTGTTGCCTGAACCTGTGCCTTGTCCACTGCCAGGTTGTCCGTTCACCACCACCTTGGTGTTGCCACCAACCAGTCCCATGTTGCCGCCACCGTAGATGTTGCCGAGCACCTTTGTGTGTTCCAGAATCTCGACCAGTGTGTTGGCCAGCGACTTGCTTTCGTTGCCGCCGCCAAACACGTTGCCATTTACCGTGGTATTGCCGTTGAGAGTAATCTTGATGTTGCCCGTCACGTTGCCGAGGTCGTTCAAGGTGATGTCCTCACTGGTATAGAATATATGGTTTGCAGCATCAGCCATGTTCTGTTGCTGCTGCGTACCCTGCTCCCAAGTGTAGGTTTCTGAGGATGGTGGAATCGGGCCGAAGTCGGAGAACACACTACTTTCGCCGTAATACGTGGACAATGGATCAGTCTGGGTTGCTGAATACACCTCCACTTGGTTTGACACTGCCTTATAGCCTCCTCCAAAAGCGCTGCGACCTATGGTGCAGTCCGTAAGCGTTGAGGTTACCGTTCCATCCACTGTACCCTGGCAGCCTCCGCCGTAGAAGCTGCGCATAACGGTGCAGTTAGTGAGGGTGTTGGTGACGGGGCCTGTCTTGGCCAAGGAGAATGAGGCATAGCCAGTATAGAAACGCTCTACCACGGCATAGCCTCTCGAGTGCAAGATGTATTCATACTTATAGCAGTTGCCGATACCATAGCCTTCCATGTAATCCAATCGGCCAACAGTATTGGATGAATTCAAATAGCATTGGCCAAAATAATTACTATTATAACTAAAATTAGTCCAGGTGGGTTTGCTGTTGAAGCGTGTAGTCACATCCTTATCATTAGTGTAGGAAATGGCTGTGCCGCCAAATCCGGCTCCATAATACTCGCGGAAGGTAGTAGTGTCGGCCGTGGTGGTGACCGTCTTGCCTGGTTCCATATCGCCGAACTCTGGACCACCGCAGTAGAAATCCACAAAACTGTTATTGATGGTCACATTGATAGTTCCCGTAATGCGGGCTTTCGAAGTGGTTCCCCCGCCAAAGAAACGATAGATACGGGCATGGTCAATCTTGGCCGTCAAATTCACGGTGCCAGGATTGTTGCCAGTGTTGGAGCTGGTTTGAACTGGTGGTTCCATATAAGCACCAAGGAATTTATGGATGCGGCCTCCGGCACACCAGAAATAGATATTCTTGCCGTAAGCTTTTCCTTTACCATAACCAGTCATAAAGCACTGCTCAATCTCACCACCCGTCACATTGACAGGAACAAGGGTATTAGTTTTGCTCTCTGCACTGTGGTTGCCAGGATAGAATTCTTTTATGTACGCTTTTCCGCCTATTTGGTAATACTTCAACTTTGTGCATGGATTTGCACGGCTGCGAACCATTTGGGTGTAATACCCGCCATTGATAATGCAGCGGTAATTCCTAGTGTCGTCATCACTACTGTCGAAATTATTAGATTCTATTTCAAACTGGGCAGCACGGGAGATGCTGGTCTCCGTTATCTCAAACCATCCATGGGGTTTATAAATGGGAATGTTGGGATAGTGGACGCTACCATGAAGATGCGAGGACATACCCAAAGGAACCTGTGCTATGAAGTCGTAACGTGTTGGTGGCACAGCGGGGCGGTCCACTGTGTTGTTGGAATACAAGGCGTAGTCGGGCTCCTGGTTGTTGTCAGCATCGATGCTCATGATGGTAAAGCCTTTTTTCAACAACCCACCCGATATGGCCTCGCCATCCCAATGGTAATTGCCTATCAGCACCACCGCCTGCTCGTGGACAGAGCCTTTAGCAAGCATTTGTCCCAAAGCAGCATTCAAGGAATGGTGGACAGTTTGGCCATGAAAAAAGTTAGGTGTGGAACCTGCGAGGCCTGTCCGCTCTTTGTAGCCAGCAGCAGCAGCAGTGTTATTATCAGCAGTACCATATCCATTGTATGCAATCTCATAGTTTTCGTCGCACAGGTAAAATGCCGTAGCGAAGTTGGCAGTGATTTCGATACCCGTGACGCCATAAGGCACAACATAGTTGCCTCCCTGGGCAAAGATGAAGCCCGTGTTGGAATAAAGGTCTTTATTGGTGCAATTACGGTCGGAAACATTGTAGTAGTTATTATCACTAATACTAGTAGCACCAGGTGTGCCACCAGTAAAATCAGTAATCTTCCAGCCTGTGCAAATCTTGGTATAATCTGTATTCACCTCAAACTCATTGGCAAAGGGCAGCACCACTTTGCCCCAGGTGAAGTCATAGTTCAACGTATCCATATCAGTGATGGGCAGACTGACAGAATGGGTATTATTACCAATTTTGACGGATACCGACAGATAGCCATTTTCACCCATCTCGGTGAGCAACTTTCCTGCATAGTCGTCGGTGGTGGAAGGCAGATTGTTATTGGTCGATGTCGGTGTGGTTTGCGTGTTCTTCGGCCAAGGCTCAATAATGGGATATGTGGCTACATTCTTCTTTAAGACCCAATGGCCTATCTCAGCAATATCGTCATTTGTGATGTCATCCATATCATTGCACATCACTCCGCCAAAGAGGAAGAAAGCGGCCATCTCACGGTGGGAATTAAGGATATGGCGGAAGAAAGGAAAGCGTGTCAGATAATCATCTTCATCTATAGGAAGCTGGTCATTTAATTCTGTGTATTGCAGTCCTGACCGATAGCGCCAATAGTTATATTCTGTATACTTGCCTATATTGTCCACATGGACGCCGCCATAGACAGGCGAGATATTGGTGGCTCCTGTCACGTTGCCATACATCATGCAAAGGGCGATGCGCACATTGCCAACGGTTCCGTCGGAAGCCACCGTGCCTTCGTTCTTGCCCACGATGCCAGCGGCATAGCTGCTGCCGCTCACGTTGGCAAAATTGTAGCAGTTCACCACGCGCACCGACGAGCCAGCCTGAATCAGCCCGACGAGACCACCTGTGTTGGTGCCTCCGCTGACGCTGCCCGCCTGGATGCCGCAGTTGTAAATCTTGGTGCCGCCTTTTGCCGTGTTGGCGATGGCGCCCACATTGCCGCTGCCGCTGTAAGTAACGCTACTGACGACAACATTCTTGATCACGGCATCTTCGGCCACGCCTACCAACGCATGACCATTGAGGGTAAAGGCATTGTAATCGCCGTCGATTTGGCCTCTGAATGGGGCTTCGGCCGTGCCGATGGGCGCCGAAGAGGTGAACCCTTCGAGAAGAACATAGTGGCCATTCATATTAGTGATATCACTTGACGAGCTGACTTCCACCACTGGATAGTAGTACGCCTCATTGGACATAAGGTAGCCAAATCTTGTAGCAATTGCCCTAATGACATCCACACCCTCAGCACTAAAGGGATTAACATACGGAGTTGAAGAAGTCGTCGCCTGCGAGCCATTGGTAGTGTAAAATATCGAAGCTCCCGCTGTGGCACAGGTGATGGTGGCAACATTGTCGTTGACTGTGATTACAGGCCTTTCGCAAACGGGGATTTCGTAGGTACTCACTATTGTGGGAAAAAAATCCGAGGGAGCCTTTGCAATGGCTTTGATGACGGTGATGGCATCTGTCAAAGTTATGGGTGTTGAATAAACCGACGAGGTCATGGTAGGCGTTGTTCCATCCGTGGTGTAATAGATGGTGGCACCCGAAGCCGCCGTAATGGTAATGGTTCCATCGAAATTGTTGGTGATGGTCGGAGCGGCGATGGTGGCAGGTTCAAGATAGAAATTAGCGTTGCCATCAAGTGTGGGATAGATACCGATGATTCCCTTGGTGTTGGTGTAACCAGTAGGACCTCCATCCTTGCCAGAAACACCAACAAGGGCGTTGTCGTTACCGCCATTTACAGTGAGGTAGGTTTGGAGGGTTTTTGGCTTGATATTGAAGGCCGTGCCATTGGGAATGAAAGCAAACAACATCTTGTCATCAAGCGAAGACACTCCCTCCAAGTGTACACGCATTCGGTTGGAATTGGTTGAAGTCCTGATCTGGCCGTTAAGCACTATGTATTTACCATCAAAGGCCCGTTTGATATAATAGTAGTCCTGAGTTGGGTGCTTCTCGACAATCCACACAGCTTTTTCGTTGACTTCATAAACACCGTCACGGCATTTATGCGTGGTGAGGAAAGGATTTCCATTGTCAGTGCCCGTAAAGTCATCGACCGGAGCATAATAGCACCATCCTTCCGTGGGGCAAAGGTAGTAGTTGCTGGCAGGTGTACTTGCGTTATAACCAACGCTGCCAATATAATAAATGCCGGAATAATCAGTCTGTCCCCAAGCCCAAAACGGGGCGAGGAAAAGTACGGCAATTAGTGCCAAACCGTATCTCATTCCATTATCCGTTGCAAAATGATTTCTCTTCATAACAATAAGGTTTTTCATTCAACTTATTTATAAATAAAAAATTTAATAGCAAAAATCGTGCAAAATTAGAAAAAAAAATCCAAAATAATGTATGCTTATTAGCAGTTTTTTGCCCATTAAGGGGGGGGTAAACTAATTGATTATCAATTAATTACAAACAAATTATAAAACCAAGGAAAACAAGCAATATATTTCGACCGATTTTTTCACGGAAAATGGAGGATTTTTCAATGAAAATAATGCCTTTTTAGACTTTTTTGCATTGTCACCATATTCCCAAGTGTCAACATTATGTTTTCGCTGCTAAAACACAAGATTATTCACGACTTAAGGCAGAGGCACACCAATGCCGCCAAAACCATCAACAGGGGGATGATTTTGCTCTTGATGTTCTGCTCGTGGAAGCCGAAGATGCCGTAGATGAACGACACGACGAGGCGCACGCCGTAAAGGATGAGCGGGATGAGCACCACCACGGCGGCCTCCTGCTTGAGGCCCGTGAGGTAGATGACATCTGCCACGGTGACAAACACCGCCATCGCCACGATGCCCCAACGCCACTCAAAGGGTTGTTTTTCCCGATTGGGCCTCCAAATGAAGCAGAAAAGTACTGCCATCATCAGGAAGTCGTAAATCGTGTACCACGCCTGAATGGTCGACGGCGAAATGCTCTCCTTGCTGAGCAAAAACTTGTCGTAAACGCCGCTTAAAGCTACCAAAACCGCCGACCCGAGCAGCATATACACCCACTTGTTCGACTTGAAATGGATGCCCTCTAACTTGCCCGAACGGTTCATAAAGTAGAACGAAATGATGGCCAAAACCACGCCAGCCCCTTGCAGCCAAGTCAGGCTCTCACGGAAAACGAAAAACATCAGGATAACCGTGATGGCAGGCCTGAGTTGGTTGACCGGCCCGACCACGGTGATGGGCAGGTGCTTCATGGCCGAATAGCTGAACATCCATGAGCAGAGGATGAGGGCGGTTTTGCCCAATATCAACAGATGTTGCCGTGCCGTGATCGGCTCGATGAAAAGTTTCTGCATGAAATCGCCTTCGAAAAGGCCCGGATTGAAATGGGACAGCAGCACGAAAGGCAAAAACAGCAGTCCGCTGATCATGGTGCTGTAGAACAAAACGGGGATGATGGCGTTATTGACGACGGTCTGCTTCTTGAAGATGTCGTAAAAGCCCAACAAGACGGCTGAAGTCAGCGAAAGGATTACCCACATAGGTCGTTTATTGAAATTCGCGGCAAAAGTATCGCTTTTTCGGCTTGCTTGCACTAAAGCATGTCACAAAACTTTCAAAACCCACAAAACATTTTTCATGGAAAGTCGCCAACCGGCTCCTTTCCGGCGACGACACGGTTGTGGAGTCGCCACATTTTCAAGAAGGTTTTGAAAGTTTTGTAGGTTTTGTGACAAAACTATCGAATCAAATCAATGAAAACCGGCAAATGGTCACTAAATCCGCCGATGTAGCGCGGGCCAAGATAGGTGCGGAAAAGTTTCTTGCCATGATAGGTCTCGTCGTCCTCAAACAAGAAATCGGCATGGAAAATTCTCGCGCTACCTTCCTGATAATGAAGCCCTACCCTATCGCCAATCAAACCCTCTGTTACAATAATCTGGTCAAAAACCTGCCAGTCGGCTTGATGTTTCAAGGTGCCTTCAAAACCCAAGCCCTCCGTTTTCCCAAACAAATTGACAAGGCAACCGTTCTCCATTTCTGGAGGATGCCGCGCCCGAAGCACATCGTAAACGCTTGGGTCGGTGGGACAGTCGTTCAAGTCGCCCATCATAATGATTTTGGCCTGATAGCCTTCGGGCATGGAAGCGCAAATTGAGTCGACCTTGGCACGCAAAATCGCCGCCGAGCATGAGCGTGAGCCTACCGTTTCCAACTCACCGCTATACCTTGACGGCCAATGGTTTACAAAGACATGTATCGTATCATTCTGTTTATCAATGAATTTCGCATACAAAATATCCCTCGAATGGTAAGCCGTGTCTTCAGGATTATAATAGGGGAAAACTGCACTCTCCACCAATTGAAAATAGTCCAAAGAATACGCTATGGCCGGGTCGATCCCACGCCTGTCGGGGCCTTCGTAATGCACAAAGCGGTAGTTGTGCTTCTTCAAGGGTGTTTGCTCGAAAACCGCGCTCAACACATACTCATTCTCCACCTCACACATCCCAATAATGCCAATAGGCCGATTCTCCGACATCGCCAAAATCGCCTTATACATGTTGTTCCGCTTCTTGTAGAACCGCGCTTTCGTCCAATGCTGCATCCCGTCCTCGGTGAAGGCATTGTAGGACTTCGTGCTGTCCACAAACGGGTCGAAAAAGTTCTCCATGTTCCAAAAGGCGATGCGGATAGGCTCAGACAAAAACTGGGCTTGTGCCGAAACCGGCAGCAAGCCCAAAAGCAAAATGAATAAATAAGAAAACCTCATAACAAATGGGGCAATCAGGCCACAATCCTCGTGCCGCAAGCAGCATCGCCCAATTTGGTAGCCTCAGTGATGATGGCCTCGTGACCCGTGGCTTCCACAAACAACACAGCGGCGCGAATCTTGGGAGCCATGCTGCCCTCGGTGAAGTGACCTTCGGCCAAATACTGCTTGGCTTCAGCAACGGTGATGGTGTCCAAAGCCTTCTCGTTTTCCTTGCGAAAATTGATGTAGACCTTCGGCACGTCGGTAAGGATGTAGAATTCGTCGGCGCCAATCTTGATGGCAGTCATGGCGGAAGCCAAGTCCTTGTCGATGACCGCCTCAACGCCCACATGCACGCCGTCCTTCTTGATGACCGGGATACCACCGCCACCAACGGTGATGACGATGTTGCCCTCGTTGGCCAAACGCTTCACCAATTCAATATTCTGAATGTCAATCGGTTTTGGCGAGGCAACCACCTTGCGCCAGCCTTTTCCTTTCGGGTCTTCCTTGTAGACGGCACCCGTTTCGGCGGCGTATTTTTCGGCTTGCTCTTTGGTGTAATACGGTCCAACCGGCTTGGTGGGATTCTTGAACATCGGGTCGTCTTTGTCGACAAGCACCTGTGTCACGAAGGTGACCACATTGCGGTCGATGTTTTCCTTCACCATCACCTTTTCGAGGCCCATCTCAATCATGTAGCCGATCTGGCCTTGGGTCTCGGCGCCACACACGTCCATCGGCATAGCAGGCAGCCCAAACTGCTGCAAACCAGCCTCGTTTTGGAGCAACACATTGCCCACTTGAGGACCGTTGCCGTGGCCGATGACCAAATTATAACCCTGTTTCAGGAACGGCAGCAGCGACTGGCAAGTGTCGGCCACATTCTGCATCTGTTCCTGGCATGTACCTTTCTGACCGCTTCTCAAAAGGGCGTTTCCGCCGAAAGCGATAACAGCCAATTTCTTCATTATTCGTTATTTAAGATTTAGTATATAAATTAAAATTTATCTTCTTTGGTAGGTCACGGAATAGCCGTCCTGACCGATGACCAATTGCTTCTCGTCAAGCGAGATAATCGTATTGGTGTCGGCGAAACTGCTTTGGACGCTTCCATTGGTCACTCCGTTGAGAATCAGTTTGTCACCGACCTTTTCCCAAGTCTTGTACTCCCTGAAGCCCGTGTTGATGGACACGACATCGCCGTTTTCGAGCAAAGTGAAGCCCACATCGCCAATAAGACTGCCCTCAGCAGCAGGTTCAACCCAAGTTCCAACGATGGAAGGACGGGAACATGAAGCAAAAAAGAGCCCCATCACACAAGCTAAAGCAATAATTATCAAACGTTTATTCATTTCTTATATTCTTTTGAATTGGAGCGGCAAAGGTAGGAATAATTTTCATAAACGAAACTATTTCAATGAATTATTTTTTCATAGGAATCCATTTATGAGAATTCATGGCCAATTAATGGAAATTCATGTTTGCAACGAAAAATGCACATTCCGCGAACCATCATTTGTGCAAGATTTGTGGCAGATTTGTTTCCAAAACACTTGCATTTGTTTCCAAATCATTATTTTTGCAGTCGGATTCCAACTATAGAACGCTATGACTAAATATCCTATCGGCTTACAGAATTTCCAAGGGCTTCGCGAAGACGGCTATATTTATGTGGACAAGACAGCCTTTGTGTATGAATTGGCACAAAGTGGGAAATACTATTTCCTCAGCCGTCCGCGCCGTTTCGGAAAGAGTTTGTTCCTTTCCACCATCGAAGCCTATTATCAAGGGAAAAAGGAGCTTTTCAAAGGCTTGGCATTGGAGCGGTTGGAGAAGGATTGGAAGGTTTATCCTGTGTTTCATTTGGACTTCAATACTGGTCTATATACGAATCCAGAGGGCCTAGTTTCAATTATAGACGGGCATTTGCGTTACTTTGAAAAAAATTATGACATCGAACCAAATGGCCTTTCTTTATCGGAGCGATTTAAAGCTATTATTCGCTGCGCCTACGAACAAACAGGCCAAAAAGTGGTCATTTTGGTCGATGAATACGACAAGCCGCTCTTGCAAGCCATTGGCAACGAAGACCTTCAAAACAGTTATCGTTCCTTGTTGAAATCCTTTTACGGAGTTGCCAAAACAATGGACTGTTATATTCAAATGGCTTTCTTTACCGGAGTGACGAAATTCTCCAAAGTCAGCGTTTTCAGCGATTTGAACAATTTGAATGACATTTCCTTAGACGAGCGTTTCGTGGAAATTTGTGGTATCACCGAACAAGAAATCCGAGCCATTTTTGACGATGATGTTGAAAAAATGGCACTGAAACGAGGCTTGGACAAAGAAACCTGCTATTGCAAACTTAAAGAAAACTATGACGGCTATCATTTCAGGGAAGATTCCGTTGGAATGTACAATCCCTTCAGTTTGCTGAACGCCCTTCAAAAAATGGATTTCAAGGACTATTGGTTCGAGACCGGCACTCCAACTTTCCTCGTGGAAACCCTGAAACAAAACAACTACGAACTCGAGAACATGACCCGAGAGGAGGTCACGGCAGACCTATTGGGCAGTCTTGATTCCATCGACCAAAATCCCTTGCCTCTGCTTTACCAAAGTGGTTATCTGACCATTAAGGATTACAACCCCGATTTTGGCACCTACACATTGGGGTTTCCAAATGGCGAGGTCGAAAGAGGCTTCACGAGGTTTTTGTTCAGACATTACGCGCCCATCAAAATTTACGAGTCCGATTCGTTTGTCAAAAACTTCACCATCGAGGTACGCAACGGCCAACCCGAGAAGTTCATGCCACGCCTTGAAGCTTTGTATGCCGGCCAAGACTATCAACTTGTCGGCGATACGGAACTATATTTCCACAATGTTACGAGCCTTGTTTTCAAGATGTTGGGGTTCTATACTGATGTGGAACGCCACACCACCAACGGACGAATGGATATGCTTGTGCAGACCAAAGACTATATCTATATCTTTGAATTTAAGATAGATAAGTCTGCTGATGAGGCTTTGAAACAGATTGAGGAAAAGCAATACGCGAAACCTTTTGAGACAGATTCGCGCAAACTTTATAAAATAGGTGTGAACTTCTCCAGCACTACGCGGCGGATTGAGGGCTGGAAGATGACCGCGTCTTAATCCTATGCACCCACCGTTCCAACTCGCCAAGCCACAAAATCAGCGAGGTTCCGATGATGATGCGCACCCATTCGTCGAAAGGCAAAGGCACCACACTGAACATTTCACCGCCGAAAGTGATGATGAAAATTTGGCCGAGAGCTATTATTAATATGGTGAGGCCAAAACCGCGCCTTATGTCCTTGTTGAGCAAGCCCTTAAACGCCGAGTCCATAGTATGGTAAGCCTTGGCATTGAAGATGTTCCAAAACTGCATGAAGACAAAAATAGTGAAGAGTAGCGAAAGTTCTTTCGGGGTGAAATTGCCGCCCTCATGATGGAAATTAAAATAACTCACAAGGTAATCTCGGAAAGAAAACTCCGTCAACGAGTCGACATGGCAGTGCATGAAATATTGGATGAAGCCAAACAAAACCGCCACGAACAGCAGTCCCACTCCAAAGATGCGCCGCCCCATGTCCTTAGTGATGATGAATGCCGTGCGCGAGCGAGGCTTGTCCTTCAAAACGCTGTGGTCGGGAGGCAGCGAAGCCAATGCCATAGCCGCAAAAGTGTCCATGATGAGGTTGATCCACAGCATCTGGGTCACGGTGAGTGGCGAATCCGTTCCCATCACCGCACCGAGCAAAACGATGAGGCAAGCCGCCACGTTGATGGTCATTTGGAACAGGATAAAACGCTGGATATTAAGGTATAGCGAGCGTCCCCACATTACGGCGCGGGCAATGCTCTTAAACGAGTTGTCGAGGATGGTGATGTCGCTTGCTTCCTTGGCCACCGAAGTGCCGTCGCCCATCGAGAGGCCGATTTGCGCCCTGTTCAAGGCAGGTGCGTCGTTGGTGCCATCGCCGGTGACGGCCACCACCTCGCCTTGCTCCTGCAACAGGCGCACGAGACGTTCCTTGTCGGAGGGACGCGCCCGCGACATGATTTTCAAGTCGCTGATGCGTTCCCTCAGCTCATCATCGGTCAAAAGATTGAATTGTTTTCCAGTAATCATCTGACGTTCAACATCATCTTCTTTTGTCCACAATCCCACCTGCCTACCGATTTCCATAGCTGTTCCTGGTGTGTCGCCCGTCACAATCTTGATGTTGATGCCCGCATTGAGGCAGTCTTGAATGGAGTCGGCCACGTCGTCACGAATCGGGTCGATGATGCCCACAATGCCGAGGAAGCAAAGGTCTTCCAACTGCAACTTGCCATTCTCAAACACATGCTCCATCTCTTCTTCGGTAAGATAGCGATAGGCGAAGCCCAACGTGCGCATGGCCTTGCCCTGATATTCTTGAAGTTTGTCCTCCACTTCCTTTTTCACCCAATGGATACCTGCCTCACTGTCAGCCATTTTTGCCGTAACGCAACGTTTCATGATGATTTCCGGAGCACCTTTCACAAACAACAGATACTCGCCCGAAAATGGAGTCTTCACCACCGTAGCCATATACTTGTACTTGGTCGTGAAAGGCAACTGCTTGACAATCTTAGTGTTATCGCGGATTCTGACAAAGTCAACGCTATGGTCGAAAAGCCAAAGCAACAAAGCGCCTTCGGTCGGATTGCCCACCACTTTCACCTTTTGCTTGTCGCTGTAGTCCAAAAATGCGGTGGAATTGATAGCAATGCCCTCCTTGATCAGCTTGCCCACTTCCGAATTGTCCAACAGGCCATTACGCAAACCGAAAAAGTAACTGTCGCCCAAACTCATGCGGTTTTTGGTTAAGGTGCCGGTTTTGTCGGAACAAATCACCGTGGCGGCACCCATCGTTTCGCAAGCGTGCATTTTCCGAACCAAGTTGTTGGTTTCCAGCATCCTTTTCATACTCAAGGCCAAACTCAGCGTAACGCTCATCGGCAGACCTTCAGGCACGGCCACCACAATCAGCGTGACCGCAATCATCAGAGTATTAAGCGTATAGCGGGCGAAATTCATCCAATCGAAGGGGCCGTCGTCGGCATAAACGAAATACATCACCATGCGCAAAACCCCAATCAAGCCCGCGATGACATAACTGGCAATCGTGATGCCGTTTCCCAATCGGTCAAGTTGCTCATTCAGAGGCGTTTTCACTTTATTGTCGATTTGCGCCCCCTGAAACACCTTGCCCCATTCAGTGGCATCGCCGACCTTCTCGACCACAAACAAGCCGAGGCCTTCCATCACCGAACTGCCGCGACAGATATAGTTGGAAGGGTAAGTCGCCTCGTGGTTGAAATCGGCTTCTTCCGTGGTCTTGCTGCACGAAGGCTCGCCCGTCAGGTCGGATTCGTTCACTCTCAGCGAGATAGCCTCCATCAAAACGCCATCGGCAGGCACCTCGTCGCCTGTTTCGATGACTACCGAATCGCCCACCACAACTTCCTTACGTTCAATGCGTTGAATCAGGCCGTCGCGAAACACGGTCACCATTTTTTCATCCTCAGTCTGGTTCAAAATGTCGAATTTCTTGTTGGCGCTCACCTCAAAAAAGAAGCCCACCGTGGTGGCCAACATCACCGCCACGAAAATGCCCAAAGGCTCCAAAAGCACAGACATTCCTTCTGCCCCAGTGAACAACTGATATAACGAAACCGCAACCGATAACAGCAATGCTATCAACAAGATACGGATTATCGGGTCGGAAAACTTTTCCAGAAACTGTTTCCAAAGCGGGTCTTTCTTGGGCGGCGTCAAAACATTGTCGCCGTGTATGCGCCGACTTTCCTCGACTTCCTCATGGGTCAAACCATTCTTATAATCTCGCGCCATTTTTCAACAATTAAAATTGTGTGTCAGAATTTACTATTTTTGCACTGAAAAAAACGCGGCAAAAATACAATCTATTGTATAACAGGAATGAGGTTGCAAGGTTACAACCCAAAATCGGAAACGCTAACACAATGAAATTCAAGGAACAACATAAAACGGCTTTGGCCAAAGTTCTTTCAGACCTCCTTCAATGCGACGGCATCGTCAACCAAGGCGAGATAGACTTCATGCAACAGGTTTACGGGATGCTCAACATCACTTCGACCAGCCGCAAAAAAGCCACCAACCTCAGCCTTTCGGAAGCGGTTGGCATCCTGAAAAGCCTTGGAAATCAGGAGAAAATTGCCATTCTAAGGATATTCCAACGGCTTTCCCTCTCCGACGATTCCCTCGATCCTAACGAGTCGATGCTCATCACCGCATTGTTGCTCTCCATCGGCATCGAACTGCCTGAAACCGAAGGCATCAACGCCAATTTCGTTTCCATTCCCAACCTCAACTTCGACACGCACAACGCCGTGCTTTATGTTGAGCCTGCCTTCGACAAGACCGTCAACGCGAGCATCAATCGTGAATACGAGGCCATTTGCGCATTGCTGCAACGGTCGCAACGCGAGTTTTTCTACCTGCCCAAGGTCATCCGCGACCTTGAAAGCAAGAAAACCACCTTCCGCAACACGGTGAGTTACATCGAGCCACTACTTTCAGACGAACAACTCGACCTCATCGACAGCAAACTTTCCCAACTCGACAGCGTCAGGCTTTCCAAGGAAGTGTTTCTCAACTATCTCAACGCCAACGGATTGAAAATCAGCAAACCGTCATTTTTCCTCAAAATCGGAAACATGAAACCCGACTTGCACCAAGATTTCCTCATCATCGAAATCGTAGACAGTCCGCTAAGCACTTTGGAACGTTTTATTTGCCTCAATTCCAATATTTTGAGCATCAATCCGCCCGTCAGCAACGCGAAAGAAGAAAAGTTCATCCAACAACTGGCCCTGAAGCCCGACAAACAGCAAAAAAACGAACTCCGCTACACGGGTTTCCACAAAATCATCCTCGACATCCTTCTGAAATACAACGGATTGCACGAGTATAGCCGACTATTCATCAACCGTCACGGCGACATCTTCCTCACCGACCGCAACAATACCGAGGTGAAAATGCCCGCCCTTTGCAAAGCCCTCTACATCTTTTTCCTTCTCCACGAAGACGGCATGTCGCTCAACTACCTAAACGACCACAAACCAGAACTTTACAGAATCTATCGGCGCATTTCGACTTACGGCGACGAGGAACTCCTCAACAAGGCCATCGACAACCTCACCGACTTCATCGGCTCCACGATGAACGCCAACCTCTCACGCATCCGCAAGGCATTCCGCGACATTTTAGGCGACGAAGCCAACATCTACCTCATCAAAGGCGAAAAAGGTGGACGAAAAATCATCCACCTCGACCGCAGCCTCGTGGTCTTTGAGGACCGCAAGGCGTTTGAATAAACCTATCAAGCCTGTTGCCCTTCCAGCAGGAACGTGACATCAGAATTCGGGTCAATCTCGACGGCTTCCTTGCCGTAGCGCATGATGACCATCTTCTTGCCGCCTTTCAGCATCATCTTGCCATCGTTTACCCAAAGTGCCGAAGCCTCGCGCAGGCCGACCACGGTCACATTCTGATTCACGGCAAGATACTCGTTGATGCGGTCTTGGCGCGTCTCGCCGCCGTGCTTGATCATCTTGTCGATTTCGGGGTGCGGGTCAAGATAGTGCGGATTGATTTGGAACGGCACCAAATTGAGGCAACTGAACGAAGCGGGCTGCACAATCGGCATGTCGTTGGTAGTGCAAAGCGTGGGGCAAGCCACATTCGAGCCTGCGCTCCAGCCCATGTAAGGCACGCCAGCAAGGGCGCGATTGCGGATGGCCTCCATCAGGCCGTAGCGGTGCATCTCGGCCACCAAGTGGAAAGTGTTGCCGCCGCCCACCACGATGCAGTCGGCCTCGTTGGCGGCCTTCACCTTGTCGTCGAAATGATGAACGGAAGTGAAGTTCTCCAAGCCGAACTTGGTGCGGAAAACGTTCCTCACCTTCGACTCGTAGGCATCGTAACTCTGCGGATACACCATCCCACCGATGTTCACGCCCGCGAAAGGCACGAAGACGATGCGGCTATCCTTATTAATATGGTTCTGCAAGCAGAAAAGCTCGATTTGGGTCGAAGCCCAAGCCAAATAATTCTCACCGAAATTGGTCGAATTGCTGATCAGTAATAATCTCATGACGTAATAATTTTGAAAAAGTTGGCGCAAAGATAGCAAAAAAGCGATTGCAACAGCAAAAACAAACGAAAATCGACTTGTCTATGTAAAAAATATTGGTTTGAATATCAACCATTTGAAACAGACAACAAATTTTTTCCTGAATTTTTGCTTGCGTGAAAGAAAAAAGCTGTACTTTTGCATCGTCAAAAGCGACTGGACTAGTAGCTTAATTGGATAGAGCTTCTGACTACGGATCAGAGGGTTGGGGGTTCGAGTCCCTCCTAGTTCACAAAGGTTCCTCAAAAAGAACCTCTTTTTTTGGCCCATTCGACTAGCGGTTAGGTCGTAAGTTTCTCACACTTAAAACAGCGGTTCGATTCCGCTATGGGCTACGAAACAAAGCCGTAACTTGCTGAAAAACAGGTTACGGCTTTTTGCTTTACACCCTAAAACTCACTTCAGATGAAACAATACTTAGACCTACTCCAATACATCCTCGACCACGGCCACCAAAAAGGCGACCGCACGGGCACTGGCACCATCAGCGTGTTCGGCTACCAAATGCGGTTCGACCTCTCGAAGGGCTTTCCTTTGGTGACGACGAAGAAAGTGCATTTGAAATCCATCATCTATGAACTGCTTTGGCTGCTGAAAGGTGACACCAACATCAAATATCTGCACGACCACAAAGTCTCGATTTGGGACGAATGGGCCGACCCCAACGGCGACCTCGGTCCCATTTACGGCGCGCAGTGGCGCAACTGGAACAACGAAGGCATCGACCAAATCAAGCAGGTGGTGGAGAGCATCAAGACCAATCCGAACAGTCGCCGTCATATTGTAACCGCTTGGAATCCAAGCGTCTTGCCCGACGAGCATGAGAAGGATTTTGCGGCAAATGTGGCCGCAGGCAAGGCCGCACTCCCACCCTGCCACGCTTTCTTCCAATTCTATGTGGCCGACGGCAAACTTTCATGCCAACTCTACCAACGCAGTGCGGACGTGTTTCTCGGCGTGCCGTTCAACATCGCTTCCTACGCCCTACTCACGATGATGATGGCGCAAGTGTGTGGCCTCCAACTCGGCGACTTCGTTCACACTTTCGGCGACGTTCACATCTACAACAACCATATTGAACAAGTGAAATTGCAACTCTCTCGCACGCCGCGACCGCTGCCCACCATGCAGATCAACCCAGAGGTCAAGGACATTTTTGGCTTCAAATATGAGGATTTCACCCTCGAGAATTACGACCCGTGGCCGGTGATTAAGGGCGAGGTCTCGATTTGATGAACATATAACAAAGCCCTGAAAGGGCGAAACGAAAACAACCCGACGCAAGCAAAGCGCAGCTCCGGGGCAAACAAAAAAAGAATATGACCATTTCAATCATAGTAGCAATGGCCGAAAACCGCGCCATCGGGCGGAACGGCGACCTCATCTGGCACAACTCGCGCGACCTGAAGCAATTCAAGAAAATCACTTCGGGGCATACGGTCATTATGGGCTACAAGACTTACCTCTCGCTGCCCGGGCAACGCGCCCTGCCCAACCGACGAAACATCATCCTTTCCTCGCGTCTGGACGAGGCTCCCGAAGGTTTTGAAGTGGTTTCGTCCATCCCAGAAGCTATGGAGGCTGTTGAAGGCGAAGAGGAAGTCTTTATCATGGGCGGAGGCATGGTGTATGAGCAGTTTTTGCCCTTCGCCAACAGGCTTTATCTCACCCGAATCGGCAAAAGTTTCGAGGCCGACACCTATTTTCCCTACATCAATTTCGACGAGTGGGACTTGGTTGATTTGGAAGTCATTGACGACGACCCGCAAGTGGATTATTCGTATCGTTTTGAGGTTTGGGAACGCTCAAAATGCTGATAATCCTTCCCGCTTGCCCAGTCGCCGCCCCATTGGAAGCCGTGTTGCTTGAATAGGCGATAACACAGGTCGCCTTTCTTGATGAGGTAGGGTGAGTTGGCCTCGCGATTGAGGTATTCTTCGCTCCCTTCAGGCCTGACAATGACCTTGCCCGAGGCTTTCACCTTGAAATAGGGGTTGTAGCGCGGATTGATGTCGACGGCCAATCCAAAACTATGTTCCGACACCTTCCCTCCCGCCGTACTTGCCCTTTGATTGAAGCAAGAAGTGTTGTTGTTGCGCATCGAGGCTTCATCGTCGCTGGCATAGTGCTCCACAAGTCGCATCCTCTCAATGGGATAGGCAGCTTGATACAATGTCTTGAAAATTTCCAGCAAGTCATTGGCAATGATTGAGTTGCAGACCATTTCGCCCACAATGGCATTGCCGTCGGCATCGCAATGCAGGACTTGAAGATAGCGCAAATCGTCCCACGAAAGCCCCTTCAACGACTTGAAGGAACTGCCAGCCATCATCTCCTTTTGTGCGTCAGTGAGTGGCGAAACGCAGAAAAACTGCTCATGGCCAAACACTTTCAGGTAAGGTCGAGGAACGACATCACCTGCATGGTATTTGCCTTGCGCCCAAGCAGTTGCGCCTATGAAAAAGAAGAGAATGACGAGATGGGATTTCATTGCGTCGCGACCATACCATAGAAAAAGAGGGCGTGCCGTGTTTCGACACACCCTCTATGGATTGTTTCACAATAGGTTATCTAATAATAGTGATGCGCTTTGTGGTTTCTCCGTTGACAGTGGAGATGCGCACCATGTAGACACCAGTCTCGACATGGCTGAGGTTGACATCAACAGACTCGCCTTGGCAATTCATCTCATACACTTTCTGTCCCATCGTGTTGAATACCGTCACATGATTGAGTCCTTCGCCCTCGATGGTGAACTGGCTCGTGGTAGGATTCGGGAAGACCGACACGCTGTTGGCTTCCAATTCGTTGACTGCATCAGCGGAATAGTAAACCTTGATGAAGAACTGGTTGTTGTCGTATTTCCAGTAGGCCGGTGCGGAAGTGCAATCCAAGTCGGCATAGTAGGCGTAGAGTTTGTAGTAGTAATCGCCTTCCTGATTGGCCGAGTTGTCGGTGTAGGAAGTGGCCGAGGCACTCAGCAACTTGATTCTTTGGTAGGTGTCGTTCTCGCCGAACTTTCTGAAGAGATAGTAGCCCGAAAGTCCATCCGCAGGTTCAGGTTTCTCCCATTTCAACTTAATCTTGTAGGCATTGCCAGTGTATTCAAAGTCGATGTCGGTCGGGGCATAGCAGGCACCAGCCGTGGCGCACGACTCATTGGAATAGAAGCCGTTTTCGCCGCCGTCGTAGAGGTAACCCACAACATAGCAGTGACCACCCACGGGAGCATTTTCGTCAACGAAGGAAGTGCCTTCTGGGATGAGGCGATGGAAGAGGCCGTCGCGGTAGACCGTGTAGCCGTAGCCTTCAACGCCGCTGATGCCGTCCCAAGAAACATTGATGTTGTTGGGGTTTTCTTCATCGACAAGGGCAACCACATTGCTCGGGATGCCGTCGCCAATACCATTGCCGCAGCTGTTGTTGCCTTGGTAGAAAATGCCCTCTTCAAGTTCGTCGGAAGAGCCTGAATAGGTGTAAACGGCATTGTTGTTCGAGTCCTTGATGGTGAATGACATATTGAAGACAGCACCGTAGGTTTGGGCAGTCCAGCCAATCGAAATGCGACCAAGAGGCATATCGACGGGGATGTTCTGGATGCTCGAATTGGTAGTGGTGATTTGGGCAAACTCCGTTCCGGAAGCATTATAGAGGTGAATCATACCGCCACGGAAACCGTTCATGGCAGCCTGCGAGATTTGAACCGTCCAGCCGCAGGTGGGGCCGAAACTGACGGCGTTTTGGTAAGTCATCTTGCCGTGCATTCCATTGTAAACAACATAAACAGCATAATTGAAGGCATCGAAACGCGGGACGCTATTGTCCGTGATTGTCATGGTGGCACCGGGCGTGACATTTTCCTCAGTGTAGACCACCTCGCCGTTTCTGGTAACCACAACGCGATCGATGGTTGGCATAGTGACATTGGTCAACGTCTTGGTAGGATTGACCCATGTGAGTTGGGCCGAAAGTTCGTTGTTAGGAGCAGGCGTAATCGAGAAGTTGGTAGGAGCCTGAGGCGTGTTGTCGTAAACCGACGAAGGCACAAAGTTGAAGATGGCGCCGTCGCCCGAGTTGTAGTCGATGGCATCGAAGTCGAACCAGCCGTCGCCACTGCCACCCCAACCCCAATTGTAGTGGTAAAGGTTGGCATCATTGTAGCCGTCGCAAACGAAAGCGTGACCACCGTCAGGGCTTTGACCGGCATAATACAGCGGCCAACCCATGTCGAAAGACTCTTTCAGTTTGTTGGCCCAGTTCTCGTAACTGAAGTTGTCCCTTGAATGTAACGCAGCCTGATTGGTGTAGAGGAAATACTGCGAGATGGCTCCCGGAACATCAGCCGAGTAGGCACCGCTGCCATCGACAGCCCACATCATATTGACCGAAACGGCGCAGTGGTACATCAAAGTGGCAACAGCGTCAATCTGCTCTTGGGGCGAGTTGCTATTGATGGCAACGGGCATGTTTTCCCAATCGTAGTTGGTGTCGCCGAAATTGGCACTCCATTGACCGCCATAATAATAGGTGTGTGAGCCTTGGCCTTTGGCCGGATAGTCCCAATACTTCATGACTTGGCTCATGGCGCAAGCCACGCAGCCCGCATAAACATGGCCGCCAGGGCCGCCCGCACCAGTGGGGCAATAATAATTGTAAGGATAGTCCTGATTCCACTTGGTCTGCACCATGTAAGTATTGGCGCGACCGCCGTTGCGCGAAATCAAGGTGCCACGTGTGGAAACGAGTTCCCATTCAGCGGCCACCATAGGGGCTGGCTCGCCGAGGTTCTTGCCTTCGCGACTGGCAATCAACCTGTCGAGCATGTAGGCTAATTCGCGGTTGATGTTCTGCGCATCGAAAATGCCTTCATCGGAAAAACCGACAATGGGGCGATAGGCATCGTCGGCTGAAACCATGACAAAGCCTTCGTTGCCGACATTGAACACATAGAAGCAGGCATCACCACGGTTTGAAGTGCCCGTGTAGACCAAAGTGAGTTCACCACTCTGGCGCGACTGCTCGAAGTTGGCTTGGACAAATTGCTGTCCGACATACTTGGCCTGGCTCTCGCTGACCGGACGGGCTTGCGCCACGCCGATGCCCAGAACCACGGCAAGCATACTCAATAAATACTTCTTCATTTTTGTTGAATTTTAATGTTTTTATTACTCTTCTTGTTTTGTTTTCAAGGCTGCAAATATAAAGAAATTCCTAAATATACAGGATTCGTTTGCTTTCTTTGGTCAAAAAATACATTCTGCCGTTGCTTAGTGGATGATGGAAACGCGGCGCATCACCTTGCCCGAAGCCGTGCCAATGCGTACAGAATAGAGTCCATCATTCCAATCAGAAATATTGATTATCAATGCGTTGGAATTACATTTCGATTCATGCACCAATTGCCCGATCATGTTGTAGACTTGTACTAGGTTCATGCCTTCAGCCTCGATTTTCAGGCTATGGTCGGCAGGATTGGGGAAGATGCTCACCTCGAAGGCTTCGTTTTCAGCCACATCGGTGGGCGAATAATACACCTTCAGGTAGAACCTGTTCGGGTCGTCCTTGATGGAAGCGGGCGCGGAGGTGCAATCGTTGGCGGAATAATAGGCATAAAGCCTGTAATAATAATCGCCTTGTACGTTGGCGGAATTGTCAGTATAACTGGTGGCCGAGGCGTTGAGCAACTTGATCCTTTCGTAAGTGCCATCCTCGCCTTGTTTCCGATAAAGGTAATATCCCGAAAGGCCATCACTCATTTCGGGCCTGTCCCACAAGAGTTTGATTTTGTAGTTGTTGCCTACATATTCATAGTCGAAGTTGCTGGCACCCATGCAGTCGCCTGCCGAGGCGCAGGTTTCGTTGGAATGGTCGGATTCGCCGCCATAGCCCAAAGCCGTCACCGTATAGCAATGGCCTTCGGTGATGTTCTCGTCAATGAAACTCGTGCTTTCCGTCATGGCATACAAATGGTCGTCGCGGTATATAATGTGACCATATTCAGGTACATAGTTGCCGTCATCCCAAGTGAGGATGGCATTGCCGTCCACTACCTCTGCCACCAAATTGGAAGGCACATCGTGAGGCGCTGGATTGCCACAACCGTTGTTGGCTATGAGGAAAATGCCCTCATCCATATTGTTCGAGTTGCCGGAAAAAGTGTAGACCGTATTGCCTTCCGAGTCTTTCAGGATGAACGAAAGGTTGTTCACGGTTTGCTTGGGTCCTGTCCAGCCAAAACTTACATTGCCCACAGGAACGGTAACGTTGAGCGTGGCTGGAATGGAATTGGTGATGGTGTAACGGCCAATTTCGGTGCCTGCTGCACTGTAAACCGAAACATAGGCACCATTCCAGCCTTGGAAAGCCGAACTTTGCATGATGATTTTCCAATCGCAAGTCGGGCCAATGTAGGCATCCTCGTGGCGAGCCGAAGCACCACGCCTTCCATCAACAACGGCATAAACTGCATACTTGTATTGATCATAGAAGGGGATGTTCTCGTCGACAAAACTCATTTCCTCGCCGGGAGCCACATTCTCATCAGAATACACCATTTGCCCGTTGCGTGTCAACACAATTTGTGTGATGGAATCGAGGGTCGCGTCGGTCAGGGTGAGTGTGGGATTCTTCCATGTGATGGTGGCCGAAAGCGTTCCGTCGGCGGCGGGAACCACATTCATTTCGGTAGGTGCTGCAGGCGTGGCGGAATAAACCTCGGCGGGCACATAGTTGTAAATGACACTTTGTCCGTCAGTGTAACCGTGGTCGTCGATGTTGAACCAACCGTCGCTGCTGCCGCTCCACCCCCAGTTGAAGTGAACCATATCGTTGTCGTTATAGCCGTCAAGCACGTATGCATGGCCGCCTCCACGATGCACCATAGGCCAATCCATATCAATAGCATTGATAATCAACTGCATATAATCTTCATGGGTATTATCCTCGCGATAAATGTTGTCCATCTGGTCGGTATAGAAGAAATAGGCAGGCATGGTTTGGCACAGTTTCCCTGTGACCGCACCACTGCTCGTTGGGCGGTAGTTCATGTCGACGCACACCCCAACATGGTAAATCAATAGGGCAACTGCTTCAATCTGCACTTGCGGAGAATTTGACGAAATGGAATTGGGCATGTTTTCCCAGTCGTAAGTGGTTTCGCCGAAGTTGGCGGTCAGCGGGCCATATTCAGGATGGTCTTCAGGGATATAGGTGTAACTGCCCTGCCCTTGCAGCGGATGGTTCCAATACTTCATCAATTGGGCGGCTGCCGTTGCCACGCAGCCTGCATAGCAATGTCCGCCCGGACCGCCCGTCGCTGTAGGACAATAGTAATTGTAAGGATAGTTCTGGTTCCACTTGGTTTGCACAAGGTATTCGGCATCCTTCCCACCATGACGCGAAACCATGCGCCCTGTATTTTCAAGCATGTCCCAGTCGGCGGCAACCGAGGCGCGGGCCGTTGGGGATTGCGTGGCCGTCATTACGCCTTGGCGTATGCCTTCAAGGTAATCGGCCAAGGCCGGAGCCATGTCGTTGATGTCGAAGTTGCCCTCATCGGAATAGCCGATGACGGGGCGATAGCGGTCATCGGCAGCAAAGATGACGAAGCCCGTCTCACCGACATTGAAGATGTAGTAACAGGCCTCTCCCCTGTCGGAAAATGCCGTATGCACCAAGGTCAAGTCGGTGCTTTGGCGTGTGATGGCAAAATTGGCCGTCACAAACGACTGCGCCAAGCGTCTTGCTGTTTCTTGATTGATGGGACGAGCTTGAAGCATGATGCTCGCCAGAGCCAATAAAGAGAGTAAGAGTTTTTTCATTGTGAGATGTAATTTGAATTGAAGCGGCAAATATATAAAAAAGGAAACATTTGGCATGTTTCCTTTTCATTTTTAGTCGATTATCAAAAATTTCCTCAGTGCATGACCGTGAAACGCTTCGTAACGGTGCCTTGCGCAGCCTTGATGCTGATGGTGTAGACACCCGAAACAAGATCGGAAGTGCTGATGACCACGCCGTTTTCGCTGCAATGCTGCTTGTAGACGGTCTGACCCATCACATTGTGGATGGTCACTTGCTCAAGTCCCTCGGCTTCCACGCTCATCAGGGCATTGGCCGGGTTGGGATAGACCTTGAAGCCTTCCTCATCGTTCTCGCTGACCGAAGTCACGGCCACATAAACATAGTCGGTTTCGATGTTGGTCCAAGCGGGGGTCGATTCGCAATAGCTGCGGAAAGCGGTCACCTTATAATAATAGTCGCCAGCATCCGCCATGTCGAAATACTCGCGTAAGGTCTTATCAACGGTGGCGATTTCTTCATAGTCGACACCATCCTCGCTGCGATACACCTTGAAGGATTGCGGCTCGCCGTCATAGTCCCAAGTGAGCATAGTGCCGAAGCCTTCGTTGGTCCATTGGTATTCGCCATTGAAGTTGGTCGGAGGCAGGCAACCGCCGCAGTCGTTGTCGCCCGTGTAAAGCGTGGCGGGTACTTGGTTGGAGTTGCCCGTGTAGGTGTAGACACTACTGTTGTTCGAATTCTTGATGTTGATGGTCAAGCTTTGGACTGCCGTCGAGGGAGCCACCCAACTGAAAGTGACATTGCCTTCGGGCATACGCAATTGCTGGCTGATAGGTGTAGAGCCCGTCATAGTGACTTCCTCAATCACAGTGCCAAAGGAATTCTTCACCTGAATCTTGCCGCCGTTCCAGCCTTGGAAGTTGGTGGTTTGTCCGACAACCTTCCATGAGCAAGTGGGGCCATATTGGAAGGTAATGTCAGAGAAGCGGCCCTTCACATTGTTGGAGAGGTAGTAAAGGCGATAGGAGTAGCAATCGAAATCGGCAACATTGTCCTCGAATGACATTTCCTCGCCTGGGATGACATTCTCTTGCGAGAAAATTTCAACGCCATTGCGCATCAGCACGACCTTTTCGATGTTCTCGATGGTTTCGCCTGCAAGGTTGGTGGTGGGATTGGTCCATCTGACGACACCCGTCTTGGAATGGGCGTTCTCGGCCTCCACCGAGAAGTCGTCAACGGCAGGAAGCAATGCGTCATAGATGTAGTCAGGGATGAAGTCGAAAATGGCGGCCTGGCCTTGGTTGAAACTGCCGTTCCAGCCTGTGTTGAGGGCATCGATGGCGTAGTAGTTGTTGAGTGAGCCGCTCCAGCCCCAGTTGAAGTAGAACTTGCGGTCGCTCTCGCGATAGCCGCAGCACACAAAAGCGTGACCGCCTGTGTCGTCGCTACCTGAATAATACAACGGGAAACCTTCTTCAAGGCTGGCTATCAACATTTCTTCCCATTCGTACTTCGAATAAAGGTCGCGGTCAAGGCGATTGGCATGATCGGTGTAGCGGAAATAGTTGGCGATGGCGGGCGGAACATCCTGCGAATAGGCGCCCGACGAACCGCCACCATACATCATGTCGACCGACACGCCGCAATGGTACATCAACAAGGCCACGGCCTGATAGTTGGATGTGTTGCAGGAGTTGGGCATGTTGGCCCAATCGTAATGAGTGTTTTCAAAATCAACCGTTTGGGTGGGATAGCCTTCGGGGATGTAACTGTGGGAGCCTTGTCCGTGGTCGGGCCAATCCCACTTCTTCATCACCATCGACATGGCAGTTGCCACACAACCAGCGTAGGCACGACCACCAGGGCCGCCGCCACCCGTCGGGCAGTAATAGTTGTAAGGATAGTCTTGGTTCCAGTTGGTGGTAATCAGCGGGGCAATGTCGCCACGGGTGCTGCGGTTGTCGTTCTCGAAACCGTCGATGGCCACATGCGCCCATTCCGAAGCCACTTCCCTTTCGGGTTCAAGGTTGTTCTCTTGGGCGAAGGCAATCTGGCGGGCATAGAAGCGCAGATAATAGGCCAAACCGTCAGGAACATTGGCCAAGTCATAGTTGTCGTCGGTGTAGCCAAGGATGGGACGGGCCACATCGTCGGCTGAGACGAATACTGAACCGCCGTCGAAATTGAAAACGTAAACGGCGGGATTGCCGCTTTCGGTCATTTCGGTGTAGGCAAGCGTGAGGTCGGCGACTTGCTTGGCAGAATGGCTCTGCACATACTTCAAACCAAGTTGACGGGCTTGCTCGACGCCAACGGGCGAAGCGATGAGTTGACCCACAAACAGGGCCAAAGTCATCATCAAAAATAAGGTTTTTCTCATAGTTTGAATTGTTTGATATTTGACATTCGATTTTTAAGGCGCAAAAATAATATTATTGACGAAACGAATTACATTTTCACCACTTTTTGCATCACGGAACCTGCCGAAGTGCGCACCCTGACCATGTAGATGCCGTTTTGCATCCCGTTCAAGTCCAACAAGGCAACGCCATCTTTGGCAGCCACTTCCATCACACATTGGCCGATGGAGTTGTAAACGCTCACCGTGGTCATTTCCTCAGCCGCGACGGTCAGTTGGCCGTTGGTGGGATTGGGATAAAACTTTGCAGCAACGGTGTTTTCTTCGACCGAAAGACTCGTCAGTCTCACGAAATCGTCTCCATCAGCGGTCAGGGCATACTCCGACTCACATTCAGGATAAACAGCTTTCACTTGAAATATCTTGTCGGTGCCATCAATCGCATAAATGGACTCGTACACAGTCTCGGTCAGGCCAGTCAGTATGGTCGTATCGTTTCCTATCATATCGTAAACAATCAAGGTGTATGAATCGGGGACACGGTCTTCTGGTGCTTGCCACTCAACGTGAATGGCTGTGGAAAACCCTAAAGCGGGTCTGAAATCGCCCAACAGATGCGTCGGTGCAGAGCATGGCAAGACGGGTGGCTCAGGTGCCTCAGATGTGGTAACGCAAGCCTCGTTAGAAGATTCCTCTGAATCAGCAATATGTGCAACGATTTGATAGCAATAGGTCTGCCCTGCTTCGAGGTCTTCGTCAACAAACTCGGTTTCGGTCGCCTCGCCTATTTTCGCGCCGTTGCGCGTGATGTCGTAGGATGTGGCTTGGAAAGCGGGCCTCCACCACAAACTGACTTGGGTTTCCTCTTCGTTCAATTCCGCTTTCAAATCCTTCGGCACATTCGACCAGTCCACTTCGACGAAGAACTTGTCCGAGTCAAAGAGGTCGGTGGCGTAAGCCGAGGTGCAGTCAAGGTTTTCGTAATAGGCCGTCACCGCATATTGATACCATGTGCCAACGACAGAAGTGTTGTCCCTTACCGTCGGGTTCTTCACCGACCTGATGAGTTTGAAAGGCGTTTCTTCCGTCCGGCGATAGACATAATATCCTGTGACATTCTCGTTGTTGGGAGCGGTCCAGTCCAACTGCACCTTGTTATTGTTCGCATAGGAATAGTCCAAGTCAAAGGGAGGCTCGCAGCCTGTGCCCGAAGTGGCGCAATACTCGTTGGAGGGAACCGTCTCGCCGCCGTTGCAGAGGGCTGTGATGTAGTAGCAATAGCCCCCAATTTCAGCGTTTTCGTCCACATAACGGGTTTCGTGCGCCATGTTGAACAGGAAACCGTCGCGATAGATGCAGTAGCCGAACTCCGGCTCATGGTCGCTGTCCCAAGTGAGAATGATATTACGGTCGTTTTCGGGATCGAGGGTGGCCTTCAGGTTGTAGGGTGCCTCGCACACGTTCTCGTTGCCGCAGCTGTTGTTCAAGGTGCGCAAAATGCCCGCTTCCAATCCCGACGACGGGCCTTCATATTGGTAAACAATCTGGTTTTCAGCGTCCCTAATCTTGAAGGAAAGGTTGGTGATGTTGGAGTTGGGTGCTGTCCAATAGAGGTTGTTGTTGCCCAAGGCCATCTGGAAAGTTTGGATGGTGGCCGTGGCTTGGTTGGTGGTCAGGAAGTCGATGTAAGAACCAGCGGCGTTTTGCACGGTGATGCCGCCACCGTCCCAGCCTTGCATACTGTTGGAGGTCATAATGACTTTCCAGTCGCAATAGGGACCAAAAACGGCCTTGGTGAGGGTCGTGCGGCCATAATTGTTTCCGCTGACGGCCAAAATTGTGTATTCAAACTGGTCGAAGAAAGGCACTTCGTCGTCGTAGGTCATGGCTTGACCGGGTTGCACGTTCTCAATCTCCTGAATGACAAAACCGTTGCGCTTGACAATAATCTTGTCAATGGCGGTCAAGGCCTCACCCGTCACGGTTTCGGTGGGATTGGTCCAACTGAGGTGCCCGATGCGCGACACATCGCTGTCGATGCTCACGCTGAGGTTTTCGGGTGCCTTGGGCATTTGGTTGTAGACATAGTTGGGAATGAAGTCGTAAATGATGGCTTGGCTGCTTGTGTAGTCGAAATGCTCGCCATCGATGAGGATGAAAGCATTAGACGCACCGCCCCAACCCCAGTTGAAGTGGAAAAAGTCGTCGGCATCGTAGCCGTCGCAAATGAAAGCGTGGCCACCGTCGGGGCTTTGGCCTGAATAATACAGCGGAATGTGCTGGTCAATGTTGGTCTTCAGCAGGGCAATCCAGTCGTTATAGGAGCCGCTTCTCCCGATATGCGTGGCGTGTTCGGAATAGGAGAAATACGTATTGATGGCATCCGGCACATCCGTTGAATAGGCGCCACTGCCATCAGGCTCATACATCATGTTGACCGCAACGCCGCAATGGTACATCAAAGTGGCCACCGCCTGTTTCTGTTCGGGCGTGCCGGCACCGTTGTTGTAATAATCGATCATGTTGTCCCATTCGTAGGTGGTGGCACCGAAGTTGGCGTATTGCTCTCCATAGCCTTGGGCGACATAACTATGCTCGCCCGTGCCTTGCACCGGCCATTCCCAATACTTCATCAGTTGGGCCATAGCCGTGGCCACACAACCCGTAGGGCACCCGCCGGGAGAATACATGTTGAACGGCGATCCTTGGTCCCAACGCTGTTGCACCAAAGGTCCGACAACCGCAGTGCCCTTTTCGGGATTCAACCGTCCATAAGACTCAAGGTTCTTCCAACGGCAGAGGATGTCGTTAGGTGTTGCAACTCCTTGATTCACCATCATTTCAATGCCGCGCGAATGTTCGCCCAACATAAAAAGCAAACCGTCAGGAGCGGTTTGGTAGTCGAAATTCCCTTGGTCGGAATAGCCGATGATGGGCGACGAAACATCGTCAGCCGCCACAATGACAAAGCCGCCGTCGAAATTGAAGGCGTAGGCCGTGGCCATGCCGTTTTCAGCGCGGAAAGTGTAAGCCAAATCAAGGCTTTGCACCGCGTTTTTCGAGAATTGGGCTTTGTGCTGAATGAAATTCAAGCCCAAGCGTTGCGCCCTGCCCATATCGACAGGCTTGGCTTGGAGCGTAGTGATGCCTAACATCAAGGCAAGGATAACGAGTATATTTCTTCTCATAGACAAATGATTTTGAGCGTTTGACATTTTTAAGCGGGCAAATATAAACATTTTTAGGTTTTCTGTTCCTTTTTCTTTGCTGCGGGGAACAAAATATTGTTCAAAATGAGCCTGTAGCCCGGCGAATTGGGATACATGTCCAACTCCGTGGGCGGGTCGCCAACGATGTGTTGGTAGTCTTCGGGGTCGTGGCCGCCGAGGAAAGTCCAGAAACCGTTGCCGAAATTGCCGTGGATGTAACGGTCTTCGTTCAAGGCAGCATTGTCGCCCAAAACGACGACCGACGGCTTGACAACCGACTTGTTGAAAGCCGTGGTTTGTCCCATAAAGCCCTTGACGAGCCTTTCATGGCATTGCGTGAGCATGGTTGGCACGGGGTCCCACTTGGCCGAAAAATCGAACAGCAGGAAATAATCATTCTCTTCGCGCACCCGCTGCATCCTCCCCTGCGTGACATCAATGTTTGAAATTTCGTATTCCTGCGGGTTGACCGATAGTTTGAAATCGGTGAAAGCGAAGCAGTTGTCGTAATTCAATCGTTGTGGGTCGCCGCTGCGGATAGGGTCGCCATCAAACATGTAATCGCAAATGTCAAGGCCCTCGGCTGACAAAGCCACATCGAAACTGTCGGGCGCGGAACACATGGCAAACATATAGCCACCGCCAGACACAAACTCACGAATCTTTTTCACCACAGCCAATTTCAATTGCGAAACCTTCGTGAAGCCCCAGCGTTGCGCCGTGGCCTCTTGCGCCCGCACATCCTCTTGATACCAAGGATAGTTGCGGTAACGCGCCCAAAATTTTCCATACTGTCCTGTGAAGTCCTCGTGGTGCAGGTGAAGCCAATCATAAGTTGGCAAAACGCCTTGCAACACTTCATCGTCATAAACCACATCGTAAGGGATTTCGGCGTAAGTCAAAACCAAAGTGACGGCATCGTCCCAAGGCAAGTTGTTCTTTGGCGCATACACCGCCACGCGGGGCACTTTTTGGAGTTTCATCTCATCCATATTCACGCCCGGATCGGCGATTTCAGCCAAAATCGCGTCGGCCTGCGCATCGGCGATGACGTTGTAAGACACATTGCGCATCTTGCACTCGCGCTCAAACATCTCGTGGTAAGGAATCAGGTAGCTCCCTCCCCTATAGTTCAGCAACCAACTGATTTCCACCTCCCTTTGCAGCACCCAATAGGCCACGCCGTAGGCCTTCAAGTGGTTCGTCTGGGTGTTGTCCATCGGGATGAGGAGGTAGGCGGCATGTGCTGGGAGCATTAAAGCCATCAAAACCAATATGATAAGCAGTTTTCGCATTGTCAGAAAAATAAAACTTGCAAAAATAGCAATTTTTCCGTTTTGTTGCTCAAAATAGGTTCAATTCTTTGACTAAAAAAGCCAACCCCACCCTAACCCCAGCGCGTCGCCAAACGCATGGAATCAGGATGGGGCGGCTTTTGCTTTTCTCCCGCTTTGCGTCACTGCGAGGCACGAAGCAGTCCAGACCTGAGGCTATAATCCGGATTAACTTCGTTGAATCTTCGATTTGCTTCGTCGTACCTCCTCGCAAAAGCGCGAAGCGTGTCATTCCTTAATCCACTTCCCCGATTCCACCAAGGTCGTTGAGCCTGTCGAAACGCCCGTTGTATAAACCTTCCAAACATAAACACCTTCAGCCCAATCTGTTGCATCAATCGCCGTCACATTCTCCGTAAGGGTTTGACTGTGGATAAGCCTGCCGTTCATGTCATACACTTCCACGCGTGCATTCTGCAAGGCCGTGCGGATGTTGAGGGTGTTGCCACCTGGGTTGGGATAGGCCGTGGCCACAGCAAACCCGTGCAAATGCGCTTCTTCTACATTCAAGAAATCCTCAGGTGTGATTCTAAATATACAGTAATCCACATAGCCAGTCGTTTTGGAACGATTGGAGCAAACGATACAACCGCCATCCGGACAAACGGCAATATCCAACGGACCAAGATTATAATTCTCTGGTATGAAGTAGATCTCACTCAATTTGTTCAAATCCTCGTCCATAACACCTACATACAAATTCCAACCTGTTCTAATATCCATCCAACCGAGCACATATATTTCACCTTGTTCGCCGAAACACATGCCGAAACCTTCATCGTTGCCCCTTGGGTTGGTGAGGCACCATGTCCAGCCCAATTGTTGGAATTGCTCATCATACACGCCCATTATAACATCCATTTCGCCGTTTGATTCAAAAGGAGTTTCGCAACCAACTGAATAGGTACGACCATTGTAGGGATGGATACCAAAAAGACAAGGGAGTTCGTGGATGCAGTAATAGGGCCAATTGTTTACATAGGAATTGGAATAATAGACCATTCCTGCATCTTCAACCACAGATATGGTATTTAAATCCTTGTCCAAGGTATGGCAATCATAAGCATAATGATCGGGATTCATCAAAATGAGACGATATCCCAATGAATCCGGCACGGAAAAGAAATAGTTAGTTAAACACTCACGAAGATCGTAAAATATCCTTTCCTTACTCACATCGCCTTGGCTTTTGAATTGTACCAAATGCATTGCTTCCTTTTGGTCAATCATCCAAAGACTATCAACGGGGTAAGAGATAGTCAGGCTGCCATCCTTGGAGAAAACATAGTGAATCATATTCCTATAAAACTCAGTCACCGTTGGATGATCGAAATCAAGGCCTTCCCAGTTGTAGCCTGTATAAGTTAGCGTCAGGTCATCCAGGTCGACATCCACCACGCAAAGCAAGGGTAACGTGTCGTTATCATCCGCACGGAACGACACATAACGAAACTTCCCATTCATAAAATTACCCTGCCCCCAGTATTCCAACCGATTGTTGGGCAAGCCAATGGAATCAAGGATTTCACCATCGTAGGTCATTTTCATTAGAACGCGACTGCCGGCATCAGTCCCGCCAAAGGCCAAAAATGCATTCTCATCGATACTTTTTATGGTCTTTATCCACACACTTTCAGAAGTATAAATAGTTGCAAGATCTTGGGGGTACTCTTGCGCTTGCATTCTCACCCCTCCCATCATCAGGAGCGCAAGCAGGGTGTAAAATCTTGTTGCTTTCATCGTACCGTTATCTTATTAGTGTAAACTTTTCCATCCGCATCCGTGACACGCAGCATATAAACCCCTTGCGGCAAGTCTGCAACGGGGATTTCATTCGTCCCCCGCACGGTCTTCACCACCTGACCAAGCGCATTATAAACATTCACTTCCGCAGCTTCAATTCCTTCAATGACAACCCTATCCTTTGCCGGATTGGGATAGACATAGATCTGCAAAGAATTTTCTTCAAGTCCACTAACAGGTATCATCGCCGACTTGTAAACGAATCCGTTTTCAGCAGCAATGTAGAAAACCGTGTCCACGCCATCAACCGCATACAAATCCCTGCATTGCACCATGCCGTTGTTCTCACAATCCGGAATGCCTTGTTTGACCCATTCGCAGTGTTCCCAGCCGTCTTTCATAATATACGGGTTTGTGTCTGTCGAGCCTTTCATTAAAGTCATGCCCATAAGAATGCATCCATAAGTGTCTGAAGTGTATTTGCTATGGCTTACATTTCCCATGCCGTAATAATCCATAATTGGGCACTCAACGTTCAAATAGGAAACTGTTTCAAAACCATCTTCCGTCACAAGCAGATTATGTGTACCTTCGCTGAAATAGCCATACATTTCCACATGGTTCTTGTCGAAGAAATGTGAAACAACCGAATAATCGAAATACGCACCATTAGTAACGACTTCGTTCCAAGTCTGTCCCGAATCGGTCGTTTTATGGATATGTATTCCGCCATCGATTACGACAACATATCCCGTTTCACCCTCAAAGAACAACTCACAATGATTCACCATTCCAAATTCAAACGGAGTTGAGGTGAAACTCTGTCCTCCGTCCGTGGTTCGCCATAGGACGGCATCTTTAGTAAAGAGGTAATAGGTTTCTTCGTCAACCACACACAAATCGCTGGGACGAATCCAATCAGGCCATTCCAAATGCACAAACTCCGTGTTGGGGAGTTCCTGCCAGGTCTCGCCGCCATCGGTGGTTTTCACGATAACGCCTTTGTGGTTATCGCTGTTCCACCAGCAAGAATCGCCGCAGGCATAGCCCACCTGAGCATCTGCGAAGCCCACATGAATCATGTCGTAGCCTTCTTTTTCAAACTTGACCGACCATGTTTCGCCGCTGTCGGTACTTTTCAGGATTTTGCCGTTTTCGCCGCAGACGATAACAGTGCTCTTGTCGAGGCAAGCCACATCAAAATGGTTTTCGTTAGTGCCTGTCGGGATTTCCAACCAACCTTCCACAAGCTGGGCTTGCATTGTGCCGCAAATGAGCATCGCGGCAAGGATAAGTAAATGTCTTTTCATGTTTGCTTTGTTTTTTATTTTGAATAACTCGATTAACTGTTTTGCAAATTCGTTTACGCTTTGCGTCACTGCGAGGATCGGAGCAGTCCAGCCTTTCTGGATTGCCGCGCTTCGCTCGCAATGACGCGAAACAACAATTTATTCCCTCAACACTTTCCGCGTGAGGCATATTTCCGCATTACGGATTCTCAACATGTACATTCCTTTGGGCAAGTCGCCCATTTCTATCCAACTGCTTTTGCCGCTGAAGGTCTTTGCTGCCACCACTTGGCCACTCATGTTGACGAGTTCCATTTCAGTGGCCTCAGCCTCGTTGGGCAGCACCACGCAAACCGTGTTGTTCGTGGGATTGGGATAGATTTCCGCCAAAGCTTCCTGCTGCATGGGCATTTCAGGAATACTGAATGTGCTATAATCCACAGTATCCGTAATGTGGAACAACCAATAATCCTTCAAATGATGGGGAAACTCGGGATTGCTCAGTTGTGCACAATTCGTGCAGTTCACATCGCCATCCAGCCGAACCCAAGCAGCGTTCCCACAACAGATTTCCGTTGGCATCGATTCGGAATATCCACCCCACACCCTCGTTCCATTCGTCCAGATTGATATGGCTGGCACTTGCCACGTCGCCGTTTCTGGAATGGGTGTTTCCGAAAACGATAAAACCTCCATCTTCTGTTTGAAATGTTTTCAGCAAGAAATCATTGTCAGAGCCTCCGTAACACTTACTCCAAATGATATTGCGGTTATTGTCCACTTTCCAAAGCCAAATGTCAGAAGTGTATGGACCGTTGGGAGAGTTGTGCAATGTGCCATAGTGCCATCCGCTGCCTTCCAAGTCACCGCTGTTGCAATTGGCCTGACCTCCAAACAGATACCCGTCATTCAATTCGACGACATCGATAAAACCACTATTCTCCTGCCTTTCTGGGGCCGTGTTCGCGCATCCGTAGCACTCATGCCACTCTATTTCGCCCGCCTGGCTCAACTTTACCAAGGTGGCATTAGACACTATTTCTGGACAACGTATGTTCCCTTCCCCATAGGATTCGTTTTGCATACACACATAATAGCCCCCGTCCGAGGCCTGTTGGACAGTGAGAACGCTTTCATAAAGGGCTTGTGAGCCTAAGGTCAGTTCCCATTCCAAGTTGCCGTTTCGGTCATGCTTGATGAGCCAACCATCGTAGCCGCCAAAGATGTGGCCGACATCGCCACCCTCCATGTCGTAATCTCCGGAATTGATAATGCCGCCGTCGCTAGTGTACAAGCGACCGCCTTCATATAAATGTCCATACTCATTGCCAAAGCAAACGCGCCACAACTCATTACCATTGGAATCAATCTTAATGGTGGTTAGATTCCTTGCCCCATAGCAATCCCATTGGCCTACCAAAAAGTACTCGCCATCAGCGTTTTCATCCTTGAAAATCTTCACGAACAGGCTCATGATATCGAAGCACCAACCTTCCATGAATTCATAATTGTCTTTACTGATTTTTGCCACCCAAGTCCGTTGGTGGTTCCCATCGCATTGTACATGTCCTGTTCCAATGGAAGAAGGTTCCATCAGGCCGGCAACCAAGAAGAAATCCTCCTCTTCAACTATTGAATAGGCTATGTCGTCGCCATATCCCCCAAAGCATTGCTGCTTGTCGATACGGATTTGCGCTTGCATCGTCACCCTTCCCGCCATCAGCAGGAGCGCAAGCAGGGTGTAAATTCTTGTTGCTTTCATTGTGTTACGGTTTTGAAATTTTCGCAAAGTTAATGATAAAGATTACTTGTCAAGAGCTTTTCGAGGGCAACTCCTGCCTTGTCCATACTTTTTTTTGTTGCCAACTTTTCAAAATATTGTTTTTCAATGATTTGAAAAATAGCAACAAAACGGCTTGTCCCTATTTTTTTTGACAGTAAGCAATCTGTTTTCATCCCTCCAAAGGTGTTTTTATTCCTTAATCCACTTCCCAACTTCCGCTTCCTTCCCATCTTCCATTACCTTCCAAACATAAACTCCCGAAGGCCAACTTTCAGCATTTATCGAAGTGACATTCTCCGTAATTTCTTTCTTGCAAACCAGTTTCCCAGTCAAGTCATAGATTTCCACACGGGCATTTTGCAAGGCAGTGCGGATGTTCAAGCGGTCGGTGCCTGGCAAAGGAAACACCTCTGTGCAAACCGATTCGACCTCTCCCACCCCATCGACCGACCAATACACCCGCACGAAATATTCAAATTCGCTGTACTTCGAGCGTGCCGGGGCAGAATAGCAGTCGATGGCTTGGTAATAGGCCACCACCTTGTAAAGATAAGCCGTTTCATCCTCCATTGAGGTGTTGTCGGTATAGGAAGTGTAATTGGCTCCCAATGTCTTGATTTGCTGCCAGTTCATATCTGCTTCCTTGGTGCGGTAGATGTAGAACCCCGAAAGGCCGTCATTGGGTTGGGGCGTTCCCCAAGTGAGTTTCACCTTGTTATTGTTGGTCATCTCATACCAAAGGTTGGTGGCTGGCTGGCAGTCGTCGCCAATGGTCGCACAAGCCTCGTTGGTTGGGTCGCTTTCGCCCGATGTGCAAAATGCGGTCACAAAATAGCAATGCCCGCCATGCGTCGCTGATTCATCGGCAAAAGTAGCCTCGTTGTCTCTCACCGTCTGAATCAGTTGCCCGTCACGATACACATTATAATTTGCGTACTCATCAAAGGAAGTCCAAGCCAACACCACACGATCTTCCTCGGCAAAAGCATACAAATCGGTGGGCGCACCGCAATCTGTGCCATTGCCGCAACTATTGTTCATTTGCAGGAAAACGCCTTCGTCGATGCCTTCCAAAGTGCCTGAATAAGTATAAACGACTTGATTGTCAGCATCTCTGATGACAAAACTCACATCGCTAACCGTGCTGTTTCCTTTGACCCAAGCGAAAGCAACATGGCCTAAAGGCACCTCAACGGAAATCGTCTCGCTGCTTGAGTGTGCCGTGACTGCTTCCACCACTTGCGAGGCATTGTTGATTACCTGAATGGAAGCGCCCTGCCATCCGTTGAAAAAGGTGGTGCCTGCCGCGATGGTCCACGAACAGGAAGGCCCGAAGCGCACCCTGCTTTCTGTGGCAATCTGCCCATGCACACCATTGTTCACTGCAAAGACCTGATAGTCGTGCAAGCCATAAAACGACACTTCATCCGTGATTTCCATGGCCGCGCCCGGGGTGACATTGTCTTCGGTATAAACAACCCTTCCGTCACGTTTGACTACGATTTGGTCGATATGGGTCAAGTTACTGTTGTTCAATGACTTTGTTGGATTGTTCCAATGCACGGTGCAGGTATAGGAATCGTCTGAAAGCGGCTGTACGCTCAAGTTGGTCGGTGCCTTGGGCATAGCGTTGTAGACGCCAGAAGGAACAGCATCGGCAATCATCTTTTGCACAAGGTTCCATGACTGGTTGTAGGTTTGCAGGTTGTCGATGCTGAACCAGCCATCGAGTTCGCCTCCCCAACTCCAGTTGATGTGAAACAGGCCGTTGTCGTCGTAGCCGTCGCAGATGAATGAATGGCCCTGGCTTCCTCCATCGGTACCTGCATACAAAATCGGAATGCCCATATCCAAGGCATCACGCATCATGGCCACCCATTCATCGTAGGGATAATCGTCCCTAAACAGATTGTGCGAAGTGCCATAGCCGAAATAGGAACTCATCGCCGGTGGGATGCTTTGGTGCAAGGCGCCACTGGCCATGCTGCCATAGTTCATGTCGACGCTCACGCCACAATGATACATGAGAAGCGAAACATATTGATTGTCATCATTTAGCGACTCGGGCATTTCGTCCCAATGGTAAGTGGTCGCGCCGAAATCAGCATATTGGGTGCCGTAAAGGTAACTGTTGTAGGAGTGCGAGCCTGTGCCTTGCTGCGGATGGTTCCAATACTTCATCACCTGCGCCATCGAGGTGGCCACACATCCTGCGTAGGCATTGCCGCAAGGTCCCGCTTCGTCTTTTGGGCAAAATGCGTTATAAAAACAATCTTGGTCCCAATGCGTGGCAATCAAGGGCTGGACGACCACCGATTTCAAGGTTTGGGTTTTGCCGCTGCGTTCAAGGTTTTCCCATTCTTGGGCAATCACGAAATCGGCTTTCTTCAGGTTTTCTTCCGCAAAATCAACGGATTGGCCATAGCCATCTAAGAAATAGGCCAATCCATCAGGGATGTTTTCAGTGTTGAAATTGCCTGTTTCGGCATAGCCGAGGATGGGGCTGGTGAGGTCGCTGGCCGAGATGATGACGAAACCGCCCGAAGTGCCGTTGAAGGCATAAAACGCTGGATGGCCTTTTTCGGAAACGCCGGTATAGACCCATTCCAACTGCGTGTCATTCTTGAAGTTGGCCTCGACAAACTTCGCGCCCAAGGCCTTGGCGCGTTCCACGCCGACCGTCCCGCCAAGCAATGGCATCGAAGCCATCAGCAGAACGGCGAGCAAACTGTAAAATCTGTTGTTTTTCATTTTAACTTGTTTTGGGTTATTCTTTTATCCATTTTCCAGTCTCAGTGAGAGCCGTTGAGCCGCTCGTTGCGTAGATTTTCCAGAAATACATTCCCGATGGCCAAGCCTCAGTATTGACAGCAATTTGATTTCCAAATATTTTGTTTTCAAAAACTTTGCGTCCGGTGAGGTCGTACACCTCCACCCTATCCGCTGCATCGTGAACCTCAATGTTGAGCACATCCTTGCCCGGATTGGGATAGACGCAACTTTGGACTGCGGTTTCCTCCACTCCATTCGGGATGGGAAACTCTATAGCTCCGAGGTCAATACGCTCGTCAACCACGCGCGGACTGCCCGTAAAATCGGTTTCGGGATAATATTGGTTCATGTCGGTTGTCCCCGCATTGATGCAAGGCGAAGTCTCAAGCAACGACCAATGAAAAGCCGTGGTCGAAAGGTCATAAGCAGGGCCTAAACCTTCGGTCGGACGGACAAATTGTGGTTCTTCATAAATCGATCCTTCGTTCCCGTCGGGACAACTGACACAATTATTGAAAATAGTCGGGTCAGGATGCGTCGGGTCCATGCGTTCAAAATGGATTTGGGGCAAGTTCTGCGGATAGAAATCGTACAAATCGTTACCATACACGATGTTGTTGTAAATCTTCTGCCCTCCATTGGTCCAAATGCCAGAGCCTCGTCCGTTTAGGAATCCTTCGCTTTGGTTGTTGGCAATCGTGTTGTTATAATAATGTGAATAATTGGGTGCCGTGGTACCCAGCACTGGCGAATAGCCATCGTTGTTGACGATGATGTTGTCGTGGAAACGCCCCACGCCTTCCCAACCGAGATAGGCCGTGCTGCCGTGGTTGCCGTGGATGTAGTTGTTATAGACCTGTGGCCCCGAAGCCGTCAGCGACAATTCGCCAATATGCATATCGAGCGCAGTGCCGTAATGTCCTGAGTTGTTGTAAAACTCGCAGTTGCGCACCGTGAAATGCCGCAAGCCGTCCATTCTGATACTCGCACCCCACCAAGCGTAATTGTCGTGGAAAACGCAATGCTCTACAAGGATTGTCCCAGGGTTGAGCACATACATTCCGCCTCCACCGCTACCGCTTGGCGAACTAGTATTGTGATCATTGCGGTTTTGCGAGAAACGGCAATGGGCGAAGTAGCAGTATTTCTTGTTTCTCACCTCAACGCCGGCGCCGTACCTTTCCCCTTCGGGTGCGCCCGTGATGATCTTTCCGTACTTGACCTCACAAAACTCCATCATCACGCTGTCTTGGGCATTACTTTGGTCGGAAATCAGGTGGATGCCTCGCCACCCCGTTTCCGCTGTAGGATTATGGAAATCGGTGGTGTCGCGGGCGGTGAAGGTGACGAGAGCCTTATCCGCGCCCAAGGCATAAAACGAGCCGTTGTAGACGGTGATGCGGTAATAGCCTTCCGCAATCACCCAAGTCCCACGCTCAATGGTGAGGCGCGCCGTGCCTTCCGCATCAGGCTCGATGACGACATCACCCACAAGTTTAACAGTGTCGGCGTCCCAAAGCACATTGCCTTGGTATTCGCCCGAAACCTCGATGGTCTGAGCCGAAAGCGGAGCCATCAGCAAAGCCATCCAAATTGCAAAAAACAAACTTTTTTTCATGGCATAAAACAGTTTTAATGATACATTTAGTTTCATGCCTCCAAAATTATATAAAAAAATAGGGAGTTTTTCAACCCCAAAGGCCAAGTACAGATTTTTCTTTTCAACTCATTTTGATAATCAATGAATTACCAGAAAAAAGTACAGATTTTTGTTGGCGGTTGCAACGAAAAAACAGGGGAAAAACGGTCAAATTCTAATGAAAAGAACAAATAAAGTTGTAACATATTGAAACTTTTTTGTACCTTTGCGGCATGGAAAGAAAGATCATCACATTCGGCAACCATTTCAAGTCATTTATCGATTCAGTAGATGATAGTGTCAGACGAAAGATCGATTATGTGTTGGATATGCTGAAAACCCTGAAACGCATCAACTCCAAATTTGTGAAACTCATAAAGGATGGTGTTTACGAATTGAGGGTGGAATGGGATGGAAACATTTACCGGGTGTTCTTCATTTTCGACGAAGGGAACATTGTCGTGCTGTTCAATGGATTCCAGAAAAAGACAAGGAAAACGCCACAGTCAGAAATAGAAAAAGCATTGAAAATCAAGGAGGAGTATTATGAATACAAGCGAAAACATGATTCAAAGTTATGACGAGGTGCTCGATGCAAAGTATGGTGCGGTAGGTACAGAGGAAAGAGAGGAGTTCCGCAAGGAAGCCTATGCTTTCTATATGGGTCAGGTAATCCGCGAGGCTCGAAAGGAGGAAAAAATCACCCAAACGGAACTCGGAAAGCGCATTGGTGCCAACAAGAGTTACATTTCAAGAATCGAAAACGGGCTTATCGACCCGACCATTTCCACTTTATACAGCATCATCAGTGCTTTGGGGCTGAGAATTGAAATTGTGAAGCCGTTGGGATAGAAAAACCACCAAAAGCCCTCAACCATTTTCTCACTCGACAAGCGCAGAAATCGGGTCAAAATCGGCCTTGTTTTTGAGGTTGGAGCGGTATTTTGCCACCGTGTTTTCGCTCAGGCCGAGCAGGTCGGCCTCTTCCTTGATGCGGAAGCCCAGGAACGACAAAATGACGAGATGCGTTTCCGTCTTGTTGAGGTCGGGATAGGCCGATTTCATTTTCCCAATGCCTTGGGGATAGGCCGCCTCGAAAGCCTCAATGATGCGCTGCAAGCGGTCTTTCTGCCCCGATTGGTAAATCGCCAAAACTTGTTGGTTGAGCATCTCCTTCTGCTGGGCGGTGAGTTGCTCCAACTCCGTTTGCAGTTGGCGTTGCGCCTCGCGGAGTTTCAGCGTCTCCAACTCCTTGTTCTTGCGGTAGCGCAACGCCGCCCATAGCACCGCCATCAGTACGATGACCAACAGGGCTATCCACAAATAGAGGCGGTAACGTTTCAACTGTTGCTCGCTTTCCAAACGCTGGATTTCCAACTGCTTGTCGTATTCTTCTTTCACTTGGGCAACGGCTTTACCGCTATAATCGTATTTATGCCTCCCATCCATATATTTTTCTGCATACAACAAGGCACTATCCATACAGCCCAAAGCCTCAAACGATTTATAAAGATACATGTTGGCATTCATCCTCCACACCTCCAATCCGTATTGATTCGCTGCTTGCTTGGCAAAAAAGATGCAAGAATCGTACTGCCCTAACTCGAAATAGGCATGGGTCAGTCCGTCGATGGTACTCGCCCTGAACTTGGCCGTTTGCCCGCCCAACAGCTGCAAAGCCTTTTTCTCTTCTGCAATGGCTTCTCTCAACAATTTCTGCATTTCCTCCTCACTTTTAGCCTTTTTCTGCTTTTCGTAACGAAAAAGCAAATGCAAGGCAGCCGAACTATGGCAGGCGGCCATTTTCCAAGTGTCGCCAAGCGTTTGGGCAGAGCGAAAGCCTTTTTCCAGATACAACGCGCTGCTGTCGTACTCCCTGAAACGAAGGTACAATTCACCTATCATGAGTGCAGTGAGGCAGTGTTGGTCGAGCCATTGCCGATGGCATAAAAAACGTTCAGCCTCTTTCAGCACCTCCAGACTTTCATTGTGGTAACCGAAATCGCCGTATGCCGAACCAAGACCGCTATAGATTTTGTATTTCAAGTGGTCGATCACGTCTTGCTCGGTGGTGGGTGTGGGTGAAAAACGAACAAGACGCTTGTCCACATGCTGGCATTGGTCGATGCTTTGTTTGGCTTTCTGGTAATTGTCGATGCAAAGCCAACGGTGCTGTGGCGATGAGCGGTAGGCATAGCCTTTGGCGTAATACGACTTTGCCTCGAAATACTTGTCACCGCCGCCGACATAGCAATTTTCGGCCACTTGCAGAAGCGAATCGATTTCGGCGTTATAGAACATCGTATCGAATAAGGCATCAAGCCAAAGCAGGCAATAATGCGCCCGTTCCTTCTCCGAAAGCACGGAAACATTCAACGTGTCGAGAATCCGACGTGCGCTGTCGAGGTTGGTTTGATAGAAACACTCCACGCGATAGAGCATGTCCTCCTCGGGCGGTGGAGGCGTTTCGCGCTTGGAGCAAGCAGCCACCAACACGACAAAAAACAAAAGCCATACAAAAAACATGCGTTTCATGGCTGCAAAGGTAGCTTTTTTTGCGACGCCAACAAAAAAGGCCAGCCACTTTGTTGTCTGTCAAGAAGGGAAATCAAGGCAAAATCGGCCAACACTTCAATCCAAATCCAACAAATAGGAGCAGTATTTCCCCAACAAATGACTTATGGGCAGCTCGCCTTTCCGATAACGCTCGGCATCCAAAGAAAGCAGGCGTTCCCTGACTTTTGTATGCCCGTCGAGAACCGCAGTGAGATAATAGCCTCCCGCTTCCTCGCTGATGGCTATGTCACCGAAACGCGACACAATGTCATCCCTTTCGCCTCCATAATTGATGGAATAGGAAGGCCGCTTGGCTCCGGGATTGTCTTCGATAAGGATATGCTTTTCCAACAAGTCCTGAATGTCGCGAATGGCCGTGTCTTTCGAGCATTTGCCCAAATTCGCCCAAGTTTTTGAGGTGATTTTGGCCTCGTAACCATCGAGAAAAAGGTTCAGTGTGTTGGTTTGGCGCTCTGTCAGTGGGACACTGGCAAAACGCATCCAGAAGAAACTCTTGTTGAGCACTGTGCTCACCGTGGCCGAAGCCTCACGGATAGCCGCCAACAAAGTCTTCAAGTACCACACAACCCATTCGGTGATGTCGCCGTCGCCGTGCTGCACCCGCTCCAGAATGTCGTAATAATGGTTCTTGTCGCGGTTGATTTCCGACGAGATGTTGTAGAATCGGAAACGGCTGTTGTCGCCACGGGCAAGGTACATATCACCAAGGATACGTGCCAACCTGCCATTGCCATCCTCGAAAGGGTGAATGGAAACGAACCACAAATGGACGATGGCAGAACGGATGACTGGAGAGATGGGCTTGTCGGCATTGAACCAGTCGATGAATTTGCGCATCTCCTCCTCCACTCGGTCGGGCGATGGGGCCACGTAATGCACCCGCTCACGCCCCCAAAGACCCGAAACGACGTGCTCCTCGTGGGTGCGGTATTGTCCAACCTCAATGGGTGTACCCTCGCTGAATCCCGAAAGGAAGAACACCGACTGCCAGCCGCAGAGTTTCTCCTTCGTCAAAAGCTGGTCGAAGTTCTCCATCGCATCAAGCATCACCGCCACCACACCTTCCACATAATGCGACGAAGGGACAAACTTGGCGTTTTCAATCCCCAAACGGCGGGCAACGGACGAGCGAACCTCATCAATATTGAGCCTTATGCCTTCTATTTCAGAGGAATAGACCACATCGCGGGTGAGGTTTTCGGCCACCGCCTTCAATTGGCTATCGAAGCCCAAACCGCTCAAGCGACCAAGCAGTTTGCCTTGCTCGCGGCAAACTTCGTCCAAAAGCAATGCAACTTTTTCCGCCGACCATCGGAAATCCGTCCAGTTCTCGTGTTCGTGTAAATACATAGTACAATAGTTTCTGCGGCATTATCCATCCAATATCGTCGCAAATTTTGCGACAAAAATACGAATAAAACGACGCAAAAAAGAAAAAAAGTGTTTTTTTGTTATTCCTTCACCCACTTCCCCGTCTCCACCAAGGTCCCTGAGCCTGCGGTCCCTGAGGCCCATCGAAGGGTCGAAGGGCCGGCTTGATTCGTGTAAACTTTCCAAATATAAACTCCAGCAGGCCAGTTTTCAGTATTTATTGAAGTGATACTTCCCGTAATCTCGTGATTGAAAATCAGTTTTCCACTTAAATCATAGATTTCCACGTGGGCGTTTTGTAAAGCAGTCCTGATATTCAGCACATCCTTTCCGGGGTTGGGATAAACATCTGTTGTGCTGGTTTTCGTGCCGTTTTCCCCAACGGAAAGAATGCCGTCCTCAAACATCGGGATGTCGTAAGGTTCATATACTGGCACCCAATGTTTATAAATTGAAGGGTTTTCCTGCGCATCCACCCAAGCGTTGAGGGCATCCACCATGATGTCGGTTGAAGTGCCGCCTGCCAACACACTCGTTTCCAGTTGGCAGAGACCTGTGGGGAGAAACTCGGCGCACTCGGCTATATTGCCCAGAGTAAAGCCAAACAAGCCAGCATTTTCATAGTTGTTCCAAATATGGCCATAACAGTTTTCCACAAGGCAACCTTCCATGTTTTTGCCAACAATTGAGCCGTCATAAGTGGCTCTCAATACCGAAATACTCTCGGCGAAACAGTTCTTCACAACAGCCTTATATCCACCTGTTTGTGACTTTGGATCCGTCTCGTTAAAGCAAGCCACTCCACCCAATGCGTACGCTCCTCCAAGACATTCCAAAAAATATCCGTAGTAAAAGCAATTGCATATTTCAGCATCAGCATAGCCTCCTTCTGAAAGGTTCTTGAAAACGATGCCTCCTGCGCGGTCTCCTGCTCCCATAGCATGATTGCCATAGACATAAGCACAATTCCTGATTGTGGAATTGCGGTTCAGTCCGACCACCCCTCCAAGATTATTCACATCCATACCACTGGAACTCACAAAAATCTTGACAATGCAGCCATCCACCAATGACAATGAATCTGCAAAGCCGACCATGCCCCCATCGTAATATTGTTCATAATCCGGCCCAAAAACAAGGTGACGATTGGCAAGACCACCTGAATTGATAGTAATATCTTTCACGATGCCATGACATATATATCCGAAGAATCCAAAATCAAGATTGGTCTCTTCGTCGCTTATCCCACCTTGATTCAGTCCAATGTACAAACCATCAAGTGTATGACCACCTCCATCGAAAGTGCCCTTGAAAGGATGCTCCCGGCTGCCAATAGGCGTAAAGCGCAATTTTGCCACGGCTTCAAAGTCTATATCGTTAGTTAGTCGCACAGTGCGGCCGTTGAAGTCATCTGGAATGCAACCGTTCAAGCCATTCACCACACTTGGAAGCCAAGCCAAGCCTTCTACCGTCGAGATTTCTACATTGCCATTGACATCAATAACATAACCAGTGGGCTGCTCTGTAACCTCATCAATCCAATAAGGGTAATTTATGTAATCCCTTTCTTTTTCCATTCCGTCTGCGCCTTGCGCGTGACACAATGCCGCCGAAAAAAGAAATGCGGCAAACATAATCGTAGTCTTTTTCATATTCTGTTGATTTTTAATTTGTTATTCTTTAATCCACTTCCCCGTTTCCACCAAAGTTCCTGAGCCCGTCGAAGGGCCGGCTTGATTCGTGTAAACTTTCCAGACATACACTCCCGAAGGCCAAGCCGCCGCGTCAATAGTTGTCACATTGTCCGTGATTTTTTGGCTGTGCATGAGCCTCCCATTGAGGTCGTAAACCTCCACTCGGGCATTCTCCAACGCCGTGCGGATGTTCAGCACATCCCTTCCCGGATTGGGATAGGCCGTAGCCACGGCAAAGCCATGGGAATGAGCCTCCTCGATGTCCAAAAGGTCTGACAGCGTGACTTTGTGAATGTATCCATCGTATGAAAAAAAACTGGAACTGCTTACCAAACAACCACCCTCTGGCATGGCTACAAGAGCCAACGGGCCTAAAGGCGTATCGGGTTCTTTGATGTAAATCTCCCCGATTTTGTTCAAGTCGGCATCCAAATAGGCGATGTAAAGCAACTCATAGTCCACGTCTCCAAGTATATACACGTTGTCGTCGGAATCGAAATCAATGGAATACTCGAATCCTCCATAAAAGTGTTCGTCGCTATGTTTCGCCCAAGTGTAGTTCAATTGGAACATGTTTTCGTCGTAAACGCCCATCAACAAGTCATATTCTATTTCGGGATTGCCATTCACGGCAGGATAGGAAAAAGAGTTGACGGAATATGAACGGCCATTGTGGTGATTGACCCGATAATAGGCCATATTACCGCATAAGAAGGGGAATGAAAGCGTGTCGGTGTTCTTTATTGAATCCACGATATTGAGGTGCTCATCCATCGTGAAGCAAGTATAGACAAGTGGCCCCGGAGGGTTATAAGGCCCCCATACATAATGTCGTCCCGTGATGAAGCGGCATCTGGCCGAGTCGGGCGTGGGGATAAGTTTGTGGTAAAACGATTCTTCGTAAACAAGCCCACTGCTCACTTGCCCGCCGTAGCATTTCATTTTGCGTTCCGCGAGGATTGCTCCATCGTCGGCAAACCTGACGATATGGACACTGTCCAAGAACTTGTCGTTATATGATAGGAGCACACTCCCGTCCTTGACCACAAATGTTTTCACGCCGTTCCTATCCTGAATTTGGGTGGGAAAGTCGAGGCTGTACCATTGGAAATCTTGATAAACCAAGCCCATGTCCTCGGTGATGGTGATTTTATGGAAAGTCGTGGTGTCGGTTCCCAATCGCGTCGACACATAATAAAGACTGACATTCCCGTTGTAATTACTATACAAGTCCGCGTCATGGATTCGCATGGTGCTTAATTCCTCGTCGCTCCAAGGGATCGCAGAGCCCAACAACTGCCCGTCAATCGAATATCGGTTGACGGAATACTGGTTTGCATCAGGACGCAAGATTTGAAAGGTGGTAATCTCGTTTTTATTTGAATACACCATATCATACGCGACGCTGTTGGGCGTTCTGATGATTTGTTCGATGTTCGTTGCTCTTTGGGCTTGCATCGTCACCCCTCCGACTATTAGCAGAAGTGCAAGCAGAGTGTAAAGTCTAATGCTTTTCATAATTTGTCAATTGTTAATTTGTTATTCTTTAATCCACTTCCCCGTTTCCGCTAAGGTCCCTGAGCCTGTCGAAGGGCCGGCTTGATTCGTGTAGACCTTCCAAACATAAACTCCCGAAGGCCAACTTTCAGCATTTATCGAAGTGACATTTTCTGTAATTTCTTGATTGCAAATTAATTTTCCACTTAAATCATAGACTTCCACCCTTGCATTTTGCAATCCTGTCCTAATATTCAGCACATCCTTCCCCGGATTAGGATAGGCAATCGCCACTTTCAGGCCATTGTCGTGGGCTTCATCGATGCCAACAAAGGCCTCGAAGGGGAATTTGGTTATCGTCGTCCAGCGTTGGTCGGTGTTGTCGAGGTTTTTGGATTGATAGACAAGCAGCAAACCACCATCATTTGTAGCCAAAATGCTCGTTGCGGTACTATGGATGCGCTCCCCCTCATGGTCGTAATATAACGTTGATATTGTGTCGAAACCGGGAGTTAAATGTTCTATCATCATCCATGAATCGAGATTGCTCCAAAATCCTATGTTCAACGTGTAGGCAAAGCAAAGACTGTTGTCATCAAACAATTCGATGCCACTTGGCCAATCCAAATCATCGGAAGTGCGAGTGATGTATTGCAACGATGGAATGTAGGGCTCCGTTCCGTCAATATTGTCGTCCAACTCGTAAAGCCTCACATCGTAATCCGTGGCTTTCGCGGGGTTGTTTGACGCTAATTCAACGGCAAAATAGGTTGTGTTGTGCCGACTCCTTTTCACCTTGATTCCTTGCATCAGGTCATCAAATTGTGAAAGAGGATTGATTTTCTTGTAAGGCCTTATCTTCAGCAGATTGAGGTTGTTGTCAAGATAAACAACATGGTAATAGTTTCCATCATCGACAAAACGGAACGGACAATACAACATATAACCCGCTTCCATTTTGAACAGCAATTCCCTTCCCAGAAAATGAAGACAACTGCCACCGCTACCCATGTAGGGAAGCTCAAATCCCTGTTGATCAAGGATATTCCCTTCAAAATCCATACGAAATGCGAACAAGGAATCGGGGCCATGCGGGTCGGTCGGATACCTGCTGTATGTCTTCATATAGGCACCAACGATTATGTCATCATCAACGACAGGAGGAACCATCACCAATGCACCACATTGTTCGAGCGGAACGTCTTCCCATTGTTGGTCACGGTATTCCGAGGTGTCA
>CACXUM010000006.1:0-9179 GCA_902770835.1 uncultured Bacteroidia bacterium
GTAGAAGGCGCCACGCGGGATGAGCACCGCCTCCACGGGCTGGCCGAGTTGCAGGTTGAGGTAATAGGTCTGGCCACTGCGGATGTTCTCGGGCTGCTGTTCCATAAACTTGAAGTCGGCCTTGAACTTGCCGTCGCGCACCTCGGGATACACCTTGCGGATCTGCGCCTGATACCGCTCGCTCTGCCGTTCAAAAGTGGCCTCCAAGCCAGGCGTGATGCGGTCGATGTAATGCTCATCGATTTGGGCCTCAATCTTGTAACTGTCCAAGTTGTTGATTTGCCCGATCTTGGAGCCTGCGCCCACCGACTGACCGAGAACCACATCCAACAAGCCCAACTCGCCATCGATGGGTGCCTTGATGGTTAGGTTTTCTTTGCGCTTGCGGATCATCATCATATTGATGCGCATATTTTCGAGGCTCTCGCGCATCCGGTCGATTTCCACCGTGCGGTGGAGGCTGTCTTGCTTGGCGCGGTTCTCCACCAGCTTCAAGCGGCTGTTCGAGAGCGTGAAGTCCTCCTCGGCCTTCAGGTAGTCCTCGCGAGCGATGAGGCCGTCGTCGTAGAGCGACTTTTGCGCCTCGTAGGTGCGGCGGTTGCGCTGCACTTCCATTTGCAGTTGCAGTTTCTCCTGCTCCACGCTCAATTTTTGTTGTTCCATCTGAATCATGGTGTTGCGCAGGATGTTTTCTTTCTCGGCGAGGTCGGCCTCAGAGGTGAGGATTTGCATGTCGAGGTTCTCATTGCTCAAAATGAGGATGACGTCGCCTGCCTTGACGCGGCTGCCTTCCTCGGTGACGATCTGCTGCACCACACCGCCTTCCAAAGGGCTGATTTGGATGGTCGTCATGGGCGCGACCTGCCCGCTGATGCGGATGTAGTCGTTGAACTCGCCCGAGGTGACGGTGCTCACGGTGATGTTGTCCGCGTCGATGCGGAGTTTCTTCGAGTCGTCCCTGAAGACGAGCCAAAGGATGAAGACGAGGAGCAACGCCCCGCCCCAAAACGGTAGCGCTTTTTTCGTGAATGCGCGGCGAATGCCTTTTTTCTGTTCGATTTTTCTGTCCATTGAGTGTTCCATAATATGACTAGTATTTAATTATCCTTCAATGACTTCACAGGATTCATCCGGGCAACGCGGTTGCTGCTCATGACGACCACGGCAGTCACGATAAGCAAGACCGTCACCGCACCGATGATGAAATAAAGTGGCGAGAGGCCGATGCGCATGGCAAACAACTCCAACCATTTGTCGGCGAGGAAATAGGCTATCGCTACGCCAATCAAAGCCGCAATCACAGCCAGTTTCAGCACATCCACCACGAACATACGGATGATTTCGCCCGCCACTGCGCCGTTCACCTTACGGATAGCCACCTCCTTGCTGCGGCGGTTGGCCTCATCGCGAACAAAACCTATCAGGCCAAACAAGGCAATCGCCAAAGCGAACAAGGCACCTATAATGAATGTGCGCCGCATCTGATACAGGTGGGTGTACTCTTTCTTGACCAATTCGGTGTAAGGCGTCACTTCGACATTGTTCCGCTCGGGCAGACATTCCTCGATGACTGCCTTCACCTTGGCGATGGCTTCGGGATTCACCTCACGCACCTTCACCACCAAGGTGTTCATCACCATCGACCAGTCTTCGCGGCCATAGTTCCAATCCATGTTCCCACAGAAGCGGATGCTCGCACGGTCGTCGTTGCCCAACATCGAGCCGATGACGTAATCTTCATAAACGCCACAAATGGTGTAAACATCATCGTCGCCATCGCTGTGCTCCGAAATCAAGATGTCCTTGCCAACCGCGCCGTCGCTCCAGTCGGCATAAAGGTTCATCTCCTTCACGAAACTTTGGCTCACGGCCACATCCTTCGGCTTTGAAGGTGCTTTGCCCTCTATCAAACGGAAGCCCATCAGGTCGAAGAAACCCTCTGTCGCCATATATTGGTCGCACACGCCCATCAGATACTTTGTTGGGTTGTCGGGCAGCATAATATTATTCCCCGACGACTTGTACAAAGGGATGCAATAGGTCAGTTCGGCGGCTTCCACCTCGGGATATTGCCGCAGTTTCTCCGTAATCAGTATCAATTTGTCCTTATCCGCACCTCTCAATGGGGAATACAACAGATGCTCGTATTCGTAGCCCATGTCGGCATTCAACGCCCTGTCATATTGTCCGTCGGCCACAAGGACCATAGGCAGCAGGATGGCATTGATGCCAATTTGCAACATCAGCAACGAGAGTTTCCAACGACGCTTGCTTTCCTTGTAGCCGCTGAAGGCCGTCGAGACGGGAATCCTGACGAACATCATCGCGGGGATGAGAGCCGAAACGAGGAAAATGAAAGCTATGATACCGACAAGCACCCAACGGGTTTGCGGCACCATAAGGCTGGCAACTGGCACGCCCAACAGCGACTCGATGACCCCGCTGAAAGCCCATATCAGCAAGGCTGCCACGGCCAACGAAGCCAATAGGTTCAAAGCCGTCTCTTTGATGAGCATTCCGTAGATGCTGCCTGCGCTGGCACCGTAGCATTTTCTGACCCCCATTTCCTTGGAGCGGCGCACCACATCCGAAACCGCCATTAGCAGGTAGTTGAGCACCGAGACCAAAAGCAGCAAGGCCGCCACCACCGAAAGAATCAGCACATAGTTTTTGATAGTAGGCTCGTGGCGGTGCATGGTGGCAAGAGGGGCCAGCGTGTACCAAATCGTGGAGCCGTCACGTTCCAACTCCTCCAAAGGCTGGTGTGCCTCCTGCATCTTGCGGATGGCATCTTTCAAGCCGTTGGGATCCACATTGGGCGCCAGCCTGACAAAGCCGCGATAACGGTCGTTGCCCAGCCAGTTGTTGATGCTCCACTCACCGAAGGCAGCAATGGCCGTCACGATGTCGCATTGTACGCTGCCATTCTCTGGAAAATCTTCAAAAACACCCACCACGGTCAGTCTTGTTTTCGGTCCCCAAACTTCACTGTAGATTTGTTTGCCAATGGCCTCGTTCACGCCACCCAACTTCTCCGCAAAACTACGGCTGACGGCAATGTCGCCATTGTATTGTTGCAAAGCCTGCTTCGGGTCGCCCGCAAGAAATTCACGGTCGAAAAAGTCGAAAAAGCAAGTATCGGCACCTATACATAGGCCTGTGATGAGGTTGTCGTTTTCGTCATAAAGGTTACCGTTGAGCAAGTTGGAATAGCGTGTAGCGGCTTCCACGCCAGGCACTTCCGCCCTGAAACCCGGCGCGATGCCTCCCGAAGTGCCCAAAAAGTCATTGGGGTCGCCCCCTTCTTGAAAGATGATGTTTTCCGTAATCATATAGATGCGGTCCACATCCTTGTAGAAACTGTCGTACGACAATTCGAAGCACACCTTGGCAATCAGCACGATGCCGATGGCGAGACCTATGCCTAACGATAGGATTTTGATTAATTTGTCAGAGATGCTATTCATGGTTGAATTGTTGATTGTTTAATTGTTTAATTGTTTGTTCGACAGGGAACTTCGAGACGCAAGACTGGGGGGCACTACCCTAACGCCTTTTACCGTCATGGCGGAGAAGCATCCGCCATCTCCTGTACGCGAAGACGACGCCCTCTCGTTCAGGAGATTGACTACGTCGAATCTTCGATTTGCGGGTCAAGCCCGCAATGACGGTTTGTGGTTGATTCTTGTGTCTCACAGTCGAGTGTCATTGTTCTAAATACGATATCCCTTTATAATAAGTTACAACGCTGCACTTAATAAAGTATTGAAGCCGCGCGTTAAGGTGCTCGGCAAGGGCGTTGAGATAAGTGCCCGATGCGGTCTGATACTCGATGGACGAAATCAAGCCCTGCTCGAAACGCTTGGTATTCAGTTCGAAAGCCTCCTCTTGCAATTCGGCGCGGGTGGCGGCTTGTCGAAGGGCATCGGCACTGCCGTCGCGGTCGGCGATGGCGCGACGCACCTCGGCCTCCACCGTCTGGAGGGCCTGCTCGTAGTCGGCTTGGGCGCGGTCGTAGGCGTTCTTCCTCCGCGCGATGTTGGAATGGCTGGAGAGGCGGTCGAAGATGGGGATGCTCAACGAGAGTTGCACATACTCGCCGCCGTTGTTCTTCAATTGGTCGAAATATGGCGCAGACACATACCCCTCCATTCCCGGATAGGTGAAGAAACTCGACGACCAGCCACCACCCACCGCGAGCCTCGGCAGCAACTGCCAGCGGGCCGTCTTGAGGGCGAGGCGGGCGTTCTTCATCGTGCCCTCGGCCAAAAGGACGGACGGCATATTGGTTTTGGCAAATTCCACCATTTGGGAAACTTTATCCGCCTGGTCTGTAGGGCTGTCTAATCCCCCTGCTACATCCAAACCGTCAATTTTCAGCGGTTCCTCGATAGGCCAAAACATCACATCTTTCAAAGTGATGAGGGCGTCGTTGAGGTGGTTGCGGCATTGGGTCAGCAGGTATTGCCGCTCGGCGAGGTCGCTTTGCATCTGAATCACATCGGCGTGGGATTTTTGGCCTAATTTTTCTTGTTTCGTGGCCAATTGCACGGCCTTCTCCGCCGTGGCCACCTGCGCCTGCAAAGCCTTCTCCAATTCGGTGTAATAAACCACATTGCAGTAGGCTTCCATCGTGGCTAAGCAGATTTGGTCTTCAATCTGCTGTGCCTTGGTGAGGCCCATCTGCTGCGCCGTCTTGGTGATTTTCAGGTTGTTGACGGCCTGAAACCCGTTGAAAACGACCATACTTGCCGAGGCACTGAAACCATTGGCGAAAGAGGTCGTTTGGATGTAGGTGTTCGTTTCGGGGTCAACGGAGCGACCGAAACTGAGCGAGGCCGACGAGCCGGCGTCAATCGAGGGCGTGAAGGCCGCGAGGATGGCATCGCGTCGGTTGATTTGCGCGTCGCGGTTGTCGGCCTGCTGGATGCGCATTTTGGTGGAGTGCTCCACGGCATAGCGCATACATTCCTTGAGGTTCATCGTGACGGTGTCTTGCGCCGTGAGGGTCGCGCCCGTCATCAAATACAAAGTGGTCAGAATTGCGATTTTGTTGGTTTTCATACTTTACAATTTTACAAATTTGCAAATAGCATAGCAATCCGCGTGCCAAACTTGTAAAACATTAACAACCAATAAATTACAAAAACGCATTTTTGTAAAGTGTAAAGATTCTTTACAGTGAGTGTAAAGAAACTTTACAGTGCTTTACAATCGGGCTTTACAGTTTCTTCTCCCGCAAAAGCCCATGATAAAGCCCATGGACGCAGTTGCCCACCACCACATAGCCTTGCGCATCATAGTATCGGTTAAGGAATGCATTGTCGACAGCGCAATCAAGGCGAAAATACTCTTTGCCCATCGCGGCGGCATATTGCTCGGCAAGATGGAGATAAACCAAGCCTACACCATGTTTTTCGGTATCGGTGGCGAAATTGTGGAGGTAATACGCGCTCCCCTCAACCGTTTCCGGCCAGCGGTCGTCCACCTCTTTCAAAATGGCTCCGCAAACAATCCGCTCCGTGGCCTTTTCCTCCAATACAAACATCTCACCTTCAGCCTGTTTCTGCTCATAATACGACAGCGGGAAACGCCCTACATAATCAGTCACATTCCATTGGCGAATGCCCACTTCGTCCATCCAGTGAATGCGGTTCAACACCAATTGGAAAACTGCATGGACCTCGTCGGCAGTGGCCTTCCGAAAGATATATTTATCTTGTGCTTCCATAACACTATTTTGTATCGTCCACTATGCAGGCCACGGTCGTGTCGCCCGTCACATTCACGACGGTGCGCAGCATATCCAAGGGCCGATCAATGCCTAAAATGAGTGCCAAGCCCTCAATCGGGATGCCGACCGAATCGAGGACAATCATCAGCATCACAATGGAGCCTCCCGGAATGCCCGGCGTTCCGATGGACGAGATAGTGGCCGTGGCCAAAATGAGCAGCATTTGGCTGAAAGTCAAGTCCAAACCTATCACTTGAGCCAAAAACACCGCCGCAACCGCTTGATAGCAACTTGTGCCGTCCATATTGATGGTAACGCCGACGGGAAGCACGAAACTTGAAACCTCTTCCGAAACGCCAAGATGCTTTTGCGTCCGTTCCAAAGTCAAGGGCAAGGTGGCCGCACTCGAACTGGTCGAAAAGGCCAGCATCTGCACGGGAAACACGGCGTGGAAAAACTGCCCCAACTTCTTCTTGCTGAACACCCTCAAAATCGTGGGATAAACCAAAAAGATGATGACCGCCAAAGCCAAGACGACCGTCAGCGCATACATTCCCAAGGCGGAAATGATGCCCACATCGCCCGCATAGTCCACAATCAAGGCCGCCATCAGCGCAAAAACCCCGATGGGCGCAAAAGCCATAATAAAATCGATGATTTTGAGCAAGACAAGGTCCAACTGTTGGAAAAACCGAACCACTGATGGCACTTTCGACGGCCCGACCACAATCAACGCCACGCCGAAAAGCAAGGCGAAGAAGATGATTTGCAGCATCTTGGAGTTATCGCCCAAGGCTTGGAAAATATTGTCGGGCACCATATCAACCACGAACTGCAATGGCGAATCGTCCTGCACCTGCTGCATCTGCGCCTCACGCTCAGCAACGGTCTGTTGGAAGCGTTCCATAAACTCCGTTTGCTTGTCTTTCGGGAAGACCCGCCCCGGCTTGATGAGGCTGACCATCGTCAGGCCAATGCTGACCGCGATAATCGTAGTGCAAACATATATCAATATGGTTTTCAATCCAATGCGCGACAAATTCCGAATGTCCTTCAGGTTGACCACGCCCAAAATGAGCGACACCAGCACTAATGGCACTGCAATCAGTTTGAGAAGGCGCATAAAGATGGCCCCAAACGGAGTCACCCAATTATGAACAAACCCCTCCCAATGCAAGGCCATAGCCAAAAAGCCGAAACCCAAACCAAGCCCCATACCAAGCAAAATCTTGGCATAGAGTGGGATACGTTTTCTATGGCTCTGCTCCTTATTCAATCAAGCTAATCTTTTTGGTTGCAACGCCGTCTTCGGTCACGATGCGAACCATATAAATGCCCTTGGAATAGCCATCCAAATTCAGTTTCACGCTTTGCGCATTGGTCTTTCTCTCCTCCAAAAGCGCACCGGTTATGCTCATCAGTTGCACATTTTGGATGTTTTTGGCGGCCTCGATATGAATCACATCCTTCGCGGGATTGGGATAGATATTGAGTTTCAGCGCAGCCAACTCGTTTACATTCACATCGGTAGTGTCAGTCGGAATCACTTTCACATCGTCAACAAACCAGTCGAAAGCCAAGAACTCGCCAAAGTCGTTGTAACCCCTGAAGCCGATCTTGATGTTCTTGCCGATGTATTCATCCAAGTTGATGGAAATCGGTTCGTTGTAAGCATTGATTTGTCCGTAAGGCATATCGGCGGCATCCCACTTGTCCTCCCAAGTGCCGTTGTAGGTGTCGTACACCCTGACGGCGAAATGGTCATAGCCATCCGTGCCGTACTGCACCCAAGTCCAGAATTGGAGCACCGTTGGGCGCGTGATGGTCAGCACGGGGGTAATCAAGGTTTGGTCTTGTGCCGAAGGGCTTTCGCTGTTGTCCCATTCCAACACGGCCTGCTTGCTGCCGCGATGGGGACTCACCACGAAGTCATTTTCATAATAATCAGTGTAATACACCGTTCCTTGCACGGTCCAATCCCACCAAGTCGGGTTGCCGTCGGTGGTCCAGCCTTCGGGAAGCCCAAACAGGCCGTCGGTGTTCTCAAAGGTCTCAAAAAGCAAAGGTCTTTGATAGTCCCAACGGATTGGGATTTCCTCCGAAGTTGCACTATTGCCCAAAGCGTCAACGAGTTGCACGGTCATTGTGCCGTGAGTGTGGTTGTCGTAGGCGGGAATGGTGGCCGTGTAATCGTAGTTAGCCCTATTCTTTCCAGCCATTGTGAAAGTCAAATCGTGGGTCGTGCCCCAGATCGTATAGGTAGCCGCCAAGGTTGCGGGCATATTGGCGGCATCGTGGACGCGCAACGTGAGGTTCATTTCAGTATCGGCGTAGGTCTGGTTTCCCGATACCGAAACTATCGTAGGCGGGTCATTGTCGATAGAGGAATTGTCAATGGAAATATCGTCAATAAGGAGGTCCCAACCGTAACCGCTAACGCCCTCGAAAATGATAAAACCGTAATTGTCAGGGCAATCGAAAGTGAAGGAATGTTCGTACCAATCATCCTCATCAGCCACGACAGGTTCCATATAAGTGCAACGGTGAATGGTGCCCAGCAACTGACCGCCTTCAGAACAAGGCAACGAATTGTAATACACATTGATACGGTCTGGACGGTTGATGTTGGGATTGCTGTTGCGGAACATCCAGAAACGGACAATATTGTCGTGCTCGCTCAACTCCATCTTGGGCGAAACCAACTCCGCCGAGCAGCCTTCGGGATTGGTATAAGTATAGAACCGGGCCATATATTGGCTTCCGTCGTGAGGTACGGCGCTCGGAGTATTACTGGATTGACGTCTGTCGAAGGCATAATTGCCATTGGTGATGTTGTTTTGCCAGCCAAACGGAACAAAGTCGTTTTCAAAGCCTTCCATCAATGGAAAATCGGCAAAAGGAGCCAAGGCAGTAATCGAAAAATCAACGTTTTGCGAGGGTGCCATAGCAGAGGGATAGACATCGAAAGTGGCGTGAACCACGTCGTTGTTGTTCAGGTTCATCGGCAACGTGGCCTTGGCAACCATTTCCACCGAGCCATTGTAAGGCACCGTGACTTCCGTCACCGCGACGCCATCCTTGAAAAACTCGATGGGAAGTGTGCTAACATTGTCGAAATGATAAGTGTCGGCCTCCGAACCCGTGTTGTTCAAGCGGAAACGCAGATAGGCTGGCTCGCCGAAATAAACCGAAGTGTCAGCCGTAAGTTGTTCAATTTCAAAATTGTACTGTGAGGTTTGCTCAATGATAACATCATCGACAGACAAATACCAAGGCCCATTGTCGGCCACGCTGTGGAAACCCACAAAATAAGAGCCTGAACTCGTGGCCTGAAACACGCCCGAGGTCTGTTCAAACTCCTCATTATCAACAACCATCATCGGCACCGCTGTTTCCGTCATTGCAGAAGGATTGGCACTCGCGCCCGCCTTGACTTCCAAATTGA